>NZ_CANMQQ010000010.1 GCF_947500045.1 uncultured Ruegeria sp. | reverse complement strand
TTGCCAAGGCGCCGGTCACCCAAGCAGTGGACGACTTTTGCTCCGCCCAGTGGTCGACTTTCTCACCGCCGTTGACAGCGCTGACTTCAAAGTTGACGTTCTTGATGCCCTGCACTTTGGCCTTTTCCTGGGCGATTGAGATCATTTCGGAAGAATAGTCGATGGCGTCGATATGGGCGACTTTTGGGGCGTGAATGAGTGCCGTCGTACCTGTGCCACAGCCGAATTCCAGGACGCGGTCTTGGGGGGACAGGTGTCTCGAAGTAGTGTTTAGTTTGTATTCATAGGCGGCTTGGTTTTGAACCGGACGGCGGGCATAGGAGCGCGCCATCAGATTCCAGAACCGAGGAGGGTTGATGAACATATCTATTCCTTTGGTAAGGTAGCGCGGACGCCGCGAATTAGCTGGCGTCTTGGATGTCGAAGACTTTTTCGAGGGGCTCGCCGAACACACGAGAAATCAAGATGGCCAGTTCGAGCGTTGGTGAATATTTGGCGTTTTCAATGGCAACGATGGTTTGTCGGGTGACTCCAACCTTTTCGGCGAGTTCCTTTTGCGTCATTTCATCAGCGTCAAAGCGTAGACGTCTAATGTTGTTGGTGATCCTGAGCTTGCCCATGGATCAATACCCCCGCCGATAGCTAGCAAATTTGACAATATCTGCTGACAGGGATCCGAAAGCCATTCCGAAATAGATGATGTTGAAGCCGGTGAGCGCCGATGCGTTGAGAGCCATCGCGACGACGGCTGAGACAAAACCCGCACCCGCGAAGACAATGATGGCATAGCTGCCACGGCGCTCGAACATCTTATCACGTTCATCAACGACGAAGCTGGGTTTGGGTTCGTGTGTAACAATCGCAAATCCAATGTTGAACAGTATGGTGCCGATGATGGTGGCAACGACGCCCAGGGGGATCAGCCAGATCACCATGCGGGCCCAGTTGTTCACAGCGTCTGGGCCATCAAACGATCCAGAGGCATTCATATCCAGAAGCCGTGAAACAACAAATGCACTAACGGCGAGGTTCACGAAGATCGAGACGACGGTATTGCGATCTTGGTAGGTCATTTCTGAAATCCCTTTTGGACAGGACACTTCTGGTGAGTCGATTATTGTTTACGCCTTGTATGAAATATTATACACAGAGTCAAAAATAATATACCTATACATCGAAGCGTAGTTGCAGCTCGTGCTCGATGATGGGCATCTACGCCTTCAACTGGAGTGCTGCGCGTTTGCGACTGGGCTCGACGGTTGCGTCGCCAACTTCTCCACCGCCAATTGTTTCGCTGACCTGCTCTTTCTTTTGGCAACGGTGCGCTGCGCATCAAAAGCAGCCTGAAGTTCCTGATCTTTTTCCGAAACCTCTTTCACCGGGGCAGGGGCCGGTTTCGCATCAGCCAGCGCCTTTGCCGTGTCCCTGGCTTGCTCTACAGCCAGATCGAGGTGTGTGCCTTTGATCTTCGGACTTTCGCCACCCAAGAACTGCATGAAATAGGGATCTTCAAAGTACCTGATCTTGTTTGCAATCACCGGCATCTTACCCTCGCGGATCAGCACAACCTCGTTTTCAGGCAATCGGCCAACGTGTTCGGGCCGGAGCAGGCGAATACCTTCCTCGCGTTCCGATATGCTGCCCATTTCCATTTTGCCGAGCGCCCGAGACTTTGATTTGCTCATTACTGTTTTGTCACCGATAGACCTGGACACGTGTTCGCGTACCTCTGAATCTTCGGACGCCGCAAACATTTGCGTCCCGGCGTTTGCCAGCATCGCCCGCACACCTTCATGCCCATAGATGTCCTGCAGGCGCGACAGCGTTTGCGAAATCACGATGATCCGACCGCCGAATGATCGCATGGTGTCATACGCTTCAACGACGCGCTCAAGGTGGCCGAGACGCTGAAACTCATCGAGCAGCATCAAAACCTTGAACGGCTCATCTGGGCCCGGTTCGTGGGTTTCGATTGTGTTCACCAGATCGAGGAAAAACAGGCGAATGAGTGTCCGGAACTCTTTGACCTTTTTCCCCGGCACAGAAAAGTAGATCGAGGTGGGGCGCCGCCGCAGATCTTCAAAGTTGATGTCATTGCCCTGCGTCGCTCTTGCCACCGACGGGTTGCGCCAGAGCTGAAGGCCGGAGTTGTTCATAACCGAAATTGTTGACCGGAGGATTTTGGATTCTTCGGCTGCTAGATTCAGAAACTCATCTGCTGCCCGGGCATAGCCTACTTCTTCGGCCATCTTTTCATAATCCTTTTGCTTGGTCGTTTTGACCAGGCGCAGGATCTCGGAAATGTACGGACGGTTCCGCTTGATTGCCAACATCGCCATTGCGCAGAACATGCCCTCGACGCCGCCCAAAAAGCCCTGAGCGGACGAGCTGGGCGTGTCGAACATCTGCGTTGCGACCTGAATTACTTCTTCCCAACGCCGATCCAGATTGTCTGCGCGAGCTGCGCGCCTCAGCGGGTTATAGCTGTGGCTTTTTTCTGGGTTCTCAGGGTCGAAAACAAAGACCTCATCCCCCATTGCTGCCCGCCGTGCGCCGGTCGCTTGGAATATCTCGCCTTTGATGTCCAGAACAACGCAGGAGCCATTGAACCGCAGGATATTGGGGATCACAAAGCCGCTCGTTTTACCCGAGCCAGACGGCGCAATGAACATCGCATGTGGTTTCTGAACACTTGGGCCGGGCTTATAGAAGATCGCGTTTTTTTCTTTTGGCGGGCCGAACTTGGCAAAAACGATTTCACTGTCCAGTTTTGATTTCAGCTTCAGCGGTGCCGCGTATCCTTCTGTGACGAGCTGAGGCGCTTTCGCAAAAACCGCATCCCCGTATTTGGTCGATGGACCGCGCAAAGCGGCGGCCACAAACGCAAATGTCAGAACGCAGACGGCCACAACAGCCACAAGCCCGATGACCTGTTGTTCTTCTGCAGGTCGTGCCATGAATTTTTCCGGGATTGCCCAGATGTCCAGCCCCCGGAAGCCTTTCGTGTTGAGGTATTCGATGACCAGGCCGACCACCAACACCGCACAAGCTGAAGTAGCGATAAAGCCCATTGTGCCGGCTATCGCTACCTTCTTGCCTTTGGGGAGATCCTGAAACTCAGCCATTGTTGCTCACCCGACTTCCTTCATTCGCCAGATCAGTAAAAAACTCATCGCGGGCGGATCGGCTTTGCCACACATTCATTTCGAACCACACACTGCCTGGAACTGCGTTATCGCCTTTGTGAATTACGCTTTGGTACTTGTGGGCAATCGCGTCCACCCAGGCATCAAAGAGCCGAATTTTGATAGGATAACGCTCATGTTCAAAGGTGTCTGATCCGTCAAACCGCTGTCTTTCCGATTCCAAAAGAGTTTCGGCTTCGCGGGAAGTTAATCGATCTACTTCTAAACCCACGCGGGCTGCCATGTCTTCGGCGGGTTTCTCCATGTCGGTTGGGTAGTTCACTTGCCCTTCGAAAAACACGCCAGTCCCGCTGTGTTCGACTTCAAAGGAATGTGAGCCAGTAAGTCTCGTCATGAGTTATCTCCGTCTCAGGTTATTAGTTGAGCTGTTCAGCAGTCATCAGAGGCGGGAAGATCACGCCGTTGACCTTCCGTTCGTCCCCGATTTTCTTCATGTGAACGATCATGTGAATGGTGGCCCTGATATCATCGACCACCTCTGACTTTTGGACAGTCGGAGATCCGCGTCGCACCATTTTGCTCATCCGCCCGATGGCATCTACAGGCGAGTTGGCGTGCATGGTGCAGACAGACCCGTCATGGCCGGTGTTCACCAATTCCAGGAACATATTCGCGTCGTCGCCCCTGATTTCACCGCAAACGAGCCGGTCAGGTCGGAGGCGAAGCGCAGATTCAAGCAGCTTTGTTGGTGATCGAGGACCGTTTTCTTCTGAACGATCAGCAAGCAAGCCCACGAAGTTTGGTTGCTCGATGTCCAGCTCGGCCACTTCCTCAATTGTCACGATCCGTTCGCCTGGATCGACGCGCTTCAACATAGCATTCAGAACAGTGGTTTTGCCCGACGATGTGCCGCCCGCAATAATCACGTTCCATTTGCTCAGCATCGAGAGGTCGGCCAGCTCGTCAAAGCTTATCGTGCCTGCTGCAAGCGCCGCTCGCGCATTCTCAAGTGCGCTGTGGTCGTTGTTTTCTGCTAATGCGGCCTCTTTGTTGGCAAAGCTGAACGCGCCCAGGTCAACGCTTTTCACGCGGAGCAGGCGGATCGCCACGGACCCGACGCCGGTTGTCGCGGGCGGGATGACAACCTGCACCCGTGCTTTGCCCTCTTTTGTCGGGACATTGGCGGTCGCAATCGGTTTCTTTTCTCCGAAAGTCACGTCACTGAACCCAGCCACACACCGACCGATGTTTCCAACATCATCCTTGGTCAGAGTGATGTCTGTCCTGGTCATGTGCGTTGTGCCCATTTCCTCAACCCAGACAGAACCGTCAGGGTTTACGGAAATTTCGCTCAGGTTTTCGTCATGCAACAGATGCTCGATCTTGTCGGTGTAGTATTCCAGAAGGCCGTTGCCATTTCGCCCGCTCATATTTTTGTCCTTGGCAGAGCACTTTTTGGAACAGTGGAAGTTGCCTTCGCTGCCTCTCGGCATTGCCTCGAACGCGAACGCACCCACATAAGATTCATTGATTCCAAAAAGTGCTGAATTCGCGTCAAAAGGCCACTACCGCAATTCAATTGTGCAGGGAGCGGCCGGAAGGGCCGACGATACGGCCGCATCAGAGGTTCTGTCTCAGAAGTTGTCGAACACCACGTCACGCTGCAGGATGGCGTTGATGCGGCTTCCCTGATCTACGTAGATGGTTGGCGTGATCCGCAAATAGTCCTCCAACGCCGCTGCAGTGGCATTCTGCAGATTTGAACCGACCTGCGTTGCCAGATCTGTTTGCACCGAATTGCTGCTATCGTTGTCGGCCACCAGCGCGACCGGCGCGATCCCGATGATCGAGAGCAACGCGGCAGTCCCAAACCGTTCACCGAAATGCGTATCAACGCGTCCGGTTGCGCCAGACCGGCCCTGACCATCTGTCCCGGCTGAGCCGATTTGCGCAGACAAACCATCCGGCGTGATAACCCGGCTCCAAACGACAGCGATCCTTGTTTGCGCCAGCTTTGTATCAGCGCGGTATTCGCCATAGAGTTTAGATCCGCGTGGCAAGAGCAGTCTTGTCCCATCCATCGAATAGACGCCGCGCGTGATCGTCGCCACCACGCTACCCGGAAGTTCCGAGCTTACGGCCCCGCCAAACACGGCAGTCAAAACCGTGCCCTGAGTCAGCGTGCGGGACGGATCGTCAATGATCGAGGCCCCCACGATGGGCGGATATTCTTCGACCAAGTTGTTTTGCCATGTCGTGTTCGGGTTTTCCTGGTAGCCGCGCTGTTCTTCAGGCAGGCGAGTGCTTTCCGGCTGGACCTGCACAGGCTGTTGGGCCGGTTGCACGGGCTGGAAAATGATCGGCTGCGATCCACTGTTGATGGGCTGGTAATTCTGTTCCTGGGCCATTGCACTTGAGGCCAACGTGACCAGGGCGAGGGAGAGTGCTGTTCTGTTCATCGTCAGCTCCATTAGTTTCTGCCATATGGGTTTTCATCGAACACAATTCCGTCCGACTGGTTCTGGCGCTCGCGCATCCGCTTGAGTTCTTCGAGCCTGCGCCGTTCGTCCTCGGTCAGACCTTGGGTTTGCAGATGGCTCATGCTGGCGAGTGCCCGTGCCTCGGCGTCAGCAACAGCTTGGGCAAGCTCTGTCTGAAACTTCTTCTCGCGCTCATCATATCTGACCTCCAAACGCTCGTTGGTCAGATTGAGCGAAGCGATTTCACTATCCTTTTCAGACAAAGACACCTTTGCCTCGGTCAGCTCGTCTTGCATTGAAGCAAGGCGCTTACTAAGGTTTTCGACGGAAGCGAGAGCTTGTTTCAGTCCTTCGGAAACGGGCTGCACCGGGACAACTGTATCCACAGTTGTGACCTTAATGCCCCCCGGTGCAGCCTCCTTCTCATCCACATCGGGTCCACGCGCTGTCAAAAGCCCATAATGCTCACCGCCGCTTGGTCGCAGAGCATCGACACGTACGCCTGCATGATTGGCTTTGCTGTCATCCCCCAAGACAAACAGCGCGAAGCCCACGAACACCGCACTAGCGACAGCAACGGCAATGAGTTTTTTTGTCTCGAACCTCTTCCTCATTCGTTGAGGCGTTTGTTCAGCCGCCACCCGTGCCGCAATTGTCTGCTCGCGGTTCATTACTTGCTGCCCCCCGGTTTGACTGTTTGCGAGGTGATCGGTCTACCAGTTTGACCGCGAGCGCTTGCCTCTTGGTAATTGTCGCCATCGTTCCGAACGCAAATCGAGTCGTCCTCGATGCGCAGCGTCCAGAGATCGGAAAGACCCTGCACCTGGATAATGCCGCGCTCTTTCACAGTGGTATTCACCATCAGCTCTCGGCCATCCGGCAATACACGGAAAATACCCGGTAGTTCCTCGTCCTGCGGGATTTGCATGTAAGTGTGAACGCCATCGTCCCAAACGGCAGTAGGTGCAAAATCTGCTTTGCCCGACCGTGAATAGTTTTGGTTCACGAACCGCCCGGTTGGCTTGGGTTCGCTTCGCGCTACCTTACCTCGGGTCGTTGTGGGTCCACCCCTGTTGTTTGAGTAGAACGTAACCCGGAACGGCACATTCCTGCGCTCTGCGGCAGTCTCAGCCGGAACCAGATAGAAGTTGTACGATCCGCGATTGGTCAGAACCGTCAGGTTTGAATCCGAGTTGAGGATTTCCGGCTTGAACGCAATAACGCGACCTTCTTGCAGACGGGTGATCTGAAAACTTTCAGTGTCGCCCGCACCAATGCTGCGGACGGTTTCGCCCTGCGGAAAGTGGACGTATGTGATCAGGCGTTCACCCACAGGGATGCGGTACACTTGGTTTTCGACATAATGGAAATGCGTGATGCGGTGATCCGCGTTCTTTCCGTCCGGTGTTGGCGTGATTTCCGCCAGAACAGGCAAAGAGAGAGCCAGGACTGCGGCAGCGGCGGTTGTGAGTGTCTTAATGGTTCGCTGCATCAGATGTTCCCCATGGCGTCTACGCGGTAGTTGGTGACGACGAAGCCGAATGGATTTTCCAGAAGCTCATCCATCGACGTCACGATTTTCTCTTCAAACCCGTAGGTCACTGTGACCACGTAGCGGGCTGAGGCCGTTTCTTGGTTTGGAACAATCAGGGACTTACGGATCTCAACCTGAACCGTTTCACCGTTGACCGGCGACACGCCCAGAACCTCGGTCTGCACTTTTGTCTTGGGCGTATAGATTTCGTCCGGATGGTTGTCGTTCGAACCGTCCCAGAGATCCCGATAGGATGCTTCCGCCAGTTCATCGGAGCGACGCAGAACTGATTTCAGGCGCTCGTTGTTGTCTTGGACGTCATAGGTTTCCCGGTCGCGCACATAATTTGCGACTTCGCGGAAGGCCATCGCTTCGGACGGTTCGAGTTCCTGGACTTTCTCTGTCAGCAAGACCGGCAGTTTTGTATCTGGGTCAATAGAGAAGGGAACCGCGCGAATTTCCTTCAATGGCAGGATCACTGCCCAACCGACCATCGAGGCTACACCCATTGCCATACCGACCGCACCAAACACCTGCCATTTGAAGGCATCGCGCCGAGCGCCCAGAAAAAGTTCTTTCTCGTGATCTGTCACATGTGACATTTGCTCTGTACCTCAGTTTACGAAGATTTCTTGGGGTTTGCGCGAGCGGCTTGAATGCTCTGCCGGTAACGGTCAGCGGCATAGCTCTGGCGCGCGGCGCTATCCTGATTGCGGGATCTGTGTGCAATGTCCCGACGCGCCTGCATTGCTCGGGATGCGCTGTCACGAACCCCGGTGCCGTCTCGGGCTGCGGAGGCCATCGCGGCTGCAGTCTTGCCCCCTGCAACTGTGCTGCGTCCGGCATCAACAGTCGTGCCCATTACGTTTCTGGCGGCGGCTGCAGCCCCCGAAGCAACTGCAATGCCAGAGGACGCCGAAACTATCGCTCCAGACATGCCGCCAGCGAGTGACGGGATCTGGGTGAGCATGACGATAGCGACGATGCAGATTGCAAGGAAACGTCCGCTGGCTTCCATGTCATTGACATCAGACAACGAGCCAAGTTCAGAAGCGAACAGGGTTTGGATCAGCGAGACAATTCCGGTCAACACCACAATCACCATGACGAGACCAACAGTCGTTTTCGCCCATGCAGCGAAGATGTTTGCTGTTGCCGAACTGAGCAGCGTTGCGATGAACACAGGCGCTAGTCCGAGTAAAACCGCCATGCCGCCTTTGGCGATGAGTGCCATGCCAGTACCAAAGGCCACGATAATGGCCCCGACGACCCACAAGATTGCGCCAGTGATGCTTAAGCCCCATGTGGCGTTCTCGATGGCTGTTTGACCCATAATAAAGCATTGAAGCGCAATCTCATCGAGCGCCTGCCATACATTTGTGGTGCCAGTGAGCGCCCCGGCAATGCTGTCCGGCAAGGTTTGAACGCCTTGATAGATTGGCTGAAAAAAGGACCAGCTTGAGGCCATTCCGATGATTATCGTCGCCCGAATGATCCAGCCGATATAACCACCGAACCCTATTTCTCTGATCTGAAGTACGCCGTTGATCAGCATCGCCACGAAGATCAGCGCAGCAATAGCCCAGAGGGCGGATGCGAGATCCGCCGCAAGGCTGGTGTATGCTTGCTGAGAAAAGTTGCTGATTGCTGTTTCAATCGAGCTGACGAAATCCTGAATCACGGCCCACAAGCCTCCTCAATTACAGGGCGCAGCGCTTCCAAGCGTTCTTGCTGCGCGTCTTTGAGCGTTTTGAGTTCGCTGGATGGCTTCGACCAGAAACCGTCCTGGTCCGCGCCCGCCAACTCGATTGCAGCTTCGCGGCTAAGGTTCCCGAGCGGGCATTCAGTGCTGAATGCTTCATCGGCTTTGCGCAGGCGGCATTGCTCAATGGCAAATTCATGTGCAGCAATCACTTGCTCATTCAGAATGGCATCGGTCCAGTTGCCGACGACATACTGTTGATCTGCGCCCTGACCAGCGTTGGCGAGTTGTTCAACGCCGTATTCCTTCAAAGGCTTTTTGAACGCTCGGACGCCCGAATAACCAAGACAGGTCCGATATTCCCCGAATGTCCAATCAACATTGGGGGGAAACGGCAGTCTGGCCTCAGCACTGGCCGACGACGCTAAAAGCGCCGCCGTCAGTGTGGTCAGGGCGAATGTTGTGCGGCTTTTCATTGGGATTCTCCTCTTGCGTAATTGCTAAGCGTCTTTAGATCCGCTGCGTTTGCTGCCAGATCCGTGCCCGACGCCAGAGCATTAGCCGAGGTTGCGCGCAAGATTTCAATTTCAACTTGGAGGAGTTTCAGGAGAACCGCCGTATTGTAGTCGATGGCTGCTTTCAGATCTTCCTGCTGGCCGACTTCACCACGCAGTTTTTCCGCATCCTCGGCCAACTGACCGGCCATGTCGTAGCCTTGTTCACCCAGAGCGGATGCCATCAGGCCAGCGGCTCCTCTCTCTGAGAGAATGCGACGGGCTGGCACGTCTGATCCACTGAACTCCGATAGGATGCCATTGTTCAGCCCTAGGCTGATTGACCGGCGTTCCATCGCCAACCCTGCCACGCCTGGAAGATCGCCAATAGTGTCTTCGGTCGCGTTCAAAGCGTATCCGAGCGTGTCAGCTGCGGTTGCCAGTTTCAAAAAGCTGCGGCTGTTGAATTCGTCGAGATCCGTCAGACCAGAAATGGCCTTGAACGAGTTCTCCAGCATGACGCGCTGCTGCTCGAGCTTCTCATACTGCTGCAACAGTTGCTCATACTGGCGAACCATTTCAGCAACTTCTTTTGCCGAGTTGGCGGCGTCTTGTGTAATGGCTGTGGCGTCGATGGTCGGAACACCCTGGGCCGACGTCATGACGGGCAGGGCGGCCAGAACGGTGACGGCTACAGTGGTGCGAAGGGTTTTCAGGACGTTCATTAGACAAGCTCCATGTTTTCAGGGAGGGTCATGCGCTCAAAGTCGCAGGCGCATTTGCTGCGATAGCCCGAATAGGTGTTGGTGCAGGCGGCAACAGCGGCCAGAACAACGAGGGCGAGGATAAGACGTGATTTCATGTGATTTCCTTCCAGAAGTTGGGGTTTTGACGCCATTCAGGATCAGGGAACGACTTGCCGTCTGATCCACTCAGAACACGAAGCAAGGGGCCGAGTGCGCCGACATCGACATCGAGCCAGACACTCTCATCACCCTTTTTCATGAGCATCACGCGGTCGCCAAAATGAGCTCGCAATGCGCCCAGCTCTGCATCGTTCAAACCGATTGCCCGGTAGTCCGCTGCATTGCCGGATCGGGACGGGAACAAGAGCTGCGTGCTGGTGTTTTCCAGGATCGACTTACTGGCCGCCGATGACAGGATGTGATCCGGGATCTGCGTCATCATCATCATCATGACGTTCAGCTTCCGATATGTGGTGTAGGCGTTCTTGAGGATGTCCGCGCCGTAGGGATTGCCAGCGATCACCCATGCTTCATCAATGACAAAGACAGTTGGCACCTTAGAGGCACACCGGCGCTCGATCTGGCGCATGACGTAGCTGATCCACGCCAGCCGGACCAACGCGTCATCCAGAACCTCGGAAATGTCGAACACAAGATGCCGGTCGCCGGACGCAAACGGATCTGAGCCCCCTTCACCAAACATCCATGACAACCGCCCGTCACCTGCCCACTCGCTGGCCCGCTTGAACAGGTTCTTGCCGTCATCAAAGGCTTTGAACCGATCCACCAGTGAATCGAAGTTCTGAAGCTGTGGGGGCAGGGTGGCGTTGGCTTGGCAGGCCTGAGTGATCTCGTCTTTCTGTTCGGCGGTCAGCTTTTCGTCATAGCTCATCAAAGCCGTAACCCAATTTGCCAGCCAGCTTTGCCCCGCCTCATCCGTTTCCGTTTGAAACGGGTTCATGCCAGTGGGTTCGCCAACCCGAACGCGAGTGTACTGTGCCCCAAGTGCCCGCATGGGGGCTTCCATCGCCCGGTCTTTGTCAAACGCGATGATCCGCGCGCCCTGTGCCACCGCCATTGTCGCCAGCAGCATCGCGATCACAGTTTTGCCCGATCCGTTCGGCCCTAGAACGATTGTGTGGCCGGAGGGCAGGTTTTCAGCGTCTTTGCTGGTCTTGGGAAGGTGCAGCGAAACATCGTAGCTGTCCCCGTGCGTTGTCGGGAAAGTCGCCAACGGCCCCGGCCAGGGCAGCTTTTCAGCGTCCAGCCCTTTGGGCCGCATGTGGAACGCAACCATGTCCGCAAAGTTCTGGTCCGTAATCAGTTCTTCACGGGCACGGAACGCGAAATTGCTGGGGTGCTGCGCGAAGTACACCGCACGGGCCGACATCGCTTCGCGCTTCACTGTGCCGCCTGAAATCTGAATTTCACCGATGATGTGTTTTTCGGCGGTTTTCAGATCTTCCTCTGTCCCGAACACGCAGATCGATAGGTGATGCTTGCCCAGAGACATCGTGCCCGAAGCAATGCCATCAGCCAGGATGGACAAGTCCTCTTCCAGCGACTTCGCTTTGTCACCAGCCGAGCGCATCTGACCCGATTTGCGGCGTTCCATTTCTTGCGCCTGCGAACGACTGATCGGCAGGAAGGATTGTGAAATCACGACATCAACCGGCAGGTCCAGCCCGTCGAAAATGCCGGGGAATGACGCCATCGGATAGTTCTTCAGGGAATAAACGCGAATTGACCGTTCCTGGTCATCGCCAGACAGGAGTTTACCCGTCTTGCCCTGAAACAGCACATCCTCTTGCGGCATGTTGAAGGCAATCGGCTCTGCGATGTTTGTATGAACGATTGGCTGATAGCGCCCGTTCAACAGCATTCCATAGTAACCCAGCCAACGACCCTCGCTGAGCTTCAGCCGGCTAACGCGGGCCTCGCCCAGCGTGCCCGCCAGTGTGGTGAACACACCGTCGAGCTGTTCCATCATTTTGCGGCGTTCCTCGTCGATCATTCCTGACGACATGCCGAAGATCTGCTTGGCGCGTTCATCCTGGCGCTTCTGCAGAATGGCGCTGATGATGATTTTGCGCTCTTTCAACTCTGCATCGAGCGAGGCTGACCGCATGGCTTCAGCCACAGCACCAGCAAAGCCGGTTGAGTCTGTGATGACATGCCCTGTCTCAGCGGGGACGGTCACTCGATGAACGTAGAATGCGACCTCATTTGGAGTGGTCCGCAATACACGTTCAAAACGCTCGGCCAAAAACTCGAATTCGTTTTCGTCCAGCGTGTTTGCGTTGATACCGGTGATTTCTGCAGCGGCGATCAGTCCGCCGTTGCGTGTGGAAATGACTTCATCGTCCACGACATAGCCATAAGGTAACATCTGAAAGAGGTACATTTCATCCTTGCGCCAGCTCGGCTCGATCAACGAGCGGGCGAGGGTAAACAGATCCTTTGAAGCAGGCTTAGGCACTATAGAAATCTCCCCCGTGGTGCTGACGGTTTTTGGTGCGTGGTGTCTTGGAGAGCGTCACGGACAGGATGCGGAAGAATGCCGGTTCCCATTCGTAAAAGAGGCGCAGCCCGGTATAGAAAACAAAGCCAGCAATGATTGCTGGCGCTATCCCGAACATGAAGAACGCAAGCATGGTCATCCCCAGGATCCCCAGCAGATAGATCACGGGAAGGCCGCCCCATTCTGCCGGGCGGCTCAACCCGCGAAAGACCGTATTGCGGCGCGGCATCAATCAGGCTCCGATGAACGTATCAGCCAGGCCGATGACAGCACCGACGACGATTGCGATCACGGGGCCTTTCAGCGAACCCCAGCCGAACACGTAGGCCAGACAGCCCCAGATGAAGCCAACCGCTGCAAGGCTCACGCCTACGACCTTCGAGTCGGCCAGTGTCTCGTTGATGAAATCGCCAATGGCATCCTGCAGCCAGCCAGCGGAGGCCGGTGCTGCGCTGACGATGGTCATTGTCAGCGCAAAGAACGCCACTTGTTGGATGAAGTGGTGCCGTTTCATGGGGGGTCTTTTCATAGTTCCTTACTCACTTTGCTGAGGATGATCCGCACGTAGTCGCGGGTTTCGGTGAACGGGGGGATGCCGCCATACTGGGCGACGCGATGGGGACCGGCGTTGTAGGCGGCAAGCGCCAGTTTCCAGTCTCCAAACTCACGGTACTGCGCTGCCAAATAGCGAGCGCCACCGTCGAGATTTTCTGCAGGGTTCTTTGGGTTCACGCCCAGGTCTTTTGCCGTTCCCGGCATGAGCTGCGCGAAACCGATGGCACCCTTGGGCGACAGGGCATCAGCCCGATACCGGCTTTCTTGCCAGACCAAAGCCATGAACAGCTCGGCCGGAATGTCGTGCCGTTTTGCCGCTGCGTGGATTTCTTTGACGATCCGCTCCTGCGACCAGCCACCAGAGGCTTTGCGAGGCCGCGGTGCTTTTCCCGCAATCTCGATCTTTGTCGTGCGCTTCGCTTTGAGCGGTTGCGGCTGTTCGTCTAGCTCGTATTCCCGCATCTGGATTGGTTTCACCACGCCATCAACGATTTCTGCCCGCGCACCGTTCAGGAACACGCTCCCATCGGGTTCGTACTCGATGACCTGGGCAACAGCGGGGTTTGTCGCTGCAAACCACAGCAAGAGAACCGAGGTGGAGCGACTGAAAAGCGTCCAAAGGAGTTGGTTAACAAACCCGTGATCGGAGTTGATTTCGCGTTGTTTTGAACAGATTGGCTTGGGTAGTTTTGATGGTGCCGCTTCGCTTTGATTGGCGGAGTCGGATAGGTGGTGGGTACAGCCCCATCTGGAGCTCACCACGTTCTCTCTTCGGTGTAGCACCACATGCATCGAAGAGAGTTCTCCGCGGAGAACATCACTCGTTGTTATGTAGTTCAGCCAAGATTCGAAGGCCAAGGAGATCACCTTTCCGTTCTTCTAAATAGGTCAGTAGTTTTTACATAATTACTATTATGGGGGTTCGATATCAGATCATCTGAGCAGCAGGAAATAGGGTGCAGGGACACAGCACTGAGCCCTTCGCGGGCTTCGTAGACAGCCAGCGGTCAGCTTGGATCAATCAGCCGGAAGGTCTGACCAAAGTGTCGGGGATGTTCTGCTCGGCGCTGTCGCGGTCAGTGCTGTGCCGCCGCAAGCTCAGACACGTTGTTCAGGGTCGCACCCATTGACTCTGGCGCGGTGCTGTCCGATCTAGGATCGGCATCTAGGACTACTGTTTTTACCATAGTACAGTTCTCTCTTGATGTTGGAGGAATGCCCGGATGGATTTGGGGCGTTTCTTGTCCTGTCGGTTGTTGGCGCAATCGACAGGACCGCTTATTGCTCAGTGGTTTCGTTCTGTTGTCACTAAATCGTTGTTTGATCCTTTCCTTCAGCCGCACCAGGACTGGCGTTTACCACCGTTGTATGGTCGGGCGAGACCCTCGGAAATCAGGATGGCCCCGACGTCCTGCCTAGCCACACGCCCAACCGCCAGGAAGCGGTCATGCACGTCCAGATCTGGTTGGATGACCAGCTCTATCTGGTCCGCCGACTGGATGAGCTCTGTCAGCCTTGCTTTCGCTTCCAATCCCAGAGTCTTTTCCGCACGGCACTGCGGCCGGTAGGTCTCAGGCGTATCGAAGCCAACAAGCCGGTAGCGGTCGTCGCCGTGGTCGATCGTGTCACCATCAACGGCAATCACCTCGGATGCGCTCAGGGTCTTTGTTTGTTTTGATGGTTCAATCCAAACCGCAACAAAGAACAAGGACGCGAGTGTAGCGCTGAGAAACAAGAGCCGTTTCATGTGCTCTGCCCCAGTATTTTGATGAGCCGGGTTCTCGAACGTGACCGATCAGGTTTTGGATTTCGCGTCCAGGGCCTGAGCTGCTTCGAGACCTTCGGGAGTGATCGACTCGATCGTGTAGTCTGATTTGACGCAGAGAATGCGCCCGTCGCCAAATTCCTGGTGATGCTTAAAAAGCCCCGGCCAAAGATCGAACTCTCTGGGCTCAGCGCCCGCTCGAGAGATCTTCGACTTGCACAAGGCTCCGACATAGTTCGGCGAGCTGTAAATGCAGTGGTACTTAGGTCGTCCAAGGGAAGCGAGTCCGATAAATTCGTAGCGGCATGTAAAGGGAACCTGATCTTCTTTCAGGCCCCGGACCATCTCGATGGTTACCACAGTGTATTGTCTCTTGTTGTCCGCCATGACGACCCCCTATGGGCCGTCTTCTACATCCAAAAGTTGTGGACTAAAACACAATCTACGTCAATATAAGAAAGTACGCCGATATACGATATTGGATTGTCAGAAATATATTGGCCGGATATTGCTTAGGCGATTCGCAAGCAGGAGAGACCATCTTGAAACACTCAAAATCCGGAAATCGAACTCGCGCAAAGGCCCTTGCAATTGCACTCGCTGCACTGCCGGCCACGCAGGCCAGTGCCTATCCAATTGACTGTGCCATATTCCTTTGCCTCGCCGGAGGTTGGCCAGGTTCGCCTGATTGCGTCGCTGCCAAGGCGGAGTTCATTCGGCGCATCACACCCTACCCGGTCGAACCGCCGCTGCAACTGTGGCGCTGTCCAATGAACGCTTCAGAGAGCTTCTCAGGCTTGAGCCCCACGGAAAGGCTGGAAGCCATCAAGCGCAACAGTGCCAGCCCTATTCCAGAGCTTCCATCTGACGATACGACAGAGCCATTGCTGGTAGATGCTGCGATCTTAACAGAAGAGATCCAGCCATTTCATGGCCACTCCGGCGATAGCTTTCAAGCCACACCGATCAGCGTCGATCTTTCCTCACCCGATTTCGACGTTGTCAGGTCCATCAGAGTTTGGGATGTGCGCCATTACAGCTTTCGCCGTCGTTCGCGAGAGGGCGACTGCGAGCGTTCGCTTGATCTTGTGGTTGGCACCTACGACGACAATACGAGCTTTCAATGGTCAGATCGCGCTCCTGCGCCAATCCCAGCCTGGCTGCCACTCGGCAATCGTTGCGAACCTCCCAGCTATTTCCGCGGCGTTGGTGTCGAGTGGACAGATACATTTGGGTTTAGCGACTACGAGCTCGTCAAATACTGACGTGGTTGGCTCGGCAGGAGGACGCGTTTCTCCTGCAAATGTCAGTGAATTTGCCAGCCACGGTTGGAAACCAGGCCGTTTGGCCCAAAGGAAAAACCTAGCCCCAAAACAAAAAACCCCCGCAAGGCGGGGCCTCAGCGGGGATCTTCTTAAGTCAAGTTTGATCACCTGATTTATAGGAAACTCCCAAAATTCTGACAAGGATAAACGCATTTGTGCGAACGGTTTTTCTGTGTCTTTTCGCTGAGGTTCGAGCCGCCTTGCTTCCCCAATGAGAAGCAGACCATGAGACCGTTGAACTATTTCGAATACCCTGCCCCACGAAGCCGCGATGCCAATACTGACCTTTGCCAAGGGAAGCCAATACAATGAGCTTTCGGCAGATCGCATCCGCCCATCACCGCGAAAATTCACGCTTCCACAACGGTCTTCCCGAGGGCTGGAACCGAGACAGGTTTCGACAGCTTTGCGTGTGCTACGCCCAGATCAGAGGTGCATCGGCTCAGTGTATTCGCACCTTTGAAATCATCATCGACATGATTTCACCCTGCGCGTTTTGCGACCCGTCCCAGGAACCCTTTTGCTACGCCCGTCAGGAAACGCTGATCGCCGGGCGTGGCGTGACAGATCGGACCATTCACAACCATGAACGGGAACTGGAATCCATTGGCCTGATCGAACGCAGGCTTGGGGCAAATGGCGCGCGATGCAAGCGCAAGGGGCTTGGTCTATTCCTGACCCCTGCCCTGGACCTCATATCCGAAATGCTCGACGCGGAGGTGCGAAGCAAGGCCGAAAAGAAAGAACATGATGAGCTGCGTGGTGATCGATCACGGCTTTATCGATATGTGAAACACAGTCTGTTGGTGCTTCATTCACTCCCCTGCCCTCCTGACGGCGCCGGTGACATGATGGATGAGTTTGGATCCTGGCCGCGTGCTGACAAGCTGAAATACCTGTTGTTGGATGAGCTCAGGGCACATGTTCAGGCAGCTCATGACCTTTGGAAAAGGATCGAAGGGCATGTCGCAAAAGGTGGTGAAATTTCCGGTAGACCCGAAGCCAGTTTCGGGTGCCATATACAAGATCAAATTGAAGAAACTATTCTGTCCTGTAACGCCGATGGCGAGATTTCAATGCCCTCGGCTAAAGCCTCGGAACCAGATTTTTCGGGCTCCGGGCCTGACGGCCCTGCGCATTGCTTAGAAAGCAATCATCCGACGGACATGGTGCCACACAAGTCCCAAAAACTGCCTCGGGTGAATAATCGCATCCTGTATGACCTGGCATCTCCCGAGCTTCGTATGCATATCGACATCGCTGGAGGCGGCGCCCAGACCTTCGCCCCTACCCTCTTTGCGATTGAGACTGGCGTTTGGTCCCGGCTTTCAGAGATCGGCACCAATATCTCCGCCTGGCACGCGGCGATTGATCGTCTGACCGTCATGGGAGCGATCCTGGCTGGAGTGATCACGGATGCGAGGCTGAGTGACCCGAAACTGCCGCCGGTGGTTAATCCGGGAGGATATCTCCGGGGCATGGTTAAGGCCGATGAACGAGGTGAACTGAACATGATTTCCAGTTTCATGGGGCTGTTGGCGCGAAGAGCCCGGGAGGAGGAAGATGGGCTTCGTTAGGACCGTGGGAACTTCTATTGGTTTGGAGGTGCGTACGTCGCCGGCTTCTCAAATTCACGTGTCTCATCAGCAAGTTTCCGCTCTGTTTCCGTCTCCAGAACAGAGCTGTATTCAAATCTGCGATTGGCTACGGGAATTCCCGAGTAGTTCGTTCAGCTTTAGGTTGCTATGCGACTTCGACGGCAACGCGGAACAGAAGGACGGTCTATGAAAATCGCGGATATTGGCAATTCTGAACTGGATTTTCGGCAAACCGGGGAGGCGCGCCTCCAGGAGATTTGTCAAAGGTTTGGATTGGAGAATGCCTCCTACGCCCACATCGACAAGCATCATAACGTTGTTCACGGATGCACCACCTTCCCGGCCGAATGGGTCAGGTATTACGTCGACAACGATCTGGTTCTGGCCGATCCCCTCATTCGGTTTGGCGCCACAATGATCGCACCAATCGATTGGGCTGTGTTTGATGATCAGCGTGAACACGCACCGCTATTTGATGCCGCCAGAAAATTTGGTGTTGGACAGAACGGACTGTCGATTCCGGTTATCAACCCGTTTGGTGAGCGCGGCGTCTTTACGGTTACGTCCAATCTAACCCGTGCAGATTGGGACGCCTTGGTAGCAAAGATGCTCCCTGCCCTGCGCCATGAGGCTCAGGTCCTGCACCTGCTTGCGCTCGATGTAATTGATACGGTCTTCAACTTTCCCACGGACGCTCTATCTGACCAGGAGATGGATGTGCTGAAAATGCTCGCATCGGGATTGATCCCATCCGTAGTTGCTGGCCAGACGGGGCTCTCCTCCAGAATGGTGCATGCTTTGACGTCTTCGATCGTCACAAAACTCAAGTGCCGGACAACGGAACAAGCAGTGGCGAGAGCTGTCAGCACAGGTATTCTTAAATGGACCGATTTCTTTGCCGACCCGGTCGCCGAACTTGCGGATGCTGAAGGACAGACCCTTTGCGGCGGGATCGTGCGTTGGTCTGGCCGATCACACGAGGTGATCACCTTCGAAGATGGTCGAACGGTGCGGAATCTGGATAGCTTTCAGGCGGTTCAGGTCCAAGAAGTTGCCAACGACTTCAATTTAGATGCTGAAAGGACCCTTGAAGAACTTGGGCTCAACCGGGATCAATGCCTGTGGATCAGGCATCTCTGAATTCGGCCAACATGCACCGCTCGATTTGTAACAACTTTGGCAGGTGCAAGTTCACATAATTTCGCTTACGCCGATCATTTCGATTTTTGCGAAAGTGTTTTGCACAGCGTTTTTGCGGCAGTCCCGTATTCAGAAAATCAATATGTTGCGCGAATAGCTATCGGTGCCGCAAAAAGGGTCCTTTTCGCTTCATCTTAGCCAAGTTTGAGAATACTCGTTAGGTCACATGTACTAAGTCTGCACAAAAAAAATCAAAGTCATTCCCAAGCCGACGACGATGACGATTGTTCTGATCACGGATACTGGCAATTTCCGGGATATCTTTGCCCCTACATAGCCGCCCAAGGCCGCAACTATCATCATGATCGACGCTTCTTTTAAGTAGACGATGCCTGCAATCAGAAACGTTGCAACAGAGGCGCCGGACAGAATGAAGGATAGAATGTTCTTGAGCCCATTCATCAGATTCATGTCGCGAAAACCCAGCCCGGAAAACAGGGAAAGCAAGACAATGCCCAATCCACCGTTGAAGTAACCTCCGTATGTGGTCACCGCCAATGTAGCTGCCGTTTTCCCGACAGGGTTCACGTGCTCGTCACTCTTGGCCCAAGCACGTATTTTCTTGTCAAATGCGAAGAGAAGCGTCGCTAAGAGCAGCAACCAAGGAACGATAAAACTGAACACCTCGGATGGTGTTACAAGCAGCAAAACCGCCCCCAACACCCCGCCCAGTACGGATAAGCCCAGAAAGAAGTAGAGCTCACGCCGGTGGAAATCCCGAATTTCTGCGAGGAAACCAGCCGCGCTGCTGAGATACCCTGGGAAAACCGCAACAGCGCTTGTTGCGTTCGCAGGAATTGGAGGCACACCAACAAAAACAAGTGCCGGGAATGTAAGAAAGCTGCCTCCGCCAGCAATTGCATTCAGGATGCCCGCAAAAAACGCAGCGATTGCAATAATTGTGATATCAAGCATTGCCCACCAGGTAATCGTGCGCTGACAATGCGAAAATATCGACGAGAGCATATAGTTCATCGAGCATGATGTGCTCGTCAGGGGCACCGAGGTTAAAGGCCATCAGACCGCACACAACGGTTGGGACACCTGCATATCTATAAAGCCGCGCATCCGATGCCCCGACACGCATGGTTACCGCCGGCTCTTCCCCAAGAACAGTGGTGCAGTTCTGACGTACTGCTTCTATCACCGGATGGTCCGGCGCAGTCCAGCTGGCTTCGTAGCGGCGCGTGATTTCAAGTTCGAGATCGTCGACCGCATCGCAGATGCGCGTGACCTCTGTTTCGATCTTTTCGACCGAGACACCAACCGGCAGGCGGATGTCGCAGGTAAAAGCTGCCCGATCGGCAACCAGATTTGACAGTCTACCACCTTCCATGGTGCCAAAGGTCACTGTCACGTTTTTCAATACATCGGTTTCACCCTCTCCCGACAGGCTTTCCGATTTGTCGGACCAAAGGTCAATCATTGACACGACATTGTTGCCCGAGACATCAACCGGAAACGAACGCAAGGATTTGAAGCTTTCCATGACCGCCGTCAGCTTTTCAATCGCGCTTTCTCCCTTGTGGACATGCGCCGCGTGTGTCGATCTGCCTTTCGCCGTCACCTTTGCCCAGATCATGCCCTTCTCGCCAAACCGCAAAATGTGAGGAGACCCGACATCTCCACTGATCATGGCATCTCCTTTGGCGTGCGGAACATTGTCGAGAAGATGCTGCGTGCCAAGCACCCCCATTGTTTCCTCATCGCCGACAAAAGTGCCAACGATTTCGCCGGGAAAGTCCGCGCCAGTTTCGGCGAGACACTTCATCGCCAACAGGCTGGCCGCAATACCGCCCTTCATGTCGGAAATACCCAGCCCGTATGCCTTGTCACCATCCACTTCCCCCAATGGATCGCGTGTCCAATTGGATAGATCGCCGGCGGGAAAGGTATCCATGTGGCCGTTGAAGATCAGGCGCCTTCCAGGCCGGTTGCCGCGCAACCGGATAACCAAGTTGTGCACGGGTTCTTCCGACACGAAACGCTCGATCTCCGCCCCTGGGATTGTGGACGCGTAGGCTTCGATCTCATTGGCCATCGCCCGAACGTCTCCTTCGGGCTGCTGGCTTTTGATTCTGACCAGGCGCAAGGTCAGATCAACAACTTGATCGCGATTATCTTTGAGCCAGAACCTAATCTTGTTACGCAGATTCTTCTCGGTCAGATTTACGTCCATTGTCACGCTTCCACCAGATTTGGCTGTTTGGTTTTTTTCAATCTACGGCGTTGCATCACGATCACCGCAGCGTATGCCAGGATACCGAAGATATAGATGATCTCCTTGGGCATACGCCCGGATTGTTCCAGGCCAACCGAAGTCACGTAGTCACCCCAGGTTATTCCAAGCTGTTCCGCAGGGCCGTTGAAAGCAATGTCCGATACGCTGATGCGGCCATCGCCTTCGGCATCAAGCGAGACCCCAACGGCTTTCAGGATATTGTCGGATGCATCAGGTACAGTCGCTGTGAATAGTTTGAAGCGATCCCCGTATTCGGTTTCGCGGGTCACGTAGATACGCACCTTCTGCCCTGCCTCGATTGAACCTTCACTTGCCATCAATTGGGTCAACGGAACGACTTTGAAAGCGGGGCTAAAGCGGTCCAGTACGAAGTCTGGACGGAACAGGCTGATGACGACAAATACCAGCAATACTGCTTCGACCAGTTTTAGGCGCACGAACATCCACTGCAGCGTCAAAGACGAGAAGGCAAAGATAGCCATGAGCGCGACAACGAAGATCATTATGCCGTGCCAGACACTCTCTACTCCCACCAGCAAAAGCTCAGGATTGAAAATGAACACAATCGGAAGGATGGCTGTGCGGATCGCATATTTGAAAGATTGAACGCCAGTTTTCATGGGGTCCGCTCCAGATATCGCGGAAGCCGCGAATGCCGCCAAGCAAACTGGTGGCGTGGCATCAGCCATTAGACCGAAGTAGAACACATAAAGATGCACGGCGATCAGCGGTAGAACCAGACCCGACGCATTGCCAAGCTCGACCATCACCCCGGCCATCAGCGAGGCCACGACGATGTAATTCGCGGTTGTCGGCAGACCCATCCCCAGAATGATGCTTACCACGGCCACCAGTGCCAGAAGGATGTAAATGTTGCCCTGCGACAGTGCCTCGACAATTCCAAGCATAGCGTTGTTCAGGCCGGTCGACGAAACAATACCGACGATGATACCGGCCGCACCGACGGCCGCTGTGACGGCCGTCATCGATTTGGCCCCGGCCACCAGCGAATAGAAAACGATGGTCCCGCCCGAACGAAGTCCCTTTGCTACCGTCAGGCCGTGTTGCCGCGCAAGAACCACCTGCTGGAGCAGGATGATGCCGGCCATCATCATGATCGACCAGAAAACAGCACTACCAGGGCTCCAGCGTTTCACCAGAAGCAGATAAACCAGCATGCCGATTGGCACGAGGAAATAAGCGCCTTCCCGGAACGTTTTTCCAATCGCAGGCAGGTCGGGTTTTGGCAGGCCCACAAGCCCCATCTTCAGGCTTTCAAGATGAGAGATATAGAAGAGCGAAATATAGGCGATGAAGGCCGGGATCATCGCGTGCACGATAACATCGTAGTACGAGATCCCGATGAATTCCGCGATGATGAAGGCTGACGCGCCCATGATTGGCGGCATCAGCTGACCGTTGATCGATGCCGAGACTTCGATGGCTCCCGCCTTGTCTCCCGGGAACCCGGTCTTTTTCATCACCGGGATCGTGAATGCGCCCGTTGTGACGGTGTTAGCGATCGACGATCCTGAAATCATGCCGGTCAATCCGGATGCCAGGATGGCTGCCTTTGCGGGCCCGCCTCTGTATTTGCCGACGGCGGCAAAGGACAGATCAAGGAAGAACTTCCCAGCCCCAGCGGTATCCATGAAAGCGCCAAATAGGACGAAGAGAAACACGTAACTCAGCGATACCGCGATCGGGATGCCGAATATAGCCTCGCTGGTCAGCCAGTTATACCCGACCATACGAGAGATTGAGACACCACGGTGAGAGATGATCTCGGGCATGTAGGGTCCAAACAGCGAGTAGATCATGAACACGCCGCAGACAATCACCAGCGGCAACCCGACGCCCCTGCGCGTTGCTTCAAGCAATAGGATCATCCCGACGGCTGACAAAATCACCTCGTAGGGAATGCTCAGGCCCAGGAATTCAACGCTATCCAAGATACCAGCCCTGAGAACTATGCCGTCATAGCCCAGAAATACATACAGCGCGCAACCAGCTGCGATGATTGCCAAAATCAGGCTGAACCAAGCCTTACCCTTTCTTGCTTCTTCGAATTTTGTCGGAAACAAGAGAAAGCAAAGGAATAGCCCAAACGCCAGATGAATACCCCGTGCGGGCAGGTCTACGAAGATGCCCCAGCCAAGCGCGTAGGGGATCGGTGAGGCAATCCAAAGCTGGTACAGAGACCAAAGGGCGGCAAATGTGATGAATGTTTTGGGCCAGGCGCCGAAGTAATCTTGACGTTCGACTTTGAGGACTTCATCAACAGCTTCTTGCTGTAGTGATTTCGCAGACATGACGGATCCCTAGATAGTTTGTTCGGTCTCTGCCTAATCGGCAGAGACCTGTGCGGATCGAACGGGAGGGAGAAGTTACTCGATCCAGCCTTTTTCACGGTAGTACCGCGCTGCGCCCTCGTGTAGCGGGGCAGAATTCCCATTGTTGATCATGCTGTCCGGATCGAGATTTGCGAAGGCGGGATGAAGTGCGCGGAAGTCGTCCAGGTTCTCAAATACCGCGCGTACGACTTCATAAACCACGTCTGGGTCAACGCTTTCATGCGACACGATCGTTGCGTAGCCGCCAAAGGTCGTCACATCTTCCTTCTGGGAGGAATACACGCTCGCCGGGATGCTGGTTGCGGCATAGAAGGGGCGCTCGTCGATCAAGGTCTGTTCTACTTCCGTGTCGAGCGTTACGATTTGTGCACCGCATCCTTCAGTCGCCACGGCCACGCCCGAGTTCGGTACGCCGACCACGTAAGTAAAGGCATCGATGTTGCCGTCACAAAGCGCATTAGAATGTTCTGAGGACGTCATTTCTGTTACCAGGCCAAAGAAGTCCCGGTCCGTCCCGTATCGCTCCATCAGCAACTCGGTCGTACCGCGTTGACCGGAGCCGGGGTTGCCGATGTTCAATTTTTTCCCCTCAAGATCCATCCAGGAATTGATGCCGGAGTCAGCGGCAACAATCAGCTGAAACGGCTCAGGGTGTACTGAGAAAACCGCTCGAAATCCTTCGTCGTTGACAACTTTGTCAGATGTCCCGTTAACGGCGTAGTACTGCCAGTCAGATTGTGAAACGCCGAACTCAAACTCACCCTGCGATATTTGCGCGAGATTGTAAGTTGATCCGTTGCTTGACGGCGCGGCGCAACGAAAGCCATGTTTTCGGCCTTCCTTGCGGCCCTCAGCGGCTTCTTTGTGTATCATTCGGCAGATCGCGTTGCCCGCAACGAAGTATACGCCGGTCGGGCCACCTGTTCCGATCGTGATGAACTTGGTTTC
The DNA here is from genome assembly GCF_947500045.1 of uncultured Ruegeria sp. Lineage (GTDB taxonomy): Bacteria > Pseudomonadota > Alphaproteobacteria > Rhodobacterales > Rhodobacteraceae > Ruegeria. Next base: position 152,045 of record NZ_CANMQQ010000010.1, on the reverse strand, counting down.
AGCCTGTGCAGGCGCGGACGTTCCAAGCGATATCAGTGCAGCAATTGACGCTGTAGCCAGAAGAATCTTCATTGTTTGCTCCCACGTGTTTTGTTCCGATACGCGGGAAAATTACGGTTTGCAGGCAATCAAATCTAATAATTATAGTTGGATCGATTATAAACGTTAATTATAGTGCTTCGTATGCAAATTAGAGAAATTGAATGCTTTCAAGCGATTATGACCGCCGGAACCATGACGCGGGCTTCGCAAATGTTGGGTATTTCGCAGCCTGCGGTCAGCAATACGATCGCCACGCTGGAGCATCGGTTGGGGTTTCAGCTGTTTTTGCGCAAATCAGGACGTCTGCAACCAACACCCGAAGCGCTGATCTTTTACGAGGATGCTCAAAGATTGCTAGAGGCAGTCGTCCGGGCAAACGAAGCCGCAACACGGTTGCGGCAAGGGGAGACAGGCCATCTGACCATCTCTGCCTTTCCCGGCGTTTCACTCAAGTTCCTACCGGGGCTCATCAATCGATTTCTGGAGACCCGAGAAAATGTAAAGGTACGGCTGTTATCGAGAAGTTCACACGTCGTCATTGAACAGCTTCCCAGCCAGATGTTCGATATCGCAATAGCAGAGAAGCCATCACAGTTTGCAGGTGTCGATGCGGAAGAATTTACCTATGCCTGCCATTGCATCGTTGCGCGAAATCACCCATTGGCTAAGCACAAGCTTCTTACGCCGCGAGACTTGGATCGCTTGCCGTTCGTGGCACTGTTTCGCGATCACATGACCACATATCAAATCACCCGGGCCTTCTCGAATGCGAAAGCTCAATGGAACGTTATCCTGGAAGCTCAATACTTTGCTTCACTGATTGAATTCATAAAATCGGGTAGCGCGGTGGCTCTTGTTGACCCGATCAACAGTCGGGGTTTTGATGACGAGTTGGTTAGGATACCATTTGAGCCGCTAATCCAATATCAGATTGGCGTTTTGACACCCCAGGACAAACCGACTTCCAAAGTCACCGAAGCATTTTTGGAGTTGCTGAGAACGGAGTTGGGCTCCAAGGCGGTCCGGTGCGAAATGGCTGCGCCAAAGACACCGGGAAGTCCTGCGCTATAGCTTGCCGATTTTGCAAAATCGACATCAAGACAATGATCGTAACCAAATAAGGCAAAGACGACAGTACTTCAGAAGGGAAGCGATAGTAATCGAATCTTTGAGCCTGGGCCTCGGGTGATCTTGGTTGTTCACGCGCCTCAGTATTGCGGCTTCCTGAGCTTTATTTTGCAGCATATCCTGATGCGGCGATCTATCTCGAAACTGCATATCTGGCATGCGAAAATGGCACTTCTACCGACTCACAATGAGGTCTAACTGCACCTCAGAAACACCTGCAAATCTCGGAGTCACCAAGATGCCTAACAGCATGAAAATTATGAAGGATGCTTCCATCATGATCGCGTTGACAATCGCCGTAGTAACCGGCAACGTCGCGCTTATGATGTTGTAATTCTCAGAGAGTAGGTATTGGCTAGACCTAACGATACAGGTCAACGTCCAACACCTTCGATCAAGAACAGGCTGCGCTGAACATTAGTTCGCGCAGCCTTTTTTGTTGGTTTGAGCCGCAAGTTCGGCCAGGACATAGCTCTATTTTATGTTGTGCGCATCTTTGACTCGTGTCTCTCGCGGGCTTTTCCCGTATTCCGATCTATATGCACTGGTTAAGCTCGCAACAGATCCGAAACCGGTAGCAAACGCGACGTCGACCAGACTCAGATTGGTTTCTGTGACGAGATTGTGTGCTCTCCCGACCCGAATCTTTTTGTAATATCGGCCGGGAGAGGTACCGGTGTATTTCGTGAACAGTCGCTCAAGCTGACGCACCGACAATCCTAATGTCATGGAGATACTACGTGTCGAAATCGGGAATTCGACGTTGTCCTCCATAATCCGAATGGCTCCCAGAATTTGTGGACCGAAAGCGTTCATCAAATAGCTTGTGCCGCAGGGCTGACTGGATTTTCTGTCGCGAATCGATTGCAGAACCAGTCGACTGCCGAGTTCCGCCTTTTCTTGGTGGGATAGACTTTTGGCTATGAGATCAATGACCAGCTCGCCTGTGTAGTTTCCCCCTGCCGACGTGATAAAACCTCCGGAATCCTCTGCATATCGAAGCGATACGTTTGGAAAAACGCCCAATTCCTTCAAAACCTGAACATCGCGCCAGTGAGTGGTCGCGCGTAGGCTTGTACTTCGATAGGCCCGAATAAATGCGGTCGCTGCCTCTGACAGCATCACAACAGGACGATTGCTTCGTTGCATCGCTCTTGCCCTCGGAGACCAAGCATTTGAACTTATTCTGTCACCACCGACGACCACCATAAAGTCTTTAAGGTTATGATCAAAAACAGACGGCTCAGCCCTCACGATCATCCCGTTGCGACTTTGCACCAAACCCGGTGTGTCCGATACAAAAACCCAATGAAAGCAATTCCGGTTTAAGACTTGGTTGGCCATTGATAGAACAGTCGCCACCGACGACACTTCAAGATCAGAAAACTTATTCTGAACAAAGATTTCGAATGTTGTTGTAGATTCATGCATCATTCAAAGTACTGCGGTCATGGGTGTCGGTGTCGTCAACCGGGTAAGACGCTCATATGTCTTTGACCTGCAAGTGTTGCAAGTAGTTCTGCTGCTTGGGCCTCCGACACGTTTTGAGACCTTTCATTTCTCGGGCGGTTGTCCAAAACGTGTTGAGTGAGGCAAGAATTTCAATGTCAGGCTGCCCTGCTCGAATACCTCGCAACTGATTCGGGCCCTCGCAAGACATTCACGGTGTAAACGGGCTTTCACTGATTACCATCGTGACCCCCAAAGCACCAAAGGCGTTTCCGTTTTCCTGCGAGAATAGCTCTTTCTATCAATAACCTAGTCTGGATTGGCAGGGATTTGGAGACCTAGCTGTTGTGTAAGCACCGCCCTATTGGGAGTCGGCCAGAAAACTAACACTTGCCATGATGCCATTTGCCTCCCTATGTTTGACCATAGGGCAACCTATGTTCAAGAGTTGCTGTTTAGCAAATTCTAAAACCAACAGGAGAACAAAAATGAAATTCACGTCTCGTCTCATGATGATGACTGCCGCAGCGACGTTGGCTGCGTCAGCCGCTATTGCTCAAGATGTGCGCCTTCGCATCGCTGGTACAGTACCTGCAGAACACTTCGGCAACGCCGTGCTAGAACAAATGGCGGAGAACATGGAAAACGCCGGCGTCGGCCTCAAAGTCAAATACTTCCCGGCGGGCCAGCTCGGGTCTGGAGAAGAGCTTCTTGAGAGTGCCATCCGCGGCAATGTGGATATGGTTCATGCTACGGTCTATGCGCAGAAAGATCCGCGCTTGGAGATCAATAGCCTCCCTTTCCTTGTCACCACAAAGGAAGAACTGGATGCGGTCTATGGCGATCCAAATTCTACATACAACCAAATTCTTGAAGAGATCCTGACATCATTTGGTATCCAGCCGCTGGCGACCATTGGCGAGGGCCTGATCGGCATGATCGCGACCGAGCGGCCTGCGGACCCAACCGGCTTGGGCAACCAGGAAATGAACGTGCGCGCGTGGTCTTCACAGATCGCAAAGCAAACCATGGAAGAGCTGGGTTATCAGGTAACAACCCTGAACTGGGCTGAAGTGTTCCCAGCCGTGCAGGCCGGCACCATTGATGGTGCTATCTGCTGTACGCCGGAATGGGCCTACACAACCTTTGCAGCGAGTGACGTAGGCAACACCTATATACCCTACAATGCCTTCATCGAAAGCACGATGATCTATGCCAACCAGGGGTTCTATGATGAGCTGAATGATGAACAGCGCGCCGTCGTTGACAAAGAAACCGCCGCAGCTGCTGCAGAGATTAGCCGACTGGCGTGGGAACGCAGCCAGGGCTTTGTGGATCAGCTGGTCGATGCAAACTGGGAAATCGTAGAATTCTCGCAAGAAGAGCGGGATGCCATTAAGGCGCACATACAGGCAACCGTGTGGCCGAACGTGGCGGACGTCGTCGGACAGGACATTCTTGACCGCCTGACCGCCAATTGAAGCCCAGCGAAGTGGGCCTTTCTCCCCGGCCCACTTCGCCAATCCCGGAGCGGTTGCTGTGATAGAACTTGCCGATCAACTCCCCCCCAAATTGGGGCAAACCGTCAGACGGCTGATAAAGATAAAATCTGCCTTCCTGATGCTCTCGACCTTCATCTTGGCGCTGACCTTCTTTATGGTCGTGTTGCTGCGCTACGTCTTAAAAACCGACCTGTTTGCTTATGAAGAGTGGCTGATGCCGATGTGCTTTTGGCTGTTCTTTCTCGGCAGCGCTGTTGGCACATATGAAGACAGTCAGATCAAAGCTGATATTCTGGAAAGCTGGCTTACTAACCCAACGATCGTCTGGTGGCGAAAGGTCATCATCACATCGGTTGAGTTGGTTGTAACCTGTTTTCTGGTCTATTGGGCGATCCTGATGCTTCGGGATGAGATCGCCTCGTATCCGCAGTGGCAGACCACGATTGCTTTGCGCATTCCCTTCTTTGTCCCACGGCTCGGGATATTCGTCGGGTTTTCGTTCATGGCTTTTTACAGCGCGCTCCACCTCTACGTACTTCTGAAATTCGGAACTGCAGGCGTGATTGCTCAGATGGATAAGAGCGGCATTACCGGCAATCCCGGGAAGGGACATCCATAATGATTATCGGTATTTCCGTATTACTCATCTGCGCCCTGCTCTTTGCGGGTGTTGCTGTTCCAATCGCCTTTGGCGGCGTTCTGATCTTTCTGGCTTATACCGGCGGCCATGATGTGTCGGGCTTTTTGCCAACCGGCCATTGGAAAATGAACACGGTCGTAATCCTCGTGATTCCCCTCTTCATTGTTGCGGGCGATATCATGAAGAACGGTAAGATCGCCTCTCCGATTGTCGATCTGGCTGAAATGCTGCTGGGCCGCATCCGGGGTGGTCTCTCCGGCGCATCCGTGGTCGCAAGTGCGATGTTCGGTGCAATCTCGGGCAGCGGCGCAGCTACACTGACTTGCATCGGCTCGGTAATGATGCCGCATTTGCGCAAAGCCAACTACCCAGAGGGATTTTCGGCAGCGCTTCTGGTGGCTGCAAGCCCGTTAGGTCTTCTGATCCCGCCAAGCTCGGCGCAGTTGATCTATGCCTGGATCACCCAGCAATCGGTTCTCAAGTGCTTTTTAGCTACCGTCGTGCCTGGAATAATAGTCGCCTCGCTTCTTGTGATCATCAACCTGATCATGATGCGTAAGCAGACCGACATTGTGTTACCTGAAGAGCGTGAGCAGCTCATCCTGGCCTTCAGTCGCAAAACCCTGGTGGCTTTCCCGGCGTTGATGATGCCGATCATCATTCTGGGCGGCATCTACGGCGGCATTATGACCCCAACCGAAGCGGCAGGTGTTGCGGTGATCTATGCGATCCCTATCGGCTTTTTCGTCTACAAAGGCCTGACGTGGAAAATTTTCCTGGATACGCTGAAAGAATCCGGTGTCACCATTGGCGTTGTCATGGTCATGATCTTCATGGTTCTGATCGTCAGCCGGTTTCTGATTTTCGAAGACATTCCCGGTATGGCTGAGGACCTGATCTTTTCGATCTCGGACAACCCCATTGTGGTTTTGCTGATGATCAACCTTACAATGATCTTGATCGGCATGATCATGGACGATTTCAGCGGCCTAATCCTGAGTGCGACGCTGCTTTTGCCAATTGCAAAAAGCGTCGGCGTGGATCCAATCCACTTTGCTGCGATCCTTGGGGTCAACTTGGGCATGGGAAACATCACGCCTCCGACAGCACCTTTGCTGTTTCTTGGCGCGCGCGTCACTAACGCACCCGTGCAGAAGATGCTTGGCCCGACCATGATCTTCATCGGCTTCGCGTGGTTGCCGACCCTGCTTCTGACGACATTCATCCCCGGCATCGCATTGTGGCTGCCGGAACTTCTGCTGGGCTGACAACACAAAGGATACACAATGTCGCGCCACTATTCGGCATTTTCGGTCTTCCGCGAGGGTTTGCGGGGCCACAAGGGCTGGGCTCCGCTCTGGCGGAGCCCAGCCCCCCAGGACGCCTACGATGTGATCATCATTGGTGGAGGCGGCCATGGTCTGGCGACCGCTTACTATCTGGCCAAAAATCACGGTGTGCGTAAGGTCGCCGTGATCGAGAAAGGTTGGTTGGGCGGCGGCAATACCGGTCGAAACACGACGGTGATCCGGTCGAACTACTTCTATCCTGAAAGCACCCAGCTCTATGATCTGTCGGTCAGGCTGTATGAAAAGCTTTCAAGGGACATCAATTACAACGTGATGTTCTCGCAGCGTGGAATGATGGTCTTGACCCATTCCGAGGCCGAGATGGAGATTGCTTCGCGCACTGTAAACGCGATGCAAATTAATGGGGTTGATGCTGAACTTCTTGACGTTAAAGACGTGCAGAAGAAAGCACCGATCCTGAATTACCGCAGTGACGCCCGTTATCCGATCCATGGGGCCATTTACCAAGGGCGCGGTGGCACTGGGCGCCACGATGCTGTGGCTTGGGGCTATGCTCGTGCAGCTGATCAGCATGGCGTTGACATCATTCAGAATTGCGAAGTCACCGGCTTTATTATTGAGGGCGGCGTCTGCAAAGGTGTCGAGACGACGCTGGGAAAAATCCGATCTGACCGAATTGGGGTCGCCGTTGCCGGCCACTCCTCGGTGCTGGCCGAAATGGGCGGGTATAGCTTGCCGATCCATTCATATGCCCTTCAGGCCTTTGTCACTGAGGCGATTAAGCCAGTGATGGATACCGTCGCCTTCTCGCCAATGACAGGCAGCTATTTTAGTCAGTCCGACAAGGGTGGACTGGTCATTGGCGGAGGGTTGGATCGTATCCCGTCTTATGCCCAACGTGGCAATACGCCAATGCAAGAAACAGTCCTGTCCGGCATCATCGAGATGGCTCCCGCGTTGGCCAAAGTCAAACTGCTTCGCCACTGGGCGGGCAATGTGGATGTCAGCCCGGACAGTTCCCCGCTCATAGGGCCCTCAGGCACCGAGGGTATCTACATCAACTGCGGCTGGGGCACGGGTGGGTTTAAGGCAATCCCGGGTGGTGGATACGTATTTGCCCATTTGCTTGCGACTGGCCAACACCACGATATCAGCCGCCCCTTCGATCCCGATCGTTTTCGCACCGGTCGCCTCCTGGACGAGGCCGCTGGTTCAGGCATTGCACACTGAAGAAAGAGAAATGAATGCAACGCTTCCCTTGTCCATTTTGTGGTCTTCGCGACGAACGAGAGTTCCGTTTCGCGGGCGAGGCCGGAAAAACACGTCCTGACACTACTCAAGAGGTCAGCGACAAAGAGTGGGCCAACTACCTGTTTTTTTGTAAAAACGCTAAGGGTCCAACCTGCGAGATCTGGGTTCATACAACCTGTCAGGAATACTTCGTCATGGAGCGCGACAGCGCCACGATGGAAGTCCTGGATACAACGCCAATGCGGAAGGACGTGGCATGACCGGGCATCGCATCGAAACGCGCGGGTTGATCGACCGCTCAAAGCCGCTCAGCTTTCGCTTTGATGGCAAAACGTATCATGGCGTTCAAGGTGACACCGTCGCGTCGGCGCTGCTAGCGTCCGGTGTTCGCATCTTTGGCCGCAGCTTCAAATACCACCGGCCACGCGGTGTTTGGGGCGCATGGTTTGACGACCCGAACGCGGTTGTCGATATCGAATTTGGCGGCATCACCTATCCCAACTGTCAGGCGACCACAACTCAACTGATTGAAGGGTTGGTGGTCCGCTCGGTCAATGCCTGGCCGACGGCGCAGAGAGACCTCAAAGGAGTGCTGGATTTCGCACACAGGTTCCTACCTGCTGGGTTCTACTACAAAACATTCATGTGGCCAGACTGGCACCTGTTTGAACCGATAATCCGGAGAATGGCCGGAATTGGCACACTTAACACAGATGTCCAGGACAACTTTGAAGCGGCCATACTGCACGATCACTGTGAAACACTTGTCATAGGCGGTGGGCTCGCTGGACTTATGGCTGCGCGAACCGCTGCCAAAGCTGGCAAGTCGGTCCTGATGATCGATGATCATCCCGAATTTGGCGGCAGCTCTTATCGCTATCCCAACGACGCCGCTGACGCGCCGTCTAATTGGGTTGATGAACAGCTATCTGCGATTGAGGATGCCGGTGGTCGTGTTCTGAGCAATACCACTGCGATTGGCGTCTATGATCACCAGGCGGTTTCGATCTTAACTGATCGTGGGGTTGGAGTTGCGCCTGTCGTTCGAAAATTGCGCCCTGAAAATGTCATCGTTGCCACAGGCGCGGTGGACCGCCCTATCACCTTTTCTAATAATGACCGCCCAGGTCTAATGTCACTGGATGCGGGCGCCGAGTTTCTTGCGCGCTATGGCGTTCTGGTAGGGCATCAGATTGCCATTTTGACAAATCGCCCGGACGCCGCAAATGTGGCTGCGCAACTGGAAAACGCTGGTGCAAATGTGGACTTGCTCGATCCGAAGTCGGGTGCAGCCAAAACCATCGGGTCTCAGACTATCAAAGGTCTGCAACTCGCCGGACACACCCACACATGCGATACCATCCTGGCGTCAGCCGGGCTCACACCGATGGTTCATCTCTGGCGCCATGCAGGCGGGAAGTTGGACTGGGATGAGGGTCGACAGACATTTGTGCCCTCCACCGGACCGGATTGGATGCGTGTGATCGGCGCCGCGAACGGAACATTTGAAAGGGACGCGCTTGAAGAGGAAGCGAGAAGCGCAGCCCTCAATGCTCCTTCGCCCAAGCGCCGGATCTATAGCATTCCACCCCTGCTGCCCGATACGAACAACACGGAGGGGCGTCAGTGGATTGATTTCCAACACGATGTCACGCTCAAGGATGTGGCGTTGGCCCATCGCGAAAACATGGTCTCGGTCGAGCATTTGAAACGCTATACCACCCTGGGCATGGCAGGTGATCAGGGAAAGACCTCCAATGTCGCTGGGCTGGCAGCCATGGCTGCACTGAAGGGCCAGAAGATCCCGGAAGTAGGTACCACCACGTTCCGCCCGCCTTTTGTTCCCATTCCGCTTGAAGCTTACCGAGGTGCGCATCGCGACACACAGGTTGCGCCGCTCAAACGATTGACGCTTGAGCCTGACCATCGTGCTCTTGGAGCCGCGCTTGGAGAATATGGTGGCTGGCTGCGACCTGCTTGGTATGGTGAGGACGATGAAAAAAGCGCCGTGACGCGTGAATGTCAGATGGCCCGATCAGCGGCTGCGATCATGGATAGCTCGGCCCTCGGTGCAATCGAAGTGATCGGCCCCGATGCGCGTGCTTTTGTGAACTTCGTCTACTACAATACAATGTCAAACCTGAAACCGGGCCGCATCAGGTATGGGTTCATGCTGACCGAGGGCGGACTTGTGTTTGATGATGGGGTTATGGCCTGTGTGGACGACACGCGTTTCATCATCTCATGCTCGTCATCACATGCAGATGCAGTTATGGCGCATCTGGAACACTGGCGGCAGGACAGTTTCGACCCGGATCGCGTTCATATCCACGACACCACTCAGAACTGGTCCACTGTGACGATAGCCGGGCCCATGTCCCGAGCAATCGTCGAAGAACTTGGCGTTTTAGATACGCTCGAAGATCTCCCGCACATGGCGTTGAAATTTGGTGCGTTCGAAGGGGTTCAGGCACGTGTTGCGCGGGTCAGCTTCACCGGGGACACCAGTTTCGAGATTTCAGTGCCAAACAGTTCAGTTTCAAAGTTGTGGCAGCAGGCTATTGCGGTTGGAAAGCCGCACGGTGCTGGACCCGTTGGCGCGGAGGCGCTGATCGTCTTGCGGGCTGAAAAAGGCTACATAATCGTTGGCAAAGACACCGAAGGCGAGACAATGCCCCATGACCTTGGCTTTGGCGCCCCTCGCCTCCGCAAATCGGCTGCCTTTGTTGGTGACCGAAGCCTTCACACCGACAATGCCAACCGAGAAGACCGTAAGCAGCTGGTAGGCCTCTCGGTGGACAGTGGTGAACCTTTGCTTCCTGTCGGCGCTCACATCGTAACGGGACAAGGCCCTGATCGGCGTTCGCTTGGATACGTGACGTCGAGCCACGACAGTGTGGCATTGGAACGCCCGATTTCACTTGCCCTGATAAGCGGCGGTTTGGCGGCCATGGGTGAGAAAGTGGAGATTTGCCATATGGGCAGTTCTCGCCATGCAACAATAACGTCCTCTTGTGCGTTTGATATCGAAGGAACACGGATCGATGCGTGATGATCGCCACAAATGGTCACCGGCATTGGGTCATGCCCGCCCTGCCTTGACTGCAGAAAACATCGAAGTCGGCGTTGTAACATTGAAACGGCAAACCGTGATCAGTGGTGCGCTTAACGACTGCCTTGCGGCCTGCGGCATCGATGCAGCGACCGCTGGTGGAACCGAAATGGCTGTGGGGGACGCCTATGCCTTGCGTCAAAGACGCGATCGCCTTTTGGTCGTGAACGCGCCGGGTTTGAGCGATGGATGGCATGTTGACCGAAACATAGCCGTCTCCGACTTCAGCGCTGCATACGCGGTGATATCCCTTGCTGGATCAAATGCGGAGCGACTGATTGCAACTGGGACGGAATTTGTGGGTGACGCCCCATCCCCCTCTGTTTCACGGCTCTGGCACGGGTTTGGGACCCTTCTCTATCGCCATAATCAACCTCAGAGCTATCGCATGCATGTTAGAGCTGCCCATGTGGAAGCCGTGTGGGAAATGATCAGGCGGCAAGTTTCGGCATTGGATAGTGCCTCAGATTTGGTATTAGCCCGCGGAGACCTAGCTAACGCAACCAGCCAACGTGAGCTTTTTCAAAGGAAAGCAAGCTAGTCAGAAGTTTTATGGATTGGAAACCTAATTGAGCGCCAAGAAAAGAGCACCAAAGGCAGGGTCTATTTCCGCAGAGGACTGGATCTCAGCGTCGCGAGAGGTGTTGGTCAAACGTGGCATCTCGGCCGTTAAAATCGAGCCGCTGGCGCGCAAACTGAAAGTGACGCCCGGGAGCTTCTATTGGCACTTCAAAAACCGAGATGCCTTGTATCGCGCTTTGCTGAAGGATTGGTTGGCGACCAACGTTCACCCATTTTTTGAAGCACTTGAAGAGGCAGCCGATGAACCCCGCGCCCAATATCTGGCACTGGCCTATGTCTGGGTTCTGAGCCCCCAATTCGATGCCCCTCTTGATGTGGCGGTTCGGGAGTGGAGCAAAACATCAAAGCTGGCAGCGCGCACCCTGCGATTTATCGATTATAAACGGATTTCGCTTTATCAGTGGGTTTTCGAAGGATTTGGTCACGACGCAATGTCGGCGTTGGTAAGAGCGCGCACGATGTACTATCATCAGATCGGCTACTATACGATGCGAATTGAAGAAGATCCCGACAAGCGGCTTATGCAGATCCCGTACTATGCAGAGGTCATTACTGGCGATAACTGGTTGAAACATCTGACAACACCAGACGAGGTAAGGTGTGTGCTAGCCGAGTTTCCACGCCGAGAAAGCCTGGCTGATCGGATGGCGCGCCGTCCCTTGTCTTCCGTAGACTAGCTATCAAGCTCAGGGAAAACCTGCGTTTTCTTCACAATACCGTAGACAAAACTTGTGTCGATTGACCTGATGTGCCCAATTTTATGCAGGCGCTGCCGAACGAACCGCTCGTAGTCTTCGAGGTCCGAAACAACAACACGCAACAGATAGTCGGCAGCCCCTGTCATGACGTAGCATTCGAGAACTTCCGGGATGTTGCGTATTTCTTCCTCGAACAGACCGACAACGCTTGCCGTATGCCCATCTAATGTCACGCGGACGAAAATGGTGATCGGAAGACCATAAGCTGCGGAGTCCACGTCGATGCTGTAACCTCTGATGACCTCTTTCTGTTCGAGGTTTCTAAGTCGTCTCAAACAGGGCGACGGTGAGAGATTGACCGCTTCTGCCAGATCGAGATTCGTTATTCTCCCGTTCTCCTGCAAGGCGCGGATCATCTTGCGATCTGTGGCGTCAATTTTTACAGATTTTGGCATTATATTCCAATTTCTATTACTACAAGGGTGAAGATAGCAACCAAATGCCCTCCGATCTATCCTAAAGTGCCATGCAATCAGGAGGGGTTCTCATGAAGAAAGACATTGCCGGGTTTTCAACACGCGCCATCCATCACGGGTATGACGCCTCAGAGCACCAAGGGTCATTGAACCCGCCCGTCTATCTGACCTCCACCTTCACTTTTGACACTGCTGAAGCTGGCGGTGCGATGTTCGCTGGAGAACAGGAGGGACACTTCTACAGCCGCATCTCAAACCCGACACTCGATCAGCTTGAGGAACGTATCGCAAACCTGGAAGGCGGCGAAGCCGGGCTCGCCACAGCGTCCGGCATGGGTGCGATTACTTCCGTTTTTTGGACCTTCGTAGAGGCTGGCGATGAAGTCATCATCGACAAAACGCTTTATGGCTGTACCTTTGCCTTTCTGAGCCACGGGCTGACCAAGTTCGACGTCAAGGTCACACCTGTAGATCTTACCGACCCCGCAAACCTGACGAGCACGATCACGGACCGCACCAAGATCGTGTATTTCGAAACACCTGCCAATCCCAACAACCGTCTTGTGGACATCGAGGCCGTTTCTCGGATCGCACATGCAAACGGCGCAAAAGTTGTCGTCGACAACACTTATGCGACGCCCGTACTGACACGTCCCATGGAACATGGCGCGGATATCGTTCTGCATTCGGCCACGAAATATCTGGGCGGTCATGGAGATCTGGTGGCTGGCCTCATCGCGGGCTCCACCGAAGACATGAAGCAGGTTCGGCTGGTAGGATTGAAAGACATGACGGGCTCGGTCATGTCCCCTTTCACCGCAATGTTGCTCTTGCGAGGATTGAAAACGCTCGAACTGCGGGTCGAGCGACATTGTCGGTCGGCGATGCAAATCGCGAAAATGCTCGAAGACCATCCCGCGGTTGCGATGGTGCACTACCCGGGTCTCGACAGTTTCCCGCAAGCTGATCTTGCACGCCGTCAGATGTCGGATTTTGGCGGCATGATCCCATTTGAGGTCGTCGGTGGCAAGGAAGGCGGTATCGCCATGATGAATCGCCTGAAGCTCATTCAACGAGCGGTCAGCCTTGGTGATGCGGAAAGCCTCATCCAACACCCCGCGAGCATGACCCACTCCACATACACGCCTGAAGAACGCGCCGAGCACGGCATTGCGGAAGGCCTCGTTCGCCTCTCCGTCGGGTTGGAAACCGTGGACGACTTGATCGACGACTTGATGGCGGCCTTGTCTCAACACAACGCCATTGCAGCTGAATAACCCGCCCTGACTGGAGGATAAGATGACTAAGAAACCACTTTACGGCGATGCCACCAGCCAAGCTGCGACACGCAATTCAGGCGGTTGGATCAACGAACTGGACCGCGCGCGGAAATCCGGACCGTTTCTGGATGCGCATCCGATGGACCGCATGGGTATGTCGACCAAGGCGGTTCATGCTGGCACACATGACGACCCCCGCACCGGCGCCGTAGGGACACCGATCTACCAGACTTCGACCTTCATCCTGCACGAGGAAACCTATGGGTCTATCGAAGAAGGGTTTGGCCGGGATCGTTTCATCTACACCCGCTATGGAAACCCATCGCAATGGGCAGTGCAAGAAAAGCTCGCAACGCTCGAAGGCGCCGAAAGCGCGATCGTGTTCAGCTCGGGCATGGCCGCCATCACGGCAGCGGTCATGGCCCTTGTTGACAAAGGTGCCCATGTCGTCGCGGCGAGCGATATTTATGGTGGCACATACAACCTCTTCAATCAGGAATTTCCGTCGCTTGGCATGTCGGCCACTCTCGTGGACAGCTATGATCTTGAAGCCATCGAAGCGGCGATCCAACCCAACACCCAGATCCTCTATTTCGAGGTGATCACCAATCCGGTGCTGAAGGTTGTCGACATCCCTGCCCTGGTCGATATCGCCAAGCGCCATAACCTGCGCCTGATCGTTGACAGTACATTCGCCCCGCCCCCCGTCATGAAGCCGCTGGAACTGGGTGTGGATCTGGTGGTGCACTCAGCGTCGAAGTACCTCAACGGCCATTCGGACCTTATTGCCGGCGTCGTTTGCGGCCCACGCAAGCTGGTGGACATGATCTGGCCGCGCCTGCTGAACTATGGCGGCTCGCTTGATCCACACGCCTGCTTCCTGCTGGAGCGTGGTCTCAAAACGCTCGACATTCGAATGAAGGCACACGAGGCCTCGGCGACCGCGTTGGCTGAGTTCCTGGAAACCCATCCTTCAGTGGAAAAAGTGCTTTACCCGATGCTGCCCAGTCACCCAGATCATGCGCGTGCAAAGGAATTGATGAAGATGGGCACGGGCAACGTCACCTTCTTTGTCAAGGGTGGCGATCAAGCGGCTCTCGACCTGATGGATCATCTGCGCCTACCAAAACAGGCAACCAGTCTTGGCGGAATTGAAAGCCTCATCAGCCTGCCCTTCAATTCTTCGCAGGCTACTATGACGGCGCGGCAACGCGCAGATATTGGCATCTACCCCGGCTGCGTCCGCCTGTCTGTCGGAATCGAGGACGCAAACGATCTGATCGCCGACTTTGACCAAGCTCTCAACGCTATCTCTACCATGAAAGGTGCTGCATAATGCGCAACTCTATCCCAACCGCTGCCCTGAGCGAATTCGTCAATGAAGTTTCGGGTGATCCCGAAGAGGGCCTGATGAGCTACGGCATCGAGATCGACTGGGAAAGCGGCACCCGCGCCCGGTCGTCGACCAAACCGATGTTGGTTGGCCCACACAAAGTCAGCCGCTCCTTTACCTGGAAGGCGGATGAACCGCGTCAACTTATGGGCAACAACCATGGGCCCAACCCTCAGGAACTGCTGCTGTCTGGCCTTGGCTCCTGCATGATGGTTGCGTTTGTAGCTGGTGCCACTGCGGAAGGCATTCAACTGGAATCTGTAAAGATCGACTTTGACGGCACGCTGGATCTGCGCGGCTTCATGGGTCTTGGCACAAATGCACCAGTGGGATTCCCGGAAATCCGTTATACGATCCACGTGACAGGCGACGGCACCCCGGAACAGTTCGAAGAGCTGCACAACAAGGCCGTCAAACACAGCCCCAACGCACAAACGATCATCAATCCAGTCGCGCTGTCTGGTGAGATCGTCACCACACAAATCGAAGACTAACACCCGACTTGGGGAGACCTGCTATGTCCGTTTCGCGTACGCATCTGAAAACCGTTGAACAGCTCTTGCTGTGGCATTCGCACTGGATGATCCATCACGCGAACCACGTCCGCCCCAAGGTGGACGGGATCAAGATCGGCGGGCATCAGGCATCATCTGCCTCGATGGTGTCGATCATGACAGCGCTCTACTTCTCCACGCTGCGACCCGAAGACCGGGTGGCTGTCAAGCCTCATGCCTCACCCGTTTTCCATGCAGCCCAATACCTGATGGGCAATCAGACCCGCGAAAAACTGGAGGATTTCCGGGGTCTGGGCGGTGTGCAAAGCTACCCTTCACGAACCAAGGATATCGACGACGTTGATTTCTCCACTGGATCAGTGGGTCTGGGCGTTGCAATTACTTCCTTCGCATCGATTATTCAGGACTACATCGCCGCAAAAGATTGGGGCAAAGGTGCCCCTATGGGCCGCATGGTGGCGCTTGTTGGCGATGCGGAATTAGACGAAGGCAACATCTACGAGGCCTTGCAGGAAGGTTGGAAAAACGACCTGCGCAACACCTGGTGGATCATTGATTACAACCGGCAATCGCTCGACGGGATTGTGCGTGAGGGCCTGTTTGAGCGCATCGAAAAAATCTTTGACGCTTTTGGCTGGGACGTCGTTCGCGTCAAGCACGGCGCATTGCAAAGAGCTGCATTTGAGGAACCGGGTGGCGAGAAACTTCGTGACTGGATCGACGATTGCCCCAATCAGGAGTATTCCGCACTGACCTTCATGGGCGGTTCCGTCTGGCGCAAGCGGCTCATGGATGATCTGGGGGATCAAGGCGATGTGACAGCGCTCATAGATCGGCGCAGCGATGACGAACTGGCGGCACTTATGGAGAACCTCGGCGGCAACTGCGTTGAGACCATGGCCGATACGTTCGACGCCGTCGACCACGACCGCCCGACCTGTTTTCTGGCCTACACTGTCAAAGGTTGGGGCACACCCATCGCAGGCCATAAGGACAATCACGGCGGGCTGATGAACAAGACCCAGTTTGCCGAATGGCAAAAGCACATGGGTGTCACCGAAGGTCAGGAATGGGAGCGGTTCGCTGGGGTGGATAATGTTGCCGAGCTGGAGCGATTCCTGAAGACCGTTCCGTTCTTCGCGGATGGACCGCGCAGGTTCAGCGATGCGAAAGTGCCGGTTCCTGCCGTCGAGTTCAGCAGTGATCGCGAAATCTCGACCCAGGCGGCCTTTGGCAAGATTCTTGATGATCTGTCCAAAGGCGACAGCGAACTTGCGGCGCGCATCGTCACCACATCACCCGACGTGACCGGCACCACGGGCCTTGCCTCCTGGGTTAACCGGCGAAAGCTCTTCGCCCGATCCGAACAGGCTGATGCCTTCATTGAACACCGTATTCCATCGACAGCAAAATGGGCGTTTTCGCCAGAAGGACAGCATATCGAACTTGGCATCGCTGAAATGAACCTGTTCCTGCTGTTGGGCGCTGCAGGCCTGTCCCACTCGCTCTTTGGCAAGCGTCTTCTGCCCATCGGCACGGTTTACGACCCATTCGTGTGCCGTGGCCTCGATGCGATGAACTATGCCTGCTATCAGGATGCGCGGTTCATGATCGTGGGCACGCCATCGGGCGTAACGCTTGCGCCCGAAGGCGGTGCGCACCAATCCATCGGCACGCCGCTGATCGGAATGAGCCAGGACGGTCTTGCAGCATTCGAACCGGGCTTTGCTGATGAGCTGGCGGTGATCATGGAATGGGCATTCGACTACATGCAGCGGGACGGCGAAGGTGATCCGGATGAACGGACATGGCTGCGCGACGAAACCGGTGGCAGCGTCTATCTACGCCTGACCACCAACCCTATCGAACAGCCTGGAAAACGGCACGATGACGCATTCCGACAGGGGGCCATCGATGGGGCCTACTGGTTGCGCAAGCCGGGGCCCAATTGCGACGTTGTCATCGCTTATCAGGGGGCGGTGGCTTCTGAAGCAATAAAAGCGGCGGGTATCATCGGTGAGGGCCGCCGCGACGTGGGTGTGCTGGCCGTCACGTCCGCCGACCGCCTCAATGCCGGATGGACGGCGGCGCAGCGGGCCCGTTCACGTGGCATCGCGCATGCCCGATCCCATGCCGAAGCCTTGATGGGCGATCTTCCACCTCATTGCAAGATTGTCACCGCCATCGACGGCCACCCGGCCACTCTCGCATGGCTTGGGGGTGTCGCCGGACACCAGACGATCTCGCTCGGGGTCGAGCATTTTGGCCAAACCGGTACCATTGGCGATCTCTACAAGCATCACGGGATTGATGCCCGCTCGATTGTGGAGAAGGTGCAAGGATTGACGCAAGGTCGTCATATCCGAATTCACGCTGCAATGTGATAGGCCCGTTGTCCTTTGAGTGATCGCGGTTCTCTTACCGGGCACATTTGCAAAAGCAGATCTGTCGTGGCCAATAAAAATGGCCACGACAAAGATCAACATACTGTTGATTGAAGATTTTAGCTCTAGATGGCGTGGGCTTTGTCGCCCGTTGCCGCTTCAATGATCTGCTCGAACCGCACCCGGAATGCCTCTGGTTCATATTCAGAGTTGATCTGTCCAAGCAACGTGTCTTCCTCAGAGAGGATGAGGATCGTCGGGTAAGACTGAATTCCAAACGACGAGGAAAAGGCATAGCTCTCAGCGACGACAGGCGTTTCCTCTGTGGCAACAACGATCGCGTAAGTGTCAAGTTTGGGGAAATCGTGAGCCTCACATATCTCGTCATATGTCGCAGCGACGTTTAGATCCTTTCCATTCAGGAAGTGCTCGTCTTGCAAGACATGTGCAAATTCCAATGCCCGGTCCGGGGCCCGGTCCTTCATTTGCAAAATGGCGTGGCTGGGCGGAGCCGAGATGCTGAGAGGCGCGTTCTCTCGTTGCAACATATCGCGGAACGGCTGACCGATTGCTCGCCCTGTTACGCGGGTCATTTTGGTCTCTGCCTCGGCAATGTAGTCTGCCATATCAGCGTAGCTTCCAACCCGGTCCCCTTTGACCAGACCGCCGGGAACGATATCGATTTCGACATCAGGATGCGATTTCACGAAAGCATCAAGCGTCGGCGTAAAGCCAAAGCACCATCCGCACAGAGTGTCATGTCCGTAAATGATCTTGATCTTGCTCATGTAAAAGTCCTTTGCTCCGGGACAGATTCAAGCGGCTGAACCCATAATTTCGGCGACGGACTGGATTTTCGGAAACCCGTCCAAAGCTTCGATCCGAGCAAGCCATGCGCGGACATTCGGATAGTCAACCAGCGATACACCTGCTTCCTCAACCGCAGAGATGTAACCGTAGTTGGCCACATCCGCGATGGTCGGGGTGGTACCGACGAGCCAGTCGTTCTGAGCCAGATGCGGCTCAAACAAAGTATTCATCAGGGTATGGGTTTTCTCGACTGCCCCGTCATAGTCGATCGGCGCGCCGAAGAATTTGGAGATGCGTGCACCACACGGGCC
Source organism: uncultured Ruegeria sp. (assembly GCF_947500045.1). Taxonomy (GTDB): domain Bacteria; phylum Pseudomonadota; class Alphaproteobacteria; order Rhodobacterales; family Rhodobacteraceae; genus Ruegeria. The sequence continues at coordinate 133,162 of NZ_CANMQQ010000010.1, read as the reverse complement.
CTCGAATACTTCTTTGACACTGGTGGTCAGCCATTCCTGAACCTGCGCTGCAACGGCCGCGTCCGCTGGTAGCCAAGTGCGCTCGGCGTCGTGTTCCATCGCTAGATAAGTCAGGATCGAGGTGGAATCCCGCAGAACCAGATCTCCATCCACCAGCGCGGGCACCTGACCCAAAGGGCTGATTTTCAGATAGTCCGGTTGCTTGTGCGCCCCGCTTTGGAGATCCATCAGGACCACCTCATGATCAACGTTCAGTAGCGAAAGCATGGCAGTTGCACGATGGGCGTGTCCAGACAAAGGGTGTGTGTAGAGCTTCATGAGATTATCCTTGTTGGATGAAGTGGTTGCGATGATCTGACACCCAGTCCGCAAAAGATGTCAGTTTCAGATTGAAACGCGTTTCAATGTGCGATGGATCGGCCAGAAAACCGGGCTGAAATTGATCTGGGTTGGCCTGCACACCGCCGTACATGCCCGCGATCATTTCCGCGACATGAGGTCCGGCCAGTGCGCCAAGCTGACGCTCGAACTCTGGTGCCGTCATGACATCGTAAGCAAGGCTATGCCCCAGCACCTCCCCCATGATACCGGCGAGTTCGTCGCCATCTAGGGCCGCAGGTCCTCCTAGAGGCAAAACTTCATTCGGAAGATCGCCTTGGAACGCTTTGTCCGCGACGCGACCAAAATCGGCTGCTGCGCCCCATTGCATCTTGAAACGGCTGGGCGTTGGATATGACAGCTTGCCCTCCGCCAAGCCCTCTACGGTCCAAGGTCCAAGCAGGTTCTCCATGTAAGTGACCGGCACCAGCCCAAGGAATGAAAAGTCGCCTTCCTGCAAGGCACGCAGGACTACGGCGCCGGTATCAGTCTCCGACGATGGGTCCATGATCGGTCCACCCGTGTTCCAAACAACCCGCTTAATGCCCGCTTCTCTCGCGGCTTCCAGGGCATTCATACCGTATAGATTGCGATCATCGTTCGGGTCTGTGATGAGCGGTACGTGCAGGAATAAAGCATCCTGCCCCTCGCTTGCGCGACGCAAGGCGCCCAGATCACTCATATCACCTGTGACAACATCAACGCCTGCGGCTTGCCAGCGCTCTGCGCCATTCGAGGAGCGGGTAAAAGCCCGCACATGGTGACCCGCGTCGACCAGCGCCTGCGTGCCGGCCGTCATCTGTGCACCATTTGCACCATAGGCAAGAATCCTGAGTGTCATGGGATCAGTCCTTCTCGGGTTGTGACTTGAGTTCCGGGCTAACCGGCGATGCTTCGATGAACCGCCAACGAAGTGCGGTGCTAGCGATTTTTCGTATGACATCGGTTATTTCGATACGCAGAAGCTTTTGTGCGCCGGGAAAACGTGAGACCTCATCTGCGTCCTCAATGAGGCTAGCGGTCCCTTGAACATGCAGCTGATCCCCGGTCTCGAAATCCACGAATAGCAGCGCCGCCTGCGGGTTCAGAAGGAGATTGCCGAAGGTGTTGTAAAGGTCATTGCCCTTGTAGTCGGGGATCGTGATTTGAGACGAACCATCCACCGAAACAAACCCGGGTTGACCGCCGCGATGGTTCACATCGACACCCTCATAAGGCGCGTCTGACCCATCCCGCACATACGAAGCGATAAAAAACGTGTCGGCGTTTGTGATCAGGTCATAATCGTGGAGCGACAAACTTGCATATTGCGTTGTCTCTATTGGCCCGGATGATTGAATACGCTGAGCTATTTCCCGGAGGTTGATGTATTTTGGGCAATTGCCGTAGCTCTGTACAACGGTAATGCTGATCGACATCTCGTCCATAGCGAAAACTCGACCATGCATCCGATTGCGACGACGGTTCGCCAGATCGAGCCCCAAGACACCGACAGGTTGGCCGATGTCGAGTGCATCAAATGCGCGAATGTCTTGGCGAGGACCCGTTCTGACAATCAGCGTCTTGGGGTCCGGAGAGGAAGCAAACCCAACTGACCCGGTGACGATGGAGGCGTGCGATAGACCCTGTTGATCAATGGTTCCCAGAAAGATGTATTCCAGATCCTCAAAAAACTCACGATGCTGATCCGGCATGAAGTCACGCATCAGATGCTGCGTCATCACATCGATTTTAGCGCGCATACCGGCTTGGTTTTGCAGGCGTAGTTCACCAGAGTGGAAATGCTTGTTGGTCATGGGAAACCTCTGGGCTTGCGTGGATCAGGAAACTGTGGGCGGGCCGTTCGGGCAGTCGATCAAGTAGCCCCAGCCTCCATTTTCCAGTTTTTTGGCAACTTCCATGGACTGTCCTTCAGCCATGATCGTCCCATCAGGCCCGATTACCCTCCAGTTGGCGCGCAACATGGCCACATCTCCATTGATCACCTCGCAGAACACATCGCTTTTGATCTCTGGCTTCAGGCCCAGGAAGCCTTCAAAGGCCTTCCGCGCGCCTTCTATCCCCGTGAGTGGTGGTTGGTCAGGTGGAAAATAGATTTGGCAGTCAGGGTGAAAGAGCGATGTGATGCCCTCAAGATCACCATCTTGAAGATAAGCGCTGACACAATCAGCGATGTCGCGGGGGCGTTTTGCAATATGTTGGGTCATGTTTAAGCGGGTCCTTTTGGTGAGTGATCAAAAATCAAAAGAGCCAGCATCGCGCACGCTGTCAGGCAGCCAGGTTTCCTGGATGTGCAGCCAAGTGACGGGGCTGGTCATCTTCAACAAGACGCTGGTGACGCGGGCATTCTTGTGCTCGGATTGCGTGGCACCCACCTGCCATTCGGTATAGGTGGCCATCACCAGATCCCCGAGTTCCTGTCGGACGGTCACATCGCGAATCTGAATACGGAAATCCTTGTTCGTCCCAAAGCCTCTGTCGAAACCGACTTTCAGCATCTCACCGGTCAGGATGTGACCTTCTGGTGGGATGAACACGACGTTTTCATCCAGGCGCGACAAGAACTGAGGGCCAAGCTGATCACGATCCGCTGTCCCGTTGAACCATTCAGTGAAAAAATCATGCAGATCGACGATTTCGCTCGTGACGGTTTCCAAAGTGGTCATTGTCCATCTCCTGTTGATGAATGTGAAAGGTCTGGTCGCACCTGGACGACACGACCAGGGGAAGGCTTAAGCAGGACCGTTATTGTCAATGTCGAGAAACATCTTCCAGGCGCCAGATTCGTCACGTTTGTAGCCAAGAACCAGGCGGCCTTCGGGTTCTTTGACCTCGCCAGTGTCGCGCATTTTCATGGTGCCGTAGAAGCGGCCGGACACGACGGCCGTGTCGCCGTAAAACTGCAGGTCCTCGATGTCGTAGCCGGAGGTGATTTCTGCAGCAGCGATGCGCGGATTGTACTTGTCACGGATCGCCTGAGTGCCAACGGTCACGGGCTGGCGTTCATTGACCGTCATGACGTCTGGGTGACAGGAAGCTACCATCCGCTCGATATCGCCGCTGTTGAGGCCTTCGTTCCATTCGTTGATGGCGCCCTGGATTTCTTCGCGTTCAGTCATGGTCTTACTCCGATGTTTTGGGTTGATGGGGTGTGAAAAACTGACCAACGATCATTTCTTCGATTTGGCCAAGGAACGCCTTGGTGGCAGGGCGTTTAGCAAATTGGGGCGTCACGCGCTTTGCCGTCTCGTGATCGGGGAAGGTGAAAATTTCGGCATAAAGGGTGTCGCGCGACCGGTCGGTCGTAACCAGCGTTTCCCAGGATGTGACGCCTTCGAGCGCTACAAAGTCTGCGCGGGCCGCCTCGCGGATGGCGTCAACATCAGCGCCCTCTTTCATTTTCAGAACGAATATCTCGGTGATCGCGGTCATTGAAAGCTCCCTGGTTGTCCGGCTTGTGAAGAACTTAATCTGCTGCTATCGTAAGGATAACCACCTATTTTCCTGACACTCTGATCGAAATTTCGAACAATGAGCCAGAACAATTTTGGAGAAATCCGTGTCTTCGTAGAAGTTGCTCGCCGGGGTGGCTTCCGCGCAGCTGCTGAGCATTTGCATCAATCACCTGCATCAGTGAGTGAAGCCATTCAGCGTTTCGAGGACAGGCTGGGTGTACGACTCTTTGAGCGATCAACCCGGTCGGTTGCCCTGACCACCGTTGGAGAACAGCTCTATGCACGTAGCTTCCCGGCCGTCACGGACCTCGAAGGCGCACTAAGCGCACTGGACGAAGAGAAAGACCAGGTAAGCGGCACGTTACGTCTTTCCGCGCCGTATAGCGCAGGTCCCTTCTTTCTTGACGATCTACTCGCAAGGTTCGCCATGACCTATCCGACCGTTCAGGTCGAAGTCATATATGACGATAAAAAGGTGGACCTTCTGACCTCGGGCATCGATGCAGCGATAAGGTCACAGACCATGATGGCCGCAGACACACACGCCCTACCTGTTGGCCCGGAACTCAATATGACGATTGTCGCGGCGCACAGCTATCTCGATGAACGCGGAACCCCAAAGCACCCGAGGGAGGTCTTGGATCACGACACGATCTGTTACGCGTTCGGTCGCGGCGATCGGCTTGCTCCTTGGGGATTCACCGGTCCAGAAGGAGCTTATGTTATGCAGCCCAAACCAAGGATGGTGGCTAATGACATGCGTTCGCTGCTGAACTACGCAGCCCAAGGGCTGGGCCTCGCCTATGTCTATGGCGAAATTGCTGCGCCTTACGTTGCCAAAGGTGATCTTGTCGAAGTCCTGGGTAAACATCTGGCTTCTATGCCCCGCTACTCGATTAACTATCAAAGCAAGCGGCACATGCCCCGACGGCTGCGGGCGTTCATTGATCTGGCGAAGACCGAAACTCGATTGCAGTAGATACCGAGCAAGACATGGCTGGATTTAGTTCTGTTTCCGCCTTGGGATCCCCTATCTTCGATAGACATGTTCATACACCGACTGCATCCTGCCTCTCCGAGCTTTCGCTAGTAAAAGACTGGTAAAGGTCGCGATTAATGTAATCATGCTAAGCTGATCGTGATCCTAAAACCCGTTCTAAGAACTGGCGCAGCGAACATTGCCAACATAACAAATGTAGACCTTCGCTGCGTGTAGCGCGAAATGGTAAAATACGAAACAAAGAAGAAGTCGCTACCACGGCACAGGCGCTTGTGGTTTCGGCATCCAATGATCCAGTGAGCGCGCACGATCTGCGATTCTTCTGGCCCTTCTGTCGATTTGGGCTTTCTCATTCGATCAAGGTAGTTCTAAGGAGAGTGGAAAGAACCACACCGCTACGGGAGCGGGTATTGAAGGATATATGCATTGATGGCACGGCAACAAAACCAAGAAGGCGAAGATTCGCGCGGTCAAGGATCTCGCCAGCTTCCTGAAGCATTCACCTGACTTAGCAACACCGGATGAATTCCACACCTATCAGATACATATGAACAATAGAGCTAAACAGAATCCTTTTTGAAGCCGATCAACCAGATCCCGGCGGTAAACACCTAGTCTGTCACTAATACTCCTTTGGCAGCAGGTCACTGTTGCACTCCTCTAGATGCGATCCGTGCTCCCATAACTCCTCCATTACCGAGTTAAGCCCGCTCACCTCATAAACATCGAGTGCGTATTCATCACCGCATCAGGCTCGAGGTGACAGATGTATCCCCGCGATGGTGCACCGCACCGAGCCGCCTGCCATTTCAATGGTTGGAATGGCCAGAGGCACCAGCTTGGCATAGAATTCGATACGCAAACGCTGTTCGGGGGTCAGCACTTCATAAGCCGCCTGAGACAGCGCCAGGATCAATCCGTCCCGTCCCATCAGCTCGATTGCATTACCCGCAAAACCGGCAATCTGATTGTTAGTGAGCACAACTACATCGCGTCCGGTTTCCCCCAGCCGGGCCAAGACCTCAGCCCGGCGCGCGAGATCGGGGATCATTTCGGCCCCGATCAGGGCAAAACCGGTTCCGATGCACATCAAAACATTGGTGTGATAGATTGATGTGCCCTTGTCATCCTGAGCAGCAAAGACCATGGGCTCAAAATTGAAGTGTGTGCAGAATCGTTCCAACGCGATTGGATTGGTCCTGTCGCTTTCCACTGCATATGCCACCCGATCAATGTGATCGAGGACCATCGCCCCGGTTCCCTCTAGGAAAAGACCGTCCGGCTCCAGCCCCGAATAATCGATGATATCCTGAACGCGGTATTCAACCTTGAGCATCTCAAGGATATCCTGACGCCGCTCCAACCGCCGGTTTTTTGCCTTCATCGGATAGACTGCCACATGACCGCCCGCATGTGTCGAGAACCAGTTGTTGGGAAAGACACAATCAGGAGTGGCGAGATCCTCACCTTCAAACACATGCACACTTACTCCGTTTTCCCGCAGCACTTTGACTGCACGCGTGTGCTCTTCATAAGCGCGGGCGGCATAATCTGCTTTATCCGAATTGCCAGCATTCACTGCCGCCTGAAACGCATTGTCAGCGGCAGTTTCTGTGTTCACGGTGAAATGGTGCGGGCGTATCATGACGACAGCACCAGGGGCCTGAACTGAAGAGCGGATCATTCCACGCCCGCCTTCATTGGAGTCGCCCGCAAGACCATGCCAAATAGATCGCGCGGGTCGTCAGGATCGGCCAGCATATCGAGATCCTGATAAAGCCCGGTGCCCTCCAGCCGATCGCGAATGTAGCGCAGCGCCGAGAAATCCTCGGTCGCAAAGCCCACTCCATCAAACAGAGTGATTTGACGATCGCTGGTGCGCCCCTCAGACTGACCGGTGATGACTTTCCACATCTCAATCACAGGGAAATCATCAGGCATTTGCTGGATTTCTCCTTCGATCCGGGTCTGCGGTGGATATTCCACGAACACGTCCGCACGTGTCAGGATCGCACCTGCCAGTTCCGTCTTGCCCGGGCAATCGCCACCGATGGCGTTGATATGTACTCCATAACCGACCATGTTGTCGTTCAGCACTGTTGCGTTCTGCTTGTCGGCAGTGCAAGTGGTGATAATGTCTGCCCCCTGCACGGCCTCTTCGGCGGAGCTAATGGCCACCATTGTCACACCGCGTCCTTCCAGATTGCGCATGAGCTTTTTAGTTGCCTTTGGATCGATATCGTAAAGGCGGATGTTGTCGATGCCACATATTTCCTTCATTGCCATCGCTTGGAATTCCGATTGCGCACCATTGCCGATCATCGCCATGGTGCGGGCACCTTTGGGTGCTAAATATTTCGCCACCACGGCCGAAGTCGCCGCGGTGCGCAGCGCCGTTAGCACGGTCATCTCGGTCAAAAGCACCGGATAGCCAGTATTGACATCCGCCAGAAGGCCAAAAGCAGTAACGGTTTGCAGGCCTTCTTTGGTGTTCTTGGGGTGGCCGTTGACATACTTGAACCCATACGTGCTGCCGTCCGAAGTGGGCATCAGTTCAATCACGCCCTCATTCGAATGCGCGGCCACACGTGGGGTTTTGTCAAATAACTCCCAACGGCGGAAATCCTCTTCGATATATCCGGCGATCCCGGCCAGCATCGGTTCAATTCCGATCCGGTGGATCAACTGCATCATGTTGTCGACGCTGACAAAGGGAACATAGGCGCGTTCGGAAGGTGCAGGGGCAAACATGGGTAATCCTGTTATTGTTTGAACTGCCCCACTATCCAATCTTCAAATTGCAGACCCCATCCAAAACTTGCTACAAATTTTCTGCATTTTTGGTTATTATGCTACTAAATATTGTACAATCTGTAGAAATCGGCGATGAAACACAGCAACCGCGCAAAACACATCTTTGACGATTACGACCGGTTGTTGATCAGCCTGCTACGTAAGGACGGGCGCGCTTCTGTGTCTAAACTAGCTGAGATCATGGGAGTATCCCGTGGTACGGTGCAAACGCGACTGGATCGATTGCTGGAAAGCGGTGCACTCTTGGGCTTCACTGCCCGCGTGCGAGAAGACTACGAGGTGGACCAGATCCGCGCCATCATGATGATTGAGGTAATGGGGAAAAACACATCTCAGGTAATCCGCAAGTTGCGCGGATTACCTGAGCTGACGATGATGCACACGACCAGCGGGAAATGGGACCTAATCGCGGAAGTCACCGTAACTACACTTTCTGATTTCGACCGTACCCTGCGCGAGGTGCGGCTGATTGATGGTGTTGTAAACAGTGAAACCAGTATTCTTCTGTCCAGTGTGTGAAATGATACATAGGTTACACCCCGTAATCGGCCTAAAGCCGCCAAACCAAACAAACAATATTTACTCCGGGATACCAATTTTCGAAGGTGGATTGACAAACTATATTTAAGCTTTTTGAGAAAAATGAGGAAAGAGATTGTGACCTTGATGAGCGATACATGCAACATTGAATTTTTCTACTCTGCGCACTCGGCCTTTGCCTATATTGGGTATCGGCGATTGCAAGAAATCTGCTTAGCTCACAATGCTGTCTTACGGCATCGGCCGATCGACTTGGATTTGGTCGTATATGCATCAGGTGCGCAACAATACGAAGAGCGGAGCTCCACTCACAAAAACTACTATTTCGGTCGGGAAATAGAACGGTGGGCGGAGTTTCGGGAGGTGGAGATTCTCTCTCATACCCCAACCCATCACTGGAAACCACTTGGTCTTGCGAATGGTATGTTGATAGCTGCGTCTCAATCTAATGTTGACGTCAATACGCTCGCATTCGCGATTATGCAGTCACACTGGCGCGACAATGCGGATATTTCGGATTGCGCAACGCTGGCGAAGGTTGCTCGCAATGTCGACATTGATCCTGACGCTCTACTAGAGGCGGCATTGTCTGCCGGAGTTCAAGATATTCATTCCAAGAATGCAAAAGACGCTATCGAATGCGGAGTTCTGGGGTCCCCGACGTTCATACTGGATGGAGACATGTTCTATGGCCAAGATCGATTAGATTTTTTGGAGAGGGCGCTTGTTCAGCCATTCGCTGCAAATAAGTTTGTGACCTAGACTATGGTGCGCATCAAAAAAGGCTTGGTCAGGGACCGGCGCATAGCAACTGGAGCCAACTTGACCGAATCTGAAGCAAACAGTACTCGACGCAGGGGGGAAATCTGGGACGCCGCAAACAGTGATCTGGCCGTCGTTGATTGAGCTGACCTACCAAACCTACCTATCCGAAACCAAGTGCTGCCCAAGCGCAGATCCCTGCAACATGACCCGCGAAGAAAACGAAGACACCCGCCAAGTCGCTCGTGATATCGCAAAAACCTTCCAGTACGACATCTCGATAACACTCAGAAAGAAGGTCGAGATGCTCTTCACCCACCTCAAATGCATCCTCGGGCCAGGACGCCTCAGATCAGTTGGCCCATGTCGCGCAAATGATAAATTCTTCCTCGCCGCAACCGCTCAAAACCTCCGGAAACTGGCTAAGATCTTTCCTGCACCACAGCAATCGTGAAATGTCTGATAGGAAAGACCTCTGCGCCGTGTACTGGAAGACACTTTCCGCGCCAGCATCACGTTGTTTTTCCACAGAATCTACCAAATTCCCAACTTCGTTGTGCCAAGCAATTTTGCTACGCGGTACTGCAAAAGAGACGTTTATTTGCATCTGATTTCAACAAGACGAACGTAGTGAAAAAGGTATTTCAAAGGCTCCTTTTGTACGGGGTTAACAGAGATCTCTCAAAAACGCTTAAGCTTTGGCCGTCAAAAAGCGAGCAGCATCTGTACTCGAGAATCGATATCCTTTTGCATACGCTCGCCACACCAACCAGCGCGCCCTCTGAACATGTAGCCTTGCCTCAGATCGTAGAGAAGTGCAGCCCGTTCACGGGAGGGAAAATCTTCGTGCAACGTGCCTTTTTCGATTTCTCGATCAAACCGAGCAGCGAGGCGTTTCTCGGTGTCGTCAATCGCCGCCTCGACGCGTTCAGCAACTCCTTCGACCTGCCCGACCGTCGTGACCACGCTGGATGCCAGAAAACAACCCTTTGCCCCGCTTTCGTGCTCCGTTGCATAGTGGACCACTTCGGACAGAAATCCTTTGATAGCTTTGGTGATGTCCTCCTCTGCTTCAAAGGCCACGACTGGCGCACAACCATCCACGTCCGCATAAAGGTCGATGGTTTTGAGATATAGTTCTCGCTTGTCACCGAAGGCCGCATACAGACTGGGCCCGGTAATCCCCATTGCCTGCGTCAGATCACGCAGCGACGCACCGTCATATCCCTTGGTCCAGAAGACCGACATCGCCTGCATAAGGGCTTCGTCGTAATCGAAGGTTCTTGGGCGGCCCAATTTTTTTGTATCGGTCAATATATAATTCCTTGACTCTCGCGTGATCATGATAGTTATGTATCATTCGATATATAATCAGAAAGGTTCCTCATGACCAGCCCCAAACCTGCCGTCGGAAAGGCATTTCCGGCGATCAATATACCTGTGCTTGGAGGCCGTACCCGAAGCCTGTCCACTCCCAGGGACGGGTACGACTGGATGTTGACCGTCGTCTATCGCGGTAAACACTGCCCGCTTTGCACGACCTACTTGCGAGATTTGAACAGCGCGCTCCCTGACCTGAACGCTTTGGGCGTCGATGTCCTGGCGGTCTCGGCCGACAGCGCAGAGCGCGCCACCGCACAGATGCAAGAGGTCTCACCAACCTTCGATATCGGCTATGGTCTGAGCGTTGAGCAGATGCAGACGCTGGGTCTGTACATCTCCGGACCGCGCAATGGGATGGATGTCGAAGGGCCGTTTGCCGAGCCCGGTCTGTTCGTCATCAACGATCAGGGCGTACTGCAGATTGTCGATATTTCGAATGTTCCGTTCGCCCGCCCCAGCCTGACAAGCCTTGTGATGGGCATCCGGTTCCTGCGTGGGTTGTCAGGTGACTTCCCCGTCAACGGCACTCACGCTTGAAGGAGATCGACTATGACAGACAGAACAGAAACAGGCGTGCGCGCCGCGATTGAGGACCTGATGAATGTCGCGGTCCACGGCGATGCCAGCGGCCTTGACCGCATTTATCATAATGACATGCAAATCCTGATGCTGGACATCAGTGGCGAATTGGCACGTTTTGACAAACCCGGTTTCATGGCGCTGATGGCCAACTCAATCAAAGACACCAACCCGGATGATCACAAATGGGCACGCTTCAACACCGTTGAAGCCAATGGAGACCAAGGACATGTCCTGATCACGCGACGTGTGCCAATCGGTGATGCCCGCAAAGTGCTTGAGCTCAGCATCGATCTGATTTTCGAAGACAACCGCTGGCAGGTCACGCGAGAGGTGATCTTCGCGCGCCCTGACCCAGAGCCGATTACCTGACACCTATCCACAAAAAAGGAACGCACTATGCGAATAATGACCACTATCGCAGCCGTCTTGTTGTCGACCGGCATGGCCGTTGCGGATGACGCAACCACCAGCCTGAACGCTGTCAACGATCAGTTCAACATCTTCGCTGCCGACCAAGACGCGGCTGGGTTGGTCTCACTCTATTCCGAGGACACGCTTTGGATCGAACAGGGCAAGCCTGTGCGTCAAGGCTTGGAGGGCCCACGGGAGCTGTTCGAATTCGTCACCGCCAATAAAGGTGATGTTACTCATACGATTGACCACCTATATGTCTCAGACGACGAGACCCTGGCGGTCATGATCGGGTTCGTTGAGGCTAAAATCGAAACCGTCGGTATGGATGCCACGGGCACCTACCTGTTCGTCTTGCGCCCGGAAGACGATGGCTGGGAAATCGTCACCGATATGTGGCATCAGCATACGAACGGCGAAGAATGAATCTGTTGACTAGAGTCGTTTTCTTTGTCCAAGTATAAAGCTGTTTCGAAATATCGATGCACTGCAACATTCGAGATTTCTTCAGTGTTATGTGTACGTTTTCGGCTCAACCTTCGTACCACCGCACTATCTCTGACCAGTATGGGCAGCTGCGGCCCAATTGTATGTACCGGCAACTGTCCGCAACTAACTACTTCACATATTCTCTGAAGTCTCTCACATGTATCCAGCTTGTTGATTGACACGCGGGTCGTAACCTTTTTGAGGTTACGCTAGCACCGCTATCTCTTTAACGCGCAGAGTGGGGGTAACCATTTGGGCCGTCAGATTCCGGGGCGTAGATTTTCGTCCAATGCTTTCGATACATCACGAACTCCTTCGGCGCGCGTCGGTCCATAGACGCCGATCGCAACAGCACTTCTCGTGGCGCTCCCGTGACGATCTTGTCCCATATTGCATCCTTCCAGGCTTGAGAAAGGATCGCAGTATCAAACCGTGGGATCAATCAACTAATTTCCGTGCGACGTCACGGTCAGGTTGGTTTCTCAAACGATCTGGCGCCATCGGATATGCCCGCCCTTAAGGACATCGATTTCGGAAGCAGTTTGAGAGCATTCCTGAGGTTCAGAACGCGCAAATATCCAGAAATGTTTTTCGAAGAATCTCGTCACAGTATTCTGGCGAATATTGGGTCGAAAAGATCTACGATGATGCTTCACTCGGAAAGTCGAACAGCCAGAGTACATTGGGACTTTTCATTCATCGGTCCGCAAACTGCACCGCCCGTCGCTGAATAACTAGGACCTGCTGGAAAATATCTTTGCGGAATAAAGAGATATATGTGGTCGTTGGTATGTCGATAGTTGCTGGGGTCGTGCAGTATTGAACCCAAGAGCGTCGCATCACGGGAAGCCATTCGATTGCAAATAAAAGAGAAGACTACATCTCGGACCTGCTTACTCCAATTGAGCGGAGATACAAATATCTTTCACGGAGCCGAGTTACCTGCCAATGATGCTGTCGCCGCGTCGAAGGGAAACACCTCAACAGTGTTTCTATTCCACACGGCGATGGCGTCAAACTTCAAGTTGCTGAGTAAACAGATTGACGTAACAAACGCGAGAAATCTTAGGCTTTCCCAAGAATATCTCGCGCGATACGTTCAAAGATATTCGCCCCGACAGGAATGAGATCGTCCGGAAAGTCATAATCGGGATTGTGCAATGCGGCGTAGTTTTCTCCTGGCCCCATACAAAGCATCGCAGCCTTGGCGTCCCAGCCAAATACACCGAAATCTTCGGAAGCGCGCATGGGAAGACCAAAATCGCCATTCTCGACGTCAAGCGCGTCCATGGCCGCAACCGCGACCTCGGTTGCCTCGGCATCGTTGATCGAAGCTGCAAACGCATCACAGACATCAAAGGACACTTCAAGCCCGTATTCTGCAGCCGCTGCTTTGGCAAGATCGCGCGCGTCGCGGTCCATCGCCTCCATCGCATTATCGCGTGAGGTCCGCAGCGTGGCATAGATCACCGCTTCGCCGGGTGCCACACCAAATGATGGCTCGCCAAGCTGCGCATGGGTCACCGTCACCAGACGGAAATCATCGTCAAGCTTACCGCCATGACCGAGGTCGTCCAGCGCCGGGATTAGCTTTGCGACGGCTCCGGCCGGTGACACCCCATCCTCCGGGTCGGCCGCGTGTGCCGTCTTGCCGGTCAGTTTGATCTCAAGACCCTGCGAGGCGCAGTTTATCAACCCGACGCGCGTCGACACATAGCCAAACGGACGGCCCGGCTCGATATGGATCGCAAAGGCCCAGTCGGCGCGGATCTCTTCATAAGCAGGGTCTGCGACCACGGCCCGGGCGCCGCTGCCATCTTCCTCAGCGGGTTGGAACATCAGCACCACCCTGCCCTTCGCCACCGGTTCGCGGGAAATCATCCGGCCAAGCGCCAACAGAAAGGTCATATGCCCGTCATGGCCGCACAGATGCCCTTTGCCGGGGATTTCCGAGATCCATGGATTGTCCGAAATTTCCTGGATCGGCAGCGCATCCAGTTCCGCTCGAAACAGCACGGTGGGACCGTCGACCGCACTGTCGAACACCGCCGCGACACCATGACCGCCCAGACCAGTCAGAATTTTGGACGGTTTCATAGGCTCCAGCGCACCGACGATCGACTTCGCGGTTTCAACTTCTTCCCCCGACAATTCAGGGCGGCGGTGCAACTGCCGGCGAAACTCAGTCAGTTCGATCAGATCGGAATTACTCAGCATTCATTCAACTCCCAGTAGTAGTGCCCAACGGGTCTGTTCTGTTTGACCACCACAGCATCGCATGATCAATGGATTGGCCGGACAAGAAATATCCTACGCTCAGCGACCTATTTAGATGCACTGGTCGTAAAAACTCTCATTTCAGGAACTCACTAGTTTCAAACCAACGATCCCGGCCACGATCAGTGCGACACAGATCAGGCGTAGCGTTTCGGTCGGCTCGCTGAAATACAGGATGCCGTAGATCACCGTGCCAATGGTGCCGATCCCGGTCCAGACCGCATAGGCAGTGCCAAGCGGTAGGCTGCGCAGTGCCAATCCCAGAAACACAATGCTGAGCGTCATCGAACCCGCAGTGAATACCGATGGCCAAAGGCGCGTGAAACCTTCGGAATACTTCAGCCCAACGGCCCAGCCAACCTCGTGTATTCCGGCAATCAGAAGCAGGAACCAGGCCATGTCAGTGTCCTTTCGTGTCGATCAGTCTGCCAATCAGTTCTTTGGTAACCTTGGCCGCGACCATGGCCGTAACACCATAAGGATCACGGTGAGGATTCAACTCCACCACATCAGCGCCGACCAGATTGCCCCTGAACCGCTGAACAAGCGACAGAACGTCACGCGTGCTCAGCCCGCCGGGTTCGAAATGCGACACGCCGGGCGCAAAGGCCGGGTCAAGCGCATCAAGGTCAAAGCTCAGATAGACCGGTCCATCAAAGGCAATCCCGGCCACGCCACTTAGATCTCGCATCTCGTGGATTTGAGCACCAAACCGCTCGGCCTGCTCTCTTTGGTGGGCGTTTAGTGTGCGAATTCCAACTTGTACCAGTTTCGCAATCGCACCGCTTTCCATCAAACGTGCAAATGGCGAGGCATGGCTATACGGATTGTCCAGCATGTTGTCGTACAGATCCGGATGCGCATCGATATGCAGGATGTTCAATCCGGAATAGGCGGCAGTATGGGCAGCGATAACCGGGTAGGCGACAGAGTGATCCCCGCCGAGGCTGAGAACCCGATGACCGGCTCCAATCAGCTGTGCCACCTTGGTATGGATCGCTTCAAAAGCTGCCAGCCCTTCAAGTCCGGCCAGCAAAACATTTCCCGCATCAGACCAGAGCGACGCATCCCCCAGGTCGTGACCGGTTTCCGTGAACATATTGGCGCTGTCGCTGTGCAACGCTTCGCGAATACGATCCGGCGCCAGGGCCGGTCCTAGCAAGAAGCTCGAATTGTTGTCCTGCGGCAAACCAAGAAGCTTGATTGTCATACCGGATTTCCGTTCGGTTGCGTTCAAAGGCTGGGTTTATTCCGTCAGTGTTCCGATCAGTTTGTCCATAAAGACTTCGCCCTGCCGAAACTGATCGAGCGAAATAAATTCGTCGGGCTGATGTGCCTGCGCTATGTCCCCCGGCCCGCAGACCACGGTTGAATAGCCGCGATCTTGAAACAGACCACCTTCTGTCATGAAACTCACCACCCTTGATGCGGTCTGGCCGGTCAACCTGTGTGCCAGCTTTTCTGCTGGGCCCTCGGTTTCCGGCATCAGGCCAGGCGCATAGAAATCGCGGACGCAGGTGATGCCGGCTTCGGCGCGGACAGACTTCATTTGCTCATCCAACCGCGCGACTTCCGTTTCGAACGCGGCAATCCATTCGGCAAAATCGTCGCCCGGAACAACCCGGAAATCAATAACGAAGCCGCAGTCCTTCGCCGTGATGTTAAGCGCCGTACCGCCTGCGATCTTGCCCACATGGATGGTGGTGTATGGCGGGTCGAACGCAGCTGCCAGATCGTTGGGCGTGCGGCTGGCCCCACGCTCATTCATCTGATTGGCCCATTCGATCAGCCGCGCGGCCATCATCACCGCGCTAACTCCTTTGTGCATGATCGAAGAATGCACCTCATAACCATGAAACTGCACCACGTAGCCAAACCCGCCGTTATGCGCATGGACGACATCAAGGGATGTAGGCTCGCCGACAATAACAGCGTCCGCCTTTGGCATACCGTAGTTCAACATATGGTCGATCATCGGCGCGGCGCCGGTCAGACCAACCTCTTCGTCATAGCTGATGGCGATTTGTAGCGGACGTTTGAGGGGTGCTGCCAGAGCCTTTGGAACCGCCGCCAATGCCAAAGCGACAAAGCCCTTCATATCACATGTGCCGCGCCCAAACAGTTTGCCGTCCCGCTCGGTCAGCGAGAAAGGATCGCTGCTCCAGCTCTGCCCTTCGACCGGTACCACGTCGGAGTGACCTGATAGGACCACACCTCCTTCGACTGTAGGGCCGACATGCGCATAAAGCGCTGCCTTGTGCTGATTGTTGGCCGGAACACGAACCGCATCGATACCATGTGAACACAGATATTCTTCGACAAAGCTGATGAAATCGAAATTGCTCTGATCGCTTACAGTCGGATAAGCGATCAGATTCTGTAGTATCTCGCGCGCAGACAACTCCATGGGTCAGGTCCCGGACGGGATCAGCATTCCATACAGATCACGCGGATCCTCCGGGTCTGCCAGCATGTCCAGATTTTCAAAGAAATCTGTATCCTTGATTTTCTCATGCACATATTTCAGAGCGCTGAAATCTTCGACTGCAAACCCGACGCTGTCGAACATGGTGATCTGGGACTCACCGGTGCGGCCAGCCGCTTCACCGCGCATCACCTGCCATAGTTCGGTCACAGGATGATCGTCAGCCATCTGCTGGATGTCACCTTCGATCCGGGTTTGAGGAGGGTATTCGACAAAAATATCCGAACGGTTCAGAATGTCTGGCGCGATCTCGGTCTTGCCGGGGCAGTCGCCGCCGATCGCGTTGATATGCACCCCATCACCAATCATGTTGCCTGTTAGGATCGTGGCATATTGCTTGTCGGCGGTGCAGGTCGTGATGATCTTTGCGCCTTCCATGCTTTCTTCGGCAGTTTTACATGACACAACATTCATCCCCGCCGCAGCCAGATTGCGCGCACATTTTTCGGTGGCCGCCGGATCGGAGTCATAAAGGCGGACCGTTTCGATACCGCAGATTGCCCGGAATGCCAGACACTGAAATTCGGATTGCGCGCCGTTGCCGATCATAGCCATCGTCGTAGCGCCCTTGGGCGCCAGATGACGCCCGACAAGCGCCGACATCGCAGCCGTGCGAAGTGCGGTCAGCAAGGTCATGGCAGTCAGCAGAATCGGGTAGCCGGTGTCGACATTTGCCAGCAGACCAAACGCGGTCACCGTCTGAAGCCCCTCTTTTGTGTTCTTGGGGTGACCATTGACATACTTGAAGCCATAAAGCTCACCATCTGAGGTAGGCATCAGCTCGATCACGCCGACGTCGGAGTGCGACGCCACGCGCGGGGTCTTGTCAAAAAGCTCCCACCTTTTGAAATCAGCTTCGATAACATCGGCCAGCTCGGACATGAATGTTTCGGCGCCGACAGATTGTACAAGCCGGATCATATTCTCGACCGAGACGAACGGGACATATGCGCGTTCGGAAAACTTGAGTTCCATGGTTATTCTCCTAGGTATTCGGTGATGTGTTTGCCGGGTTTGCTTTGACGTTTCGGCTTAGGAAAAACATCGAGATACCCGCGACGAGGATGGCAATGATGCCTCCGACAGCGAGGTCATTGGTCGTTTCTCCCCAGAGCAGAAAGGTCCAGATCGCCGCAAAGACGAGGAAAGAGTATTCGCAGACCGCGACAAAGGCGGGCTCTCCGACCCGATAGGCCTGCGCGATTACGACGACGGCCGCTACTGCGGCCAGCGACTGGCAAAAGGTCAATAGCAGGAATCTGTTAGACACCCCTTCCCAGCCGCGGGCGAAGAAGGGCGCATCGTCGGATTGCGGCGGAAAGGCAGTGAAATAGATGAGCAGGACCAAGCTGATCAGCCCCATTGCCGAAAAGACACCAACTGCAAGTGTCGGCGCGTTTTCATTCTGGCAAAGGTGTTTGGTGACAAGAGCCCCCAAGCCATATAGCGCGCCTGACGCCAACGGCAGCAGTAAGAGAAGAGAAGCATCCGAGAGATCTGGCTGAAGCAACATCAGCACGCCCGAAAAGCCCAGGCCCATGGCCGTCACCTGCCAGATATTCACGCGTTTGCCCAGGAAAATAACCGCAAAGACTAGCACCCAGATCGGCGAGCTGAACAACCCTGCGCCAGCTTGCGCGACCGGCAGAAATCCGAGCGAAGCAAAGTACATGAGCAGGCCGACAGATATGACAAGACTTCGTAACGCAAGCCGCGCCATACTCCTGACGCGCAGAGGCACCCCAAACAGATAGGCCAGCAGAACAATCACCGGGACAGCGATCAGAGTTCTGGTGACCTGAAATTGCCAGAGACCGGCCTCCTGCGACACGGCCGCAACGAAATTGTCCGAAAAGCTCAGCACCGCAGATGCGAACAAAGCAGCAAATACCGCAACGAGGTTGCTGTTGTCTGTCATTGTTCGAAGGCCTCTGGACTTGATTGGTAGCAGATCCCAGAACAACAGGGACCTGCATCGGTTTCATTCATTCGGCAGGGGCCGAAGCCTGCTGCTGCTTTGCCGTGTCGGGCGCACCCTTTTTCAGCGGCGTAATCGTCCATCCCATGTAACCGAACAGAATGGTGACAAGGGGTGACAGCCAGCAGAAGAAGTTGAATGGCAGATACAGTAACGTCGGCACACCGAGAGTGGCAAACTGATAGGCACCGCCCGCATTCCAGGGCACGAGGTTTGCCGTCACCGTCGCCGAGTCCTCAACCGCGCGGCTAAGGTTTTCCGGTGCCAGACCTCGCTCGCGATAGGCAGGTGCAAAGCTGCGCGCGCTCATCACGATCGCCATGTACTGATCTGCCATCACAATATTGGCCATGATACCGGTCAACACGGTGGACAGGATCAGCGACCCCGTCGATTTGGCATAGCTCAGGATCTTTTCCGCCACCACTTTAAGCTGGTTGGTGCGCTCCATCACACCGCCGAACATCATGCCCGCGAAGATCAGCGCGATGGTGTACATCATTGAATTGAGCCCGCCGCGTGACAGCAGCGTGTCTACATCTTCGATTCCGGTGTTGGATTCGTATCCCCACATCGCTACCGAAACAATTGTCTCATAGTTCGCGCCCTGTAGCCCGACCGCGCAGATCACCCCGGCGACCGCACCCAGCGTAATGCCGGGGATGGCGGGAACCTTTTTGTACGAAACAAACATGACCACGAAAATGGGCAACAGAAGGACCGGATTGAGTGTAAACTGGGTTTCAAGCGTTGTCAGAATGGCGTCGATCCGTTCCAAATTCCCTTCGGTCGCACTGTATTTCAGGCCGAGCAGAATCTCGATGATCAGCGTCAGGCCAAAAGACACCGATGTCGTGTAGGACATGTGTTTGATATGGGTGAATACGTCAGTGCCCACCATGGCCGGGGCCATGTTCGTGGTATCAGACAGCGGAGACATCTTATCCCCGAAGTAGGCTCCCGATAGCACTGCACCTGCGACAATTGGCAGTGGAAAGCCCAATCCGGCACCGATGCCCATCAAAGCGACACCAACAGTCCCGGTCGTACCCCAGCTTGTTCCGGTTGCCACAGAAGTAAGCGCGCAAATCAGCAGGGTGGTTGGCAGGAAAACGGCAGGGGATATGGTTTTTAGCCCAAAGTAGACGAGCGTTGGCACAACACCACCCAGAATCCAGACGCCGATCAGAATGCCTACCACGATCAGAATAATCGTTGCCGGGATGGCAGCAGTGATCCCGCGCACCATGCCGTTCTGGATGTTGGTCCATGAAAATCCGCAGCGAAGCGCTATCAGGCTGGCCACCACCACTCCGAGCAGCATGGGAATATGCGCATCGAGACCGTAAAGCACGATTGAGATAAAGATACCCGTCACGAGAGAAAAGAGAGAGATCAGCGCTTCCCACATATGTGGCTTTCTGGCGCCTGCCGGGATCGTTGTTTTCATTTTGTCCTCCCCTACCTTCGCCTGGAAGCCCTATCCCAACCATTGGCGATTGAGTTTGGTGCACTCGTAGCGCTACTGGTGCCTGACCCACATCACCATGCGAGCGGTGTCGCCTGAAACCGGTATTGGTTTGGTGACGCGGTATTGCGCTTCGGTGAGACTATTGCGCCCACAAACGTTACTCGAAGAAACTATTGGGCAACGGTGTTTTGGAAAACTAGGTAATTCTTGCTCTCAGCGTCGTATATTCATACGCTGAAAAAATGTACGGATCTCTAAGACACTTAAATGCACTACGCGCCTTCGAGGCAGCGGCGCGGCACAGCAGCATAGCCAAGGCCTCAGCGGAGCTGAATGTTAGTCACAGCGTAATAAGCCAGCATGTACGTAATCTCGAGCAGTGGTTTGGGACAAGTCTGTTCGAACGGCACGGCAACCGCATTGAACTGACGGCGGAAGGGCGTCAGTTTGAATCTCAGGTGGCCCATGGACTCCAGGTTCTGAGTGATGCTTGCGAGGGGCTACTTCTGCTCTCGCAAACCGGATCGATCACCATCAGCGCTGAACCTGCGATTGCGTCGCGTTGGCTGCGGAAGAAAATTTCTGAATTTTCCGAACAATATCCAAGAATCGAGTGTAACTTGCGCTCGGAATGGCGCACCCCGGCGATCGGCGAAAATCAGGTGGATGCGGTCATCCATTTTGAAGAGCGTATTCAGCGGATACATGCTGAATCTGCGCAACTTTTTCCGCTGGACGGTTTCCCCGCGTGTGCACCCGAAATCTATGAGCGGCTCAATCTTTCGGAGAACTGGGATGACTTCACCAGCTTTCCACTTATTCATGATAACGGGCGCCATATCTGGCAGCAATGGTTCAGTGAACACGCTGGCGCAAGCGAGGTTTGGACCGAAGGCAAGGTGTATTCCGATCTGGCGCTCGCCATCGATGCGGCAGTGGACGGCGAAGGCATCATACTGGCGGATGACATAATTTGTCACAAGGAATTGGCTAACGGCACCCTCAAGAGAATTGACGACCATGTCAGCCGTTGTACGTGGTACAGTGTTGCAATCGACGAAAACGCACCAGCGAATTCTGCAGTTGCGACATTCAAAAAATGGATCGTCGCTGAAGCACAGAAAAGAGATTTCCGTTCCCCGAACTGACCTCAATCGAATGCCACCCGCACAGAGAACGGCGAGCCAAAGCCTGATCAGGGGCCACAATATCGCGGTTTCTTTTGGTTGTTTTCTATAGCGAAGTAAAAAACGACCCTGAGCGCATTTTATTTGTTTTTAGAACATTTCAGTGTTCATGCGATACTTCACTCTGATCTCCGGATGCCCGTCGCGGTGCCGGGATCAATGGGGAGGGGATCAGCCGAGTTCTGGTCTCATAACGAAATAGGCGCTTCCCAGCGGACCTGAACGCATTGACCTGCATGGGGTTGTTCGCAGCATCGCATTGCGGTGTTGGGTGCAGCTTGGCTGTCGGTTCCGTGACTAGTGAAGTGACCACCTAACTGAGTTGATGTCCAAAACATGGAACAAACCGCAGCACCCTCGCAACGCAGCACAGCGATCTATCTGAAACTGATAATCGGATCCCTGTTCGGCTTTTGCTTCTTCATGCTTCCCTTCTCCTGGGATGGAGAACTAACCCTGCCAATCGCCCTGCTACAAAAACTGATCAGTGCACCGATCGAAGGCGCTTTGCCCATCGTCGTCGTAGCCCTGATGGTCCTGTCCGGTGTCGCATCATTGGCGGCAACATTGACCGGCGGCGGACAGTTGAACGATTATCTGAAAGCGATTTTCGTCGCGCCCTGGCTTTCCGTAATCTTCCGACTTGCGGGTGGCGTGGTCGCGGTCTGCGCCTATTTCCACCTCGGGCATGAGGCACTCTGGGGCGAATACACCGGCGAGATCATCATCATCTACCTGATGCCCTCTTTGCTGGTCGTGTTTCTGCTGGCAACCTCGATGCTGCCCTTCCTGCTGGATTTTGGCGGCGTAGAATTTGTTGGCGCATATCTGCAAAAAGTGTTCAAAACGCTCTTCCGGCTGCCAGGGCGTGCATCGGTCCTATCACTGACCTCTTTTGTCGGCTCGGGGACCAACGGGATCATCGCTGCTGAACTTGACTACAAAAAAGGGCTCTATACTGGACGCGAAGTCTCGCTTGTTTGCCTGGGCTTTGGCACAATTTCGTTGCCTGCGGTCTTCATCTACTCGACCACAATCGGTGGTGTCGATGTTGCGAGTTTCCTTTATCTCTTCCTGACACTTGTCATTGTCGCGGTGGTGTCGACGATGGTCCTAGCGCGCATTCCGCCGCTTTCGAACAAGACTGAAGAGTATTTCGAAGGCCGCAAAGACCCAAGCTTGGACGCGCCGGTAGATGAAACGAAGAGCAAGTTTCAGATCGCCGCAGATACCGCATATGCCAAGGCAGAACGCGCGCCGGGAATCGGAACAATCCTCAAGAACGGCGTACTGACCACGTTCGAACTATACATGACGGTTTTCCCGCTGATCGTGCTGATCGGTACCCTTGCCTTGATTGCAACAGAATACACACCGCTGTTTAACTGGTTGGCCACGCCTCTTGCGCCTGTGCTTTCCCTTATTGGCCTGCCCGAAGCTGAAACTGCCGCACCGGCGTTTTTGACGGGCTTTGCCGATCTTCTACTTCCGTTCCTCGCAGCAGAGAATATCGACTCTCAGCTTACGAAGTTCGTCATCTGTATCACTGGTACAATCACAATCATCTGCATGAGCGAAACCGGAGCGATCTTGCTGAAATCCAGCATCCCGCTGAGTTTCTTCGATCTCCTGATCGTCTTCTTGCTGAAAACGGTCATATCAGTGCCGATCGCTCTGGCAATGGGACGCCTGTACGGCCTGACCTAAAAGCCAGATTAACAAACTGACTTGGTCGCCGCGCCTTGCACTATTGCGGGGTGCGGTTTTTTTAACTGTCCAAGAACGCGGGCGATTTCTGCTTCGACGCTTGTCGCAATAGCTCGGCCAGCTTTCAGCACGCCCAGAAAGATAAGCCAATTCCCGGTTTGGAGGGATCAAAAGACTCTGCGAGACCTCAAACACTCGATAAAATGTTTGTCCGATATCTGATGCACGATCGAGTCTTCCTTGTTCGCTGGGTCCGGCGCGACCACCGGATAGCGTGAGCATAGCGGACATGACTCGGCATTATACCATGCTTTGGCAAGATCTTTCGTGCTTGTTGAATGCGCCTGCTTTTTCTGGTCCAACCAGCTGGTGTCCATTTCCGGAATCGAGTCGATCAGCAGCTTTGTATAAGGGTGGAACGGCGGCTGAAGCACACAATCCGTAGGGCCTTTCTCAACGACGCGCCCGGCATACAAAACAGCGATTTCATCGGCAAAGGATGCGACGGTCGACAGGTCATGGCTGATGAAAACGTTTGAGACGCCAATGTTGTCCCGAAGGTCCTGCAGCAATGCGATAACATCCGCGCCGACGACACTATCGAGCGCAGAGGTCACTTCGTCGCACAAGATAACCTCGGGGTCGGCGGCCAGCGCGCGCGCCAGATTTACCCGTTGTTTCTGCCCGCCCGACAGCTCATGCGGAAGCCTTGTGGCGAATTCCGGCGGAAGTTTCACCATTTCCAACAGGTCCTGGACTTTTGCGCGCCGCTCGCGGCCACTAAGCCCCATGTAAAACTGCAACGGCCGGGACAGGATATCGCCGATCCTTTGCCGTGGGTTCAGCGCCGTATCCGCCATCTGATACACAAACTGAATCTGGCGAAGATCGTTTTTGCTTCGTTTTCTGAGGTCCGGCGGCAACAGATTCCCATTCAGCGAAACCTCGCCGGAACTTGCGGGCAACAGACCGGCAATCGTGCGTGCAAGCGTCGACTTGCCGCTACCTGATTCACCGATGATGCCCAGGGTTTTGCCATGCCCGACATCAACGCTGACATCGCTTAATACCTTCACAAGCGGCAGGCCGCCCACTTGTTTTCCATAGCCCGCTGTCACATGTTCTGCCGCAACCCTAGGTGACTCATCACGCACCGTTTCTGTCCTGTCACCTTCGACGGCTGTAGGTTTGGGACGCACCGCCGCCATGAGTTTTTTGGTATAGGGATGCTGTGGGTTGTTGACAATAACATCCACCGGCCCCTTTTCCTGGATCTTTCCATTGTAGAGCACCACGATGTAGTCAGCGATCTGCGCCACAACCGCCAGATCATGCGTCACGTAGATCGCCGCCGTGCCCTCGTCCTTGATGACTTTCTTGAAAGCCTTGAGCACTTCGATCTGCGTCGTCACATCCAGCGCAGTGGTTGGTTCATCCAGCACCAACAAGTCTGGGTCGCCGCATAAGGCCATCGCCGCCATCAGGCGCTGCAATTGTCCCCCCGACACCTGATGGGGATAGCGACTTCCAATATTCTCGGGGTTGGGCAAATCCAGCGCCCGATAAAGTTCCAGCGCCCGCTGATCTGCCTGAGCCTGCGTTTTTGTGCCATGAACAACCGGGGCTTCGGTCACCTGTTCGTTAATCCTCAGAGACGGGTTGAACGTTGCCGCAGCGCTTTGTGCCAGATAAGCGACTTTTTCGCCACGCAAGGGCCGTAGCGCTTCGGTTGACATCTGCGTCACGTCCTGACCAAGCAGCCTGGCCTGACCACCGGAAATCGTCAGCCCCGGTTTGCAATATCCCAGTGCGGATAGCGAAATCGTGGTTTTGCCCGATCCGGATTCTCCGATCAAAGCCACAACCTGACCGCGACGTACCCGAAAATCCACGCCTTTGACAATTGGCAATTCGCTGCCGTCTTTTCTGGTGGCCGAGATCCGCAGGCCTTCTGCTTCATAAACAACATCTGTCATATCTTACATCCGTTTCGCCAGCTTGCCGCCTGCCCCGGCGGATACATCGTCGACGATCAGGTTGATCCCGACCGTAAGCGAAGCAATGGCCAGCGCCGGTGCAACAACCGGAACAACGCTTGCGCCATACTGCAAAGCTCCCAAATTCTCGCGCACCATCGAACCCCAGTCCGCTTGCGGGGGCTGAACGCCAAGCCCGAGGAAACTCAGGCTAGAAATGAACAGGATCACCACGATCAGTCGCAGCCCGAAATCCGACACAAGCGGCAAGGCCGCATTTGGCCAGACCTCTCGGGTTACAATCCACCACAACCCTTCACCGCGCGCCCTTGCAGCTTCGACAT
The DNA here is from genome assembly GCF_947500045.1 of uncultured Ruegeria sp. Classification (GTDB taxonomy): domain Bacteria; phylum Pseudomonadota; class Alphaproteobacteria; order Rhodobacterales; family Rhodobacteraceae; genus Ruegeria. The sequence continues at coordinate 107,923 of NZ_CANMQQ010000010.1, read as the reverse complement.
AGTCCATCACGACGATCTCCATACCGATGGAGCGCGCCAGCCGGAAAACGATTGTGGTATAGATGAAGCCCGCCGTCAGGATCAGAACCGGTATCGAAGATCCGACCGCGGCCACCACAACAAGCCCCAACATGATTGTCGGCAGGCTGAGAAAGGCGTCGTTGATCCGACTTAGGATCAAATCCACTCTGGGCCCCGCAACAACTGCACCGATCCCCAGGACAACACCCAAGAAATATGCCATGACCGTGGCCGTAATTGAAATGCCGAGTGTCCGGCCCGCGCCAAATAGAAGCCGCGACAGGACATCGCGATCTTCGACATCTGTACCCAACCAGGCTCCGGGCTGAGGGACCTGAAACTCGCTATAGGCATCGGGAAACGGCAGATCGTTCTCGCCATAGGGGGCGACAAAAGGGCCCAAAACGGCGATCAGAATCCAGAAGCCTACAACAAGTATTCCGAACCATCCGGTGACCGATGGCCTATACTTTGCCGCCGGTGCGGAATCCTTCAGCTCTCCGAACTGTGTGTCTTCTGAGAATGGGGCGACGTAGTGTTCGTCGTCTTGATACGCGGGATTGGTCATCTCGGATGCCTCAGTCGGGGGTTGGACATTATGGCGGCGATATCGGCAATCAACATGATGACCACGTAGACGGCGCAAAATATCATACCCAGGCTCTGCACCATCACGTAGTCGCGCGTCTGCACGCCCTGAACGATCAGCGTCGCCAGGCCCTGATAGGAGAAATACACTTCGACCACGATCACACCGGTGACCAGATACGCGAGATTCAGCGCGACCACATTCACAATCGGCCCGATCGCGTTGAGCAGAGCATGGCGCAGAATGATGCGTCGACGCGGTAGCCCTTTCAGGATGGCCATCTCGATGTATGGCGAGGCCATGACATTCAGCAAGGCAGCCCGGGACATCCGGATCATTTGCGATGCGATGACAAAGCACAGTGTGGCAATGGGCAGGGCAAAATGTCCGATCAGGGCAAACAGGCCCATCCCCTCAGTACTGCCGGACACGATCGTGCTGCCCAGCCCAAGAAACAGAACAAAGAACATGACAAGCAGTGTCGCGGTGAAAAACTCCGGCGCGGCCACCAGAACCACGGACAGCATAGAAACGCTGCGATCCAGGTAGCTGTCCGGGTACATCGCTGCGGCAATGCCAAGCGCCAGCGATATAGGAACACCGATCAGCGCGGTCAGCGCGCTGACAATCAGAGTGTTTTTGTAACGATCCGCAATCAGACCGGAAATCGGAGCATCACCCGACAGGGAATTACCCAGATCGCCGCTCAAGAAATTGCCGAGCCATGTGAGGTATTGTTGGTAATAGGGCCGATCCAGCCCAAGCTTTTCACGCAGGTTGGCCAGATTCTCGGCACTGGCGGACTGACCCAGCCGAATTTGCGCCGCGTCTCCGGGCAGGATCTTTGTCCCCAGGAAGATGATTATCGAGACCGCCAACATTGTCACAAGACCAATGAACAACCTCTTTGCGATTAAAGCCTGCATTGTGTTCCCCGCCTAGTTCATTCGGCCGTCTCTGCCCCGGCGCAGCATACGCCGGGGCAGAGACATCAGACATCGTCACGCCACAATGTCGGGGCACATTCGGAGCCGCCGAAATTGTTGATCGGAACGTGGGAAAGCCCTCTTACGTAGCTCGCATTTGCGTCGACGTAATTGCGGTGCGCCGGCAGCACGCAGCCGTTTTCGTTGTGGATCTTTTCTTGAAGGGTGCAATACATCTCTTTGCGCAGGTTCGGGTCCTGCACACCGCGCACCTCGACCAGGATCTTGTCGAATTCGGGATCCTGATGGAAGGTTTCGTTCCACGCCGCGTCGGACTTGAAGGCCAGCGACAGCATGATGTTGGCCGTCGGCCGCATATTCCAGCTTTGGGCGCTGATCGGAGCTTTCATCCAGACCGTGCTGAACCATCCGTCTGTCGTAACCTTCTGAACATCGATGTTCATTCCAATCTTTTTGGCTTCGCGCTGCAGGAACAGGCATTGCTCGACACAGCCCGGTCCGATCTCGGACGCGATAATCGGAATTGTCGTGCCGCCGATACCCGATTTCTTGAAGTGATAGGCTGCCTTTTCCGGGTCCATCTCGCGCTGCGGCAGATCGGGGCAATGATCGAAATAGGCCGCGCCGATGGGCTGGTCGTTGCCCAATGAGCCTTCGCCCTTGAACACACCTTTCACCAGACGCTCACGATCCATGAGATGCTTCATCGCCAGGATCATGTCGATATTGTTGGAATCGCTGTGGTCCATCCGACAGGCCAGATTGACATAAGCGCCAGATTTCACAGACCAGACTTCCTTGCCCTCGGCGGCGTTAACCATTTCAATAGCACGCGGCTGCAAATTGGCCATCAGGTCGACATCGCCGTTCAGGAAGGCGTTCAGGCGGGCCACCGGATCACCTATACCGAAATGTTCGATCTCGTCCAGATAGGCGCCGTCGGTCCAGTAGTTTTCATTCCGCACGCCAATGGTCCGGACACCCGGCCGGAATTCTTTGACCTTGTAAGGGCCGGTGCCCATTGGCATAGAGAAATCCGTGGCGCCGTCCTGCACAATCTTGAAGTGGAACGTACCAAGGGCAATCGGCAAGTCGGCGTTCGGTGAATTCAGCACCGCCTTAACCTCGTGGTCGTTGACCTTGACCCATTCGGAAACCATGTCCACCAGCGAGCCGGCTTTCGAGATCGTGTCCGGCCCCAGATGCCGGTTCATCGAAAAGATCACGTCATCGGCGGTAAGGGCTTTGCCGTCGTGGAACTCGACACCTTTCCGAATCTTGAACGTCCATTCCGTGGCGTCGTCGTTGGAAAGCACCTCTTCGGCAAGTTCGGGCTCGTAACTGAGGTTCGGTGTCAACCTTGTCAGGGACCCATAGAACATCCGCCCCCGGAAGTAGTCGTTCGACGAGGCGAACAGGGCCGGATCAAGCGTATCCGCCGGACCGTGCTGGTCATCCGCAATAGTCAGCCTGCCGCCCCTCTTTGGCGTGGCCGCCCAGGCCGCCGTCGCGGATCCGAATGCCGTTCCTGACGCCGCTGCCGTCGCTCCAAGCGCCATCATCCAGCGCATGACATCCCGTCGGGTCGCTCCCTGGCCGACCATGCCCAGGAGTCTCTCGCGGTCTGATAGCGACATGTTTTCGAAATCGGGTGTGTTTTTTGTACGGAACTTCATGGGTCCTCCCCCTGCCTATATGACGCCGGTGTTCCTCAAGATGAAGCTACGGCGTTTGATATGCGAAAACCGGATCAATCATTCATTCGATCGGCGGCATCATGCTATATCGTATACTATTCTAGGGTACGTAGGTTTATCTACGGCTCAGCGTCGGTTTTTCGTAAGCATGGTTTTTGCCAATACAAGACACAATCGGCATTGCAGCGTGACAAGCGACGACTTCAAACAACACCCGAAAGCTTCGCGAAAACGTCGCGCGAAGCACCGGCATAATGTGAAATTCCAGAGGTCAGGCGCCGCTACTCAAGTGGGCCGCCAGAAATTGGGTATACCGATCACAAGCAACTGAAATATGATCGGTCATCAAATCAGCGGCGAGGTCCAAGTCCCGTGCCCGGTAGGCCGCAAGAATTGCACGGTGTTCGTCTTGTGTTTCATTTTCTTCGCCGCGCAACTTCATATACAAATGGGTATAGCGCTGTGACACGGTATGGGCTCTGGTGATCATACGACACAAGTGGGGCATGCCAGCAGGTTCATAGAGCGCGAGATGCAGTTTCAGATTCCAATAGCTGGTCAGCATCGGGTCTTTGACCAGCTCATATTCATCAATGATTTTCTCTACTTCATAGAGTTGCGCGCCCGTCGCAACAGGTAAGGATTCGCGCACGGCAAAGACTTCGAGCATGAGCCTCAACTTGAAACTTTCGCTCATTTCTTCAAGCGAGGTTTTGCTGACCACAAAGCCCTTGTTTGGTGTGAAGCTAGCCAATCCCTGACCCTCGAGCTCGCGCAGCGCTTCACGGACGGGGATCTTGCTGGTGTTCAGCTCCTTTGCAATCTGATCCTGACGAATGGATTGACCGCTTTCGAGCGCGCCGGAAATGATGGCCTCTCGCAGGACCTGAACGACAAATTGGGGTGCCGTGGCATTTTCTGAAGACACGCGAGCGGCAATATATCTTAGAACATCGCTATCCTGCTCTTTGGTCCTGTATCGTTCCTGATTCGAATTGGTTCCGTACACGTTTGCGCCCATCAGACTTGCTATCGAAATAAGTTTCAAGACGGTATTTTGCCTGTCCTTTGTATCGTATACGAAAGTGTTTCGTACAGCAATCAAAACAAAGAAGTTGACATATGTGGTCTCAGTCAGCTTAGTTTTAGGAAATAGTATACGATTATAACAACCAACAACCTGGGAGAACCCTGTGATGACCCCGTTGAAGACAACACTTGCTATGGCCTCGATATGTGCGGCAGGCCTGGCAACCATGGCACAAGCCGATCTGATCTCGACCATCAAAGACCGCGGAGAACTGACATGTGGCGTTCATCCAGGTCTGGTCGGCTTCGGCGCGCCGGACGAAAACGGCGCATGGCAGGGGCTGGATCCGGATTTCTGCCGTGCGTTTGCAATAGCCATTCTCGGTGAACCCTCGGTGAAATTCGTACCACTATCCGCTCAGGCAAGGTTCACCGCACTGCAAAACGGAGAGATTGATGTCCTGGCGCAAAACAGCACCATGACACTGACCCGCGACGCCGGGCTGGGGCTGAACTTTCCAATGTTCAATTTCTACGACGGTCAGGGGCTAATGATACGCGCCGATTTGGGCGTTACAGACGCAAAAGAGCTGGATGGCGCCAGCGTCTGCATTCAGCAGGGTACGACCAGCGAATATGTCGTACGCAACTTTTTCACCGATCTCGGCATCACCTTCAAACCGGTTGTGATTGAGAGCGGCACGGAATTCTTCTCGGCGTTCTTCGCAAATCGCTGCGACGTGATTACCAGCGACCTTTCGCAGTTGGCCGTTGTTCGCCTGACATCCGATGATCCAAGCCAGTACGTCGTGCTTGAGGACATCATGGCAAAATCCCCGCTTGGCCCGGTTGTGCGCGGCGACGACAAGGATTTCATGGATGTCGTTAAGTGGGTTGTCTACGCCACTCTGACCGCCGAAGAGCTCGATATTACGGCGGATAATGTTGAGGACATGAAAAATGAGAACAATGCCGACATTCAGAAATTTCTTGGTGTCACGCCCGGCGTAGGAGAACCGCTTGGTCTGGATGACGATTGGGTCGCCAATGTCATCTCGTCCTTAGGAAACTACAGCGAAATCTTCGAGCGGAACGTTGGGCAGGATTCTCCCCTGGGTCTGGAACGTGGGCAGAACGCGTTATGGCGCGATGGCGGCCTGATGTATTCGCCACTGTTCTAGATTCAATTCCCCGCCGGCACGTTCGGCGGGGCTTTTTCGCAGGTTCGCAGAATGCATCGCCCGACTTTCAGACAGGCTCACGGTCAACGCATTTTCCAGTTCATTTTGTTGCTGGGAATGGCCGCGTGCGTCTATTTTGTCGCCCAATACGTAAAACAGCGGCTCGACTCCCAGGGCATAGCGACCGGTTTTGGGTTCCTGTGGGATCGTGCGGGCTATAATCTTGGCGAAAGTCTGATCCCCTATGATGGCGATGACAGCTACGGGCGAGCCTTGTTGGCGGGATTCAGCAACACGCTAAAAGTGGCTGTTGCCGCGATCTTCTTTTCCTTGTTTCTGGGATTTGTCGCCGCGGTCGCGATGTTGTCGGGCCATCGCACCGCAGAGCGCATCGCCAAGCTTTATGTCCGGGTGGTGCGAAATACACCCGTCCTCCTACAGCTTTTCTTCTGGTTCGGCATATTTACGGTCAGCATGCCTGCGCCAAGGGAAACCTATAGCCCCCTGCCACATCTCTATATCAGCAACCGGGGCATTAACTTCCCTGCGCCGGACGGAACCGCATGGGCAGTGATCGCAATTGTGGTGGCCGTTCTGCTCGCCGCGTTCTGGCTTTCCAACCAACGTCGGCAAGCCGGCAAGAGCGGATCATGGATATTTCTTCTTTCGACTTTAGGATGCGCCAGTTTGATGATCTTGCTCACCAGAGCAGGTGTAATCGCCTTCGAATACCCCGCGGCGGGCCGGTTTTCCATCAATGGCGGCGCGACGATCTCGCCTGAGTTCCTGACGATCCTGATCGGGCTGTCAGTCTATACCGGAACCTATATTGCCGAGGTTCTCAGAGGTGCTGTCGAATCCATCTCCACTGGCCAGATGGAAGCAGCGCAAGCCCTCGGTCTCAGTCAAGGCCAGGGATTGCGCCTTGTTGTACTTCCGCAAGCCACGCGTGTTGCGATGCCGGCGGTTGTGAGCGAATTACTCAACCTCGTAAAAAACAGCTCGCTGGGGGTGGCTGTGGGATATCCGGAACTTGTGTCTGCCGGCAACACTGCAATGAACCAGACCGGTCAGGCGATAGAGCTTATTGCGATCTACATGCTGTTCTATGTCACACTCAATTATGTGATCACGAAACTCTCTCACGTGCTGGAGGCGCGGTATGAGTGGTAGTGTAACGGCGTCCGCCCCCCCAAGTACCGCACCGCGCGAGGGTTTTTTTCAGCGCCTCAGATCGGCCTATTTCGGCAACACGCTCAGCACGATCATAACACTTACATTACTTCTCATTCTCGTAAGCGCTGGCCCCGCTGTCGTGCGCTGGCTGATCACCGATGCAACACTGGTCGGAACGGCAGAGGATTGCCGCACCAATGGCGGCGCATGCTGGGCCTTTATCGGCGCCAAATGGAACCTAATCCTGTTTGGCGCCTACCCTGTGGACGAACTATGGCGACCAGCCTTGTTCATGGCGCTGGTCGTCGCCATAGCCATCTACGGCTTTTTTACGCGCCGCACTCTTGGCCGTGTGCTCATCAGTTGGATCACCGCGTTTTTCATCGGCATCCTTCTGATGCGGGGCGGGTTCCTGGGGTTAACGCTTGTAGACAACGATCGCTGGGGCGGTCTGCCGATAACGCTTGTCGTCACAATAGGCGGCCTCGCAGGCGCGTTCCCGCTCGGCGTTCTGCTCATGCTCGGCAGCGTGTCAAAAAATACTGCGATCAATGTCCCCTGCAAGATATTCGTCGAGATCGTTCGCGGGATACCGGCAATCACTCTGGTTTTCATGACCTTTGCGATCATCCCGCTGCTGATGCCTCAGGGCATGATGATCGACAAACTCACACGCGCCGCGTTTGGCCTGACCCTGCTGACATCAGCCTATTTCGCCGAGGCACTGCGTGGTGCCTTGCAGGCCTTGCCAAAGGGGCAAACCGAAGCCAGTGAAGCCCTTGGCTTTGGTTATTGGAAACGTCAGCGCCTTATCATCCTCCCTCAGGTGATCGCCAATTCGATGCAACCGATCGTCAACATCGCCATTGCATTCGTTAAGGCGACGTCGCTGTTGATCATCATTGGGTTGTTCGATCTTCTGGGCGCGGCAAGATCCAGCCTTTTCGACGGCAACTGGCAAGGGTTCTACCGCGAACTCTATCTGTTTATCGGCCTGATCTATCTGGTGATTTGTCTGTTTCTGGATGCATATGTGGGTCGGATCGAACGCGAACGCTCGGCACGCATTCAACGCTGATGGCCGCCCACATCCAAGGACATAGAAATGACTGAACTCATCCTGCACGACGCGATCAAGCAGCGCCTGGCATGGCCCGACTTGATTGAGCAGCTAAGAACCTGGTTCAAAGACGGGGCCGTTTCGGCCCCCGACAGACAGGTGCTAAACATCGAACAGCCCGATGGTTCCACGTCCTCTGTCCTGATCATGCCAGCGTGGATGCCGGGAGAAGCGATCGGCGTTAAGGTCGTGACCTTCTTTCCCCAAAATGCCGCAATCGGACAGCCGACGATCAATGCCGGCTACATGGCCTTTGACGGCCAAACGGGACGCCTGACAGCTGTTATGGATGGCGATGCGCTCACCGCCCGGCGCACGGCGGCCGCCTCTGCGCTTGCGGCCTCTTACCTCGCGCGCACCGATGCGCGGACCTTGCTGGTTGTGGGCACCGGGCAACTGAGCATCGAAGTGGCCAGCGCACATGCAGCGGTCCGCTCCTACGACAAGGTTCTGGTTTGGGGCCGAAGCGAAGAAAAGGCGGCGGCGCTTGCCTCGGAAATGCAAGCGGACGGACTGCCTGCAATCGCTGTGCAAGACCTTGAGGCGGCGTGCGCGAAGTCAGATGTCATTACCACGGTAACCGCCTCGACCCGACCGGTCGTTCATGGCTCCTGGCTCACACCCGGCACGCATCTGGACCTCATCGGCGCATTTCGCGAGGACATGCGGGAATGCGACGATGCGGCCATGGCGCAGGCTGATATTTTCGTCGACACCCGAACCGGAGCGATCAAGGCCGGCGATCTGTACCAACCGATCACAGACGGAGTATTGAGTAGCACCGATATCGTCGCAGATCTGACCGAGCTGTGTCGTGGCGAACACAGGGGGCGGCGCGATGCCTTCGGCTATACGGTCTTCAAATCGGTCGGTCTCGCACTTGAAGACTTGGCAGCCGCAAGCCTTGTGCTCTCCTCATCAAAGTGAACGGGCGCTAACAAGCTTTCTTAAACAGACACGGAAAAAGGAAAAACCATGTCGAACATCACACGCAAACATGTCGGAGACCGGATGAGTCAAATCGTCATTCACGGCGATACGATCTATCTGGCTGGCCAGGTTGGCGAGTTGGGCGCCAGCGTCGCCGAACAGACGCGCACCTGCTTGACCGAGGTGGACAAGCTGCTCATCGAAGCGGGATCAGACAGGGATCACATCCTTCAGGCCACGATCTGGCTGGCGGATATGAAGGACTTTGATGAAATGAATGCAGTTTGGGATGCCTGGGTACCCGGGGGTAACGCACCGGCCCGCGCCTGTGGCGAGGCCAAGCTTGCCGTGCCCGAGTTTGCGGTCGAGATTATTGTGGTAGCCGCCAAAAAGTAATGCTTAAGCTTTAGATAACTGCGCCCCGGATCGCTGGCCCGGGGCGCAGTACGTTGGGATAACACTACAAATCTAGGTTAGGACTTGACTGCCTCCATCGCAGCCAGCGTCTCGTCCAGACTGCGGACCGCGCCGGTTTGCAGATACTCCATCGCTGCAAGCGCTGCGTCATGCGCTTTTTGACTTGATGCTGCGACACAATCCTCGATCACACGGCAGAAATAGTCGCCCTGATGGCCGTCCACAAAAGTATAGTGAACGCAAACGTCTGTCAGGCCACCGGTCAAAAGCAAAGTATCGGCTTTCAGCCCTTTCAGCAGGATCTCGAAATCGGTTCCGTAGAAAGCCGAATAGCGCCGTTTCTGAATCACATAATCACCGTCGATAAAGCCCATCTGCTCTTTCGCAAGCTCGGTGTTTGGATTGCTGTCGAGGCAATGCACATCTTCGTCACCATCCAGTTCGCGACCGAAATCTACCTGGTCCGATCGGTGAATCTCCTGAATGAAAACTACCGGAATGCCGCATTCGCGCGCTTTGTCGATTGCTGTACGCGCCTGCATCATGCGATCCGCATAGCCGGGCATGTGGTCGATGTTGCGGCCCGTGGCGCTTTGATCGATAAAGGCACCCGCCTGGATGTCGATCACGACCAGTACCGGGTTTCCTTCAATCAGCGCGCGTTCTTTTCTATTTGGATTAGCCAATGTATTTCTCCTTACTTGGATTTGTCCGCGCCAAGAAGCTGCGGAAGGTTTCCGAACCTTGCGATCAAAGAGAAGATGATGATCGAGGTAGTAATGAACGTGATGGCGCCTACGGCCATGGTCGGCGTGAACCCGTTTCGAAGCGAGTTGAAGATCTGTACCGTCACCGTCGAATAGGCCGAGGCTGAGACAAAGAAGACGACGATGAATTCGTTGAAACTAAGCACCACAGCAAAGAAAAAACCCGAGGCGGTGAATGGCAGCATCTGTGGGAGAATGATCGTGCGAAAGGCGGTGGCCTCAGACGCTCCCATCGTTGCCGCCGCATCCAGATGCGACCGGTCAAGGCTTTGCAGACCAATGGAAAGCGTGGTCAGCGGCAACGCCATAAACAGCGCCGCGTGGCTGATGATGCCCGACCAGATGTTTCCGAGCGAACCGGAGAACCCCCAGAAAAAGACAAGCCCGACCCCAAAAACGATGGGCGGCAAAGCAAAGGGCATCGACGCCAGCCCGGCCAGCACCTTCGACACACCGTCTGCTTTGCGCCAAAGCCAATAGGCAATCGGCCAAGCCGCAATCACGGCTAGCGCTGCGCTGCCCAGAGCGATAATCATCGAATTACGCAGTGATCTGATCCAGACTTCTTCTGTCACGAAGAACTCGACGAAGCGAGCAAATGTGGGATCCTCGGGCGGGAAGAACATGGTCCGCCCCCCGTTCAGGGCAGCTGCGCAGACCACCAGAATCGGGACAATGATCCAAACGGCCATCAGGCCCATAAAAACGCGGGACAGCAGCATGCCCATCACTTCTCTCCCCGCTCAAGGGCCATGCGGCTGAAGACCAGCACCACTGCCGCCGCAATCAGCAGGATGATCGCCTGAGCCGAGCCAAAGGGTGCATTCAGCGTCGCTCCGCGCACCGCCTCATAGACTGAAATCGACAGCGTGTGTTTTTCTGGAGCCGCAAATACAGCAATGGTCACATAGGCACCAAGCAGGAACACAAAGAGCAGCAGAACGGTTCCGACGATCGGCGTTCGCACCATGGGCAGGACCACCGTACGCACCACTGTGACGGGCCCTGCGCCCATGGTGCGAGCGGCTTCGATGATCTCGTTGTTGATCTTGGACAGTGGCGGATAGAGCAGGATGACCGCATATGGCCAGACCAGATAAGTCATAGTCAAGATAGTTGCGAACTCCGTCGGTTTGAAGCGTACGTTGCGCGGGCTTGCCAACCCCCAGCTCCGTAGAACGTCGAACCAACCGGTCTCTTTCAGCAAATCGGTCAGACCGGTTTCCTTGAACAAGGCGGGCAGGCCCGAGCGGTTGGACAGCAGAATGTCCCAGCCCATCACGACGAACACTTCGGACAAGGTCAGGCTGGCCAGAAAGAACACCAGCCAAACCGTTTGCGCCCGACGCGACAGACGAGTCATCAGCCAAACAAATGGAAAACAGGTCGCCACCGCCAGGATCGATGCGATCATGGCGTAGTAAAGCGAGTACCAAAGAAACTTCAGATACAGAAAAGAGATGGAGTTTGGGTAATCCGCCCCCACAAAGAAGCGTTTATAATTGTCGAATTGAAAACCCCAGACCCAGGCGGCGCCTTCAATCTTCTCGCCAAAAGAAATGGCAAACACCAGCAGAAACGGCGTGATACACATCGCCAGCACTGCGCCGATATAGGCCACTTTGGCCAGACGCGTGGGCAAAGCTGCGGCCTTTGACATCAGGCGGCCTCTTCATCGTCGTGGGAGCGTTCAGGCAGCAGGTGCAACAAGCCATCAGGCAACTCCGCGTGAAAACGGTCACCAATTTTGACGGTCGCCTCGAACGACCCCGGTATCTCGGCCGTCATGTGACCCGCTGGCGTGTCCAGATGGATCTCACGCGCAGGTCCTTCATCGCGTACAAATGTAACGGTGCCGGGTACCGAATTGGGAATCTCCGTGTCGTGCAAAGCGACCGCCTCGGGGCGGCAAAACAGGGTCACGGCCTGCCCGGCCGCGAAACTGCCCCGGTCGCTGACCGCGATTTCTGTTCCACCGACACGAATGCCAGTCGCCGTCGCTATCCCATCCAGAAGGTTCGCGTTTCCGATAAAGTTCGCCACAAAGCTGTTGGCAGGCTTGTGATAGATTTCCTGCGGTGTGCCGATCTGTTCGATCCGGCCATGCGACATGACAACGATCTGATCTGCCATGGTCATGGCTTCGCGTTGATCATGCGTGACAACGATCGTCGTTATGCCGAGCTTTTGCTGCAACAGGCGCAATTGCATCTGCAAATCGCCACGCAACTGCGCATCCAAGGCGGACATCGGCTCGTCAAGCAGGAAGACCTCGGGCTCCTGCGCCAGGGCGCGTGCGATGGCTACCCGCTGGCGCTGGCCGCCGGAAAGCTGACCGATCTTTCGCTGGCCCTTGTCGCCCAGTTGCACGAGTTCCAGCAACTCCTGCGCCTTGGCACGCCGGGTTGTCGCATCGACCCCAGCAATCCGAAGCGAGTAGGACACGTTCCGCGCAACGTTCAGGTGCGGAAACAGCGCGAAGCTCTGGAACACCATGCCAAATTTACGCTGCTCAGCGCTTTTGGAGGCGATGTTCTCGCCTCCAAGAATGATATCGCCACTGGTGGGCATCTCCAGTCCGGCAATCATCCGAAGCAAGGTGGTCTTGCCGCAACCCGACGGCCCCAACAGCGCCGTCAACTTACCCGACTCAAAGGTCAGGTTTGCATTTTCAACAGCCGTCACATGGCCATAGGCCTTGCGGATGTTCTTCAGGATGAGGTCGGACATGTGTAGAAAACTCTGATCAGCCTTTGGCGACCATGCGGTCCCAGGTTTCGGTGATAAAGGTTTCATCATCCAGATAAACCTCATACGGTGACTTGATCGCAGGAGTACCCGCGACAGCAGACAACTCTTCTTGTGTAAGATCTGTTTTGGCTGGATCGATCACCGGCGCCGTACCGATCTTTCGCGCCATCAGCGACTGAATATCTGGCTGCGAGGTAAACGCAATAAACTCTTCAGCCTCAGCTGCTTTTCCGGAACCTACCGAAAGCGTCCAAGAGTTGAAATCGATTGGACATCCCTCTTTAGGGAAAACTGAGGCGATAGGGTGCCCGTCGGAAGCCATAAGACCGGCGACGTCATGGAAATACATGCCACCGACGACATCAAAATTCTTGAGTGCCTGTTCCATCTGGCTTTCCGCCGAGAACCACAAAGCCACATTCGGATGCAGTTCCGAAGCTTTTTCGACCGTAGCGACAATTCCGTCATGGCTGCGCAGTGCGTCAACACCGCCAAAGAACGTCGCGGCGACCACATCGAGGAATTTGAAGTTCACGTTCTTGGGCAGGCCCAGGCTGGCCTCGAACCGGCCGGTATCCCAGAACTCGGCCCAGCTTGCAGGAACCGGGTCGACCTCGTCGGAATTCACGACCATTGAAGAATAGTAGCTGAAAACGCCAACGCCCAGCACACCCGCATCAGAAGCGTGAATGAAATCCTCTGACACCATATCAACGCCCGAGACATTGCCGGTGTTGATCGGTGCGAATATACCGCCGAGACGCTCTCCCTTGAGCAGGTTCAGAGGCGTGTGCATCGACAGATCCGCCGGAACATTGCCCGCCTTAAGGGCTTGATTCATGGTTTGTAGCCAGCTCGTCGAGTCTGGCTGGGTTACGCTATTGACGATAATCCCGGTTGCTTCGGTGAATTTTGGATAGACATGTTCCTTAAGGCTATCCTCAAAATAGCCACCATACGCACCGACCGAGATGGAACGGTTTTGAGCAATAGCAGGCGACCCGAGCAGACCGGATGCAGCAGCAAACCCAGCTCCGGCAGAAGTCTTGAGCAATGTACGGCGATTTATTGTCTTTGCGGTCGATTTGAATGGCATTCTCTTGCTCCTGTTAGTGTCACAAGCCTTCGAATTCTCCAGTTCGCTGAGTCCGAAGTTCGGTGATACAGCAAGTGTAAATTTTACAAGCCGACACAGAAATCAGTTTTAACTGGGCCTCAGCGAAGGTTTTACCTATACTCAAACCATGGACGTACCCTTAAGACATCTAAACGCTCTCAGGGCTTTTGAAGCCGCTGCGCGCCATTCCAGTTTTGCCAAGGCTGCAGAGGAGCTTCACGTCAGCCACAGCGTAATCAGCCAACATGTTAAAACACTTGAAGGCTGGCTTGGTACGCAACTTTTCATAAGGCATGGAAACAGGATTGAATTGACTGAAGAAGCGAGGACACTAACCCCACACCTGTCGAACGCGTTCCAGACCTTGCGAGACGCCTGTTATAGTGTCTTAAAATTGAACCAAAGGGGAGCACTTACCATTCTTGCTGAGCCTGCAATTGCCTCACGTTGGCTCAGACGTCAGACTAATGAGTTTTGCGCAGAGTTTCCGAACGTAGAGATAGATGTTAAGTCGGCATGGACAGCTCCCCAATTCGGAGAAGGTCAGGCCGATATGCTTGTGCATTTTGACACAAGAAGACCAAAGTCCGGGGCTATGCATCGCAAGCTTTTTCCACTGGATTGCTTTCCGGCCTGCGCTCCCGACCTGAAAAAGAAACTGCTTAGTAAGGATAATAAGCTAGATTTCGACCACATGCCCTTAGTCCATGACAATGGTCGGCAGATTTGGCAGCTCTGGTATGCTGAACATGTATCCGCAGGCGATGGTTGGCAGACCGGAAAAGTCTATTCTGACCTTTCCATGGCAATTGACGCCGCAATCGACGGAGAAGGTGTAATACTTGCCGACAACATCATTTGCCAGCGTGAACTGCAAATGGGAACGCTCGTCCCGCTGGACAAACGCGTTGCCAGATGTGTCTGGTACACTGCCTCTGTGCCAAAAGACTCATCTTCAAACTCGGCGGTCATCGCGCTGCTCAGTTGGCTGGAGAAAAGTGCTAACGCTGAAAGCGGTAGCAGTGATTGAATCCTCTGTCTCTATATCCAAACACTTGTAATCCGTTCAGATTTCGTTGTCTTACACAGACTGCATTAAAACATACGTGGAGGTGCTGCCGGCATAAGGCATAGACGAGATGGTCTCACCCAGCACTTTGAAAGACGGCATAAGGCTTTCGGATGTTTGTTCAGATCAGAGGATAGGCTTGATCCTGTAATGCCGACTATGGTTGCTCCAATTGAACATTCGACAGTACCGATTGAATTGAAGGGAGGCGTGGGTCGGGGGGATTCCACGCCTCGAAACGTATCGTTGTCAAGTTAACTTCGGGGCAAACAGGAGCGGCATCCCGTCATAGCCAGACTCTGCTTTGCCAGAGCCAATGCCGCCTCAGGATGGCGTTGCCCCAAAACACCAACCGCCGCTAAAGTATAATGATTGTCGATCAGGACCCGCGTTTCCTCTCGCGGCAACAACCAAGTACCGTGCCTATTGTGCTTAGTCACTTCAGCTAACAAATCCACACGGCTCGGGAGCCGGGTCAAAGCCCCGCCTGTGCCCACGATGTACTTCACCTCCGTGAGATCCTTTCCTTCGGCAATGTCCTTCTTGCCGGACAGGCCATAGACGCTACGAATTGCGCCTGCATGACGTTCCACAGCGTTGAGGACGCACACCCGTGCAAGCTCTTCCGTAAACCTTAGCTCAGACGCGTTGCGTGGAATTGGCGGATGATTTGCCATCAGTTGCTCAAGCGATACTGAATCAACCTCAAGCTTTTTTTCGATTGCCTCACGACCCGCCAGTTCTACAACATTGTCTTTGTTTACGAATACTCCAAGATCACCTTCGACAGTCCGCTTTGCCAATGGCTCAGGGCTGATAGAAATGCGACTGATCTCTTCACTGCCTTCAGTAACCGAGTGAACATCGGTCGTGGCACCCCCAACATCAAGTACGACAAGATCGCCAAATTCTTGGTAGAGGAATCTTGCTGCCTCGAGAACGGCTCCAGGCGTCGGCATTATCGGCCCATCGACCATTTCTCGGACATGCTCCATACCTGGTGCGTGCACAATGTGATCTTCAAACGCATTTTGGATGATGCGACGGGCGGGTTCAACATTCAGTTGGTCAATCTTCGGGTAAACGTTTTCTGTAACATGCAGATCGAATCTGGTATTCTCGAAGATTAGCCGGATGTCGTCTTGGTTTTGAACATTTCCAGCGTAGATTAGCGGTACTTTCAGATCCAGATCGGCAATTCGCTCAGCGTTGTTGAGCGCCGTATCTCGCTCACCGTAGTCCACTCCACCAGCCAACAGAATGATATTTGGTCGGCACTCAAGCAGGCGCTTGATGTCACCACGCCGCATTCGACCGGTGGTCAATGTCCGCAGAATGGCGCCTGCCCCTAGCGCAGCTTCCTTTGCCGCGCGCGCAGTCATGTCGTGCACCAAACCATGCACGCTCATACCCAAACCTCCCGCAGCGGACGAAGTGGCCAACATCTCACCGGCGCTCACTTTTTCGACACCAAGACAACGCGCCAAATCGCCTTTGGCCGCTTCTAGTCCGATGCGAACATCTCCCTCGACAACGCTGGTCGGCGCCTGCCCCTGGCCCAAAAAGCTTGGGTTCGACGTTCCGATACCGCCAAACGCGCTGACTGTGGTCGTCGTACTGCCGATTTCCGCAACAAGGCTGTCAATCCACATCATGCCAACCCCTCAGTTTCGTCGATATTCGGGCTCGGACTTTTGCCGCCGGTTCTGAACAAGAAAGGTCGCGACATGCGCACCGTTCGTGCCCCTGCCAAACCCGGCGTCGACGCCCATTTCCTCCGCGATCTTTGGTGTCACCTGAGTGCCGCCAGCCAGGATCGCCAGCTTGTCGCGGACGCCTTTTTCGGTGGCCAGATCATGCAGTTTTCGCATGTTGGAATAGTGGATGTCGTCATGGCTGATGATGGTCGACGCGAGGATCGCATCGGCATCCAATTCAATCGCTGCATCAATCAGTTTTTCAAGCGGGACAGACGTTCCGAGATAGTGGCATTCGATCCCATATTTCTCTATTCCGCCATGCTTGATGTCGATGATCTCTCGCAGGCCGACAGAGTGCTCATCTTCGCCAACCGTCCCGGCCACGATGCGCATTGGACACTTATCAATAGCGCTTCGCAGCTCGTCGTCTGAAATGATTTCGGGCTCGGGCGGGATACTTAGCGTCTCCGCGTCAATGGCAAACGGAACCTTGCCCTTCAGCTCGATCCGCGTCCCCTCGGCTGGGTGCATCACTTCCCGATTAATGACTTCGGGTTCTTCCAGCCCCATCCTTGTTGCCATCTCGATCGCAGCAGCAGCAGCCGTGCGCGCATCGACGGGAAAAAACAGCGTGAGCAAAATTACTCCGTCACCCGCCCACTCAGACTCTGGTTTGATGCTTGAAGACATGCGGTAAGGCGCGGATTCTGCGAGCCGTACAGACACATTGTCAGTTTCGTCCAGTTCATCGACATAGATGGTCTTCTCGGGTTTTTCGAATGTCGAACCATTAATCAAGCTAGCCGGGTTGTCGGTTGCCTCAGGATCGTATTGTGTCACGTTGTTGTGGCCGAAATGAGCTGTGACAGGAGCAAAATAGTCCTCGTCGCGTTCAAAGACAGTGCCTGCAGCAATACCACCTTGTATTTCGCGTGAGATCCCATCACCATTCTGACCAGGGAAATAACCGGAATCAACGAAATACCCTTCTTGAACGGCCTCGAAGTACCCGCCGATTTCGAGCATTTCTTCCATGAATAGGATCGCGCGTTCCTTAATCTCACGCGCCTTATTCCGCAAGACGCCATCGTCCTTAAGCGCGACGAGGTCCATCAGCCCATCCATTCCGACAAAGGCCTGTTTTGCAGTGTCGCATGCCTCAACATTATAAATATGCCACGGGACGTTGCGGCCCTCGTCCGGCGTAATCGTCGATTGGATGTCCACTCGTGTCAGTTGCGAGATCAACAAATTGAGCGTGTGGGTCACAGTGGCCTCGCGAGTGGAGGCCTCCATGTACTTGGTGTTCATCTGCGCACGCATCCGGTACTTGTCGAACAGGTCTCGCAACGCTACGGCGTATGGCAGGTCCAGATACATGCTGGGCGCGGGCGGCGCAGTTGGCGGAACGGTGGACAGGCAGATATTTTGCGGCGCGATCCCGACGCGTTCTGACATGCGGGTGTTGATCGCATGTTGAACCATAAGCTCAGGCGTGACTTTCCAGGCTTCGCGCGCGGTTGCATTCGCATTGTGCGCCCCGTCGATTTGAGCCATCCCGGACCAGGCCATAACAGTCTTTGCCTCGCATGCATCAACAAAACTGCGAACCATGTTGATGCCGCGATAGAGCACGTTGTACTGGGGGTCTTGGTGCGCGCCATTGACGCCCTCCTCAGCGAACATGACGGCGATCTCCGGCCCCGCTACACCACTCACATAGGAATGATAGTTGATCGGGCGTCCAACCTCTTCTTCGATCAAGTCCAGCGCCTTACGGTGCGCACGCACCTGTTTACGTGTGATCGGTACCCCGCCAATCCCTTGTGGCGTACCTTCAATTAGACCGTCATAGTGCGACTGGCCCGCCGTGCGGATAACCATGATGTGATCAGCGCCGTGCCAGGCGGCCATGCGCATCCTTCGGATATCATCTTCAAAGCGCCCCGAGGCAATCTCGGTCGTGATCGAGTTTTTCGACTGTGGGTCTATGCCGTTGAAATACTTAGCAGAGGGTAGCGCAACACTGTTCTTAAGCGGCGTGGAACAATCGCGGAAAGTAAACGGGCCGGCCTGTATCGCACCGGAGGCCTCACGCCAAGTCCAGCCACGGCGTTTTGGACGATAGTTCTCCAGATCAGTCAGAATGGATTCGATGTCGAGCTTTTCGTTCGGATTTAACACGGTCATGACTTCACCTTTGAAAACAGACCTATTGCACGATCCCATAGCTTACCGTTTGCCAGTTCCAACCCGGCATCGCGGATTCCCATCCCTTCGGATTTGGCCAATTTGAAGACGACGTGGCCCGCACCTTTACCCATCAGGCCACGGTCCAATACACCCTCAACGATCGCGAGTGCCTCAATTGAGGAAAAGCCCATGCGAAGAAGGACGGAACGCTCGATTGATGGCGTGGTGTTCTTACGGCCAAGCTCAAGCAAAGGATCCACAACCATGTCGGTCAGTTCCCAAAACCGCGCTTGCAGTTCATCGTTACTGAGGCTGGCCAGATGCGACCGCCGCTTTTCGAATTCGTCTTTTCTTTTCATTGTTCAATCCTCGTCAACGGGATGTCAGGTTGCAGTGAGTTCGTTCAACATCTCGCGGACGAACGTTTGGGTAGTTCGGGTCTCCGCCGCGAGAAACACGACGTCCTGGTCCGAGACCCCATTGCACTGCGCTTCTTGACAAGCGTTTCGAATATAGGAGCGGCGCAGGCGGTCGAGATCGACGTCAACAGCCCGGATCAGGTGTGGACCCTCGGGTAAAACGATACTCTCGCCGACGACTTCGTCTTTGGGGTCACCGAACCCGATCTGCACGCCTTGTTTTTTGGCAAAGGTCAGTTGGGCTTGTACGTGTTTACCCGCCCCGGTGTACTCTGTTTCCTGAACCACCAATATCTGGTCTTCGTCTAGTTCCTGCGCCAGCGAAAACGCGGCGGCCAACGAGGTATTACCTGCCGGGCCACGCTCCAAACCTTCTAATCGCGCCAGTGCCTCTGTCATGTAAAAGACTTCACCCTGATTCACGGTGACATAACGATCCATGTAACGCAGTACCCGCGCGGCGGACCGAGGCACATCCGAGCGGTCCGGTTTGGTGGCAAAAGGAATACCAAACCCAGTGTGGCCTGTTGTAAACGACTTTCGATTGAATTGCCTATCCGAAGCCATGTGCAACCCCTTGAGGTTGACGCTGGCACCGACTACGGTTGTGTCCTTAGCACCCGCAGCCAATAGCCCCCGGGCCGTGCCAGTTAGGTTGCCGCCACCGGCATGAGTGCAAACTACCATATCCGGGATGCGTCCGGTTAGTTCTCGGGTTTGCTCGACAAGCTCGAACCCCAGCGTTTCTACACCAGCAATCCCAAAGGGCGAATAGAGCGACGCATTGAAGTAACCGGTATCCTCCAAGATCGATAGGAAGGTTAAAAACAGTTCCGGGCCAACCGTCAGCTGTACAACCTCGGCCCCGTATGCCTCGCAGCGGCGGGCTTTCTCGATGATTTCCGGTTGCCCGGCGCCCTGACTGTCGTAGCATTCCTGCACGATGATGCAGTTCAGCCCATTGATCGCCGCCTGGGAGGCTACTGCAGCACCGTAGTTGCCGCTGGTAGCGGCTACGACGCCTCCATATCCCAACCGTTTCGCATGGTAGACGGCGTTTGCAGCTCGTCGGTCCTTAAAGCTACCGGATGGGTTTGAAGCTTCGTCCTTTACGAAGATGCGCGCCCCTTTACCCGGTTTGCCAGCCATTTTGCGCGACAAGTGAGTCAAGTTGCGCATTTCCAGCAGCGGGGTGCTTCCGACGCCAGCTTCGCGTTGGATCTTTTTCATTTCCTTCAGCGAGTAGCCAGTTTCCCGCATCATGGCCTCATAGTCGAATGCGATGCCACCCGTCTCAAAATCGGAATAGTCAATCCCGATCGAGGCTTTCATGATTGCGTTTTTGCGCTGCATTACCGCGCTGAAGCACATGTCACTTGCCATCGGTCTCGACCTCATTTTTCAGCAGGCCACGGACCTGTGTGCCAATATCGAGCAAATCACGCCGGAATTCGCCAAAATCTAATTCATAACAAGGGTTTACCTCGATCAACTTACCCGAAACGCGACGGCCAATTGTGGTGACGACCTCGACGTGGTCACCAATATCCCCATCAGCTTGAATCGTGCCTTTAACCCACATACCCAATTCAGTTGCGCGAGTATCATCTGGGATCTGCGGTGACCGTTCCTCAGCTGAAATCACCTTCCTATATATCCGGACCCAATCGCCGGCGCGTGCTTGTCGCATTCGGATCTCCTTTACAAAATGCCTTTACGGCACTATTCGACGACGCGCTTTTCGGCACGAATCTGATCACGGAAATCGCCCATGATTGCGCGCGGAACAGGCAAGTCCAACATCGTTTTTAGTCCCGCATCCGCATTGATTACCTGCGGGATCATGTTTACGCACATGGCGATCGTACCAATGCCTCCCGGGATTTCGGGGCTGATCTTCATCGAGATATTTGGAGTTCCCTTGATCTCGACAATGTCGCCGGTGTTGATGCCCTCGTCCTGTGGTCGGATTTGCTGAGGGTGTTCCATGACGATCCTTTCTTCGCCATCAACCGTTGCGGTTCCGGACTGACGGCACCCCGCGACATCGCCTTTCGCGACACTTGCAAAGGGTGCCTTTCTATCCACCGAGGTAAGGATTGCTTCGCGGCTCTGGTCAATCCGCTCGATTTTCCACCCGATGCCATCAGCGATCATTCGGATCGATTCCGGGAAACCAACATGACCAGCGATGCTGCCCTCGCGGACCCCTTTTTCGAATTCCGCTTGAGTGGTACCCACGCCCTGTTCTTGCATAACAGTACCGCCAAAAGGTGAAAGATCATTGACGCGTGAAGCCTTGATCCCGTCTACTTGTTCGCAGGTTCCTGTAAGCGCCAACACCAAGTAATCCATTACGAATCCCGGATTGATGCCGGTTCCCAACACCGACGTGCCGTTATCGCGCGCAATCTCGTCGAGTTGACGCGCCAACTCAGGTTCTTGTGCTTGCGGATAAGCCAATTCTTCAGCCGTTGAAATCACGTTCATCCCACGTGAAAGGCCCAAGGCGATCTTATCAAACGCGCCCTTGGTGAAGGAATCCGTAGCAAGGAGCAGTACATCGGCGGTCCTGTCTGGAAATGCCGTGTCTGGATTGTCTGAAATGATAACCTCAGGGTGATTTCCTCGCGCAAGACCGAGGACGTCGTAGAGACAGCGCCCTACTCGGTCCGGCGCCAAATCGCATACCGCGACGATATCAACCCCTGATTTCTTTGCCAACATACGGGCCATTCCGCTGCCCATGGCACCGAGGCCCCAGATTGCGACTTTGATGTTCTCCATCACTGGCTCTCCTTATTTGAAGGGATAATGTGGCCACCACTCATGCTGCGGTTTCCGTATGCGGTTTTCTCCAAGTCACTTGGTGAATGCATTGTCTTCCTGCCAAATGCGCTTAGCGTGACGCTATTGACCTGCTCAGCCAAAGTCTCAGAAAATCCTTTCGGACTTTGTGCGACCACTAGGCCACGCAGATGTTCGCTATCGGAGATGCATTCCAAGATTAACGAGGTTTCGTGGCAAGTTAGCGCCTTTTGCCTACCCTGGTCCGAATCTTCCATCACAGCTGGATTCAAATAAACGAAGACGCCTGCGGTTCCTGCGGAAGTTTGCCTGAGGCACTTGTCAATCACCTCCTGGATTCCGAGAAGATCAATATCCTCCATCGTGAATACCGAGACTTCATGGTCAACCAGCGCTAGAACTTGCGCGGGGCTTCCCTCGCGCAGACCAATAACGACGACGTTGTTGGTCAAAAGATCTAGCGCTTCGTCACTTCCAAAGGCACCGGTCAGAATCTCGGCGGGTTCGGACTCGGATACCAATCCCGGCTGTGCATCGATCCAGACAACTCCCAAGGGGCCGTGGCGCTCAACCAGTTGGCTAAGGGCGCACTGTGCAACGGCGGCATTGCCTCCCGTCACCATCAACCGCCCTTCGCAACTAATCGCATCGTTCAGAGCCTGCTCGAACACTTGGTCACTACCGGTAATAGTAGTAGAAACAACATCGCAGCCCAGCTCATCGATGCGCGCGGCGATGTCTGGCAGCAGTGATCTATTACGGCCATCACCCACGTCACGGCAGACCAGTGCAACCTGCGAAATTTCAGTTTCTCTGCTCTCGTCTTCAACGATATCCCGTGAGATGGAGTCAGAAGACATAGCCCCGATCAGCGCCGAATAGGCCATTCGAAATGTTAGCCGATCACCAAGTTTCTTGGGGGTTTTCGTAGCGCTAAGATCGACCAGAAGGTGGTCTGACGACGCGCCCAAAATCGTGATGTTGGGGTCGATCGGGACCAGTCCATCGACATCGAGATCCGCACGACCAAGATTCACGATACCTCTTCGATGGTTGCCTCTATTCTCGAACGAGACCTTTCGACCAAAAGCATCCATCCCGGTTTCCCCGATTGGAAGCGAAGGTTTAATTTTTATTTCAATAAGTTCCGAGCTAAGTTCGAACACATCACTACTAGCCCCAGGCCACTGCGTCGAAGTAGCAGTCTCCCGACCCAGCAAAATAGACTCACCTAAGCGAAGGTGGTTCACCGCAGCAGGCAGCTTCCCCGAAAACAGCAAAGGCAGAGTACTGCTGTTCCCGCCCGAGACATATTGAATGTCTACGCCATAGGACCCTACCAATCGATCTCCGCAATCGACTAGCCGGCCAAGATTCTTTTCCGTTGGGATTACGCCACCGTAGCAGGTCAGGTTGGTTCCCACACCCACAAGTTGAACGCCGGGCATCTCCAGCACACGCTCCACCAAAGGCTCGACATCCTTTGGCATGACACCTTCGCGAAGATCTCCTAGATCAATCATCAGGACTATCTTGTGGACTCTGCCATGCCGAACCGCGGCATCTGAAAGTGCTTCGATCACAGTGCGCTCGGAATTGAGGCTGATATCGGTTTTCAACACTATGTCTTTAGCGAGATTAAGCGAAGGTATACGCAACATCATTAAGGGCGCGCGAATTCCCGCAGTTTTCAGGCGCTTCACGCTTTCCAAACGCGATTCACCAATGCTTATCACACCACTTTGAATCATCGTACGTGCAACCTGCGGCAGACCGAATGTTGCCTTGGTCACACCGGTGATCAATACGCCTTCCTGCTGGCAGCGTTCCACCAGTCTTCGGGTATTTTCCCGAAGGTTGGTCAGATTGATCCTAACAAGCGTATCTCTCCTAACCCCTAGCACCTTTTCCCAGACCTTCCAAAACCGCCCCTTAAAGGCAGGAATAAAGACATCCCGAACCACAAGATGAAGTTCTCGCGTTCCAGTATTCCACGGTGGAAACCAATCTTGGAGCGCGAATAATGATCGCTCAGCGTGGCTTTCGGTGTCGCTCGAGCAAGAAATCATCAAGTCTATGATTTCTTGCAATGTTTTGGTATTCTACAGTACGCAATCAGCCGACTCTGACGGGTGATTCCCGGACACATAGAAACTGGCTGTGTTGCAAACTCATGGCTACTGGTGCGCAACAACTAGGTCACGTTGACAAATGATGGAGCACGACCGAATTGACGTTTTGCTGGCGAAGCCAAAACAGCTTTCGGTAAATTTGTTTCTGCGCGACACAAAACTGGTGTTCTTTAGCCCGTTGAAGCCCCATTCCACGTGATTTCTCCGATGGAAGGGTGATCGGTTTTCCGATACGACCTATTCACTACCTTCGTATCAGGATGACGATCAGAACATCTTGATTAACCAATGAATCTTTGCTTACTGTTGGTAACGCAGTCACTGGCCACCATTAGCACTTTGAGCCGTGGCAGATTGTCAGCCATTGCTGGCGTCAAGATAGACCTCGTGCCTCAGGGGGCTGCAGCGATGCCCTCAACTTCAATCAGCCAATCTGGCTCCATAAGAGAGCTCACTTCGACGCAGACGGCAGGGGTGCGGTGATTTTTCAGGAACTCTGCACTAACCGCGTCAGCCTCCGCATAAAGTTCTCGATCTGTTAAGTACATTGTTGTTTTGACCAAATGCGACATGTCCAAGCCCGCATCTTTCAATACACCTTCGACATGTCCCCAACAAATAGTCGCCTGTTCAGTCATTGTTTTAGGCACGCTGCCGTCTGCTGCTACCGGCACTTGGCCAGCAATGAACACTAACCGAGATCCCCTCTCTGGCTCTAATCCGTGAACATATGTGCCGTATGGGTCCGGGACACCTTCCGGCTTATATATCTTGTACTTGGGCAATGCCTTGTCCTTAGTTCAGTTAGCAAATAGTGTGGTAGGCGCATTTATCATTGGATCACACGCGGCAAGAAAAGACTCCATTGCAATCGCAAGCTCGGCGGGTCGCTCGAAAGGGATTTCGTGACCGCAGTCCAAATAGACCTCGCGTGCGCCAGGGATGATCCCAGTTACCCTTTCCTGCATCATGTCGACAGGAAAAAACTTGTCATGCAGCGCGCTTACGATCAGCGCTCGAAATGGCGCGGCTGCGCGCACCTTGTCCTCGAAATCATCGTAGAAACAGTGCTTTAGAGTCTCACGCAGTACCTGACGACTTATCTTAGCGGCGTTATCGATCCACATTTCGGACAGCTCATGTTTGACTGTTCTGGTGATCATTGCGTTGTGGGTTGCCCGCATTGCGTGCCGGTCACCCGCATATCCCGACGTTTCCTCAATTTGTTCCCAAGGAACATCGATACGTCCTGCCGGACAACCATTGATGAGCACAAGTCCCAGTACACGTGTGGGCGCAAGCACGGGCAGGTATTGGACATACTTAGCACCCATAGACTGCCCGCAAGCGACAAACCCATCCATCCCCGCAGCATCCGCTACCGCAAGCACATCTGCAGCCTGCCGAGCCGAGCTGTAAGAGTCAGGACTTTCCGTTGAGTCCCCATGACCACGAAGATCAAAGACGGCAACTCTCAACCCTTTAATGGACATGTGAGCCAGAGTCTCGTCATAGTAATCCCGTGTGCAGCCCCATCCACCCATGAGAATGAGGTTAAGTGGACCATCGCCAGCCGTTTTGTAGACAAGGGTAACCCCGTCGCTCGTAACGGCCTGATGCGTTGTAAAGGTCAATTCCATGCGCACCTCCTTCTTTGGTGCACGCTTATCCCGCTGCTCGCATTTTTGTCATGGCCTCTTCGATAAAGGTCTCATTGTCGAGCAGGACATCGTAGCTCATGGGGAACGAGGGTGTTCCAGCGACGGCGTGGAACTCTTCCTCCGTCAGATCAGTTGTCGCAGGATTCACAACCGGCGCAACGCCAATCGTGCGTGCAAGCAGTGCCTGTGTTTCCGGCAGACAGCAAAAGTTGATGAACTCGTGCGCTTCCTCGCGTTTTTGGGTTCCGGCCGACAATGTCCAGGAATTGAAATCGACCGGATTGCCTTCCTTCGGGAAGATCGAGGCGAGCGGCATACCGTCCAACGCCAGCAATCCGACAACGTCGTGGTAAAGCATTCCTCCAATAACGTCATTGTTCTTTAGACTTTGCTCCATCTGGCTAGTCGAACTGTACCAAAGGGAAATATTAGGCCGCATCTCCGCGACCTTGTCGATGACAGTTTGGATCCCCTCGCGCGTCTGTAGAATGTCCGGACCACCGAAGAACGACACGGCCACGATATCGAGCAATGGTGACGCTGCTTCGGTCGGAAGTCCAAGGCTGGCTTGGAACCGGTCGACATCCCACAATTCGGTCCAGCTTTCTGGCGCTTCCTCCTCATCCGTGTTCATAACCAACGAGGTGTAGTAGCTAAACGCACCCACGCCGTAGAGGCCGCCGGGCATTTCGTTAAAAAAACCACCTTGAACGTTGCCAATATTGGGAATGCGGGTTGGATCAATGGGGTCAAACACTTCACCCATGCGATCACCTTTGATGACGTTTGTGGGAACATGCAGAGAAAGATCGGCTGGCAGAACACCGGCTTGGATTGCCTGTTGTGTTGTTAAAAGCCAGCCGGATGAGTCGGGTTGAGTGATGCTTTCGACTGCTATGCCCGTTTCCTCAGTGAACGCAGGATAAATATGCTGGCGGAAGTTGTCCTCAAAAAAACCCCCATAGGACCCTATCTTGATTGTGCGTGATTGGGTCAACGCAGGCGTAGCAAGCACACCTGAAGAGACAAGCCCGCCTGCTGCAGCAACCTTAAGCATCTTGCGGCGGGAAAGAAGAAGTTTTGAATTGGGCATTGCGATGTTTCTCCTGCTGATTCACCCAACTTCTTAGAGCGGGTATGTATTGCACGACGAAATGTCTGCTGCGCTTGTCTTTGATTGTAGAGATGAAAACTTGGGGTAGAGATTATGAAAAAGAGGTGCTCAGCCCCGTTTTTTTCTGCCCTGCCCTCTGGGACAGTCTCATGCCAAATAGTCAACTGTGCAGACCCGGTGGTCGGCCTGCGGTGCCAAGGCGCTAACGGGCTTGATGTAGCTGCGCAACTTGTCCGTTATCACGAACCTTGGCTCACCAAACTGAGCGACCAATCATTTGCAAAACCACTTGGTCGCATTTGCACTTCGCCTGATTTGAACAAGGATATCAAGTACGTCGCCGTTCGCGTCGATGGCCTGACACAACCAATGCTTCTCGCCGCGGATCGTGATGAAAACCTCGTCCATGTGCCATTTGTCGTTCGGCTTGGGACAATCGCGCCGGATGTAGGCAGCAAAATGCGCGACGAAACGATTGACCCAAAGCCGAATGTTTTCCCGGCCACGATGGCACCCCGTTCCGCCAAGAGATCTTCGACATCCGCAGTGCTCAAGGCAAACCGCGTAGGCAATGACCTCACGAGGGTAGCGAAAACCCTTCAGGCGCGGCATGCTGGATGGATGTTCATTCGTTGCCTTTTGTCGCCGTCGAAACGCCAGGCAACTTGGCAATACCCTGCTAAACAATATTGCGTGCATATATTGCACGTTACGTTGCCAATCTATCTATTTATTAGATTTGGCAACTTCCTTACCACTTAGAAAAATCAACAGTGGAATTGGAAAATGATGACTGAAAATTCTCTCCCCATCGTGGCCTCGGCCCCATATTCGTGGCCAATTGGCGGCAAGTGGTCTCTGGCAGACACGGCAGCAATTTGCATTGACATGCAGAATGATTTTCTGTCGCCAGACGGGTATTTCGCATCTTTGGGTGAAGCCAATGAATCGATCGACATGGCGGCAGAGAATACGAAAGAACTGCTCGCATTGCTTCGAGCCACCTCAATCCGACTTATACATACTCGCGAGGGACATGAGCCAGGCCTCAGTGATCTCAGCGAAACCAAAAAACTGCGTGCAATTCGCGTTGGCGCTGCGATTGGGAGCGTTGGTCCAATGGGGCGTTTGTTAGTACGCGGCGAGCCCGGTTGGGACTTTGCGCCGGGATTTGATCCTGCTGCCAATGAGCCAGTCGTCGATAAAGCTGGAAACAGCGCCTTCTATCAAACCGAGCTAGATGACATTCTGCGCGATTGGGGGGTCAAACACCTGATTTTGTTTGGGGTTACAACCGATGTCTGCGTGTCTTCCACAATGCGAGATGCAAATGAACGTGGAATCGATTGCTTATTGATTTCCGATTGTTGTGGCGCGGCCGAAGATGCTCTTCACGATGCCGTCCTGAATGGCTTGAACAGGGAAGGCGGAATTTTTGGTGCCCATGCAACACGGTCTGATTTGGCAAAAGTGCTCGAATGAGTCTCACGCTTAATGGCGCTAGCATTCGTCCATGAATTCGCGTGCAAGGGCAAAAAACCTGCGCACGTCCGTTCGGCTGTCAAAGCAACTTTTCAATGTTACCAACTGAATAGAGATTTGTTTTGACAGCCTTTCGGGTAAAACTGGATGTATTTCACCAGCTTTAACATACGGTTCGGCGTAGTGCTCCGGCAAGAATCCGACATAGGCTCCTGATGCGATCATCAGACAAACAGCCTCTAGATTGGCAGTATAACTGACTTCTTGAAACGTATTAATACTGAAACCGGGCATATCCGGTATTTCTAGGAAGTCTCTGGTAACCAGAGCCTGGTTTCCCAATTCATCAATGACAGTCTCTGGCGCAATTGAAGGATGCAACAGGTTATGCAGCGCACTGTCTCGGCCACAATAAAACAGATCGTTTTCATAGCATGCTGTCATGCGAACATGACCTGGACTATGGCTTGGCAAGATACCAATGCATATGTCAACGCGTGCCTCAGCTAGAGCTTTTTCCAATTCTCTTGGCGGCATGACCTGAACGTCAATGGCTGGCGGTGTCACAAAACTAGACGTGTATTCTCGGAATACACGACCGAGCGGGAACACTGGGTTCTGAAGAATATTATCTAAGATTCCGACACGTAGAGAGCCGGATCCAAAGTCGTGTATAGCTGCTATGCGACGGTCAAAGCCCGACAAGGCCCGCTGCAGCTTTTCAACCTCCTCGTAGACTGTCTTGCCTTCTGAAGTCAGCGAAAAACCTGCACGCCCACGTTGACACAGAGTTAGCCCCAAGTGCGACTCTAGCTTTGTCAGTGCGCGCGAGATCGTCGAAGCATCCTTGTTCAACCTGATCTGAGCATTGGCGATTCCATTTTCCTCCACAACAGCGGAAAAAATTTTGAGCAATGGCACAATTGTCGAATTCGTTTGGATAAGATCGCGCCGAGATTGATTAGCCGAAGGTGGTAGTCTTTTTGTTCTTCTACTGGCTTGTGTCATGGTTTGACGTGGTCCCGGTCATTCGAACAGGTGAGCGGCGTTTCTAAGATGTATCGGTTCTAAGTTCCACGCTGCTTTCAAGTGTTCTAAGCCCGCGAAGAATGCGTTGTTCTGGGTCTGCCGGTCAAGCGCGGAAGGGGGGCGTTCAGAGTTGTAGCATGGGTATTACTCAAAATGTGGGGTTCCCAATTTCAAACTTTGTCACGGTTTCGATCATTGCTAACGTTTACTTCTGTGGTGTTGCGGTGGCCTATTTGCGTCATGCCCAAAAACCCAAAAAATAAGCCTCTTGGGGTGGTGCATAAATCAGGTGCATATTGAACGATCATTCAGCTACGCTAGGATCATGCTTTTTGGTTACGCCAGAGGCGAGTTGTCACGTTAACACCCAGTCCACAAAGAAGTGCTGATGCTCAGATTTCAAGCAGCTCGTGTGGCAGCATTCCAATCGTCAAAGGCCTCGAGACGGTGATGCCGAATTGTTAAGGCTGAGCGGCGGCGAGCGGGGACACAGAAGCAATTGCGGATGGTTTCGTAAGAAACCTCGATCCCACGTTGCAGCAGCATCTCTTCAACTTCGCGGTGGTTCAAATTGAAGCGAAGGTAGTGCCACACCGCGTGGGCAATGATCTGAGGAGGAAACCGGTGACGCTTGCAGCTGATTGACGATGGCTTCATCAATATCACCTACGTCCAATCACGGGTATGAGCAACCGAACAACAGTTAACGTGACAACACCATCCAACAAGCTTCACTGCCAATTCGGTGACGATTCCTATGACCCATGGCTACGCGAAGCATGCAATCCAGATTTGCTGATGTCCAACCGGCCAACTGGACCGGTTAGACATCAATTCACAACATGCATGATTTTAGGCCATCCACGTCTTGACTGGGGCGTAGCCGCCCATCAGTTCGAAGTTTGGATCATCCACCCAGCCTGCTATTGTATCGCTATGGGCATCGATTAAATCGTTGAACATCGGGACAACGGCACCACCCTCATCCCAAAGCAGATGTGCAATCTTCGAATAAAGATCGGAGCGTTTAGTCTGATCCAACTCGCCGCGCGCTTCGACTATTAGCGCGTCAAACTCTGGGTTGTAGAAATGGGTGTCGTTATAGGATGCCGTCGAGGTATAAGCGGTTGAATACATCTGGTCTTGTACTGGGCGACCGCTCCAATAGTTGGCACAAAAAGGCGCCTTCCGCCAAACATCATCCCAATAACCGTCATCCGGTACTTTTTTAAGGGTCAAGGTGATACCCGCCTTGGCACAAGACTGTTGCCAAAGGGCGGCTGCATCGCCAGCGCCGGGGAATGCGGCCTCTGCCACAATCAGTTCGATCGGGCTGCCGTCGTGACCAGATGCCTTGTAATGTTCGGCTGCTTTTTCAAGGTCGAACTCTCGCTGAGGGAGCGAGGTATCAAACAGAGGATAAGCCGCGTTGATCGGGATATCGTTGCCAATCGATCCGTAGCCATTAAGGATCTTATCGACCATTTCCTGACGGTCTATCGAGTATTTTAAGGCAAGCCGCAGGTTCTTGTTATCGAAAGGTGCCTTATCAACCATCATGACAAATTCGTAATGCGCCCGACCAGAAACGTTTCTGACTTTAACGCCCGGCGCCTGTGCAAGAAACTTGGCAACTTTCGGCAAGACGCGATTAATCATATGGACTTGGCCGGATTGCAAAGCAGAGTTACGGGCAGTCGAATCGTTTATGATAGTAATTTCAATGCCATCGTAATGGCCACGGGTTTCGTCCCAGTAGTCCGGATTCTTTTCAAAGGTGTAACGAATGCCCGGTTCCTGCGAAGTGATTACGTATGCTCCGGTCCCGTTAGCGGCATTTGGATTATCCACGCCACCCTTCGGTTGAATCACAAGGTTGTATCCTGCAAGCAAAAACGGTAAATCGGCATTTCCGCTTTCCGTTGTGACCACAACATTTTGACCGTCCGCCCGAATGTCGGACAAGCCTTTCATGTTGCCATAAGCGCCGGATTTTGAATTTTCATCGGAATGGCGTTTGAATGTAGCAACTATGTCCGCTGGGCCCATCGGGGACCCATCATGGAACGTGATCCCCTCGCGAATTTTGAATGTCCATTCGGTCGCGTCTTCATTCGAAGAAAACGAATCCGCAAGCCGTGGCGCAACTTGGCTGTCGGGCGTGATCTCCAGCATCGTTTCGCCCCACAGCCTGCCAACCAATAGCATCGCGGCGTTCTCGGCAAGTCCAGGATCCAGCCTGTCAGTTGATGCGCCGCCACCGATGCCAAGCTTGAGTATGCCACCTTTTTTGGGTTCATCTGCAAGCGCGGCTCCACCAGAGCCAGAGACCGCGACCAATGCAGCCGCACTAAATGCACCGGCGCGGATCAGGAAATCTCGACGATTGAAGCTGCCCTCGTCGATGGCACTCAATAATTTCGAAAGACTGTCTTTCATTTTGTTCCCCATTTATATGTCAATATTGCAGTCAAATATGACCGCCGTTTCGGCCGAGCTTCGCTTGGGCAGCTTTTCCCGATGGTGGCGACGGTTACTGCCATGCAGCCAACTATCCCCTCATACTAGGGAGGCAGGAATTCATCTGTTAACAGGAATTATCTGCGCTGAGCGTTACTTTTACAGACACATAAATGCTGAAGGGAGGGTTAGAGAAAAGTACGCGTTCGAAGGGCACCGTCAACTTAACTGGCGCAAGTTAGCGAATTCCACTGACCTTGCGGTTAATCCACTGAGACCTGTGCATTAAGCTCACGGTGCCCTCCCACGCCAATCTCGGCAGGTTAAACGAATGTACAGTTATCGTTTGATGAAGCGGATTTAGATAAATCTCCGAGTCTCAAAAATTTAAAATCCCAAGCGTTTAAATTAGCAGCAGCCTCAGTCTCATCGATTAAGTGATCCGACATAAGCGCTACAATCAAGTGCGATCGCTAAAAATTCTTCTTTGCAGACACGAACGTAATTATAGGAGCTTCCTACCTCAACAACGGCTATAACACACGGCTCCGAAGTCCCGCATAGCCACTTTTCGTTACTTGTAAATGCTTCGCCGTGCACGAATGGCTGTTTCAACGGCCATGCTGCGGCAATCTGAACCCACGGTCAAGGCCTCCTTGGGTCGCGGTTCCCTTCTCTAGGTTATATTGACAAATAGCGGATCCAAAGGCGGATCGAAGTGATATCTACGAAGCCGAGGAAGCTTTCGGCTGTCTTATCATAGCGGGTAGCCACCCGCCGAGCATTCTTAAGTTTGTTGAAACATCTCTCGACCAGGTTTCTTAACCGGTAGAGAGGACAATCCAACCCAACGCGCCTCTTTCGGGACTTTCGCATTGCGATCACCGGTTGAATGCATCGGCTGTGCAGTTCGGTGCGAATATCCTCGGCAGAACAAGCTAGGCAAAAGCCGAGATCCGATCACGCTGTTCTGGGTTGGTGCTGCCAATTTCCTCCGCGTACGCTTTCGAAACTACACTTCGCGAAGTTAGCTGCAACGCCGGATAAAGGATGAAACAGTAGTCGATTAGCTATAGCACCGCGCCAATCTGCCATGGTACAAACTCCACTCCGCCAAATCCCTGCGCTTCGCTTTTCGTTTTTATCCCACTGGCAGTAGCGATCATGGCCTCGAAAATCTCACAGCTTTTTTCTGCGAGCGTGGTCCCTTCGACGATGTCGCCACAGTTGATGTCGATATCATCGCCCATGCGGTCAAAGAGATCAGAGTTGGAAGAGAGCTTTAGACTTGGCGTCGGCTTGTAGCCAGACACCGATCCGCGACCGGTGGTAAAAGCAATCAGGTTGGCACCAGAGGCGACCTGCCCCGTGACGGAACACGGATCGTAGCCGGGGCTGTCCATGAACACGAGACCTTTAGTGGTTAAAGGTGCGCCATAGTCGAACACGCCAGAGAGCGGCGCATGCCCTGATTTGGCTACAGCGCCAAGAGACTTCTCCAGAATTGTGGTCAACCCGCCGCGTTTGTTACCGGGACTCGGATTGTTGTTCATCTGTGCGCCGTGACGGGTGCAGTACTCCTCCCACCAGGCGAGCCGGTCCATCAAAGCACGCGCCACTTCTAGTGTCGTCGCTCGAGCGGTAAGCAAATGTTCAGCGCCGTAGATCTCGGATGTTTCAGACAGGATGGATGTGCCGCCGTGTTGCACTAGAAGGTCCGAAGCGCCGCCCAAAGCCGGGTTTGCAGTAAAGCCCGAATACCCGTCTGATCCACCGCATTGCACCCCCAGCACCAGTTCCGAGACCGGTGCTAGCTGTCGTGTTGCCTGATTGGCAAGTTCCGCGAGGGAGGCCAGATGCGCCTGCCCCGCATCAATAGTACGCCGCGTCCCGCCGGTTTGCTGAATCGTCATGTAGCGCAGAGGGCCGTCATCGGTAATCTTCTGACCCTTGACCAGATCGGCCAGCTGCAACACTTCGCACCCCAGCCCGACGAGCAGGATGCCTCCAAAGTTCGGGTTACGTGCATAGCCCGCCAGGGTGCGCAATAAGACATCATAACCCTCGCCTCGGCTGGACATCCCGCAGCCGGCACTATGGACGATCGGAACGATGCCGTCGACGTTGGGGAATGGGTTCAGGAGGCCGGTTCTCTCTGCTTCTTCTGCGATGAAGCGCGCGACAGAGCCAGAACAGTTCACCGATGTGAGGATACCCAGATAGTTTCGCGTCCCGACGCCCCCACCCTCTCTGTGATAGCCGAGGAAGGTCCGCGGTTCCGCTGGCTTGGACAACACCTTGACGGCGGATTTATTGACGGCGTCAGAGGCGTGATCACTCATGCTGAGATTATGATCATGGACATGTGACCCCGCCAGAATAGCAACAGTCGCACGTCCGATGATTTGACCATAGCGGAGAATGTGCGAACCCTCAGAAATATCTTGCGTCGAGATCTTGTGCGACTTTGGAATTGCCTCAACCGCGCCGGCCTCACCTATGCTCAAGTCTTGCAAGGCAATTGCAATGTTGTCGTCATCATGCAGGCGAAGGATCGGTGTTGCCATATTTAATCCCCCAGTGTGACAATGACCTTGATCAAGCCGCTGCGGTCACGGGCAA
Organism: uncultured Ruegeria sp.; assembly: GCF_947500045.1. GTDB lineage: Bacteria > Pseudomonadota > Alphaproteobacteria > Rhodobacterales > Rhodobacteraceae > Ruegeria. The sequence continues at coordinate 73,492 of NZ_CANMQQ010000010.1, read as the reverse complement.
GGCTTTCCATCTGAGCGGGCAAGTCTTCCAGTGGCATTACAGCAGAGCATAGCTCATCCGTGTCAATGTCACCCGCCCGCATTGCCGACAAAACCCAGTCGAAGTCCGCCTGAAGCGCGTTTCGACTGCCCAACAAGGTCATTTCGCGTTTGTGAAACTCCGGGTCGCTGAAGGTCACGGTTTCCTTGACGACGCTCACAAGGACATATGTCCCTCCAAAGGCCACGGCGGCAAAGCCTGCTTCGATTGCACCACGGTGGCCCGTGGCATCAAAGACCACATCGAACCCGGTAACCCCGTCGATTGCAGCCGACACAGATGTGAAGCCCTGCGAGAAGCCAAACTTTGTTTGTACTGCGGCAAGGCGTTCTTCGCTGACATCCAGCAAGACGACCTCGGCCCCCTTCAACCGCGCAAAAAGGGCCACGCCAATCCCGATCGGACCAACGCCAGTGACCAATACGCGGGCACCTGCGGCGACATTGGACCGTTGAACGGCGTGGGCCCCAATGGCCAGGAACTCGACCATTGCGGCTTGTTGCGCGCTTAGCCCCTCGGCGCGGATCAGATTGTTGACAGGCACCGCGATCTGAGGCGTCATGCCACCATCTCGGTGGACTCCAAGAACTTCGATATTAGAGCAGCAATTGCGCTTACCGAGTTTACAAGAGTGACAGGTATCGCAAGACAGATAGGGGTTAATGACAACCAACTCTCCTTTTGCGAACCCATCGACGTCGGACGCGAGGCGTCCACTTAGTTCGTGGCCAATGACCCGTGGGTACTCGAGGAAGGGATGCTTGCCTTCGAAGATGTGATAGTCGGTGCCGCACAGCCCGACCGAGCAGATATTGATCAGTGCCCAGCCCTCGGGCAAGTCAGTTTGTGGCACACGCTGTTCAACAACGAACGTCCCGGGTTCTATCACCGCACCATGCGGGCGCGTTGGCGCGCTCATTCCGCACCCCCTCGGGGTTCCCAGCTGTCGGGCAACGTGCCTTTGATGATCAAGCTCAGGACGTCGTCCTTGTTCACATCTTCGATGCGGAAGGCGCCCACATTGCGCCCCTTGTTCATGACCATCACGCGGTCGCAGAGTTCGAAGACATCGTGCATGTCGTGACTGATTAGATAGATGCCAATGCCTTCATTTTTCAGGCGCACGATCAAGTCGGCAACCATGGCAGTTTCAGACGGGCCAAGGGCGGCAGTGGGTTCGTCCATGATTAGGATCTTGGCTTGAAAATAGATCGCGCGAGCAATTGCGATGACCTGACGTTGACCACCCGACAGCCGGGCCACCGGGTCACGCAGGTTTTTGAAATTTGGATTTAGTTGGCGTATGGCCTCTGTTGCTTCAGACAGCATGCGTTTGTCGTCAAGATTGCCAAATCGCGTTTTGAGCTCTCGCCCCATAAAAAGATTAGCCGGGGCGTCCAGATGGTTGGCAAGAGCTAGTGTTTGGTAGATCGTCTCGATGCCAAACTCACGCGCATCTTGCGGGGACTTCATATCAACCGTTTGCCCATTCACGCGTATTTCACCGCTGTTGGCGCGCATGGCTCCGGACAAAATCCGCATCAGGCAGGATTTCCCGGCGCCGTTGTGGCCCAAAACACCAACAACTTCGCCAGAATAGAGATCTGTGGAAACACCTTCAACGGCGTGAATGCCGCCAAACGTCTTGACGATATTATCCATCTCAACCAGTGGCTGAGAGATTTGCACACTGTCCAGCATGTGAGCCTCTTCGAACAGAGAAATGGGTCGGCGCATATATTGCGCCAACCCGAGGGAGGTTTAGTAAAGGACGTTTTGTGCCGCTGGTGCGTCGATGTTTTCTTTGGTCACCATCACAACACCGGTGTCGATAAAATCCTCAACAGTCTCGCCAGCGATGACGGCGGACACCGCATCAACACCAAGCTCACCCATCTGGAACGAGCCTTGGACAGCAGTGGCAAGCAGCGTGCCGCTTTTTACCATGTCCTGCAGGTCGGAGTTGCCGTCAAAGCCAATGGCGGTGATCGTGCCTGCTTTGCCAGCCTGCTCCAGCGCGCGGCCCATGCCAATGGCGGTTGGCTCGTTGGCACCAAAGATGCCAACCAGGTCATTCGCCGCCAGAATGTCAGTTGTCTGATTCAGCGCGGTCGCCATCTGGGACTGTGAATAGAACGGGCCAACGATCTCGACATCAGAATTTGCGTTCATATGCTCGACAAAGCAGCCGACTCGCCCGATTTCCGAGCCAACACCAGCAACGTAAGACATGACGGCGACCTTGCCGGTGATGCCTGCGTTGTCGATCATCATCTGAGCAGCCAACTCTCCAGCAGCACAGTTGTCAGTGGACAGGAACGCCTGGTAGTACTGCTCGTTGCCTTCCGCCAGACCGCTGTCGATGATCGCGACCGGTATGCCCGCTTCGAAGGCGCGTTTGACAACCGGGGCCAAGGCCTCTGGGTCGCTCGGGGCCAGCACGATACCCGCGACGCCACGGTTGATCGCATTCTCGACCAAAGCCACTTGATCGTTCACCGCCGATTCGGAGGCAGGGCCGTTGAAGCTCATCGTGTGCTCGGAATGATCGGCGATGGCCGCTGTCGCACCCTTGTTGACGTTCTGCCAAAAGTTGGAATTCGTCGTCTTTACAATGACGGCGATTTCTCCGGCGGCGGCGACCGATCCGGTTGCAGCCAGAACGCTTGCAGTGATTGCGGTTGCGAGTAATTTCTTCATAGTTTCCTCCCAGATTAAAGATGGTTAGTTCTTGTTGCGAATTTGGTCGATGTAGACCGCTCCAATCACCACGATCCCGATGATGATCATCTGAATGAATGCCGATGTTCCGGCCATGTTCAGCCCGTTGCGCAGCACGCCGATGATGAATGCGCCGATCATGCTGCCTGAAATGCTTCCCACGCCGCCCATCAAAGACGCGCCGCCAATGACCGAGGCCGCGATGGCGTCAAGTTCGTACATCACACCTTCGTTTGGCTGGACGGTGACAAGGCGCGACATCAGGACCATGCCTGCAATCCCGGCCAAGGCGCCGGACGTCGTGTAGGCCCAGATTTTCGTGCGATCCACATTGACGCCGGACAGACGCGCGGCCTCTTCGTTGGATCCCACAGAGAAGATGTGCCGCCCGAACTGTCGCTTTTGCAGCAGGTACCAACCCAGGACAGCCATCACCAAAAGGAGGATCGCCGGGTACGGAATTCCGGGGAAGATCACCTTGGGAAAGCCATTGTCCTGCATTTCAACAATGCGGAACAATGCACCATTGCCCAGCACGCCGAAGGCCTCACCAAGGCGACTGATCGGGGCCGCACCTGTCAGTTGCAGGGCGATCCCTCGAGCAATCAGCATCATACCCAATGTGGCCACGAAAGGTGTGATCCGCATCTTGGCGATCACCATGCCATTGACGAACCCGCAGGCCGCACCCGTAAAAACCCCCAGCGCCATCGCTGGTGCAACGGGAAGCCCGATCTTGATTGTCAGGCCCGCGATCACACCGGCCAATGCCAAAATCGACCCCACACTCAGATCAATGCCACCGGTGATGATGACCATCGTCATCCCTATTGCCAGCAAACCGATCACAGAGGTTTGCAAAAGAACCGTCAGGCCGTTGTTGACCGTAAAAAAGGCTGGTGAGGTAAATGAGAACGCAAAGATCAAGACCAAAAGCGTCGCAACCGCTGACAGTTTATGCAGCGACGTACCTTCTGGCAGAAAGCGGAACTTCCGCTTTTGTTCGGGTGCTTTGCTTGACACCTGATGTCCTCCCAAAGTGACCGTTTTCGGTCTTTAATTATTTAATACAGAACTTACTGAACCTGACTGGTCAAGTGTTTTTAATTTTTCTGTACAGTTCCAAAAAAACCGATAGGCTTGAGGCGTACGGCAAAGCTGATGGGGAACGTCTTGGCAAGAAGCAATGTGCGGCTGATAAAATCATACAATACAATGTTGGATCACTGCAAAAAAATGACGATAGGTCAGTCGCTTCCATCGGAAAACGCGATTGCAGCGGACCTTCAGGTGAGCCGAACTGTGGTACGTAGCGTGCTGGACCGATTGTCTCAGGCTAGCATCATCCAGCTGAATGGGCGGGAGAAAATTATCAAAAGGTCGGTACGAAAATCTGACTTCCTCGAAGAGCCGCCGGCGTTTCTGGACATGGACGAACTGGAGAATCGGTTCTTCGATTGGGTTCTGCGAATGGATGTGCCCCCCGGCACGGTTTTGAACGTCGCCCAGATCGCGAAAGACTTTCACGTGGCGAAGCACACACTGCAAGAGTTCCTGTCTTCGCTCAACCGGTATGGCATCGTCCAACGGCGGCCGCGCGGTGGTTGGCGGCTCGAAGGCTTCACCCAGAGCTTCGCACTTGAGCTTTCGGAACTGCGCGTTGTGCTGGAAATGAACGCCGTCCGGCGTTTGATCGCATTGCCCGCCGAGCACACTGTTTGGGTCCGCCTAGACCAACTGGAAGACGAGCACCGCCACCTGCTGTCGCGTATCGAAACGGATTATCACGACTTCTCAAAACTGGATGAGACCTTTCATTTCACGATCAATTCGGTCGTCGACAATCGTTTTGTACGCGACTTTCAGAAGATCATTTCGCTCATCTTCCACTACCATTTCCAATGGAACAAAGAGGACGAGCGGGTCCGGAACGAGACGGCCATCCACGAACATCTTGCCTATATCAACGCGCTGCGCAGCGGTGATCTAGGCCGGGCAGAACAGGCGGCGCAACAGCATTTGGCCACGTCGACAAAGACATTGGTCAATTCACTAAAGGCCCATGACCGCGCCGTCTAGGTGGACACGAACGCAAGCGCATTGTCTGACAGGTTTAGGTTGGCCGCGTCCAAATTGCGTTGCAAGGAGCTGACCTTCCCGGTCCCGATCAGAACCGAGCACGCCGAGGGATGGCGCATTGCAAATTGCAGGGCCGCTTGCGCAAGCGTCAACCCGACATCGGCGGCATGAGCCTGCAACCGAGAGGCCTTTTCAAGAATAACATCGGACGCGGGGCCATAGTTGAACCAGACGCCAGGCTTTGGGCCCGTTGCCAGTATCCCGGAATTGAAGATTCCGCCCAAAACCAGACTGGTCCCTTGATCAGCACAAGCCTGTAGCAACCCGTCTTCCGCTTCACGGTCCATCAACGTCAATCGACCGGCCAGCAGGATCACATCCGGCGCTTCCGTTGCCATCAAATCCAGACAGACCTGCGTTTCGTTGACGCCAAGCCCGATAGCTTTAACCCGGCCCGATTGCTTGAGGTTATGAAGAGCCCGCATACCCGACCCCATCAAATCGTCGAAATGCTTGGCGTTCGCCTCAACCCCGTGCGTAAAAACTCCAATGTCATGGACAAAGAGGATTTCAATCTCGGTGGTGCCAAGCCGTTCGCAACTGCCGTCGAAACTTTCAAGGATGCCGTCTGCGGTATAATCATAGCGCACCGCATTGGGCAGCGGATTGATGAACCCGTCTGCCTCTCCCAACTGCGGTCCTGGCGACAGCACACGCCCCACCTTGGACGACAGTACAATCTGTTCGCGCGGTTTACCCGCCAACCAGGCGCCAAGCCGCGCCTCGGACCGGCCCCGCCCGTAGTGTGGAGCAGTGTCAAAATAGCGAATGCCCCGCGACCAGGCGTGTTCCATCACTGAGATCGCCTCTGCATCGCTGATCTCGTAGCCGATGTTGCCAAAGCTTGAACCGCCAAGCGACACGGAGGAAACGCGAAGATTAGTCTGCCCCACCTGATTGGTTGCGAATGTCATATCTCAAGCTCCTTTTTGACGGGCGCAAATGTGTTCCAGTATGGGTTTGGCGGAAGTATCGCTTTGGATTCTGGCAAAACTCAAAAACGCCTCGATACGACGCTCTACTTTCATCGCATGGTTTTGCGCGATGTCGGCAATGGCGTGACCCAGAAAGGGATTGGCAAACCGTTCCAGTGTTGTGGACACATAGTCGTCGAAGGCTGCACCCTGGCCAGCGGCGGCAAATCCGGGCCGGACTTCGTTGGTGTAAATGGATTGAAGATGTTCACGCTCAGACGGTGTTTCCATCAGATCCCGCACCATGACCGTTGCGGCACCACCCGCCGTAAGCCACCGATCCGCCAGCACTGTATGACCTAAGTTCAGCACAAAGAGCTTCAGCGCTTCGATTTCCGCCAGCGCGGGCACAACCTTCACCGCAGGATGTATGCAGGGAACGCGCAATCCCGACTGATCCTCGATCGCCCAAAGCGCATAGGGTTCGGCAACGGCGCCCGCAGGCTCGATCGGTTGAGAAACGATCCGATCGACCAGCGAATTGACCCAAGTCACACCGGTCGCAAGGTAGTCAAGGAATGCGTGCGAGTCATTCTTCGCAAGCTCCATGACGCGAGCCTTGAGCACCTCGCCATTGCCCGAAATCAGCTCCATCGGCATGATTTGGATCGGCACCGCCCCGGCCTCGAACCGCGCCCGCAAAAGGAGGGTCAGTTTAGCCGGATACGACATCGCCTGATCGAAGGTCTGACGTTCATCTTCGGGTTGCGGCGCATATCCTGCATCGCCCGTGTTGGACAATACAATCTGCACCTCTTCCACGAAGAGCCGCCGCACGTCTGCCCAGTCGTTTGACGTGGACAAACCGCGCGCAATGCTGCCGACCTCGACGGTTTTCTCAACCCGCACGCCGTTCTCAAGCCCCTCGATCTTAACCGGGAAGGGTACTGCAAGGGCCTGTAGACGCCCAGCCCGTGCCGCATCGCCCGAGCTTTGCACAACGCTGATCGGTCCCACATCCTGCCCCGCCAAGCGCGCCTCGGATATGAACAGATCGGCGTGCGCCTGAAGGAAACGGCTGGTGCCGAACTGCATGATGGGGGTCAGAGTTTCCAATGTGTCGGTGCCTTAATGTGACTGCTTTACCCAATGTGTTTTTAATTATATAAAACCAAAACACAAGGACTTCGTGAGGTATCCCATGTCAAAACCCGCCATGATCGACGCACATCAACACTTCTGGCAGATTGCGCGCGGCGACTACGACTGGATGACGGATGAGGTGGCAGCCATACGGCACGACATCCTGCCTCGCGATCTGGAGCCCCACTTGAGGCAGCACAAAATTGACGGCACGGTGCTTGTTCAAGCTGCCGGTGCGGTGGCCGAAACGGAGTTCATGGTCTCCTTGTCCAGGCAGGCGCACTTTATCAAAGGCGTTGTCGGCTGGGTTGATCTGGAAGACGCCAACGTTGCCGCAACATTGGATCGGTTGACGAAAAATACTGTCCTCAAGGGCATCCGCCCGATGCTGCAGGATATCGAAGACACCGATTGGATCCTGCGCCCTCACGTGATGGAGGCGTTGAAACAAGTGGCGGACCGTGGCCTGCGGCTCGACGCATTGGTCGTGCCACGGCATCTGGATGTGCTGGCCGCGATGGCTGAATGCCTGCCAAACCTGCGCATCGTCATCGACCATTGTGCCAAACCGGTAATTGCGGGCGGCGTAGATCCGGGTAACGCGTGGCGCGATGGCATGGAGAGGCTCGCGGCCTTGCCAAACACATACTGCAAGATCTCTGGCCTCGCCAATGAGGCCGGACCCGGCTGGAATGCCGATTGGTTATCACCGGTTGTGAACCACGTCCTGTCCACCTTTGGTGCGTCTCGCCTGATGTGGGGCAGCGATTGGCCGGTGCTGAACCTTGCGGGCGACTATACGCGGTGGAGAGACGTTTCGACCCAACTTCTGGGCCACCTACCCGCCGACGCACAGGCGGCGATCTATGGTGGCACCGCCACGGGTTTTTACGGATTGGATACCACAGAATGAGTTTTCATATCGCTTGCATTGGCGAACCTCTTGCCGAAATGTCGAACGGGCCCGGTGGGCTCAAAATGGCCTTTGGTGGCGACACATTAAACACGGCGATCTACTGCGCCCGTGCCTGCGCGGGCCAAGACATCACCGTGACCTATGTCACCGCCGTAGGCGAAGACGCTGCTTCTGTTGCGGCAATTGATCTGATGCGATCCGAAGAACTCAGCATAGAATTCGTTCGGCGAGATCCGAACCGCCAGATTGGAATTTATGCGATCCAGAATGATGCAAACGGCGAACGCAGGTTTCACTACTGGCGCGACAAGTCAGCGGCGCGACAGCTGTTTGCGAATGATGAGAGTGACGAAATAGAGGCGATTGCACATGCCGACCTGATCTACCTTTCGGGCATTACGCTCGCCATCATTTCACCGCCCGCACGAGACCGACTATTCAAGGCGCTTGTGGCGCGGCGCAAGGCAGGTGGCCTTTTGGCATTCGATTCAAACTATCGCGCAATGCTGTGGGAAGACGCCCGCACCGCCCACGTTCAGACGGAACGGTTCTGGTCCATCACCAACATCGCCTTGCCCACGTATGAGGACGAAGCTGAGATATTCGGAGACGCCACCCCTCGTGATGTCGTATTCCGTCTGCGCGGTATGGGAATTCAGAAAGGGGCGGTTAAACATGGCGCAAAGGGCCCCGTTCCGCTTGATGCCTCGTTACAGGATTTGACGTTCTCACAGGCACAATCGGTCATCGATACCACTGGGGCGGGCGACAGTTTCAATGGGGGTTATCTTGCCAGTTTTATTCATGGCGCACCGGAGGCCGACCGGCTTATGACAGCACACACGTTGGCGGCTGAGGTAATCGGCCACAAGGGCGCAATCCTGCCTCGCAACACGCCACCCACCGTTCGCCGCATCGGCAGCATAATCCGGCTAAGGCCTGAGCACGCAGAGGAATACATCCGCCTGCACGCAGATGTATGGGATGGTGTCCTCGCGCGGCTCAAAGCGTCGAACTTTCGCAACTACTCGATCTTTCTCAAACGTCCCGAACACCTGATGTTCGGATATTTTGAATATTCCGGAACCGATTTCGCCGCCGATACCGCCGCAATCGCAGCGGACCCTGTTACGCAAGACTGGTGGAAAGTCTGCGGCCCCATGCAAGACGCGTTCGAGACCCGCAAAGAAGGTGAATGGTGGGCCGATATGGAACAAGTTTTTTTCATGGAATAGTACACTGCGGGATAGTGAAGCTATCGGCTTTCTAACAGGAATAGCATAGGCGCTCGTACAAAATGACTTGGAGATGAACCCTGTATCAAGCTCTTATCATGACCATCTTTTTGTGCCTGGCGGCCTCTATCTCCAAGACCTTTTGAAATGAGACATCAGAACCTATCAAGGCGTTCAGATAAGTTGTGCATCTTGGCACACTCAAAATACTTGCCGTAGATTACTTTATTTGAGTTACCAAATCAGCTACCGCGCCCTACAGATTCCGGTGTATAGATGTCACTCTGCCCTAAATGTCTGTATATCCGGGGGTCGCCGAGTAGGGGTTGCCTATTCCAACGGCAAAGAAAAAAGAGCACCCGCCCTACTCATGTCTGACCGCAACCCAGCTTATCTACAGGAAACGTCGTCCAGGATTTAAGAGCACAGTCCGGTAATTAGCGATACAGTCCAGCAATTAGAGGCACAAACAAGCACTGATTTTGCTCACCTTCTGAAGCGAGTGTCCAACAAATCAGGGCACCGTGACACGCCGCTAAGCTGCTGGTCGAAACAGGCACAATTCTCAGAGTTCTCCGTTCTTTCGAATTGCGAACAAGGTAGGTCGAGCTTGCTATATCCAGTTCTCATGCGTCGTTTTTCCCAAGGTTGGGTTTGAACGGCTGGTCGGGTAGGATGTACCTCAAAAATGACTGCACTGTACTGACTTGTTTGAATAGTGGATCGCGGCATGCCGGTTTTTATCACTCTAACCAATGCAGACATAAACGATCCCTCTTTTTGGGCTTCGCTGGATATTGGCCCCGATAGCACGATTGATGCATCGGGGTTGAGCAACGCTATCCAAGTTACCATGACTGGAAGTTCCATTACATTTACCAACGTAAATACAGGCACCGTCACGTCCTATACCGACGGCGATCTTGCTGGTGGGTCTTTTAGCCAGTTTGTTGAGTACACCGGTAACAACAATGATGACGATGTAAGTGGGTCCGTAGGTCTGAACGCAGGTGGGTATAGCGGTGGGCGGGGCAACGATACCCTTGTCGATAGCGGCTCGCTCGGTGGAAGTATCAGCGGTGGGCGGGGTAATGACACGCTGCAAGGCGGCTCAGGCGACAACAATATCTTTGGCGGTCAGGGTCAAGATATCCTGCGCGGCGGTTCAGGAAATAACAATCTCAGTGGAGGCGGCGGTCGCGACACGCTTTTCGCGGAAGACGGCAGCGGCAATCTGGACGGCGGCGGCGGCAGAGACGTCATACACGCCGGATTGAACACAAGTTTCGTTGATGGCGGCAATGGAAACGACCGGTTGATTTTGCCTCCGGGCTCTACATTCACTCCATTTTCTCCTGGATCTACCGGTGGGACGGTTAACCTCCCGAACGGTCGAAGTTTTACCTATCTGAGTATCGAGACGGTCGAAATCGCATGTTTCACTGAGGGAACGCAAATTCGCACCCCGAGCGGTGATCGCCCAATCGAAGACCTGAAAGTTGGCGATCTGGTTGAAACACTGGATCATGGACCGCAGCCCGTGAGATGGATCGGCAAACGTTCTGTTTGCGGTCGGGGCAAACATACGCCAATCCGGTTTGCACCTGGCACGATCGGAAACCGTCGTGAGCTGCGTGTTTCACCCCAGCATCGAATTCTGGTTTCAGGTTGGCGCTGTGAACTGCATTTCCATGCACCCGAGTTGCTCTGTGCGGCCAAACATCTTTGTGATGGAGACCGAATCTACCGTGAACCTTGTGATACGGTAAACTACATCCACATAATGTTTGACAAACACGAAATCGTAGTCTGCGAGAACGCCCTGCTCGAAAGCTTTTACGCAGGTGAACACATACTCAATGCAGATCTTGAAGTTTATCAGGAGTTAGTTGAGATTTTCCCTGAGCTTGCTGACAGAAGATACAAACCAAGTCCTGCTCGCCCGTTTATCCGCCGCACCGAAGCTGCTCTCATTAACTGAATGGCGAGTTGGATTTCTAACCCAGGCTGCTCAGCCCTGGCCCGAAAAACAAGCCGACAAACGATGCCATGCTTATTGTCCAAAGTTCTCGTCTAACTCGTTCTTTCAAATGTATCACGGATGATGGCTGACTATCCTGGTCCGTTATTGGCAGGCGGGCTAAATATCACTTGGGGACACATCCCTCAAAAGCGCCAGCAGAATCTGTGATCCTGTTCGATCATGTTGTTCAAAAATTTGGACCTGATCGTCTGTACTTTGGCTGGGCAACCGAACCGCTTCAGGACTCTGTTCACTGCTCGAATGCCCGCAGCATTGGCGCCGCTCTTGTCTATGATGATTTTGTTTGGGATCCCCTTTGACGACAGTGCTTTGGCAAAGAACCTAGTAGCTGCTGGGCGATTTCGTCGCTCGGACAGCATGAAATCAAGGGTGTTCCCCGCTTTGTCGACTGCTCGATAGAAATACATCCACTTGCCGCGAACACGTATGTAAGTCTCGTCCATTCTCCAGGACTTCTGAGTTGGACGCTTCATTGATTGCTGTCACTGTACCCTAATTAATCAGATTCTGCGGATTTGGAGTATTCTGAGGCGAATCTGTACCCTTAATTGCAATACTTCCGCAGGCGATGCTGCAGGTCGGAACTCATACTTGTGTCCTTGGTAGCAAGGCGAAATCCGTCGGTGCGCTACAAAGGGAGAGTAAAGTTTTCCACAAGCGCGACTGTCTGGCAATTAATGGTGCAGTACTACAATTAACGGTACAATATGAAAATTAAAGGCACAAACCTGCATTGATTTTGCGGGGCAATTTCAGACAAGATTCTGATTTTTTAGGGTACAGTGACATTTACTCTGGTGAGAGCGTCAATAAGATCCGGATGTGCGACTGCCATTTCGAAGCGAAGCCCTGCAAGACTTCTTGATTTCGAGTACGTCTGAACGACTATCAGATTGTCGTATTGCGGAACCAGGCTAACGCTGCTTGAAGCGCCAAAATCAACATATGCTTCTTCAACAAGAACAACGATATCAGGATTTGATCGTAGTATTATCTCTATTTCTGAAAGCTCAATGGCAATACCCGTAGGTGCATTTGGGTTCGCAATGACGATGCCACCAGATTCACCTTTGAACCGTTTAGGATCTATGCGGAAATCTATGTCGAGCGGGTTTCTCTTTTTTGCACTCCATACAACTGGCAGCATGCGCGATAGAAACTATAGGTGATTTCAGGGAACAAAACGGCAGGCTTGCCGGTGAAAAAAGCGTTAAAGGCATGAGCGAGACCCGATTAGCGAGCGTGTGAAATACGGCCTGGCCGCGGCCCGCGCGTATGGGAAAAAACTAGGGCGCCAACCGGGGCAGCGTCCGAAATCAGACAAACTTGCACCGGACGTTCTTGCCGCCGTTGAAGAAGGTCGTAGCTATCGCTGGATCGCGCGTGACCTCGGCATCAGCAAGAATACCGTACTCAATATCGTCAAACGGCATCGTGGAAATGCTTAGAGTGTCATTTCGCCCCGTACCGTAAACGACCCCCACTCCTGCATCCTGTTCGGATACAATCGCTTCCATATGCAACGCCAAGCTCATCAAATTGGACGATTCCCGCTTTAATCTGAAACCGAAACGCGGATGCGTACGACCGACGAATCGTAGTACGACCGGTAGTATTCAAGGGGATTCCCGTCGTCTTGGTAACCGATGGATTCAATAAAAATCATCGACCGGGGTTCCGGAATACCCATGCGATCCAGCACGAATTTGGGGGGTGTTTCAGCGTTCAACCATCGATCCGCGCGCACAATCTTCAGGCCGAATTTGGTCGCCAGAACGTTGTGGATCGAACCGCCGCGAAAGCTGTCGTGGTCAAAGCCCTCAAGCTGGTCTGCCGGAAAGGACATGACCGAATGTGTGATCGCATGGCCGTCGATCCTAAAGACGCGGGTGATCCGAATGACTTCAGAGTTGACCTCTAGGCCCAGATTGGTTCGTTCTTGCGAGTCCGCTGCCTCGCGCACAAATTCGAACGTCTGCGTGTCGATGGAAGCACCGCGCGACAACATATCATCAAACAGGCTGATATTTGACGTGATAAACCCGCTTTCTTTCGGACGCTCACCCACAAACATACCCTTGCGCGGGATTTTCACGACCAGACCCTTGGTCGCCAAAGCCGAAATGGCATGCCGCACTACGGGCTTTGACACCTCGAATATCTCGCAAAGGATCGGCTCGGGAGGAATTCGACTGCCGACCACCAGCTTTCCACTGAGGATCATGCTTTCCAGATGCAGGTACAATTGTTCCCAGAGAGGCATCGTCTGCTTGCGCGACAAAGTCACATGGCGGCACTGATCCCGAAAAAGTTCAAGCGCATTCGCTTCGGCATCCTGAAAGCTTGGTCGACCAGCAATTTTTCGCTTTTTGTTACCCGCCTGCATGCCGCTGTATCCGCCTTTCAAAAATCAATGGTCGAGCATATTCCACAATTTGCGCTTGATATCCAGAAACTCGGACGTCAGCCGCATTTCGTTCGTTCTGGGGCGTGGAAGCGATACATCTTCAATGTGCCGAATGCGGCCGGGACGTGCAGACATCACAACGATCTGGTCCGACAGGAAAATCGCTTCTTCCAGGTCGTGGGTTACGAAGACAACTGTTTTCTGAGTCTCGCGCCAGGTGTCCAGCAAATCGGTTTGCAACCGCTCTTTGGTTTGCGCGTCGAGCGCGCCGAACGGTTCATCCATTAGCAAGACGTCAGGATCGTTGGCGTAGACCCGACCGATATCGACACGTTTTCGCATACCGCCCGACAACTCGCGCGGCCAGCGATGCTCAAATCCTTTAAGGCCGACGGCTTCCACCCATTTTTCCTCGGCGGCGGCCTGCTCGGCCTTGGATGCCCCGTGTATCCGGGGCCCGTAGGAGATGTTTTTTGCGACCGTCATCCAGGGAAATACAGCATCCTGTTGAAAGACCATGCCGCGCTTGCGATCCGTGCCCTTGATCAAGTTCCCATCCAGGGTCATTTCGCCGTCGGACGGATCGAACAATCCGGCCATCATCTTAAGAAGGGTGGACTTGCCACAGCCAGATGTTCCCACAATCGAGGTGAAGCTACCGGATGGAATATTGAGATTGATATCCTCCAAAACGGTCAGGGCTTCGATTGTGCCCTCTCCGAAAGTGTGAGTAAGGTCTTTGACTTTGATCTCGGACATTTATTCGCGAGCCTCCGACCAAACCATTAAACGCCGTTGAACGGAACGAAAAGTGCGGTCCATTATAAACGCGCAGGCTCCGATAATGACGATGATCATCATGACCTGATCTGTCAGAAAGTAGCGTCGCCCTTCTTGCAACATAAAACCAAGACCACTTGGAGCGGCAATAAGTTCGGCGGCGACAAGGGCTGTCCACGCCGCAGCGAGTGCGATGCGATAACCGGTGATGATAAACGGTGTGGCAGCCGGGATTGCGACCGTCCGAAACACCTGAAACCGTGACGCGCCCATCGTCGAAGCCGCATCGACATAAACTTGGGGAACGTTCTTCATGCCTGCAATCACGTTGACCACGCACACCATGAAGCAAGCGATCGAGATCAATAGAACGCGGCTGAATTCCTCGATCCCGAACCAGATGATGATGATCGGAATATATGCCAGCGGCGGGATCGGACGGACGGCTTCGATCAAAGGGTCCACGATGTATTCGATTGTTTTGTACCAGCCGACGAGACATCCCAGAACCAGCGCGCATGTTGTCCCGATGACAAATCCCAGACAAATCCTGTAAAGACTGGCAAAAAGTGCTTCCTGAAGTGCGCCTGAGCCCAGTGTCTTGAAAAAAGAGGTGACGATTAACGGTATTGGTGGAAGCAGGGCTGGGTTGTTTCCAGGCTTCAGGGTTATCAGATGGTAAGCCAAGAGGACCACCGAGACGGCTAGAACGCCCAGGACCAACCGACCTGTCAAAAATGCCTTTAGTTGTTCCATGAAGCCTCTTCCCGTTGGAGCGTGGTCTACGCCAACACTTTCCGCGTTTCTTCTTCGTACGCAACCATACGGCAAGCTTCTGCTATACCTCGGCCTGTTCTGCGTACGAATTTCTGTGACCGGGTCAGATTTGGCGCGCTCCGAATTGCAAGCACAACCGGAGCGCACGGCGCTTTTTGCGCCTATTCTTGGTGGCTTTGCCGCGACCTAGATCTTTTTGACGATTGTATCGTCTACAAGCGCGTCAAGGTCTGGCAACTCGCCAATCGACTCGTTCTTTAGCAGGAAGTTAGACTGCAGTTCGAACGCATCCTTAATTTCGCCGCTAGCATAGGCATCTTTGATACCCTGACGGTCTTGATAATCTGTCACACCCAGAAGAGGCGCGACATCATCTGTTGTCACGTTTGGACGACCAACACCTTTCAGCCAACGCGTGATCAGTTCAACCGTGCCGTCATAGTCTTCGCGCATCATCGGAATTGCTTTCGAATGATATGCGCTGACGATTTCAACCAAGGCTTCTTCCTTGGCATCAATGACCTGCTGCGTCGTCATAAGCATGTCGAGGATTTTTGGACGTTGCGCGCCTTGAAGTTCGGCGCCGTCAACAACCATGCTGGCTTCCGGCAGAGCATCGAAGATTGCGGCTTTTGCCGCCAATGACGGCAAGGTTGCATCGATTGCGCCTGCGATCAGGGCGGCTCCGCCGTCCATCGGTTCCATATTGACACGCTGCATCTCCAGACCCTTCAGGCCTGCAAGCTCAAGGGCTGTGTCAAGGAAGTAGTCAAAGTTCGAGCCGGTCGTCACACCAACCCGCTTGCCTTCAAGATCCGCAAGCCCGTTTATTCCGGGTTTGCCGACAATGGTAAACAAGGGGCCTGCGTCCGTTACAATCGAAATCTCGCGGAAATCTGCAATCTTGCGTGACATTGCGATAAGCGGCGGCACCGAACCAACTGTGATGACTTCGACGGATTCGCCGACCATGGCCTCGATGGCCGGTGGGCCAGACGGGAAGATGTCGTATTCCATCTCGACGCCCGGGGCGAAGCCCTCTTCTTGAATGACCCAGTAAAGCCCAAATGCGAAACCGGGCAACAAGCCAACCTTGAGTTTTTCGTTCGCCGCATGAGCTTTGCCAACAAAGAACGTTGGAGCCGCCAAAGCCGCCGCGCCTGCACGCAGGACTGAGCGCCGGCTCATGTAGCTTGTTTTTGAGTTTGCCATAGTCTTCCTCCCGAATTGTATCATCGCGGCACCCGCCGATACGGTGCGGCCCGATTCACTTTTGTATTTTCTGGTTATAACTAAAATAAGATCACGTCAATTCGAGTTTTCTAACATTACCTTGCTTGACTTGTTTCTGATTATAATCAAGACAGAAGTGATGTCCGCCCGAAACCAGCGGCAAAAGCGGGCAATGCGATCAGGACGGCTATAGCGAGGAAAACAATGAACATTATTCTTATCCTGGTCGATAGTTTAAACAAAGAAGCCTTGCGCATCTACAACGACCAAACTGAATGCAAGACCCCAGCCCTGACAGATTTTGCCGCCAAATCCCACGTATTTGACAACTATTTCATCTCCAGCCTGCCCTGTATGCCGGCCCGCCGAGAGCTGTTTTCCGGGCGCAAGGAGTTTTTGTGGCGTCCCTGGGGGCCTTTGGAGATATTCGATCCACGCCTGCCACAGGAAATCCAGAAGCAGGGCTACAACACCGCAATGGTGACGGATCACTATCACTATTGGGAAGAAACCGCGAACGGCTATATGGAATCCTTCATGTCATTGAACATGATCCGGGGCCATGAGACCGATTATTACGAACTGCCCACTAACGGCGATGTCCCCAAATGGGTCGACAAGATGAGCGAATTCCGCTCGACCTATCACATGCGCCAGTACTGGGAAAACGTGAAAGAATTCAAGGACGAGTGCGATTTCTTTCCGGCCAAAACGTTTACCGCGGCCAATGAATGGCTTGACAAATACGCAGACCGTAGCCCGTTCTTTTTGCAGGTCGAAAGCTTTGACGTGCATGAACCGTTCCACGTCCCGCCACCCTACGACAATATGTACACTGGCGATCTGGAAGGGACGGCGGACGACTATAACATCTGGCCTCCCTATCAGGTTTATGCCGATCAGGACGCCTTTTTCGCACAAACCACACCCGAAGAGCTGGCTTTCCTTAAGGCGCAGTATTACGGTAAAACCACCATGGTCGACATCTGGTTGGGCAAGTTCTTTGACAAGTTGTCTGCTCTGAACCTTTGGGAAGATACCATGGTCGTGTTCACCACAGATCACGGTCACGACTTGGGCGAACGCGGCTGTTTCGGTAAACAATTCCCCCACTATGACAGCCATGCGAATATCCCGCTGATCGTCTGGCACCCAAAGTCAAAAGGGGACGGGCGGCGCGTTAGCGCTTTGGTCCAGAACGTTGACCTATTTGCGACTTTGGTTGAGGCCTCAGGTGGCAAGGCGCCCGAAAACACCCGGCACTCGCAAAGCTTCCTTTCGGTGTTGGACGGCGGCAAAGAGGCACGTGCGGACTTGACCTATGGAACTTTTGGTCAGGGCATTTGCATCACAGACGGCGAATGGACATTGTTCAAAGCGCCGGTCGACGGCAAGCCACTTTATACATATTCGACCATGATTTCGACGCCATTGATCGTCGACAACCCTGTGGATGGGCGCATGGGCAAAGCCCCCCCTCCGCCGGTGGATCAGGATCAGTTTGATAGCACAGTTCCTTATCCGATGTGGAAAACGCCGATCAAAATTGATCCCAGAACCCACGAGGATTTCCTATTCAACCGAGTGGACGATCCAGGCCAAAAGAAAAATCTTTGGCACAGCCATCCCGAGCAGCGTGGACGATTGCTGGGGCTTTTGTGCGCCCGCATGGCCGAGGAAGGATGTCCTGGCGAACAATTCGAGCGCCTTGGCCTTGATACGATATCGCCGTTGCGGCGCAGTGATGGTCGCGGTGAAGGTGCATCAGAAAATCCCAGGCAAAGATCATGACGCTTAGTCCAGAGGCCAAAGCGCTTGAATTGCAGTTCCAACGGGACAACGATGGTCTCGGGCCTGACGATATCCTGCAACAACGGCTAAATACCGAAAAAATGGTCGAAATGACCGGCATCCCATCAGATGTGCGTTTTGACCCTCAGGTGATTGCAGGTATCCCATCGATTGTAGCGAACCCGCCAGACAAGCAGGCCGACTACGACATCGTCTTTTTGCATGGCGGCGGTTTTTGTGTTGGCTCCGCTCATTCGCATCACCGGTTTGCCGGCCATTTTGCGGCGGCCTGCAAAGCCTCTGTCGTGATCCCCAACTACGGGCTGGCACCGGAACACCCTTTTCCCACGGCCGTCGATCAATGTGTGGCTGTGATGTTAGATGTCATCGAGCGACATAACGAGGGCCGCACGGTGATCGTCGGCGACTCAGCGGGTGGCGGACTGGCGCTGTCTGCCTGCATGAAACTCCGCGACATGAAGGAAAAGTTGCCACTGGCCGCAGTTTTGCTGGCACCTTGGCTGGATCTGTCACTTTCGTCGCCATCCGTGCAAACGGTTGCTGCGCGAGATGTTGTGGTTTCAGAGGAACGGTTGGCCATCAGAGCAAACCACTATTTGGCAGGCGTCGATGACAAAGACCCAATTGCCTCGCCACTTCACGGTTCGCTAGCGGGACTGCCGCCGATCTACGTGCAAGCAAGCGAAAACGATATACTACGCGATGATGGGCATCGCCTGTCTGACAAAGCCGCGACCCAAGGTGCAGATGTGCGGTTCGAACTTGTGCCCGGGATGTTTCACGACTTTCAGTTCTTTGCCGGCAACCTTCCAGAAGCTGACGCGGCCATTGCACGCTGCTGCATGTTTCTCGAAAGTGTAATTTAGCACGCTGAGCGGATGCCCAGCCTGTGAACTGCACCTACCTGCCTCGCGCTCTGGGTAGGCGATCCACTATCGACAACCCCAAGACGAACTCAGTTAAACGGGCGTCTTACCTTGAGAAGCATTGATGTATCAGGGCAAACTATGCGCCCTAGGTTTTGTGTCCTATGGGACAAGATGCTCACGATTGTCGCGACCCCCTTGGTCAAACGAAGGAAAACTTAGAAATTACAGCACACCAACAGGGATGACCGCGCTGCACCGTCACCATGATGACGGGTCTGGATGCGCTTAGTCTGAACCATATGATTATGTCCATAATTTAGGCACTGAATCCCATAATAAATATTGTATTTCTTATTGACAGTATTCTGATCATAATCATAAATAAGCCATCACGCACCGCTGGACTACAAAGTGCGCTTTCGATGAGCCCGACATGACACCCATTTCTGCCCGCACAAATAGCCATGCCGCCAGCCCGATCATTCCCTTGATGCCCCAAACGACAAGGCACCTGCCGTGAGCGAAGATATACTTTGGACCCCAACCGATGCGTCCTCCACGTCACTGGCGTGGTTTGCGGAGGCCTGTGGGTTTGATGCCGGGCGGTATGATGATTTGCATCGTTGGTCGGTCAGCGACAAGAGGGCCTTCTGGTCATCGGTCTGGGACTTTTGCGAAGTGCTGGGCGAGCCAGGTCAGACGAAATTCGTGAGCAACGAAGCGGCGCCGATGACTGGGGCGCGGTTTTTTCCCGAAGCGCGTCTCAATCTAGCGGAAAACCTGATTGAGCGCGGTGCGGACAGCGATATTGCTGTCTGTACGGCGGATGAGGCCGGGCACTACGCAGAGGTGACCCGTCGCGCGCTTCGCCAGAAGGTGGCGCGAGTGGCAAAAGGACTTTTGGCTGCGGGCGTCACACCTGGAGACCGTGTCGCGGGCATTCAGGGCAATACGCTTGACGCGCTTGTCGCAACGCTGGCCAGTCTGGCTGTGGGTGCTGTCTGGACATCCTGCAGCCCGGATTTCGGCGCGGCGGCGATCATAGACCGGATCGGTCAGGTGGCCCCAAAAGTGTTGTTTGCCTCACCAAATTACCGCTATGGCGGCAAGGATCACGATATCTCAGACCGTCTGGCCAAAGTGCGCCGCGCCGTGTCGTCGATTGAACTTGTCGTGTCGTCGGGGGGGCACATGACCGAAAGCGTCCGTCAGGAAGATTTCGGTTCCGATGCGCGTTTGACCTATGCCCGTTTAGCCTTCGACCATCCGGCCTATGTGCTTTACACCTCCGGGACAACGGGTGCACCGAAAGCCATTGTCCATCGGGCAGGGGGAGTGCTGCTCCAACATTTGAAAGAGCATGTCCTGCACGGCGATGTCCGCGCCGGGGATCGCGTGATCTGGTACACCAACACTGCCTGGATGATGTATCACTGGAATATCTCGGCGCTTGCGGCAGGAGCGGCGGTCGTTTTATACGATGGGGCCCCGATCCTGAAAACTGGCGAGGGTCTGGACTGTGCCCGCTTGTGGACACTGGCCGGCAGGGCACAGGTCACGCATCTGGGGGTCAGTCCAAAGTATCTGTCGACACTCGCGGCTGAAGCGTTTCATCCCAAACACCACCACAAGTTGGAGGCACTGCGTGCCCTTCTTGTCTGCGGCGCCCCCTGTTTGCCGCATCAGTTCGACTGGGTCTATCAGGCGGTCAAGACAGACATGATGTTCGCCTCGATCTCGGGAGGAACGGAAATTTTGGGCTCGTTCTTGATAGGATCACCAATCCATCCGGTCCGGCGCGGGCAATTGACAGTTCCGGCGCTGGGCCATGCTGTGGCGGTTCTGGATGATCGGGGCGTGCCGGTGATCGGACAACGCGGCGATCTGGTCTGCACCGAACCCTTCCCCTCGATGCCCCTGACCTTTTGGGGCGATGGCGGTGATCAACGCTACCGCGACACTTATTTCGGCGACCGGCCCGAGGTTTGGACCCACGGCGACGTGGCCGAGATGACGCATACCGGCGGCGGCTATGTACATGGCCGCTCGGATAACACGCTAAAGCCCGGTGGCGTGCGGATCGGCATTTCGGAAATCTATGCGGTTTGCGAAACCTATTCCGAAGTGCAGGACTTTCTGGCCTTTGGCGCCGACCGTGACGGCGACGAGGAGGTTGTACTGGCCATTCAGCCGGTGAACGGTGCCGCGATCACGCCCGATCTGATCCGGCGCATCCGGGGAGATATCCGTACCCAGGCATCGCCCCGCCATGTACCCGCGCGTATCCACCTGGTCAGCGCCGTACCCTATACTATCAATGGCAAACGGGTCGAAGGTGCTGCGCGAACAACCGTCAACGGCGGCACGGTCCGGAACCTTGGCTCGCTGGCCAACCCCGAGTGCCTGAAAGAATTTAGCGCTCTCAGGCGCGAGGACGCCCTATGAAGCATCTGGCCCCGCGCTGCGCTATCTGTGGTATTGGCGAATTGAAACCCCAGCGGCGGACCGACGAAGTTTCGACCATGGAACTTTTGATCGAGGTTTCGGCCCTCGCAGCCGAAGACGCAGGGCTGTCCCCTGCCGAGATCGACGGTTTGCTGGTCGGGCCTCAGGTCGGCGAAACGCCCCAGCATGTCCCCGCCACAGTGGCCGAGTACTTTGGGATGCAGCCCACCATGTCGAATGTCATAGATTTAGGCGGCGCCTCAGGCCCCGGCATGATCTGGCGTGCGGCGGGGGCCATTGCCGCGGGCCAATGCGAAACCGTTCTTTGTGTCCTTGGCAACCACCGCAACGAAGATCCGCCGTTCGCTAAGAACCGCAACCCGATCCGCGAGTTCGATGTGCCCTTTGGGGCCTCGGGGGCCAACCCGTCCTATGCCCTGCTGATGCAGGCCCATATGGCGGCCTTTGATTGCAGGCCCGAGGATTACGCCGCCATCGCCGCCGGGTCACGGGCGAATGCCCAGTTGAACCCGGATGCGATATTCTATGGCAAACCCGCCAGTGTCGACGAGGTACTGGCCTCTCCTGTGGTCGCCTCGCCCCTGCATTTGTTCGAAATCGTGATGCCGGTGGCAGGTGGAGATGCGGTCATCGTCACCACAGCCGAGCGTGCTGCCAAAGGCCCGCACAAACCGGTCGAACTTTGGGGCGCGGGCGAGAAAATCACGCACCGCGCGGTCAGTCAGGCCCCCGACCTGACATCGGGGCCGTTAAAGCCCTCGATTGCGCGCGCTTTACATCAGGCCGGGATGGAGGCCCGAGACATTGACTTTCTCTCGCTCTACGACTGCTACACGATCATGGTCGCTGCAACGATCGAAGACGCCGGGCTTTGCGCGCCTGGCGAATTCGGGGACTGGCTGAACGACAATGGCGGTATGGGACCGGACGCACACCAACCGATAAACACCCACGGCGGTCAATTGGGTTTTGGCCAACCTGACCTCGCAGGCGGCATGACCCATGTGGTTGAGGCGGTTCGTCAGTTGCGTGGCGACACGCCAAACAGACAAATCCGAAACTGTATGTCCGCGCTGATCACCGGCAATGGCGCAACGATGAGCGAAGCAGTGGCTCTGGTCTTGGGGGTTGAGGGATGAATATCGAAAAACTGGCCGGCATTTCTGTTCCGGGCCCCACCATAATCCCTTTGACCAAACCCTTCTGGGCCAGTGCCGAAACGGGTGTACTGACCACGCAGAAGTGCGGCACCTGCGGCACCCGTGTTTTCTATCCACGTGGCCGCTGCCCGGTTTGCTGGTCGGATGCGCTGGATTGGGTGACGGTCAGCGGCGTGGCGCGGCTGAAAAGTTTCAGCGAGGTCTGGAAACCCGGCAACGAAGGCTGGATCCCTGCCACCCCCTATGTAGTGGGGCTGGTCACACTTGAGGAAGGCCCGACACTGTTGTCCACGATATTGTGCGATCAGGTGCCGCAGATCGGCGCGACGCTGCACTTTGTGCCCTTCAACATCGGCGGTCGGGTGCTGCCCTGTTTCCATAATTTCACCGAGGAGGAGGCCAAAGACATGGCAGATCAAGGCAAGGACGGCTGGGCCGGTGTCGTGAATGGCAAGCCAAAAATTGGCGACGCCATTGAACGCAAACGCACCACTCGAATGGAAGACATTCACGCCTTCACCGAAATGACCGGCGACCGCAATCCGGTCCATTATGACGAAGCGCTGGCCAAGAAAACGCCCTTCGGCAAGTTGATCGTGCAGGGCGGTGTGACCACAGGGATGCTGAATGCCTGCGTCGCCGAAGATCTGCCAGGCCCAGGCACGGTTTTTCTGAACACCAACCTCAACTTCCTCAAAGCCGTGGGCGTCGGTGAAGACCTGACCGCCCGCGTCGAAATCGAAACTGTCCGCGACGACAAGCCCATTTGCAAACTCAAGGTCCGCATCGTCGACAGCGCCGGTGACCCCTGCGTCGAAGGCGAAGCAACCACATACACTATGGCGCTGGAAGGGCTGTAAACACGTCTGGCATGGATGACCCAACCCTCAAAAAGCGACAGGCCATCATCGACCATTGCCTGCTGATGAACAGCTCAGGCCTGAACCAGGGCACCTCGGGCAATATTTCGATCCGGCATGACGATGGTATGCTGATCTCGCCCACCTCGATCCCCTACAGCGACCTGACACCTGACAAGATCGCCTCTGTCCACTTAGACGGACGGGCCGAGGGACCGATTGCGCCATCGTCGGAATGGCGGTTTCATCGCGACGTCTTTGTCGCGCGTCCGGAAGTCAATGCAATTGTGCATGCGCATCCGACCTATTGCACTGTGCTTGCGATCCACGGGCGTGAAATCCCGTCTGTTCACTATATGATGGCGATTTTTGGCGGGCCAAACGTACGCTGCGCACCCTATGCCATCTACGGCAGTCAAGACCTGTCAGATCACGCCGTCACAGCACTTGAGGATCGACACGCCTGCCTTCTGGAGCACCACGGCTCTATCGCGCTTGGCCGGGACATCGCGCAGGCGTACTGGAGGGCCGAGGAACTGGAAACGCTGGCACGCCAGTACCATGGCGCGTTGATGCTGGGCGATCCGCCTTTGCTGAGCAACCGGCAAATTCAGGATGTGATCGACAAGATTGCCGACTACGGGCTTTCAGACGAGGACACAAAATGACCCAATACGACCTGAGCGCCGTCGGTTTCGTCGTGCTGGACACGCTTTGCGCCCATGCTGATGCCATGCCCCCTCGCGGCGGCGCAACCTTCGTGGATCAAATGACGATGACAGTTGCAGGAACCGCCGGGGCCACAGCCTATGACTGTGCTTTGCTTGGCCTGAAGGTCAGGGTAGCGACCGAACTGGGCCGGGATGCCATGGGGGATTGGCTAACGGCGACCATGCAAGGTATCGGCATCGACACCAGCCTGATCAGCCGGAACGCAGCGGCGCAATCTCCGATGTCGATGCTGCCAATTGCACCATGTGGGGCGCGATCGGCTTTCTTTGTGCCCGGGACCTCAAACACCTTCACTCTCGACGACGAAGAACTTGAGGCGGCGTGCGACGCGCGGGTCGTCCATCTGGGCGGCACCGGGTTGCTGGCCGGGTTTGACGGTGCGCCGTCACTTGCGCTTTTGAAGCGCGCCAAAGAGCGGGGCTGCACAACCGTCTTTGATCTAATCCTTGCCAACGATCAAACCATCCGGCTTGTGGAACCCTTGTTGCCCTATATCGATTATTTCGTTCCTTCCATCGAAGAGGCGCGTAGCATGGCGGGCGGCGGCACCCCCGGCGAAGTGGCGACCTGGTTCAAGGCCCGCGGCGTGAAGAACGCACTGATCACTTTGGAAGGCGACGGCGTCTGGGTCGACCCTGATGAAGGAAAGCCCTTTCAACTGCCCGCCCATCAGATCGACGTTATCGACACGACCGGATGCGGTGACAGCTTTACGGCGGGCGTGATCACCGGCGTCTCCAAAGGCTGGTCCCTGCGCGAAACAGCGGGTTTCGCCAACGCAGTCGCGGCGCATGTTGCCCAGGGGTTGGGTAGTCAGGGCATCCTCCGGGATTTTGACACCACAGTTGCGAATATGAGGGCCTGGCCACTGAAGGAGTATTGAACATGTATTTGAAAGACAAAACGGTGATGATTACTGGCGCATCACGCGGCATCGGTGCAGCGCTTGCCAAGGGAATGGCCGCTGCGGGCGCCGATATCGTTTTGACCGACCTTGAGCGGGAAGGTGATGCACTTGCAAAGGTTGCCGAACAGGTGCGGGTGTCAGGGCGTGAGGGCATGACCATTCCCATTGATGTGACCGACAAATCGCGGGTTGAGGCTGTCGTTGCCGAAGCGACCGAACAGATGGGGCAGATTGATGTGTTGGTCAACAATGCCGGTGTCCTGGTCCTGAGCCGCCTCGATGAACTGGATGAAAAGACCTGGGATCTGCATTTCGACGTGAACGCAAAGGGCATCCTGCTTTGCACGAACGCGGTCCTACCCCAGATGAAAGCACGGCAGGCGGGACGGATTGTGAACATTGCATCGCTTGCAGGCCGACAGGGGATCGCGCAACAGGGCCATTATGCTGCGACCAAGGCCACGGCGATTACCCTGACCCGCGTTTTCGCGCAGGAATTGGGCGACCAGGGCATCTATGTGAATGCGCTTTGCCCCGGGATCATCATGACCGAGATGGGCCAGAACAATCTTCAAAAGCAGGAAGACCGAGACTATTGGGCGGGTACGACTGCGTTGCGGCGGCTTGGTGAGCCGGAAGATATTGTCGGCCCCGCTGTCTTCTTTGCATCAGAGTTGAGCGGGTTTGTCACAGGACAGTCGCTGAACGTCTGCGGTGGTCTCTACTTTCATTGACGCAAGATGTGATCATCATCGGGGCCGGGCCAGCAGGCCTTGCTGCTGCGCGGTGGTTGACATCGCGGAACTTTCAGCCCCGGATTTACGAGGCGCACAGCGCGCTTGGGGGGCAATGGTCCTGGACCAATCCGAATTCGGGTATCTGGCCGCAGATGGTTTCGAATACCGTGCGCGAAGTAACATGTTTCTCTGATCTCGATTTCCCCATAAACACGCCGCATTTCCCGCACAACACAGCTGTCGGGCAGTATCTTGAAGATTTCGCAACCCAGTTTGCGATAAGGGAACGGATTACCTTCAACACCCGTCTGGTTCACCTGGAAAAAGCGGGCGACGATTGGGCCCTGACCCTAAAGACCAATGATACCATAATCTCGGACAGCGCACCAAGGGTTGTGATCGCCACAGGCCGGTTCAACGCGCCGAGTATTCCACATATTCGGGGCGACATTGATTTTTCAGGCAGCCTGGGGATAGCGCATTCGTTCAACTACAAGGATCCGATGGCGTACTGCGACAAACGTGTGGCTGTCCTGGGAGGATCCATCTCGGCCCTTGAAATCGCCTCTGATCTGGCAATGCTGGGCGCAGCTTCGGTACATCTTTGCCAGCGCCGCCAACGATATGTGAACCCCAAGATGTTCCTTGGCACTCCAATCGAACACAGGCTTTTTACCTACCGGCGGGGGCGCCTCGCCCTCGACGATCCGGAAGCTCTATTGCGCGACAGCGAGGCCAAAATCCTGGAGCATGCAGGTGATCCAAGCCGTTACGGAACGCCAAAGCCGCACAGCGATTTTGCCAAGGCTGGCGCTACCGGATCGCAGCATTATCTCAACCTTGTCGCCGAGGGGCGCGTAAATCCCTACCCTTGGCCCGACAGGATTGACGGCCAGTGCCTGCACTTTCTAGACGCCCAACCAATTGAGGTAGATGGCATTGTAGCAGGCACCGGATTTCGTCTTGATCTTCCCTTCCTGTCTGATGATCTGAAGACCACGCTAAAGCTGACCGAGGCAGGGATTGAGCTGGACGAATTCACGTTTCATCCGGATATTCCTGGCCTCGCCCTTCTGGGCCTATGGGAACAAGCGGGCAGCTATTTTACCCCACTTGAGCAACAAGCCCGCTTTTTGGCATATACTTGGTCTGGGGAACGACCACGGCCCAAGGCCGACATGATTAAGGGCATTGGAAATTGTGCCGAAAAGGGTCATCATCAGAAACCGCACATACAGGCCGAAATGGCGCTTCGCTTTGCACGGCTTTGCGGTACGGACCCGGGATTTGGGAAAGGCCAGCAAGCAATTTCCGACCTTGATCCCTATATTGTGACCGGCGCCTTGTTCAGAACTGTCGGACCAGACCGTCTTGGACCGAATCGTGAGTGATTTTTGAGAAAGTTCCTCTGACGAGGTACAAAGAAAGCCCATTGCGCAACCCGCCCTCTGCCTCATCATATCTGTCGCAAAAATATGTTGCGAAACAAATTGATCGAGCAACATGACAGCGCAACTGCATTTCCATGAACCTACGCGAACGTTGCGGGCCACATGCCACCCTCAGCTCTTCTTTCCTACTACGCCGGTACTTCGGCTAAGCCGAAAAAGCCATTGACCGAAATGGTCATCCGGATGGCGAAGTTCATGATTTCCGAGATTGAAACGGTATCCCTTTCTGGGCGCACGATTGATATCTGTAATCCGTGTCACGAGAAGGACATTCTCACCGATCGCTGGCCAGACACCGTCACGCTGCAAAGCACCTGTGCCGAGCACCTGAAAGAGCTGGTGGTTGCGCTAGAGAAGATGCACACGGGCCATATGGCGTCGTTTGCGGTATCGGGCGATTTGACACTCTAAAGACTTTTCAGCAAAGCTGACGTTTGTCCTTAGCGCGGCAGATTCAACGAGAGAACCCAATCTTACTGATGCTGCGTCAAGCATCACCGTCTGCTTCTTTAAGTGAAACGATCATTGATGGCCCACTGAAGAACTCAAAGCGCTTTTTGTATCGATCCTATTGTCTATTTGGCAACTTGGTTTAGCAGCTCCTAGTGTATTTGCTGGAAATGTAAATCAGCCCCCTCAACGCTCATGGAGCACTTTCGATACAAGCACTTTGCGCGCGACCTCAATCACGTTCCACCATTGCCAAAAACGGTTACAGACCATTAAACTTGCTCTGACATGTTTGGGAGGACACTATGGCAATTCCAATCGGCGTTGTTACAGTCTACGTCAGCCTGTTCATATGGGCAGCCCTTTTTATACGTGCCCTGCAAACCCGGTCCTTCCAAATGGTCATCTTGTTTGGATTAGCACTCGCGGTCTATCTAAACGGCCGTTACCTAATCGAAGGCGCGCCTGCGGGCATCGCCTTTTTCATCGGCATCTATGATGTGGTCAACAATCTCTTTCTTGACGTCGATATGCCGGGCGGCATGGCACCTTGCGTGGGTGCGGCGGATGCCTGCACCGTTTGGGGTGAGCGGTATGCCTGGCACTCCTCTTGGGGGGTGGCCTTTCACGAACGCTTTGCCTCAGGTTCAGAGTTCCGCTCTTGGTTGCTCTACGTTCATCTGACGTTCAACACGCTCGCATTTCTGCTTCTGCATGCGCAAATGGCGCGACCGGGGGCGAGCTTTGCCGGGATTTCGCACAAACTGCTCGGGCATATCACCTTTGCCTTCATGACGATCGGCGTGATCTGCGCCGTTTGGCTGGCGTCCCAGCATGGCTCTGTCACCGAATATGGCGGGGGTTGGGCTCAGCTTGGCTTTTATTCCATGGGGGCCTTCGTTTTTAGCACAGCATCGATGGGCGTGTTCGCGATCCGGGGCGGAGACGCGGCCCGCCACCGCATCTGGATGTGGCGATTTGCCGGGTCGATGTGGGGCAGCTTCTGGCTTTTCCGGGCAATGCTGCTGGTTCTTGACCCGACCTTGCGTGGATATGAATCCGCTGCAATCCTGACCTGCATCTGGGGCTCTGCCCCGCTTGGCATCCTGATCGCAGAAGGGATCCGGCGCTATGTCGACACCCGTGCCCGCAGTGGTGCTACGATCCACACTCCTGCCGAATAAACAACCCTGCGAACCCAGTCCGCCGGCTCCTCGCGCGAACGTCCTTTAGTTGCGTCCAACACGACTTGAAAGTGCATCATGACAATTTATCGCAGCCGCTATCCCGACCTGCCGGATACACACGAAACCGTAACGCAACGGGTCTTTCGCAGCCTTGAAACCCGCCTTTCGGACACGGTTGTGACCGATGGGACCGATGGCCGGGCCTTAACCGCTCAAGCGCTGATGGACCACATCAAACGTCTTGCTGGCGGGCTTGTTGAACGGGGGCTGAGCACCGGCACGACGATTGCCATCATGGCCGCGAACTCCCCGGAATACTGCATCGTTTTCCACGGGGTGGCTTGGGCAGGCGGCACGATCACCACACTCAACCCGACCTATACGGCGTCGGAAGTTAAACACCAGATCACGGATTCCGGAGCCTCGGTCCTGGTCGTTTTCGCGGACTTCCTCCCTACGGCAAAAGAAGCGGTCGCAGACCTGCCCGATGTCTCGCTCTACGTGATCGGCGAGGCTGTGGGGGTCGCCCCTTTGTCAGTCCTCTATGGCACTGCCCTCGAGGAGCAGGTGCCGGTTGACCTGAATACCCACAACGTCGTCGTGCCCTATTCCTCTGGGACCACGGGCCTGCCGAAAGGCGTGCTCCTGTCGCATCGCAATCTGGTGATGAACATAGATCAGACCGCGACCGGGGCGCTGTTTGAAACTGGTGAAACCGCGGCGGCTTTCCTGCCGTTTTTCCATATCTACGGAATGAACGTGATTATGAACATGCACCTCGCCTGTGGCGGCGCGTTCGTCACGATGCCGCGCTTCGATCTCGAACTGTTTCTGAGGATCAGCCAAGACTATAAGGCCCGTCGCATGTGGGTTGTCCCGCCAGTGGCGCTGGCCCTGGCCAAACACCCTATGGTCGATGAGTTCGATCTGAGCAGCATTGATCAGGTATTCTCCGGCGCGGCCCCTATGGGCGCAGAGTTGTCCGATGCGGTTTCGGATCGGCTGGGATGCGCGATGCTGCAAGGCTTCGGGATGACCGAATTGGCTCCGGTGTCACATGCCACTCCCGTTTCAGAACCGCGCGCGGGCTCGTCCGGGCTGGCCTTGCCCAATACGGAATGCCGGATCGTCAACCCAGATACTGGTGAGGACCTCCCCGCCGGAGAGGCGGGCGAAATGTGGATTCGCGGCCCTCAGGTCATGCAGGCATATCTGAACAATCCTGAAGCCACCAAAGACACGCTGACGCCGGACGGCTGGCTCAAGACGGGAGACGTAGCTTCCATCGACGCGGATGGTTTCATGTTCATTGTCGATCGCCTGAAAGAGCTGATAAAGTTCAAAGGCTTCCAGGTGGCACCTGCCGAACTCGAGGCAACGATGGTTGCCCATTCTGGGGTGCAAGAGGCAGCAGTGATCGGCGAGCCTGACGATGAGGCGGGCGAAGTACCGGTCGCGTTTATCGTACGCGCAACGCCCGACTTGACCGAAGAGGACGTTCACGCCCATATGCGTACGTCCTTGGCCAGCTACAAGCAGTTGCATGCGATAAGGTTTGTCGATGAGATTCCAAAGTCGCCGTCTGGGAAGATCCTGCGCCGCTTGCTGCGCGACAAAACTTGAGCAACGGCCGCAAGACACCATGACTCCTACCGGAACGCGCGCAGAGCGGCCGTTGCAAGAGAGACTTCCAACGCCGGCAAAGTCCGCACAGTGTCGATCTCTGATCAGCGATCGAATGTCGGTTATTGTGGTCTGGGCAAATCCCGAGCCTTCAGCTAATGACCGGGCTCTATCCAGACGCCGGATGCACCGGTCTCTGGACGAAACCAAGACGATGCTGCGAGAAAGGAAACCCAGGCGCGGCAACCGAAAACTATCCGCCTAATTTCATTGGGAATTCAGTAGCTCTAAAGGAACATCTTTGAGGGGCTTGCCAGCAAAACGATACGCGCACCAATGATTTTCCTTTTTGGCAGTGGAATTTTCCTTTGTGGCCGAACCGGACCTTAGTACAGCGTGAAGAGAAGGGCAGGCGAGAGTCCACACCGGAAGTCTCCGAATTTCGCGGGGCGCGCTCGCAGCACAAAGCTCGCTGCATCTGCGTGGTTCATTACGCTGCGCAGCGGCGGAAAAACCGATCATTGATACAACGCGCGGCGAGACTTGAAGTGGCAATTCACCGCTCTGCGGACATTTCTGCCGTTAGCTTTAATCCTTTCAAGGTTCGCATTCTGTGGTGGCGTATTGACAAAGAGCGGGTGTTTCACAGAACACTGGGATAGGCACTGAAGGGCGATCAAGTCAGCAACTGGAATGGTCCCAGGTCTAGCTTTGGAACAGTCAAACGGGTTGGTTGATTTCAACCAGAGAAGCCATGCCGACCGCCTATCTCAGGTCAAGCTCCAATTTTGACACCAATTTAGGCCTGCAGCTGAGACCTCCCAATTGCCTGCGCGCGCCGTAAGGCTGCTTCAGCCAGATCCTGAGTTACGGTCATTGGTTCATTGTGGATGATCTCGCCCGGTCGGATTGCGCGGGTCGCAATCGTCGGAATTGAAGCGTCGACCGAAGTAATCCCAAGCTCGTCCAGACTAACGGGTAAACCCACCGACATGTTGAACCGAGCAACTTTCTCAATGTCTTTGTCAGAATAATCGTTCAACGTTAACTCAGCCATAACACCAAACGCGACCTTCTCTCCATGAAGCATATGGTGAACTTCATGCAGCTCTGAGATGCCGTTGTGAAACGCGTGCGCGGCACCCACGCCACCGCTTTCGAACCCAATTCCTGACAGAAGAATATTTGCTTCCAGAACCCGTTCAAATGCATCGGTAACTATGTTGTTTCTGCAATCCTCGACAGCCTGCTCGCCGAACTCTGTGATGATTTCCAAGCACAGTCGCGCAGCCGAATAGGCAAGCTGCGTGCCCGTGCCACCACATAAATTGCCGGCACCGGAATTGATACAGGCGTCGCATTCGTAAAAAGTCGCTAGAGCGTCCCCTATACCGGCGGAGAAGAACCTTGCGGGGGCAGCACAAATCACATCGCTATCCACAAGCACAAGATCTGGGTTACGCCAGACAAAATGGTCTTTGAGAACCCTGTCCTCTTCGTCATAGATCACTGCGAGAGCAGAGCATGGCGCATCAGATGCTGCAACAGTGGGAACGGAAACGAATGGTATCCGCAATACATCCGCTGCTGCGCGGCCTAGATCGATCACTTTTCCACCGCCAAGCCCGGCAACAATGTCCGCGCCCGACTGGCAAATTGTCTCAGTCGCGTCTTCAACTGCGGCAGGTGTACAGGCCGGATTGACGATTTGTGTTGTTACGGTGCACCCCCCCGTCATGCCCAGTCCGTCGAGCACATTCTCAGGCAAGTTCGCATCGACAAGTGCGAGCGCTCGCGTACCAAATCGACCGGCCTCTTCGGAAAAGCGCATCAGTGCACCGGGGCCTTGAACATAGCGAGATGGAAAGACGGACGTTTTCATTTGATTTCCTCTTCTTTTGGAGTTCAGACCAACTGCACCCGCAGAAACGCTTGCAATAGCCGACTCCCAAATCCGGGATCTTAGATGCAGGCGCTCAACCTTCTTTGTTTGTCATAAGTATCGCGATCGTATTTCAGAACGATTGCATCAGCGAATGAACTGGTCGACGAATTCCGCTCCCAAGCCGACCTCGTGATAGTGCTTTCTACACATGTCAATTTTGGAGAAAACGTCTTCGTACCCAGTGGGCTGCCCCCAGGGATCAACATAGGACATTATGCCGTTCACCTGAAAAAATGTGATCATCTCTTCGACGTCTTCCGGCACCACCAGAGTATGTGTTTCGCCAGGGGGCTCGTAGACATAGCTGCCTTCTTCTGCGGTCCAGTCGTGTTCAAGATATTTCCACCGCCCCTTCAATACCCAACCGTGGACAGCCTGCGGATGCCGGTGACGAGACAGGACACCCGACTTTCTTACGCGCAACAAATTCATCCAGTACCCCTGCGACCTGTTTAGGCAAAGTGGCCTAAAGCTCACATTCTCGGCTTGGGGCACCCAAATCCGTTCATCCGTAGCAATCGCCTGTGGAATGACAATTTCATCAAGCGCATCACTTGGAAAGGGGAGTTGATAAGGCATTCTGCTTGTGTCTTCGACTTCCACTGTTTCTGACATTTTTTACCTCCAAAGTTGTCAAGGGGCCTCTACTCCGGAATCTATTCCTAGAGAACTGGTTAACCTATGGCCGGATGTTGCCGCTCATCTTCGTGAGCCTACAGTCGATAAATATTCTTAGCGGTATCATGAAATAAGTTCTGTTGTTCGTCGCGACCAAAGTCTTTTGTTATGCTTTCAAACGCGCCATAAAGACGATCAAAAGAGCTATACGCTTTGTCCACAGGGAAGTTGCTGGCAAACATGGCGCGCTTTGGGCCAAAAATCTCAATTGCTTCCAGCACGTAAGGTCTGAGACTGGCTTCGGTCCACGCCCAATCGGTTTGTCCCAAACCAGAGATTTTGATCGCGACATTCGGCAGGTTGGAGACGCGTTTCAGGTCGTCCCGCCATTGAGCAAAACCGGCAGTCGAGCGATCCTCCGGCATTGCGGTGTGATTGATTACAAAGAAAACGTCGGGATGCGCCGCGATAACGTTATGCGCTTGATTGAGTTGCTGCTGATACACCATCAGATCAAATGACAAATTTCGTTTTGCCAGTTCGTTCAAACCACGTCGCCAGGCAGCAGAGTCCATTAAACTTGGGTCATCGACAAAACAAAATTGTGGTTTCTGGTGCCAGCAGAGTATTTGGCGTACCCCTTTGACGTGCGCACTATTGGACAAATGTGTGTCCAGAAGAGCCCCAACATTGCTGTTCTGCAGGGGGGCATAAACGACCAGTCCGGTCGCTATTTCACTGCCATTAAGGATCGATTGAACCCAAGTCGTTTCTTCTTCGGCACGGCTGCGTTCGTAATCTGCTTCTACATGTACAGCGCCGCGAAGATCATAGCTGGAACAGTCCCGCAGATAATCCGAAAGTAGGTAGTTCTGAGCGATTGCATTCAAATCGCCGCCAACGCCCACGCCCATAGGATTCTGCAACCAAGGATAGGGATTGGCTAAATCCCAAAGATGATGATGCGGGTCGATAATTTCGCGTCTATTCATAAATCTCTCCACCACAAGGCGTTTGACTCGGAATTAATCAACGTTGAACAGCCCTGCGGCGTCACCGGTTAATGATTGCTTGATCGTATGGTCCTCGAACGGCTCGAACTCGTCGCGCGCCATCCTGTTGGACAAAAGCTCAAGGTTCCGAATGAGACTATCGCCCTTTGCCGTACCGATCAGAATGCCGCGTACAGCCGGATGGTTCAGTGGAAACTGCAGGGCCGCTTCCGCCAACGATCTGTTGGCCGCAAAAGCGAGATCCTGCATTGCACTGACTTTGTTCAGGATTTCGGGCGACGCCGGTGCATAGTCGAAATACGCATCGGCAACAGGTCCGGTCGCGAGAATACCCGAATTGAATACACCACCGACAACGACTGACGTGCCCGCCGCCTGACATCTTGGAAGAAAACCAACCTGCGCTGTGCGGTCAAGCAATGTGTAGCGTCCCGCAAGCAGAATGTAGTCTAGACGCGCGTGATCCATAACAGCGTTGCAAATATCGATCTCGTTGACGCCGAGGCCATAGCCCTTGATCACACCAGCAGTTTTGAGTTCTTCCAGCGCACGTAACCCGCCATCCAAGAGTTGACGCAAGTGCAGATCCGTTAGGTCTCCGCCATGCGTGAAACTTCCGATATCATGCACATAGGCAATGTCGATCTTGCTAAGCCCGAGCCTGGCAAAGCTCTGTTCGATGGATCGCATGATCCCATCATACCCGTAGTCATAGTGAAACTTGAAAGGCAGCGCGTCGACAAATCCAAAGGACGGCACAGCGTCCTTTGTGGGCTCCAAGACCCGTCCGACCTTGGTGGACAGCACCCATTCCGACGCGGGTTTTTCCCTGAGATAGTCACCCAGTCTGCGCTCGGCCAATCCGAAACCATAGAACGGAGCGGTATCAAAGTATCGAATTCCTGAACGCCATGCCGTCTCAAGCACGTCCATGGCATCCGAGCGGCTACAGGCCCGGTAAAGACCAGCGATTGATGCCGTGCCTAAACCAACTTCGGAGATTTTTAGCCCTGTCTGTCCTACGTCACGATGTTCCAAAGTGAGGTTCCCAATTGTGCGATTTGACCGACTATTCGCCGACCAGTCTTGTTTCTTCGATATGAATGAGGTCGATGATCTGCTTGCTCATGGAAGAATAATCTCCGTCATTTCCCAACTCTCCGGATACGACGAAATCAGTCATGACAGCGATCCGATCGGCGAGTTGAATCATCTCAGGCATGTCGCTTGTGATCAAAATGATCGCCGTACCGGAGGACGCGAGGTCTCTGATCAAATCATGCAAATCGGTTTTGCTCTTGATGTCGATACCAACTGTTGGCTCGTCGATAATCAAGACATCACAATTGGCCGCCATCCATTTGGCAAACGCAACCTTTTGCTGGTTACCTCCGGACAGCTTTCCGATTGTCTGACGTAGCGAGGGCGTCTTAACTTGAAGCTTTTTCAGGTAGGGTTCTACGAGGCGGCGAACAGAGTTCTGGGTCAAGAAGCCAAATCGGTTTACGGCACGCCGCCACACAGTAATACCGGCATTATCCAGGACTGAATGCTGCAGGATCAGCCCTTCGTGTTTGCGGTCTTCGCTCACATAGCCGATCCGTTCTTTGTGAATGGCTTCTGCAGGGCTCGCAATCGTAACGCGTTGGCCGTCGCGTCTTATGTCTCCGCCGTCGGTTGGAAGCAACCCGATAATCGCTTTTGCGAGTTCCGAACGCCCTGACCCGACCAAACCGTACAGTCCCAATATTTCACCAGACGCGACGGCCAAGTTAATGCCGTGATGTCCGGCAGACGAGCTAAAATCCAACAGTTCCAGCGCGTTTTCCCGTCGGTCAATGTCGCGCGGCCGATATCCGGCAATTAGCTCGGTGCGGCCTATCATCATACGCACTAGGTCCTGGCGGGTTAACCCGTTCATGCTGAGGTTTTCGCACGCATTTTGACCGTCCCGCAGAACTGTGACGCTGTCGCAAATCTCCTGCACTTCTTCGAGTTTGTGACTAACAAAAAGGACACAGACCCCCTTGTCACGCACGTCGCGCAAGACATTGAACAGCGCGACCGTTTCATGCGGCGTCAACGCGGCTGTCGGTTCATCCAAGAGCAAGACACTGGACTGAAGCGACAGGGCTTTTGCGATCTCAACCATCTGCATCTGGGCCACGCTCAATTCCATCACCGGCGTTGATGGGTCTGCATTGATGCCAAGTTTTTCAATCCAAGGACGCGCAGCTTCGTTAATCGCAGCAAAGTTCAATGGTCGAAGTACCTGATCACTCAGATGCTCGAGCATGATATTCTCAGCAATTGAAAAGCGAGGGATCAGGTTTCGTTCCTGATGGACAACCGCAACACCCGCCATGATTGCATCCCGGGGGCTCGCAAATCTGACCGGTGCTCTGCCGACATGCAAAGCACCCTCATCCGGTGCATAGACACCGGTGATGATCTTTATCAGTGTTGATTTGCCAGCGCCGTTCTCGCCCAACAATGCATGAGTTTTGCCGGGCTCCAGCGTAATGGATACAGAATCGAGCGCCTTGACTCCGGGAAAGTACTTGCTCACGGCTTGGACTTCGAAACTGAGATCAGCCACTGTGCATCCCCGGCTTTGTTTTGGCGGTCTGAATGTCTTTCCAACGGTTAAAGCCGACAGCGGCGAGAATAAGCGCTCCCAAAACCACCTGAACCAGATACGGGTCGACTTTGAACAACACCAAGCCCTGCGTAATCAGCGCGACAATTATCACGCCAAACACGGTTGCAACGGTGCTGACATGACCACCGGCCAGGATCGCTCCGCCTATGACGGGCGCGGCAAAGGACATGATTAGCCAGTCGTCACCAATCGTCGGTTGGCCCAATTGCAGACGGGCAACCAGCGCGATACCTGCTGTTGCAGCCAGAAACCCCGAGATGCAATGCGCCACAATAATAACGTGGGAGACATTGATGCCGGACAGTTTTGCCGCGTGTGAATTGGCGCCGACCGCCAACAGCTTTCGCCCCAAGGGCATTCGGTTAAACATAAAATTGACGCAGACGACAATCGTCAATGCCGGGATGAGGATCCAAGGCAAAGGTCCAAAGAACGTGGTATTTCCAAAAGCTCCGACCTCCGCTGGAATATTATAGAACGGCTGGGCTTCGGTTATCGCGAGATTCAGGCCCTTAAATATCGCCAAAGTTGCTAGTGTCACGACAAAGGCCGAAACACCTGTCCAAACGATGAAAATGCCGTTCAGGCTTCCGGCCAAGACGCCAATTGCGATGGCCAATCCGGCAGCCACGGGCGCGGAAATACCCCAGACTTCCATCATTCCGGCGAAACTGATTGCCGCGAACCCGCCAATAGCGCCGACCGATAGGTTCATCTGCCCGACCCCGATAATCACCATTTGCGACAAGGCGATCAAGATATTGATCGAGATTGCCTCTAAAAGCACCTGCCCATTAAGCGCAGAGAAGAATGCCGGGCTTTTGAGACTGATGATGATGGTGGCGATGATGCAAACCATAGCCAATCCTGCCCAGTCATTTTTCAGAAGCGAAGACAAATCGCTACCCCTCTAGTTTTCGACAAACAGGCGGCGGACCTTGTCCAAAACAACCGCCAGCAAAAGCATCAGCCCCAGGCACGCTTGTACCCAGAATTCACCCACCTGGATCAAAAGAAGACCGTTTGACAGGACGGACACTAAGGTTGCTCCGAGAAAAGCGCCCAAAACTGAGACATACCCTCCTAAGAGCACCGCCCCTCCCAGGACCGGACCCAGGAACGCAATTAGCAACCAGTCCTGTCCAAGATTGCCCGCCATTGCTGGAATAGCCGCGCCGTTGCGCGCCAGCAGCATGAGGCCCGCGCACCCCGCAACCGCGCCGGACAACACGTGGCACAGAACAAACAATTTTTTGACCCGTAATCCCGATTGTTCAGCCGCAGCTGGTTGGGCACCGGCAGCTAGCATTTCCTTGCCCGTGCGCGTCAGACGGTACAAGATCCCCAAAAGTACCGCTACAATGCATGTTGGGATCAACATTGCGGACACGGATCCGAAAAACTTTAGCCGGCTGAAATCAGTAAATACACCTGGCATTTCCCGAAACGACTCGGCCCGAGTCAAAAAGATCATCCCGCCGAAAAAGATACTCATCGTTGCAAGGGTGATGATAAAGCTGTGAAGCCCTGACCAAACGACCAAGAGACCATTGATGGCGCCCAAACCCGCCCCGACAACGATTGCCAGAGCGATAGCAATATACCACGGCAGGCCGATGTCTTCGATAAGCCACCCGCAAGTCATAGCGACACAAACCCCGATAGCGCCGACCGCAAGATTCAGTCCACCAGTGACTAATACCACCATCATCGAAAAGCCGATCATCGTATTAACCGCGATAATCCGTCCCAAAAGATACAGGTTGAAATTTGATAAGAACCCGCTTGCGAGACTGGAGAAAACGAGCACGGCGACAACGATCAATGCAAACAGTCCGAACTCATTGCTGAGCGCGATCCGTTTCAGCCAGTCGGTAGCCCCTTCCCGACCAAATTCACGATATTTTTCCGACGTTGCAAACACGCTAGTATCCAGTCTCTTGCTAACATGGAGGCGATCGTACGCCGCCTCCACGTTTTTGATGTCACGCACCCAGGTTTACGACAGCGCGTGTTCGACTGCCGCCCATCAGCAATCGAGATAAGTCTCTTCGAACGTGGACAACAATTCTTTGGTCATTGCCTCGTCGACTGCGGCGCGGTCCTCAACGTTGCCGGCATGTAAGTAAGGCGCGCCGGAATCGATGAATCGGGCGGTCAAAGGATGCGCTGTGAAAGGCGCATCATCTTTTACGGAACACCCACTCCGCAGGCGATCTGCCGCGAATGCCGCAATATACGACTGCCCATACGGGTTCTGTAGCATGGAGCCAACGACATACCCATCCTTGATCGCCTGAACGACTACCGGATCATGATCAATGCCGACCATCTTTATCCGCTTGCTGCCATCCTTGCGCAGTGCATTGGCAGCCACCACTGTTGGAACCCACCCGGTTGTAATGATCCCATCCGTCTCAGATCCGTACGCGGCCATGTAGGCACTTATCTTCTCTTCAGCAGGTTCGGGCGCGTCAATATCGGCGATCACCTGAAAGATCTCGACACTATCGTGTTCTGCAACGGCCCGCTCGACGCCTTCGATGCGCAGTTGGGTATTGGGCTCGACCAACCAACCGGCAAAATGGACAATCTTCTTGGGTCCATCACCCATCGATTCGATCAACTTTTTGGTGCCCCGATAGGCAGAGTCGCGGGCTTCAGTGGCAATGCAGAACGCAACATCCGATGGATCCTTCAAGCACGCCGATGCGATCACAACCGGGGAACCTGTTCCAACGATCTCATTTAGCGTCGGCGCGCTGCCAACGGGATCGCCCGGATGAACGACAAAGGCGTCATAACCCTGAACGACCATGCTGAGCAGCAAGTCATTTTGCAGGTTCAGCTCCCATTTCTGCGGAACTTTAAAGTCGCCGGCTTCAAGGCCAAAATCTTTCTGTGCGGCCAAGCCACCGGGCTCCCAATCGGCGAAGAACGGATGCGGTCCACCCGGGACCAACCCCACCTTTGAGCCATCGGCCATGGCCGCAGTCGCCAAAACCGCACTCAACGCTGCGGTGGTAACGTATTTGAACATTTCTATCCTCCCTAGGGTTGTTGTCTCAGATCGTATCGTCAATTCGCTCAGGCTTCTGCCAAGCTTTGGGGTCGATCAGGCAATCAATCTTGCTCCTTTTC
This sequence comes from uncultured Ruegeria sp., assembly GCF_947500045.1. GTDB lineage: Bacteria > Pseudomonadota > Alphaproteobacteria > Rhodobacterales > Rhodobacteraceae > Ruegeria. The sequence goes on along the minus strand of NZ_CANMQQ010000010.1, from coordinate 33,511 downwards.
GAAGTCTCTCGATCGGACCCCATTCCCTCATCGACTCAAAGGCACGTCGATTCCCGGCTTGGTAGTCGTCTTTTTGCCTACATCGCAGATGAACTCTCGCCCCAGAGCATCGGCCTGCAGCAACGCATGTGACAGTGCTTCCGGGGTCAGTTGGGGGTGCATGTTCTTAGCGTATGAATGGGCCAATGTGGCATCGACTATCCGGCCAATATCTTCGTTGGAAAGAGTGCCATCGCTGCCAAGCTGTTCGAATGTGACCGGCAATTGAACTTGGATCAGAACGTACAAAAGCTGCTCGATCTCGGTTGGTGAGCGGTCTTCGACGACCATCTGGATGAGAGCGCCAAATGCGACCATCTCTCCGTGAAGCATTTTGCTGATCGTCGGAACCGCTGTAATCCCCCTGAGGAGGGCATGCGCCAGTGACAACCCGCCGCTTTCGAAACCGATACCGCTCAGCAAAACAGTCGCTTCGAGTAGTTCTTCGACTTCTGCACTAACCTGCCGATCGCAAACCGATTGATACGCGACGACTGCGTTCCGTAAAATGACCTCGTAACATTGGTCCGACATCATCAAGGCCGTCGTCGTTGGTGGCGTGCCAAAAAAGTTTTGACCATTGGACCGGTTACATTGGTGCGCCTCTAGGCTTTTGCTGATGGCATCGCCAATTCCAGCTGCAAAGAACCGAGGCGGCGCTTTGACGATCACGTCCGTGTCGACAAAAATGGCCATGGGGTTCAGTTTCAAAAACTCGATTTTCACTGGCCGAGCATCGTGATCGTTGATCACGATCAACCGACTGGTCGGAGCGTCATTGGACGCGACTGTTGGTACAACAACGATCGGTACGCCTTCGTGGGCTGCTGCTGCCTTGGCCGCATCTATGGCTTTACCGCCGCCCAGGCCCAGAACCACGTCGGCCCGATGGCGACCGATATCGTCCCGACAGGACGCCAGCGTATCCTGATTGATTTCGCCAGGAAAATCCAAAAGGCTGACGGGAAAACCGGAACTTTCAAGGCTCTGCGCCAATGAAGGCACCACCTCTGTTCGAACCGTTTCATCGCACAGTATGACCGGTCTTTCGAAGTTCAGATCGCGGAGGAACGCACCAACCTCGGCCAAGGCCCCAGGTCCCTGAACGTAGCGCGAAGGAAAACCCATTGTTTTCAGCATTGTGCTATTCCATCCGCCATGTATTCATTTTGCGCTAATTCCGGCGTGGGCCACTAATTCGTCAGCATTCACTTCTGAAACGATGCGGATGTCCCGCCTGACAGTTCCCGCAAGATTTTCAAACGCAGCAATATAGGCCGGGTCTGAATAAAGAGCCTCTGCATCTGCCAACGATTTCCACTCAAGAAGCGTCACCCGAGCATATTTGCCAGCTTCGCGTGTCATCACTGGAAAACCCCGTGCCAAATAACGTGCGCCTGCATTGATGACGGCCGGAGCGGCAAGTTCGGCGTAAGCTTCAAATGCCCGCAGGTCGGTAATCTCTTCATAGAATACAATGGTATAAACCGTATCCGGCATGCTATTTTCCACGCTCCTTGAACTCCCCCAAAAAGTGGGGTTCGAATCGTCTCTTCGACAATCATTACGATGCTTTTTTGGACTTTGTCAACAAAGACCATTTCTTGCTCGTGGGGTGTCGGAATTGTAAAAACAGACAATATGCATAAGATCGTTCCCTGTGCCCGAGCGAGGTTGACGCGATGCCGAATTCAGAAAACAAGAGCGAAAACCTAACGGTGAAAACACTCGCCGTTCTTAGAAAATCTATTGAAAATGGTATGTTGAACCCGGGCCGGGTCATTGTAGAATCCACCGTGGCTGAATTGATTGGGGCCAGCCGCAGTCCTATCAAAGCTGCGCTTGCCACCCTTCATGCAGAAGGCCATCTGGTTCGATACAACGGCCGGGGATTCATGATTGGACCAGTTGGGGCAGAGCTGGATCGTCGTCCAATCACCTCCGCAACGCTAGGCCTGAAGCCGGATGAAACTGGCGCCCTCAAAGTAAGACCGTCGGACAAACTCTATGAAATCGTGGAACCAGATCTTGTACGCTGCGCCATCCGGGGAATAATCGGGTTTAGCGAAGCTGATGCCGCGACCCACTATGGGGTTGGGCGAACGATAATGCACGAAGTTCTGCTGACAGCCCAAGCGAACGGTTTGGCGCTGCGCGATGAGCGGTCCCGCTGGAAGACCGTCGCTCTGAACGAAGAACGCATCACGTCTCTTTACGAGTTGAGGACCTATCTGGAACCCCACGCCCTTGCCTCATCAATCGACAGGTTATCTGCGGACCACATCGATGGAATGCTGGCTGATCTGCGGCACGCTGCAAAAAACTACCCAAACGTATCTTCAAGCGACCTCTACAAAATGGAAGAGGATTTGCACATCCACTGCGTGGAAAATAGCCCGAACAAAGAGGTTATTGAGGCGTTACGCAGATCGCGCTGCGTACATCTTGCAAGTCGCTATGTTCTTGGCAACGAGGTGAAACTGCCCAAAGACGAACCCTTTTTCGATGAGCATTTGAAGATTGTAAATGCGCTCGCCACCAGTGATGGACCGACAGTCATCACACAATCCGATGCGCATATCAAAGCGGCTTTGCCAAAGCTTCTTACACGCGTAAAACTTGCAAAAGAAGCGCTTGGGCCGCCGAACCTGCCATTCATTCATTCCTAATGCACGTTCTGGATTTTCAAGTCAGTTCGGTTGTGGTGCCTTGGGACATGTGTTGGCGCAGTGACATACACACTTACACCGATTGATTCAGTGAAGCCTTGGGGCGTGTCGAGCGGTCCATCAACGCGAAAATTCGTTTTTTGCTAAGGTCGAATATCTCTTGAATTGGCCGTTCATACATAGCGCAGCATCCAGCACTTTGGGCTCGAAGCGTCTGTCACTGGGGAGTGGAAAGAATGTGGGGATACCGGAAGTTTCTGATCTAGAGTTTCGCTGTTTTTTCAGGAGGCATAGAGATGAAATTCAGGATCAAGTTAGAGACCGAATTTAGCTGGGGCGAGACGCGATCGCACGAAATTAATACTCTGGAACGCCGAACGGTGGATGCGTCGAACGAAGACCTTGGACTGTGTCTGGCCGAGGCGAAATCGGTGCTGAAAGAAATTCAGCGTGCGTTACTGCAGGATCAGGTCGAAGAGATCAGCGAAATCGCTCGTGTCTGTCGATTCTGCGGAACATATCTGCCGGTTCATGATCGCCGCCAACGCCGGATCGACACGCTTTTCGGTCGGGTAACCATCGAAGCACCCCGGGTTCGGATATGCATGTGTGAGCCGCCGGGACTTCCAATGTTGAAAGTCGCGCACTCTCCTCTAACTCGCCTTTTGCCGGACAACGCCACGCCAGAGCTTCGGCGATTGCAGGCAGAACTGGGAGCGCGCCACAGTTTTCGGGAAGCTGCGAGGCTTCTGAATGAATTGACGCCCTGCACCAAGCAGAACCATGTGACGATCCGCAATCGACTCGCGACCACCGCTGACAACCTTGTGAGCGACGAACGTTCTGCGGCCTCCGAGACCGACCAACGCCCAAAGTCACCTGATATTACAATGTTTCTGGATAGCGCTTATGTGCGGTCGAGACCGGAATATCAGCGGCGAAACTTTGAACTCATTGTTGGCTCCATCGAGAGCAAGGGACGCGAGAAACGCCGATTTGGTCTGAGTGTGATCGGTGCGGACAATCCGCGCGATTATTTGCGAAGAAATCTGGAAGCCGCCGGATGGCGTGATGGCACCGCAGTTACGGTTTTGTCCGATGGTGACCCCGCATTGCCACGGCTGGTGCGCGACGCTACCGGTGCGGAGATCAATCACATCCTGGACTGGTGGCATATTTCAATACGCATCAGACATGTGGAAACGACGTTCCAAACCCTGTTTTCTTTGTTTGAGGACCCTGAGGGTCTCGCGGTCAAGAAGCTAGTACAAAACTTGCGCTGGTGCATATGGCATGGCCAAACGGCTCGTGCGCTTGATGCCATTGAAGAGCTGTTCAGAATTGGCCTGCACGTGCGAAGCCAAACTTTTGGCAGAACGAACGACGCAGTGTTTTCGGCAGTTTCGCGTACAATGGAGCTGCAAACCTATCTGCAATACAATCGCGCGGCATTGGTCGACTATGGTCATCGGCGACGCAACGGCAAGCCTGTCTCGACTTCTCGAGCAGAAGGCTTGGTTAATGACGTCGCCAATGCTCGTATGGGCAAGAAACGCCGAATGCGCTGGTCACCGCAAGGTGCACACCGAGTGGCAACGGTCAGAGCAGCGGTCTTGGACGGAAGGCTTGGCGAAGGGCAGCTTCGCGCGGCTTGATCCCCAGTTTCTTTCCACTCCCCAGCATGAAGAATAAAGGTACAAAACCCTATTGATATCGTTGGAGAATTTCAGACGAGATTCCGATCAATTAGGGTACAGTGACAGCGCCCGACAGATCACGTCAGGCTCCGTCACTTTCTTCGCCGCAAGCACGGTAGCTCCATTGTCATCACATATACAAATCGACGTTTCAGCTTTCGAAACATCCAGTCCAACAAAACACTGTTTCATTTTGCTCTACTATCGTTGTTCCGGTGCCAATATGCACCGGGCAAGAGAGCTGACGCTCAATTACTCAGAGTCTCATCCATCTTCCAGGACTTCTGTGTTGGACGTTTCTTCGATTGCGCTCGGGCGGCGACCATTGGTGAGAATTTTACAACCCAACTGTTGAGAGCAGCATGGTCAACCTGAACACCGCGCTCAGCCATGATCTCTTCCAAATCCCGATATGACACCGTGTACCGCAGATAGAAGTACACAGCGTACAAAACCACATCCTTGGGGAAATGGCAGCCTTTCATTGAGATCATGTTGAAACCTGTTCAAAATCTATTCGACAGGAACAAACGTCAGATCACGCATGTTCGTCAATTGGACCTCATAGTTTGCGACACATCCCGCAATGGTGCACGCTGGCAGTTCAGCAACCAAAGATAGAAGGTTGTTGCGTCTCAGCTGTATGCGAAAAACCACTTCTCCTGTGGCACTGCACCCATGAAGTGTGAAACACATTCTTCGCCAAATCTATGCCGACAAGCTTCAAGTCCGCCATTTTGCTAACCTCCTGATGGTTTCCATCTCCAAAACCTACCAGATGAGAGGTCAGGGGATGTCCATTCCATCACAACCATGACAACACCGCCTTTGACCCGTATCCAATTCTTCGGCTTCACGAACGCTATTCATGCTCCTTTGATACCGACCCGGGCAAGTAGAAGGCAAAAAGCATCGCAGCTAAGTTCAGCACGACCAGAACCGCTATTGGCACAATCGGGTCGCTATGGTGAGCCACCGCACCCAGAATGGCGGCAAACGCAACACCTACCAACCCAGCACTGACGTCGCCAAATGCCACTAAGTAGGGGCGCTCGAGAGACGTAGAGCATTCAATAACAAAGAGATAACGCCCATAGACTACACCGTTGCCCCCCAAAGAAAGCAAAAAAATCACAAAAGCATACAGCCAAACGTTATGCGCCAGGCCGCTCCAGGCAAAAACCAATGCCAAGATGGCTGATAGGGCGGATGTCATGCAGCCCATCCACATTACAGGTTTTACGCCGCAGCGTTCGCTCAACCTACCCCATAGAATCGATCCGACTACCATCCCTGCGCTAGCGGCGATAACAAAATAGCTGAGCGAGTTCTTCGTTCCTATATGGTATGTCGCGGCATGGATTGTGTAAAAAGGCATGGCCAACTCGACTGAAACAAACAACAAGCGCGCAAATACGAACTTTCTAAACCAAGGGTGGGCCATACCTGTTTTGAAGCCTGTTGTTAACTCGGAAATGGGCTTTGGCTTTGCCCGCTCTTCTGGCGCTTGCGACTGTTCATCTTCAAATATCTTCACTCCGACAAAACTGATCCCCGCGATAATCATTGCGAGTACTCCACACCACATCACAACTATGTGGCGTTGAATTGGTTGGTCGGAAACCAGCAGATCCTTGGTGACCCAGACAACGACAATTGCAAGTAGGCCAGAAACTGTTGCCTGCGCAAATACCATCCGGTTTCGCTTTGTATTGGGCACGGATAAGCCATAAATCTGGCTCGTGCCCAAACTTGTGATCCCCTGGCAAAAACCCATGGTGATCGCTGTCAAAAGAAACAACAAGACGACCATTGTTACCGGTAGATTTGTGGCAAATAGCGCGACGACAGCCAGAACAAGCCCAGTCATCAAATTAGGCACATAGACAGCAAGTTTTGCGCGAGTCGCTTTATTGATGAACGGCGAGACAAATATCTCGGCGATCAAGCGCGCACCCGTTACCAGTGGCAAAAGCAATCCAGCCAGGAAAGTGGGTGCGCCAAGTGCAAGGTATAGAAAGGGCAGGACGAGCCGTGGGTTCACAAGTTGTCCGCCCATGGCTGCCAATGCTCCTGACAAAAAAATCAGGGCATAGTTCCTCCGCTGAACATCGCTTCTGTTTTCAACTGCTTCTGTGGGTTTCATATGAGTATGTAGGATCTGTCGCTAGCTTTGGGGTGGTTCAAAGCTAGCGCTCTGATTAGGTGTAGTTGTTCGGCGAACTCTGCAAAGTTACGGAATCCACTTGTCGAAAATCCCAACTTCCACTTACGGATTATGTTGGCCGTTTCGATCTCCGCAAGTGTCGTGGCAGCTGAGATGCAGTTTTTGAATCCGAGCATTGGCCTCGCAAGCCTCTTGATGAACCGGTGGTCCTGCTCGAATATGTTGTTCAGGTACTTTGATCTAACGGTGTCGATTCTAGTGGGTATGGCCAACCGCTTGAAAAGCTTATTCAATTCCTTGATACCGGCCGCGTTGCTCCTGATTTTGTCAATTCCGATCCGTGCAAAACGGTCGCAAAACGGTAGAAATCAATAATTTCTGACCCTAAATGCTGACCGGTGCGTTCTATGACCAGTTTACTCATGTCGTCACATGGCACACTTTTAGTCCGGCCAACTGGTACATCTTTGCCCCGGCGTTGACACCGTCCGCTTTCCCAACGGCATCCCTCGAAGAAGGCATGGATGCAATCATTGCGAATCGTCAATGGCGTGGAGCTCATCATGGATCGCTGTGTGGATCTCTTGGATAACGTCGTTGTGGTCGCCGAGATGCGAGTTCACGCAGTTCGCAATTGCCATGTTAACGTCATGGGTTGACTCCTGCACACTGCCGTGATGCGTAGATGCGTGATCATGCATTGCCATAACGGACAGCTGGCAAAGCTCGACAAGCGCGCCTTCGTAGTTCAGATAAGCCTCATGCAGCTGATCCTTGAATTCATCATGGGCAACTACTTCCGCCGCGTGTTGACCGGGATGCTGATGGCGATTGTCTTGTGCGTGTGCGCCGCCGGAAAAAAGAACTGAGATGGCTGCAAAACTGACAATACCAAAGTTCGTATGCATTTAGTGTCTCCTTTTTTCTTGTGCAAAAACAGCTATACTTCTCCAGTGAATTTCGCAACTCACTGTTAGGCTCAGGCCCCTTTGATTTCCGCCGAAGAGCTTGATTTACGGCACCAAAAACAGAGCAGTGATATGTCTGATCTCTTTTTGGCGGGACTGTTGCGTTGTTGTCGGTCTTCCGACGATGATGCAAGTGAACCTGACTTGAGAAAACCAAGATCCGCAAAAAGGCATTCAATGGGGGAGCGTGTTGCACAAATCGTTTCCAATGCGTAGCTGGTCCTTCGAATTGACTGCGGGATGCTGGGATGCCTTTCAAATTCAATGCGTCGCAGCGGGATAATGTTGCGATGGCAAAGTACCGTGTGACGAACTGGGCCGGAAACAACGAGGCGCTCCGCCAGCGTGGTGACGTAACGGTCTGGTTTGGCGAGGACGCGGTGTCTTGAGAACGGCGGTGAGAAAGTCGACCACGGTATCGGCGGGATGACCCTGCTGCGGGCGGCGTAAAAGTCGTCCATCTTAGCCCTTCTTTTCGTAACGGAGGGGGGGCGGGAGGATCTTTTCCGTGGATTTGTATCGCAAGGTTTTTCAGGGCCGCTCCACAGTCGATCCTGTACGACAACGACCGGTACCTTGTCCCCGCGGACAGACCAGGCTGCCGTCGAAAGACTGATCGACGCCCTTCGCCGACTGGTTTCCATTGAGATGGGCGTGTCACTATTCCCTGAGTTTTATGCGAGATCAGAGATTCCCGAGAGAGGGGAAGTTGTGCTGAGAGAAATCGACGGGTGTTCTTTGACCCGCGCGATTTCATTCGCATGGATCAAAGGATCTTCCAGAAGCGCGCAATACCATCTGCTTTTTGACGAGTGCCTGCCCGCCATCACCCAAACGCGACAGCGGCAGGGAGTTGATGTATGAGACTGGTCCTACCGGCGCGAACACCGCCGCACGGCGACCAAAGGGTTTGCTCCCGATTCCAGATAAACGAACTCGATCGTGGATTGATCCAGCACCTTGCCGATATGGTGACCGGGATCCCCTTCTTCGACAAAAAAGAACTGCCCCGGCTCAAGTGCGAAAGCACCAAATATCGGCACCCGAAATGTGACGATACCATCCGCCTCTTTGAATATCTGTCGTGAGGCCATCTGTGAATCCGAGACTTCGCTGCGAGGTTCATCCCATTCTACATAGCCCTTGAACACTGGACCTTGCTGTTCACTCACACCAAAGCCCAACTGATACCCGGCACCCAGCAAACCCTCGGAGTCAGCAGACCCTTGCTCGACACAAGCCCAGTCGCCAACGATATCTTCGGCCGCGTAGGCATGCCCGGTTGCAACTTGCGCAAGTAGGGCCGCCGCAACAGCAGTAGTTTTCGAAAAAGTGATCATCTGGCTATTTGCTCCTCTCGCAAAACGCAGTGTTGTTACCCACCACAAATACCTGTCGCTCCGGATTAGGTCGGCCGCAGGCATGCCAATCAGCTTTGCGCCTGCGTGGCCCTGCCTGGGTGCACTTCAAGGCCTCATAGGTCACCACTTCCAACGAGAGCATCACTGAAAGAACTCAGCAGCGAAATCCGGCGATTGTGACACGTACTTGTTTCGAACGGTATCTGCTGCCGACTTGAATGGTGCTGCGTTCTCCTCCGTAATTTCAGTAAGTGTCGTTCCCGCAGCCGCCATTGCTTCTTTTATGGCAGCCATTTCCTCAGCAAGCTCAGACCAACGGAGTGCAATCGTTTTCTTGGTGGCGGAGCTAATTGCAGCGCGATCATCGGCGTCAAGGCTGTCCAGCCAGCTTTTGTTCACGATTATCCCATAAAGCCCAATGCGCATCCCAGGGTCCATCAGAACATAACGCCCGTTCTCAGGTCCAAGTATCTTCCAGCCCCCGAAAGAGGTCATCACGACATCGACACGCTCCTCCGCCATCATGGTTGGGAGATCGGGTGCCGGGAGATTGACACCAGTTGCGCCAAGCTCGGAAACATAGTCCAGTAGCATCGGTGATCCCGGAACGCGAACCGTTTTGCCTGCCAGGTCCTGTGCACTTGAAATCGGTGATTTGCTGACAATAAGTGTGTGGCTGCTCGGAGCGAGACCAAGAACCGCAATGTCGCTGTCTTTTAGTAAGGCGGTCAGAGCGGCGCTCAACTCGGTTTGTGCTTCGTCATCGCGAAGCGAAAGTGTCTCGACGCTATAAGGCAACGTTAACAAGCCGAATTCCGGCGCATATTGCTCAAGTCGTCCGACAGTCGGCCATATCATTTGTACGTCGCCCTCAATCATGGCGGCGATGGCCTCTTGTTCTCCTGCAAACAGGCCGCTCTCTGCACTGACAGCATCTGCCATGACACGCCCGTCCGTGAGTTCCCTGATTTCGACTGCCAGCGCGGCCAGCAATTCTGACTTCCGATGCGTTTCCGGCGTCTCAGAATACAATATCATGCCTTGCTGAGCGATTGAGCCAGTTGCGGAGAAAATCAGACAGAGCGAGAGTATCAATAAGTGCTTGAGCATAAATTGCCCCTTTCAATCTGAAGTAGATTTTAAGGAACGAAAATTCGGGATCGCGCGCAAGGGGAAAGTTGTGCTTTCTCCGAGAGGTTTGCGATCAAAACTGCGAGGATAAACTCGACAATTAGCGGCGCACGCTCAACGAAAGACGCAATCTGGGGCTGGCAAAGACGCGCATCCCTGAGGCTCCTCAATCGGCGCGTGGCAGCGCCGAGGCGAGACGCCATTGATAAAGTGGACGGATCTCCGGCACCAGCTGCGCCACATCTTTGGCGCTGCCGGCAATCGCCACAGTAATGCGGTGGCGGTCGGCTTGCGATTCCAAGTCAAGCGCGATCATCAGCCGCTGTATCCCGGTATTCGGGTTCTGCTTGGAACAGTCTGCGTTATAGGGCGTGTCGCAGGGGTTGGCTGAGCGCAGGTCGAATTGCGCCTCTGGCGGTGACAGGATGACCGCCGTCATCTGTTGCCCGTCCTGCGTCAGCACTGCCGTATCGCCCTGCAGATCAACCTGCGCCATGGTGTGCATGGTCCAGGCCATGGGCCCGGTCAAATCACCCGTGATCTCGTCCTGAATCAGCACCGCCTCGCCGCCAACTAGTGCAATCCCGCGCTGCACGCTATGGCGCGGCAGGTCATAGGTATCCGAGAGACCGGCAATGGCGAAGTCAAAGCCCGGAACCTGCGCGAAATCCTCGATATGCGCACGCCCGGTCGGGTTCTGATTGGCCGCACCGAAGCTGAGCGTGTTCTGTCCAATTGTGGCGGTGCGGTAATAGTCGAACCGATTCGAGGTGAAATAGCCAGGCAGGTCGTAATTGCCGAGACCCAGATCTACCGCCCACCGCACGCCCTTCGCGTCAATCACGAAGGTGCCCGCGTCGAGATTGTTGTGATGGCTGCGGTTGGGGCCTGCCTTGAACCCCAGATAGGTCGCCTCTGGATCAGTCCAAGCGCTGCGCATGGCCACAATGCCACGTCCGCCAAACCAGAGCGCGGTGGGTTCCCGCACCGCCGGGCTCACCCCTTCGTCCCGCCGCCAGATCAGGTTCAGTGCCGGGAGCGTCACCCCCGGTGGCACCGCCTTGCGCTGAGCCTCCCCGACTGAACTGGTCCACCGTTATGTTTAGGAAACGGAGGAACACGAATGGCAAACAAGAGACCGAAGCCCGAAGAGATTGTCTCAAAGTTTCGGCAGGTTGAAGTTCTGATGGGGCAAGGCATGCCCCGTCTTGATGCGATCAGACAGGTCGGAGTTGTTGAACAAACCTATTACCGCTGGAGAAAAAAGTACGGCGGAATGGGCATAGATCAGTTGAAGGAACTGAAACGGCTTCAGAAAGAGAACGAGCGATTGCGACGTGCGGTTTCTGATCTGACGCTGGACAAACTGATCCTGACGGAAGCCACAAAGGGAAACTACTGAGCCCCGCTCGTCGTCGTGCTTGTATTAACCATGTACGCAACCAGCTGAACGTTTCCGAGAGACGCGCCTGTCGCGTGCTTGGACAACACCGGTCCACGCAACGGCGCGTCCCACAAGGTCGCGCAGACGAAGACCGGCTGGTGGCCGACATGATCGAGCTGACCCGTCAATACGGCCGATATGGCTATCGCAGGATCGCTGCGCTGCTGAGAGAGGCTGGATGGTCGGTCAGTGATGGGCGGGTAGAACGACTCTGGCGGCGAGAGGGGCTGAAAGTGCCAATGAAACAACCAAAGAAAGGGAGGTTATGGCTAAATGACGGCTCATGCGTTCGGTTACGGCCAGAATATCGCAACCATGTTTGGTCGTATGACTTCGTTCATTGTCGAACCGACGACGGCAAAGCCTTCCGGACGCTGAACATCCTCGATGAGTGCAGTCGGGAATGTTTGGCAATCAGGGTCGAGCGGAAGCTGAACTCGACCGATGTAATCGACGTCCTGACAGACCTGTTCATACTACGCGGCGCGCCGAGTTTCATACGTTCTGACAATGGGCCGGAATTTGTCGCCCAGGCTGTCCGAGACTGGATCGCCGCCGTTGGCGCCAAGACGGCTTACATCGAACCTGGCAGCCCGTGGGAGAACGGATACTGTGAAAGCTTCAATGGTAGGTTCAGGGATGAGTTGCTCAACGGTGAGATCTTCTACAGCCTGCGCGAAGCTCAAATTCTGATCGAACAATGGAGGAGACACTACAACACAAAATGCCCCCACAGTGCATTGGGCTATCGCCCGCCAGCGCCCGAAACCATCATCCCGATGGATCACAGGCCGATGATGCACTAACAATCAACTTGGACCAGTCAGATGAGGCTGCTCAAGGTTTCATATCTCACTACGTCTGTTGCTTTCCATTCGAGGTGTGTGAACAATCACTGCGCGTTTTCTCTGCATAGGATTGTGCAGACCACTAACAAAAGAAAGGCTCTGATCGTGATCCGTTCGACCACCGGATTTGTCATCTTCCTCCTGTGCCTCCAATCGGCTTCAGACGTGCATGCCGAGTCCGTCCTAAAGAATGCCTATAATTTCTCTGACATCTACAGCGAAGTGACTGAAAGAAGGGCCGTCAAAGACCTTTCAGATACACTGATTGTCATGGATGATGATGACACTTTGACCATGATGGCCTGCCCGAACCCAACCTCGCCGGCAGAATGCCAGTACTTGGGCGGACCCTCATGGATTGACTGGCAGATTGAACTTGTGAATCAATTCAATAGTGAGGGTCACAGCGAGCTTCTGCCGGGGCAAGTCGCCGCCAGCGATGACGCCGTTTTTGCTATTGGAGACCTTTTGTTCGACCTGAACCAGATGGTTCTTGCCGACAGTTCGAGTCCGACGGCTTTGATTAATTTTGCAAGTCTTGGCGCAAGTCTTATGGTGCTGACGTCAAGAGATGCTGGCGGCGTTTCAGCCACACAAGCACAGTTGCGTGGGCTGGATATGCCCTCAGGCGAAATTGCCGACAATATGCTGGACCTCATAGACGGACATGCGCCCACGTGGCGGGCCAGCGGCGAGAGCAGCATGGCAGGAACCGAAACAAAGGCATTTTGCAATGCGAGCATGCCCGTCGCCTACAGAAACGGGATTTTGTACACCACAGGCCAAAACAAAGGCGAGATGCTAAAGTGTTTCCTACGCCATTCGGAGGTAGAGAACATATCAAAAATTATCTTTGTCGATGACACAGAAAAAAATGTCATCGACGTCCATAACGCATTTTCGGTCGCAAACACCCCATACGACATGGCCGCCTTTCACTTTACGCACCTGACCGATCACAAAGAACGTTTTTCAGCACCCAGTGAAAACGGCCCGATGAACAAATACCAAACGATGGCAACGTCGCGATGGAAAGCGCTTCGACACATTCTAGGTAAAACACTGTTAAAGCCCGCAAAACTGGAATGAGCTCGATTGCGGATGGAGCATCGCCAAAAATGCTGTTGGATAAAACCCACCAATTCCCAAGGTTGTTATGAGTTCGGTCAGGAATGACAGGCGGCGAACAACTCGATCAATCACCGCCGTGTTCTTGATGGGACTATCTGGATACCTCCTACGAGAGCGAATTCGCGCGACCTTCCAGACTTATGACAGGCCGAACCGCAGCACTTTGCAGGTCGGTACAAGTTCAGGAATGGGCCGTCTCATTCCTAGTTCGATATAGGATTTTGCCGCTTGCCGGATGTCGTAGAGGACTATTTTTGCATCAGTTTTGATTCAGAGTTCCCCGAACATCCGCCGCTTGCAATAGCGGCAAATCGAGGTTGGAAAAACTTTGGCGAAGGTAATTAACCAGATCGCTGATCTCGGTGTCACTCAGGCGATCCGCAAATGAGGGCATTGGCCCATAATCCGTGCTTGCGTCCAGACCCCAGGCAACGACCAGTACAAGGTTTACGGCATCGTTCTGCGCGACTGTGCTGTTTCCGGCCAAAGCCGGCATGACCGAAGGCACGCCCCGACCGTCGCGCCCATGGCACAAGGAACAATTGCTGAGGTACAGGGACCGGCCCGCGCTGGCGTCATACGCCTTGAATGCGGGCGGTGTTTCCTGCTCGACGGTTTCCTGGACGTCAGATGGGGCAGCATCCAGATTCAGCAGATAGCTTGCCATGGCGGATTGATCTTCCGGGTTTGCTTTGCTCAGAGAGTTTTTGATCGCCAGATGCATCTCACCAAACGTTGTTCCCTGAGGCCCCGTTCCGGTTGCGAAATAAGTGACGAGGTTTTTATGGGTCCAGCCGCGCTCGGTCAGTCCATTTGCGGTGATATCAGGGGCTTCAAAACCCGTCAGTTTCGCACCGATCAGTCTTTCAAGCGGTTCCATGGCACCCAGTGCATTTCGGGGCGTATGACATTCACCGCAATGGCCAAGCCCGGTGACCAGATAGGCGCCACGGTTCCAGCTGTCGCTGCGCTTGGGGTCGGGTGAGAATGCAGATCTGTCTGCAAAAAGCAGGTTCCAGCCAAACAGCGACAGACGAATGTTATACGGGAAAGGCAAGGTGTTCGCGGGCACCTCGGCGTGAACCGGATCAAGGCTCATGAGATAAGCAAAGATGGCATCGCTGTCGTCGCGGGTGACCACATGGTACGAGGTGTAGGGCATCGCCGGATATATAGGCCGCCAGACAGTGTCGGCCCCAAACGCCAGAACCTGATAGAACTCTGCCGACGTCATGCCCGCGATCCCCTGCGACGACGGCGTAATATTGGCCGAATAGAGCCCACCCCCAAAGGGTGTTTCAAGAAACCGTCCGCCGGCAAATGACGCGCCGTCTTCGGCTGTATGACAAGACGTGCAATCGCCCAAAGCCGTAAGATATTCGCCCCTGTCGATCGTGGCCTGATCGGTGGTAATCGGGCGTTGCTCGACAGATGGAAAACCCCAGATAAAGGCAAAGGCCAGATATCCCAACCCGCCAGCCAAGGCCAATATGATCAGAGATTTCAAAAGGCGCATGGTGTCTAACCCTCTTTGGTCAGAGTGGTGTCGGACAGGATCAGATCGCGCATCGCCTCAAAGTAGCGCACGTACCCGCTGCACCGGCAGATATGATCGCCCAACCCTGTCTGTACCGCCTGTTCGACCTGGCTTTTGTCGACGGGGTTCTCGCGAAGCTGTTCCACAAGCGCGGTTCCAGCGTTGACAAAACCAGAGGTGCAATAGCCGCATTGAAAGGCGAAATTATCCACGTAAGCCTGCTGTACCGCCGACAATTGGCCGTGAGTGGCATGCCCTTCGACCGTGGTTACCTTGCTGTCGGCAAACGACGTAGCACCTGCGATGCATGTGCGCCGTGTGGTGATCGACCCGTCCGGCTCTTCGACCATGACGACACAGGCGCGACAAACGCCGATACCGCAACTGAACTTTGTCCCGGTCAGACCCAGAATATCGTTCAGATAGACCACCATCGGCAGGTCATCGGGCACATCATGCGGACCCACCGCCTTGCCGTTCACTGTCATTTTCAGTTTGGCCATATCAGAGCGCCTTTCTGATTTTGTCAGGTGTGGCAGGGAGAGAATTTATTCTTGCGCCGACGGCGTCGTGAATGCCGTTCAGAATGGCCGGCACAACGGGTATCATCACGACCTCTCCCATCCCTTTGGGCGGGTCGGTCTCGCTGAGCGGGTCCAACACGTCGACGATTGTCTTCCAAACAGGCACATTCAAGGATTTCGGCACGTGGTATCGGTTCAGGTTCCAGGTGCCGTCACCGGGTCCTTCTTGGTACAAAGGAAGGTCTTCGTGCAACGCATAACCAATGCCCATGGCGATCCCACCCTGCGCTATTCCGGACACCAGGTCCGGCACGATCGGGCGGCCGCATTCCAGCACCTGATACACGGCCTGAACGTCAACCTCGCCACTGACCTTGTCGACGCCAAGGCCAACTACAGCGCCGCACGTCGCATAATAGTTCACCCCGACCTTTTCGAACTGTGCAGAGGGGAAATTGACCTCGGTCCGGTCAATCAAAGACCATTCATCGCTGCCTTGCTGAATGGCCAAAGCGTCGATGGCAAGTGTCAGAGACTCTCCGCCAATCGGAAAGATGGCGGTGGTCCAGGACCACCGGTTAAAGCCATGGACCATGGCGCCGGTGACCAGCCCATCCCGATGGGCACGCGCGGCCAGTTGTTCCAGCGTCAGCGGTTCCATCCCGACGCCCGTCAGCTTGCCATCAACCCAGCGCATCTTGTCGAAGGTGACGAATTCTGCCCCGGCTTCGCCACCCAGGGGACCCTCACCCCAGATCGACCGGGCTGCGGGGTAAAGACCATACCGCATGATGACATAGGCCGCCTGCGCCGGACCGTGGCTGTTGACGCTGGCGCCAACTGAGGCACCGGTGGGTGAGGCGATCAGCGGCACCCAGCGCGGATTTTGCGCTCCTTTGTCCTGATCCGCCTGCGTGATTGCCCAGGCATTGCCCGAGGTTTCCAGACGCAGCGCATCCCACGCTCCCTGAACGAACATTTCGACCACATCCGCGTTTCGGCCCAAATAGTCGCCAACCCGTCGCGCCGAGGCGGTCGAAAGACCGGTTCCCATCTCGACACCGTCGCTGTGCAGCGTGATTTTCCCGTCCGGTGACAGGCTTACTGACGCGCGCGTTGCATCACCGCCGCCGCCGTAATCCTTCATCACGCAGGCCACACCAATACCATACGTCTTGCCGGGATTGGCGGCTTCGTAATCGGCCTTGTCCTGCGCACGGTTCTGCCAAAGAGCACCTTGTTCCATTCGGTCCAGCACTTCGGCCGAGCGTGATGCACCGCTAGCCGCGTTACCTGTCAGGTTGAGATACCCGGTTTGCAAGACGTTCTGACGGCGCAAATCGAACGGATCTTTGCCCAGATCAACCGCGATTTCATCCACCAGACATTCCATCGCGGTCATCGTCTGCAACGTTCCGAACCCGCGCATTGACCCGGCGGGTACTGCGATTGACTTGCTCGCCGTCGCGGTCACGTCGCTTTTTGGAACGTAGTAAATAGAAGACGCATTCGTCGCGCCCACATGGGCAACAACGGTCGAGAAATTGGCCCGGCCGCCGCCGTTGCACGTCAGATCGCACGCATAGGCGTTGAACTGACCGGTCTCGGGATCCACAGCCAATTGGTTGTCGATCTGGAATGCGTGACGTTTTAGCCCAAGCTGGAATTGCTGGTATCGGTTCAAAGCCAGTCGGACGGTGCGCCCGGGCGAGTACAACCCAGCAAGCGCGATATACAAGGGCATGATCGTATGATCCTTGCCGCCAAACCCACCGCCCAACGAGGCGAAATGGCCATCGATCTCACCCACCTGTTTTGGGGGTTTGGCCGACTTCACCAGGTTGCCAACAGCGGTCAAAATGGCCTGCGGCGACTGCACGCCCAGCATCAGGGACAGTTTTCCCTTGTTGGCGTCATATGTCGCCAGCCCGGCCTCGGGCTCCATGAAAACATGATCTATGGACTGGGTTTGAAAGCTTTGCGCATAGACCTTGCCGGATTTCCCGGCCTTCATTTCGGTGCGGATTTGATCGCCGTAATAGCTTGCTTGCTCGGGCGCGGTGCCCGTTGCATCCGGTTTGCCCCAAACCGGCGCTTCCGTTACGCGAAATCTGCGCGGCCCGACCCAGCCATCCAGCAGAGGTGAATAGACATCCGGCCCCAATGGGCTGTCACCCGCAACGCGGGTAAACCGATAGGCGCCATAGGGCGTTTCATCGGCGGGAGGCTGAGCGTCGCCCAGTTTGAAAATCGTGGAATTGCCGATCAACACCTGCTGCGCGCGGTGCAGCGTGGCAAGATCATCGTAGAACAACATCGCCACCGGCTGACCCAGATACAGAGGCACAGTTCCCGGTTTGCAGAACAAATCAGTGTCAAAGAAGCCGGTCGCCGCCAAAGCCGCCGCATCAAGATCATCCGCAGTGATGACCCGGTCAGGCTGTAGGTCATCGCCCAAAGCGGGCAAGTTCAGACCCAGATAGGTTTTTTCAGCCTGCGGTGATAGAACCAGCGTGGCATAGCTCATGTCGTTGGGCCAGCCACCCAGATCGGTGCCGCGGACATCGCTGGCATAGATCTTGGCACCGGTCACCTTGGCATACCCATCCACGCGGTAGTTGATGTCCGTGTTTTTGGGGTTGGCCCAACCCGGCGCCACCGGCGAAATATTGTCCGCTGTGAACGCCGACACAAGGCCGGGTTTCAGAAATTCGATCGCACCCAGCGCGCCACCAGCGATCAACAGCCTTCTGCGGGTCCAGAGTTGAACTGACTGAGACATTGTCGATCTACCCTTGGTTGCCTAAGCATCACCATAAGCGTAACTGCAGCGTTTTGAAGTAAACAATTGCCTGATCGCCATGGATAGACAATCGTAATCCTTCCCCTCTGAAGTGTTGCACCATTGTGTTTAGGAGAACAGAGTGTGGTTCACGATGGGAAGCAAGCGACACAGACCCGAGGGCATTGTCACAAAACTAGATACTCATTGCCCTACCGCAAATGTCAAGGAAAGCCGTCGCCGTTCATGCGCCACTGACCGGGACAAGCAATTTCGACAAGGATGCTTGGGAGCTTTACCACGTCGATGTGGACCGTTCTGAAGCAAACAACCTCGCCGAACAGGAGCCTGAAAAGCTGCAAGAGCTGATCCAGGTTTGGTTTGATGAGGCCGCAAAGAACAATGTACTGCCCCTTGATGACCGAAGCGCAGTTGAAATCCTCGGAATCGAGCGTCCAACTGCCGAACCTCCGCGCGACACCTATGTCTACTATCCGAACACGACCTGTGTGCCGGAAGGTGTAGCCGTCAATGTACGTGGACGGGATTATAAGATCCTTGCCAATGTTGAGATTGAGGATGAAGACGCGAGCGGCGTAATTTTTGCCCATGGCTCGCGGTTTGGTGGCCATTCTCTGTTGGTTAAGGACAAGAAGCTTTACTACGTCTATAACTTCCTGGGCATCCAACCCGAGCAGACATTTGAATCAAACCTTGAGCTGGGACCGGGCGTGTATACGTTGGGAATGGAGTTCGATGCGAGTGGCACAGGCGATAACGGCGAGGTTCTGGGCTCGATGAAGCTTTACATCGATGATCAGGAGGTGGCCTCAGGCGATATGCGCACGCAATCTGGCAAGTTCACGCTGTCTGGGGATGGGTTGTGCATCGGATATGACAGCGGCGACGCCGTTAGCCAGCTCTACAACACCCCGGGGGAGTTTACAGGTGGCAAGATCCAGAAAGTGGCCGTGTCAGTGTCAGGCGACAGCTATGAAAGCATGGAAGCCGCCGCGAAACGGATGTTGAAGCGGCAATGAACTACGTCCAGCAATTGCAAGGAGTGCGTAATCAGCGCACTCCTACTCACCGGATGCTGAAATCGAAATTCTTGATAAGAAAGTAACCAGCCAAATCATATGATACTTGATGAACTATGCCACCATCGGTATCGGCTGAAGGTCCGGAGCGACATATTCTGAGCGCGCCTTTTCTGAAAACAACGTCTCGCGCCGGTAGTGTGTAAGCATAATATTGGTGTCGAGCAGGCGATCATCCGCTGCAATAAAGTCTTCGAAAGATACGGCGCCTTGCGACCGGCTCATGAAATACTTAACGGCTCGAAGCCACGACTGCGTAAGGGTCTCGTGGTATTTTCCATCGGGAACATTGTTGGCTTGGAGGAAGTCTTTGAGCGAATTTTGCATTCTTTCATGCGCGTTATCCCCGCCAGTCTCACAAAGATAGACAAACGCCAATTGTAGATGTTCCCGATGACTGAACTCGGACAGCGGAACGCGGCCTGTTTCAAAACGGTCTTTGAATTCTATGTCGGCTACAGAAGGTGAACTGTGCATTTCCGGTCCTCGCAATGTGTTGCGATAAATGGCCTTGGGTCGCCCGTGTCCTCTAAGGCGGTCAATCTTCTTTCATGATATGACTGTCTTTTGCTGTCAGATCGAGGCCATGTGCCATACGCATTGCCTCGATGAAGGTTAGCGTTTCTTCGGAGAACGGCAGTTTCCCCTCGAAATTGTGCAGCAAGATCCCTTCAAGCAGCTCACCCATGCTCATGTCGTGCTTCGATGCGACGGCCTTAAGGACCTTTAGAACGCGCTTCTCCAGGCGGACGCCTGTTTGAACACGTTCAATTTTGCGGATTTCGTCAGCCATTTATTCCTCTTGTCATATGCGAAAGCATGGATTACTACCATGGTACCAACATACCAAAGTAATAGTTTGCACAGGTACTACGGTAAACATTTTATTTCTGTCAATCAAGCGCTGAAGGAAAACTGAAATGGAAAAAGCTAAGCAACTTGTCGTCCTGATCACAAAGGGAATTGATCATGAACTCTCGTCGGTCGCGCTGGTCATCGCGTGTGGTGGAATAACGTCAGGGCAGGGCGTCTCACTCTTTCTCACCAGCTCTGGTGTGGATCTGATACGCAACCGCGGAACCTCTATGACAGAAGTCAGACCTCTGGACCCGCTGGCGGAGATGATCGCAGATTTTCAGACTCGTGGTGGTCAGATCTGGGCGTGCCCGCCTTGTGTGAAATCGCGTGGCTACGAAGAGGCGGACCTGATTGATGGTGTTGAAATAGTTGGCGCCAGAAAGCTGCACGGTGCCATTCTTGACGGCGCTGAGACGCTTTCGTTCTGATGGATCACACTTCTATGTCACTTAAAAGTAGCCGGTTTGGTCCAGATACACCGGAGCGGCTATTACATGAGACAGTTCGCCGACAACGCCCAGCAAATAGGAAGACTGCAGCATGGCATCGCCATCTTGATTTCACATCACTGGACTGGTGGTGCTGGGCGACGCTTTCGATATCACTAATTGGGGCGATCAGCGGTTCTGAGGCTGGCCACCGAATGGCCCTGGTCCTCGCTGGTGTACAAGTCGTGATCTGGTTTTTGCGCAATCGCAACCCCGCCAGTTTACCTACCCAGGTACGGGTTGTTTTTCTTCTTCTCTTTGCTGCAAGTTTCCATCCGTTTTTCGGATCTCTGAAATGGGGTTTGGCTGCGGGAACGGCATCTACGGCCGTGTTGGGGTATTGTCCGATCGCCAGAATACTGATGCTTATGCCGTTCAATCAAAGCGACCCGTCGGCACTAGGCTTGTGAATAAAATCGCATTGTTACGCGGATCTTCGATAAATCTTAGACCAACAACAGAGCCGCGGCCAAAAATGATGTTGAACGCACCCTCAGGCAAACTCGAGCCGAGCACCATAGGTGCAGGTCCTCACGCCTTTCAGTTTCGTACAGCAGCGGACTGTTCGAACCGCAACAGAATATCGGCCAGAGCGGTAGGGGCATTTTGGGCTATCAGGTGCCCGGTGGTATCAACATGTTCGACAGTAAGTTGCGGGCAATGCTCTCTAAAGTTGGTCACGTCGTCGTCAGTCAGTGGACCGGCTTGGCCTGCGCGCACTAACAAGATCGGGATATCTATTCGAGATGAGGCCTGAGATAGGAGCGCACCTTTATCGAGGATATCACCAACGAGAAATGACTCTGCCAATTGAGGAGCCGTGGTCCCCAAGAAAGCGCGAACTCGATCTGGGTTGGGCGCAGGAACGACATCAACCATAACCAAACCACCTAACCTCGATTGCACCTTCTGGTCTTGCAGCGCAATTACGGAAGCGAGGCCACCTAGCGAAGCACCGACCAGAACTCTCGTACCCCTAACCGTTTCATTAATTGATCTCGACAATGCCCGCGCGAAGGACAAGCTTTCAGGAAGAGAGCTGTCTGATGTTTTTCTGGAAGAAATGCTGGCAGACCCAATGGTGCAGCTTGTGATGCAGGCCGACGGGGTATCCGAGGCCCAATTGCGGCATCTTTACTCGGGATCGCGGACAACGCGGGAGAATATCGATCTCGTTGACCAAAGTCCCAAAGACGATATCCCGCAAGTTTTTTCGCAGGACAGCTCTGAAATTCAGAACGCCGAAAATGAAGGGATGCCATGCCAACAGGCCACTTCGCTTGTACCTGAATGAAGTGGAAGAAGCGAATGCCTGAGTCAATGGAAAGCAAGGAACTGATGCAAAAGAAGAAGGAATTCATCGTCTCGGACCCGCCAAAGCGTGCGCTTGCAGATGCGCCCAAGGAACGGTTCTGCTTGCGCTGCAAATCCTCTTTCTGGAGCGAAGGTTTTGGCGAACGCATCTGTTCCCGCTGCAAGGCCACCTCTGCTTGGCGCGCGGCCGTGCCGGAAGGCGTCAGTCAAGGTCGCCGCTCTGGCGGCCGGTCGTGATAGATCCCTTGTTTGTTTTTAGGGCTGCCTGCCGTTGTTGTCCGAGATAAAACGCATGGTGGGACGGATCGAAGCCTCACAGATGGCCTCTGCATCAGCGGCATCGTTTTTCTGTCGCTTCACAAACGGTTTCACATACGCAGGTGGGATGAGCCTGACATCGTGACCCAGGCGACCAATCTCGCGGCCCCAGTAATGCGCGCTAGAGCAAGCCTCCATCGCAACCACGCATCTCGGTAGCATGGCAAAAAACTCAAGGACCTGACCTCTGCGCAGTTTCTTCCGCAGAATAGGGTGACCCGAGTGATCTGCTCCGTGCACCTGGAAAACGCTCTTCGCCAAATCCAGGCCAATCATGCTAATCTCTTCCATAGACGCCTCCAATCATGTTGTTTGCAAACCGACAATGGCACATCGAGGCCAGCGGGGGCGTCTACACCTTCAGAGCCCGCGATTTCTGTTGCCAAGCAGAGCTTCCATCTGTATTGCGCGCAATATTTCACCCTTTTGCTCGTTACATTTGTTACTTTCTAAACTTACCATTACAACTGATAAGTATCGCTTATCATGCTTTATTGATTTCACTGGGAAACGCGCGCAGAATGGGTACATGAAGCCCCCTGCCCGATACCTCCCCGCCGCCGCCCCTGCCCTTTCGGACACGGATCAGGAGGCGCTCACCGATCTTTATGTGCGCGGCATGCCGGTCAACGCACCGCGTGGTTTGGCACCCGTTCACAAGGACGAATTTGTTACCACCCCTGTCGGAAAAAAAGTTTGGTTTGTAACTGACTGGCCCGGCTTCGCCGACAGGTAGGCGCCCTGCCCTATCGGTCTCGACAATAAATAGTCGCTTGTTCAGACTTGCCTGGTGTTAGGCACCGCTGGTACGAACGAAGCAAATTCACGTTTGTAAGAAGGTGGCGATGGATCGATACACCTCCGCACACCGAATCCTGTAGATAGCGACACCTCGATCATCAAAATGCTTCAGTACTAGCTAGGGTTCGCTTCTCAGCCAAACGAAACTCTAAAAAAGCAGATATATGAAATTTTTAATACTATTTCGTTTTACTTCAATGATTTAAGTCAGTTTCCACATATCAAACTCAATTGGTGCTGTGGATAACTTTTACACTACATTTAGATTCTTCTTGCGGGACACACATGTTCATGGCATTCCCTTACTGACGGTAAAAGGCGTCAGACACGCTGTATACCGTCAGAACAACCAAGAGCCATAGCAAAGGCCATGAGTAGGCGGCAGTACATGGATGAACGTAACGTTGGATACGCGCAAGGTATAGGCTCTTCTGACATCGGAGGATTTGCCGACAATCTGGCCGAATCTCTGGATCGCCAGATGAAGATTGCCTTCGAGCCTGAGGAACGAAAAGCCCTACGACGCTTCAGTTCCACTGAAGTTGCAGGTCTTCTGCGCGTTAGTACTTCAAACCTGCGCAATCGGCATAAAGACGGCAGCTTCCCTGAAGTGCACACTGACAACCGAGGTCATAGGTTCTACTCGGCTCAAGAAGTTGATGAATTGCGTGACATCTTGGTACGCACAGGAAAGAACGCTGAAGCCTATCGCCCTGGACGACGCGAGGGTGACCGCCTTCAAGTCATCTCGGTCGTCAATTTCAAAGGCGGTTCCTCAAAAACGACAGCGACAATCCATCTTGCGCAAAGGTATGCCTTACGCGGCTACCGAGTGTTGGTCTTAGATCTCGATCCGCAAGCAAGTTTGACGACGTTCTTTGGCTTCCGACCCGAGCTCGAGTTCGCCGAAGGCGGCACAATCTATGATGCCCTGAGATATGAGGAGCAAGTCCCTCTATCGTCTGTTATTCAAAAGACATATTTCCACAAGCTCGACATGGTGCCAGCCGGGTTGATGCTCTCCGAGTACGAGACCGAGACAGCAAACGCCCTCACACGGAGGACGCAGCCCATTTTTGCGGAGCGGCTCGCGCGTGCCTTGGAAGAGGTCGAAACAGAGTACGACATCGTCTTGATCGATTGTCCGCCGCAACTGGGTTTTCTAACCCTGACCGCGTTGGCAGCCTCCACGGGGCTCTTGGTAACGGTTGTACCCGGTATGTTAGATATCGCTTCCATGAGCCAGTTTCTAAAGCTTGCTTCAGAAACAGTGAAAGCCGTTGAAGAAGCCATTGGTCGGCGCGTTACCTGGGACTTCGTTAAGTTCCTGATCACGAGATACGAACCTTCCGACGGTCCGCAGACTCAAATGGCGGGCTACTTGAGATCAATTCTGGCCGGCCAGGTCATGACAGAGCCGATGTTGAAATCGACAGCGATCTCGGACGCAGGTATGACCCAACAAACCGTCTACGAAGTTGACCCAAGCCAGTTCATCAGAAAAACAATTGATCGAGCCCTGACAAGCGTAAACGGTGTCGCTGATGAATTGGAGCAGACGATCCAAATGGCTTGGGGGCGCCGCTGATGGCACGGAAAATATTCAATCAGGCACCAAGGGACGAGAAAGCAAACGCGGCCCCCTCCCCCGCCCAACCAAAAGCGGCAAAGCTGCCTGGGTCTGTTGGCGGATTGCGCGACTCTTTGCGCGAGATCACGGCAAACTCGATCCGGGATATTGACCCCGCTCAGATCGATATGGATGGTCTGCGCGATCGGCTAGTGCTGGAAGACGCCAGTATCGATGAATTGGCAGAGAGCATTCGCAAACATGGCCAGCAAGTTCCGATTATGGTGCGTCCATCGGCTCAGCCGGACAGGTATCGTATCATATATGGCCGTCGTAGGCTTGCCGCAATCCGCAAGGTCGGTGGAACGGTCAAGGCAATCGTTCGGACTTTGGATGACGACGCCTCGTTGATCGCGCAGGGCCAAGAGAACAACCTCAGAATTGATCCGTCTTTCATTGAGAAATCATTATTTATCAAAGAGATGCAGGAGTCTGGGTATAAGCCCGGCGTCATTCAGGATGCTCTGGGCTTAACGCGGCAAGGTGTATCCAACCACCGAGTAGTAATTGAGCAACTGCCTGATGGGTTAGTTCATCTCATCGGGCCAGCCCATGGGATCGGGCGTCGGCAGTGGGGTGATCTAGCCGCCTTTTCGGAGAAAACAGATTTGGTGGACATCGCCAAGAAGGTAATCGCCACCCTACCCGACGACACCCCGAGCACCGAGAAGTTCCAGGCGGTCTACACCGCTTGCTCGAGCAAAGCCCGTGGAGAAAAAAGGCCAATCAGCCGCGGTCAAACATCGGTTATCAAGGATACGAACGGCGGTTCTTTGGGTACTCTAACGGTCGATGACAAAACTATCGCAATCAAGGTCCTCAAAAAGGACAATCCTGAATTCGGCCAGTGGCTAGAAGAGCGCGCAGACGTCACACTTTTGCAACTCTTCGAACAATGGCGGAATGAAAGCGGTTCGGGATCCTAACCCCAGCCAAAAGGCAAAACTCGAGCAGAGGAGAAAAGCGAAGACCGAAAAGAAAAGAGCCCCCCAAAGTTTCCCCTGGAGAGCCCTCATCATCTGATTAGCACCTATGATGTAGCAACCTCCAGCAAACCGGTCAAGAGTCACCGATTCGGTGGACCAACTTTTATTGACTTTTCCCTTCAGAAATCCAGGGAAGAGACGGGGAAGGTGTGGGCCAAATGGTCATCGTAAAAAAAACCATGGCATTCACAAAACTATCGATCGGAAGCGCTGAACCCGATGCGCCATCCAATTCAACATCATCATCTGAAACCGACGTCTGGACTATTTTCAGAGCTCTGAGAGACGCGCGCAGCGTGTTCGGTCTTCGTCCCGGCCACATGCAAACACTCCAAGCGATGCTGAGTTTTTTGAAACCAGGTCATGGCGAAACAGTCTTTGCATCCAATACCTCCATCTGCCAGCGAGTTGGCGGAATTGACGAGCGGACGCTACGTAGGCACATCACCCGCTTCATTGAACTTGGTTTCATCAGGCGTAATGACAGCTCGAACTGCAAACGCTACCGTGTTCGTTCGTCCGACGGTGAATGCGTCAGCTTTGGTTTGTCTCTTACCCCCCTACTGCAACGCGCAAGCGAACTCATCGCCATCGCCCAAGAGATGGAGCACATCCGGCGGGATCAAGTTTTTGTCCGAAAACTGATCCTGACAAAACTCGCCCATTTGGAAGAAAACGATCCTACAAATTCGTTTATCCAAGACACACGCAGGGCTCTGAGAAGAAAGCTGAGCCTCACCGAATATCGTGTCCTCCTCGCAGACACGGATGCGGAATGTCAGTGTCTGCCCACCCCGGATGACTCGCCTGAAACGATGAAACTGCCCGCCAATGACGGACAAGCTGTCCGGCACCAATCTAAGTCTAAAAAAGAAAAAAAAGATTTAGAAAGCAAATCCCCCAATACAAATCTCAGCCCTGAAAAACTGATATCAGTTTGCGATCAAGCGGTATCGTTCTCCACTGACCAGCTTAGAAACTGGTTTGACATTGAGAACCATGCTCGAACGCTCGCCCCAATGATGGGCATTCACCCAGAGACATTCGAAAAAGCAAAAAATACTGTCGGGACCCAGAAAGCTTCCTGCGCAATCTTCATCATGCTCCAGCTCGGCCAACGCATCAGAGATTTTGGAGCCTACTTTCACAGCATAACTCTGGGTCAGCGACAAAGTCAGTTTGATCCAGCAGTTTTGGTCGAACGTCTCTCAGCTACGAGTTAGCAAACTAACTAATGTCCACCGCGGTGGACACTTGGTGGAAGCGGGAGATATCAGGATCACGGGAGCTAAAGACCTTCAGCTCGCATAGGCCAGCAGAACTTCACATCATATGCTCTTATCTATGGAAGACGAACCCAGACGAAGTTCTCATTGTTTATTCCCACTTTCTTAGGTGGCGCATCTAGGTGTCCACCACGGTGGACATTGAAATACATGTGCAACCTCCCCACCCTTCAATATCCAATCAACGAGCCCGCCAAGTTGGTACCTATTTTGCCTGCCATCATTATTCAGGCAGATCACCATCGCCGAACAAGTTGGGGAAAAGACGTTCCCGGTAATCCAATGGGAAAGCTAACCGTACCGGTGTCTTGGGAGAAGATGAGGTTAGGTACCCCGCGGCGGTCAACTTGCTGAGCGTGTTGCGCGCGGTACGTTCGGATGTCTTGAGCACGACTTGGGAATCGCCCCGTTCCAGTGCCCCATGTCGCAGGACGGCTGCAATCAGATCAGGTGCACGCTTGTCATCGATCGTATCCTGAACGAGGCGGCGATAGCGCTTATCCAGTCCGCCGAGATCGAACAGCTTTGCAGAGAATGTGATCTGGTCGAGAGTCACTTTCAGGAACCACTCGCTGAAGCTTTTCAAGGCCGTCTCTGACAGGTTGCCACGCCCATCACGATCTCCGCGCCGCGGACTGTCAGCAAGATCCATCATCCGCTTGTATTCGCCTCGGTCAGTCAATCCGCGCGCAAGTCCACGCGAGACGGACCAGAGGCCTTGACCACCGATCCCGGCATTCAGAGCCATGGCATGCGACATCAATCTACTAACGCGCCCGTTACCATCCGGGAATGGGTGAATGTAGTTCAGCCGGTGATGCGCGGATGCAATCGCGATAATCCGTCCGCTGGAGGATCGATCTGCGATCTGAAACCGTTTGTCGAAATGATCCATGAACGATGCAACACGCGATGACGAGGGTGGTAGGTGCCGCCCTACCGCAACTTCCCGGTCTCCTTCCTGACGCATACGCCCTGGAAAGATCGGCTCTTGCGTTCCGTCGGGATGTTCGATCACCCGAAACTCATCAGGCATCTCGTCGTAGAAGCTCTTATGAACCCAGGTCAGAAACTCAATGGATGTAGGCCGGGGCAGGGTGCTCTCGTGATGCATCTCGTCAATGGCGCGCTGAACAATGACATGCGCGCGCGCCTCTAGTGCGAGGGGCCGGGTCTCTTCTTCAAGCTCTGCGCCAGCAAGTGCACGCTCGATGTCGCGCGGCCGTGTATTGTGCCCTTCTATGAGGTTCGAATAGTAGCAATTCATAACTCGAACCAGATCGGCAAGTTCCGCTGCACTATCCGGGTGCAACCCTTGTCCTAGTTGCGTGGCTTCTCTCTGGATATCGACCGAGAGGTCTGCCAATTCAGTGGGAATATACTCTTCGAAGAAGCAAGGTTCTATCCTGGCTGGGGTTTCGAGCATTTTTGCCGATCCTTCGTAGTCGTAAAGCAATTGATAAATATGCATATTTTCAAAGACCTGGCAAGGAATTGCCGATATTTGTTGCCGATCTCGGGTGCCGATCCAAAATTGCCCCACGAAATCAAAGACATCCGTATATGTGCTGGACCCTAAGTGTCCCGTTTGATGCCAATGGGCCCGCGGAAAGTGAAAGTGTCCTTTGGGGTTTGTGACTGACGGAAGAGGGACCTTGGGGTGCTTCTGACGGGTTCGGGCCGGGTTCCGGTCTGTCATTTCTGCCGAAGGGCCACTCATGAAATCATGTGTCTTACGCATGTTGCTTGCAGCAGCTGCCTCGTGACGGCAACGTCTCCCTGATCAGCTATCTCGACCTTACGCTCGAGATGAATGCCTCCTACCTCTACAGCTGGCTCAAAGTCCTGCGTTCGGACAAGAACGAGATCTTCAAGCATGCGGCTGATGCTAAGCGCACTTGCGATTATCTGATCGTAAGGTCAGAGGCGGGTAGGGCAGGGGGCGGCGCCCAAGCTGCCTGATGGAACCTTTTCGCTGGTACGAGAAGGTCAGTTTCGAGCCCAACTATGTCTTTGTTGAAACGCGCAACTTTCGTAGGGAGGGCGGGAACCGGTCTTTCGCTGCGTGTCAGCAAATTTTGAACGATTGCGATAAAGCGGACCTCCGAGAACGCTCACAACCGGGCTAGACGCCGTCTGGTTTCGCGGTTCCCTTGGGGGTCCGCGTCTTCGCCAGGATGTTTACCGCCGCCTTTCCAATCATCAGAGGCAAGCCAGTCCTCGAAGTAGAAAAGCCAGAGATAAGTCCACGGAATTATTGTCTGATCAAGTCTCTTGCTCCCGTGCCATTCTCCTGTTCCAGGCAGGTATAGGCAAAGCCGAAGGGGGTTGAGATAAACGTGTGGAATCTCGCGTTCGCCTGCGAGCTCGGTCAACGATGGATTGTCGACAAACACATCCGGTGTTTCGCCCTCTTTAAGGGTCAGGCGCACCATGTAGTCTCGGGCGAGAGGGGTCGGTTGAACATGGGTGGTCCAAGTGAGCTTGCGGCGACTAACCTCGCCGGAGCCCCCAACGACGGGGTTTGATTTCAAGAAGAGAAGTTGCTGCGAGAGCGTCATCTCTTGCTTGCCGCCCCTATGCATCACTGATCTCCGAAGAAGGTGTTTGAAGGTACGGACGATGGCGACGCCGCGGCTTTGGACGTTGTGAGGCCAAGAGCCGGGGCGACGAGAAGGTTTCCGGACTTGCGAGCGCCGCGCAGGTTATCGAGGTGCTTTTCGAGAACGGGTTTTGTCACGCTGTCTCCAAAGGACCGCTGCATA
This sequence comes from uncultured Ruegeria sp., assembly GCF_947500045.1. Lineage (GTDB taxonomy): Bacteria > Pseudomonadota > Alphaproteobacteria > Rhodobacterales > Rhodobacteraceae > Ruegeria. The sequence continues at coordinate 3,667 of NZ_CANMQQ010000010.1, read as the reverse complement.
TTCTGGGTCAGCACATCGTGCCCGACGCCGTCACGAATCGTTTCCAAATCTGCCAAAGCGGTGGCGTGCCAAACTTCAAACGCTTTGGGTTTACGCTCATCCTTGTTCCAGCCTTCTGCAAAGTTCTCGCCGGATGTGGTCTCGTTCCAGACGGCATAATCTGTCCGGCCATCGATGACCGGGTGTTCGATGAAATGCGGCATCATCCGGATTGTCTCTATGAGAACGTCAAGCGCATCTTCAAAGACATGTCGCTTTACGCAGTAGGCGTAAGACTGCATGGCAAGAGTTGTAATGATGACCGAAATTGGTGCGATTTCATCCGTGTTGTTCGCAAAGAAGACGTCCCGATGGCGCTTGAGAAGCTGGACAACGCGACGCAACACGCCTTTGGCGGAGTGATAGGCCGGGAATGGTTCTACGCTGGCTCGATCGCGCTTCATCGCCACCATCTTCTGGGTGAGGCGCGGCTGGAGGGCAGCACGTGCATCAAAGAGCTTCTTGTAGGCTTTGGGATTGGTCGGATGCCAATCATGAAGCTTGCGGTCCGGAACGAGCTCTCCGCCATTGTAGCAATGGGGATTTGCGATGGTGGGCGAGAGGTCCAGATGGAAGTCTCCCGCATAATTGAGACGCCAGCAGCGCTTTTTCTCTTCGAGGATCCCCGCGTAGGTTTTGTGTTCGCGCAGACGATTGCCGACGGCTGCCTTAAGTCTGCCGGGAGAGACGCCAAGCGAGACCGCGGCACAGAAACAAATCAGATCAATGTCAAACTCATCGCGTCCAATTGGCTTCACAGCCGTGCCAAGCGCGCTGGAGCCCTGAAGGTAGACCAATGTTTTAACGAGCAACGGATCGGTTGATCCTGAAAGCCAATCGCCCACGGCGTTGTAGCTTTGCTCTGCGCGCTCGAACTGCGATAGGGTGATGTCTAGGATGTCCCCGATCTCTTCGAGCAGGATGAAAATCGAAGCACGGCGTCGAAGTTCGCCGTCTGTCCGTGGGGTACGAAAGGGAGAGTTCATGCGGCCACCTCCGGCAGCGAGTGGATAGGTGTGAATGGATGGGCGGGTTGCTCGAAGAAGAGCTTGCGCAGATGCGGCTTTGCGTTGCGTGCCGCAGAGATGCCCATGCCCTTCAGGCTTTTGATCTTTGTGGTGTCATCGAGCGAGAAAAACCCTGCCGGCACCGCGGGCGAGATCCGATGGAGGCGCTCGCCTGAATAGGGGTGGTCCAATAGAAGCTTGGCCATGCCAAGCGCACCGTGCGATTGCCCGTCACCGTAAAGCGACAGCAGCCCGAGATTGAGCTGGGCCAGCCCAGGTTCCTCTGGGAGCATGTAGACCTCGTCAGAGCAACCGAGACTGAGAACCTGAATGTCGCCGCGATGCCAGCCTAAGATGGTGATGGCTTCGACGACAGCGATGGCGACAGGGTTGTTTGCCCAGGTGCCACCATCGGTCAATCCAACATCGTCTGACGTACGGTGGCGCCTAAAATAAGTGGGTGCCGCAGCGGTTGCGAGCGCAGCATCAAGAGCGGGCTTGCGAAAGTCGGTTGTGAGCCGCTCATGATGTGCGGTCTTATAGATGTAAGGCCTCCGGTGATCGGGGTCCCAGGCCGGGATGACGAGACGGGTTTTGGCGTCGCCAATTCTGGCGTCCTGAAGCACAGACTTCAGTTCACTCGCGAGGACGTCTGCGTCATGCTTTGGCCCTGTGAGATGGCGGCGTGTGTCCCGGAAGGACCGGAGCCTTTTGGTCAGCCAGGTTTCGGTATCGGGATCCAGATTTTCTTGTCCAAAAATCGTGGGGCCGCGTGTTTCATAGAGGGTTAGGAGCTCTTCGGCTGATCTTCCAAGAGCGAGCCCGAGTGCGAGAATGCCGCCCGTCGAAGTGCCGGCAATGAGGTCGAAGTAGTCCCCGATCGGATTTTGGAGGTCGGTCTCAAGCTCTTTCAAAATAGCGGCAGGTAAGGTGCCTTTGATCCCCCCACCGTCAATGCAGAGGATCCTACGTGGTTTGGAGGTCGTCCATTCTAGAGAGTCATTCAACTTATCGCCCCCCAAGCTCATGGCGTTGCCTACCGTTCTTTGACTGTGGTGTTTGGGCTAGACTTGCCGTGTTTAGTAGTCACGTATCGACCAGTGATGGCACTGCGGTACCTCTCACCTGAGGAACCGCTCTTTCCAGGCGCTTCCTTAACAGTCGTTCGCGGGTTCGATTTGCCGGCTCTTGCCGAAACGTATTGTCCTGATTTGGCGCTTCGGTATCCGCCACCCTTTCCAGACATCTGGTTTCTCCTTTTGTCCTGCAGGCCACATTCGGCCGATTTCTGCGCTTGCTTGGTGCGACAGTATTGGCGCTTGTGCGAGCCTGTGCTAATCGCAAAGCTACGGGAGGAGAGCGCACCGTGTCAAGGTGTGCGAAGCGCACAAAAAAATATGAACACCGATAAAAAAGCTTTGGTCCAAGCTTTAAAGGACAAACGAGATGCAGAGGGTCTGAGCGTAAGGGCGCTTTCGGAGAAGATCGGCGTAAGTTTTTCATCACTTGCCCGGATTCTGCGCGGCGAAGGTGAGCCCGACAACAACTCTACGATTCGGATTCTTCAATGGCTTGGCCCGGATGCTGGCGACAGAAGCCTTCAAATGGATGGCGTAGCACTGGTCCATTTTCGGGCAGCCAAGAATGTTTCATCCAAGACTGTTGAGTGTTTGCTCAAAGCTGCCAACTCAATGAGAGAGGGAGAACAATTTGATCCGCAAAACTCTGATCTTGGTTTGGCTGTATCACTTTCGAAACCGGAGATGGAAGAGATGGCCAACGAGTTTCGCAGCGACCTGAGCCTAAATCGCGGCGATCGGTTGGACGCTCTAAGTGTTCGGATTTCCGGTGTTGAAGTCTTTGCTGCGTCACGAGCCGAATTTCTTGATGAGGCCTGTGCTCAATATCTATTGGGGCCTGCGTTGAACGAATGGTCGGCAATGAGTGTGCCACGCGACGTTACTGATGACACGTGGGCAATACTTCGTAACGACAGCCACTCGATCGAAAGACAAAGGGTGACTTACCTTGAGGAGTGCTGGCATATTCTGCTCGGGCACAAATTAACCAGAATTGCGAAAGTAGGCGATGCCTACGGCAGGACGTACGATAGCTCAGAAGAACATGACGCCTATTTCTTGGCATCTGCTTGTCTTTTGCCGGAGGCCGACGTCCGAGAGCTCGTAAAGGCAGGGAAGTCATCTGAAGACATTGCAACCCAATTCGGGACTTCAATGGAGCTGGCCGAATACCGGATCAAGCGCTTGGGCCTGTGGCGTGTGTACCAGAAACGTTCGATTGATCTTCAAGGCTGAAGCAATGCAAATCTTCTTGCTGCCCGCTTTGGGCCGGTTAGTATCTGGCACAATCCTTGAGACTCTGGAGGCTTTTCTCACACCACACTAGCGCTGCGCATCAGCGCCAGCGGATAAGGCATGGAGCAGGATTGCTGAGGATGTCGACGCATAGTGATGTCTTCGACTTGGCCATAAATTGTCTTGCGTTGACCGCGTGTCTTGGTGATCTTCGCGCACGCGGTCAGAGTGTCAACGGCGGTGAGAAAGTCGACCACTGGGCGGAGCAAAAGTCGTCCACTGCTTGGGTGACCGGCGCCTTGGCAA
>NZ_CANMQQ010000009.1 GCF_947500045.1 uncultured Ruegeria sp. | reverse complement strand
TAGCAGACACCAATCCAAGCCATCTGTCCGCGTCTTGCCACCAAACATGCCTCCCACCCAGATGCAAACTTGCGGCCAAGCCTTGAAGATACCGTTTCATTCTCCATTTGTAACTCGCTACCCCGCACCCTCTGGAACTTTCTGCACAAGCAGCGTAAAAGAAGTGCTGCGCGAAATATTTGGAGTCTCGCATCGATGAAAGACCATCGTGGCCGTCTGACCAAGGACGGTATCCGCATCTATGAACAAGGTGACTTTGCCGGAATGCACGCGGCAGGGGCGCTGGCTGCACGGATATTGGATGACATCGCAGGCCATGTTTTTGTCGGCCAGACCACCGGCGTAATTGATGGCCTGATCACTCAGATGGTCGAGGATGCAGGCGCGACCTCGGCGACGATCGGGTACAAGGGCTATCAGCACGCAAGCTGCATCAGCGTGAACCATGTGGTTTGCCACGGCATTCCTGGCGACAAGAAGCTGAAGGATGGCGATATCCTGAATATCGACGTCACTGTTATCGTCGATGGCTGGTTTGGAGACACCTCGCGCATGTATGTGGCAGGCAAACTGCCCCGCAAGGCCGAGCGTTTGATTCAGGTCACCCATGATGCGCTGTTCAAGGGTATCGAAATGGTCAAGCCGGGCAATACGTTCGGGGATATCGGCCACGCCATTCAGGCCTATGTTGAGGCGCACCGGATGAGCGTTGTGCGCGATTTCTGCGGCCACGGGCTGGGCCGTGTCTTCCACGCACCGCCGAATGTATTGCATTATGGCCGCCCGGGCACCGGTGCGATACTGGAAGAGGGCATGTTCTTCACCATTGAGCCTATGGTCAATTTGGGGCGTCCTGAGACGAAAACGCTGGCCGATGACTGGACAGCCGTCACCCGCGACAAATCGCTGTCAGCGCAATTTGAACATTCGGTCGGTGTCACGGCAGATGGGGTTGAGATTTTCACCCTGTCACCGGGTGGCAAATACTACCCGACCTATTCGTCCTGATCGCGCAGCAGTTTCGGCAACATTTCCTCACCCCGCCATGAGATGACCGCGCCGTGGCTAAAACCCGGCGCGTGCATCAGTGCTGACGGCGGCCCAGCAGGTATCTTGCGAAAAGCACAACGCAGAGGTGCGATGGCGCAGTCCATGCGCCGATCATCTCATGTTTCGCGGTCAGAGAGACCCAAAAGCGCCGGTACGCGCGACATATCCGATATTACCTCTGCGCCCAAAGCAGACAGGCGCGCACCATCGTCGTGGGCTGAATAGGCGAGGCAGCGCATATTGGCCCGGATGGCAGCCGTGACGCCGTTTTCACTGTCTTCGATAACAACCGGGGATTTGGCGTTGAAATGTTGCGCAGCGGTCAGAAACAAGGCGGGATCAGGTTTGCCGGTGCCGAGAGTATGAGCCGAGAACATGACCTCGCTGAACCGCTCCCACAGCCCGTTCTGGCCCAAGGTAATCTGCATTTTCTCCGGCCGTCCATTCGAGGCGACGCAGTATGGAATACCATGCGCATCCAACTGTGCCAGCAGTTCCGGGATGCCCGCGACCAGCGGGGTACCCGCGCGTAGCCGGGTGTAGATGTCCGAATAGATCTGATCAGTCCAGTCAACCGGCAAATCAGCACCCATGGCCCGCGCCTTGTCACGCACGCCACTCATGGTTCCGCCAACAAACAGGGACATGCATTCGGCCAGTGTCAGGTTCAGGCCGTACCCGCCAAGGTTGTCGACCATGACCTGATTTGACAAAACTTCGCTGTCGACCAGAACACCGTCGCAATCGAAAATGACCAGATCGTGCATCTCAGCCCCCTGTTCGCGACATCAGTGAAATATGCGTGTCGCCATACTTTCGCGCATCGTGTAACGCGAACCCTTCGGGCGCGGTCATGGGGGCACTTTCCTCCCAGACGATCAGCGCGTCATCGGTCAACCAGCCGCCTTGCATGGCAGCATCCAGCGCTTTTTGCCCTAGAGCCTTACCATAGGGCGGATCAAGGAAGACCAGATCGCAGGCGGTACCCGGATTTTCGCCTAAACAAGTGGCATCGCGGCGGATTAGCGTGGTCTGGTCCCGACTGCCGGTCAGGTCGATATTCTTGCGGATCAAACCCTGCGCAACCCGCCCGTCATCAACGAAAGTGACATGACCCGCACCGCGCGAAAGGGCCTCAAGCCCCAGTGCGCCTGTCCCTGCAAACAGGTCTAGAACCTGCAAACCGTCAAAGTCGATCTGGTGATTCAGGACGTTGAACAGGCTTTCCCGCACCCTGTCAGTGGTGGGGCGCAAATGTGCACCCGCATCGCCTTTGCCGACTGAGGCCAGGGCCCGGCCCCGGAAATCTCCGGCAATGATCCTCACGCCTTGAGCAACGGTTTCAGATCCGCGTCGGGGTCTGCAACGATCGCAGGATCAGCAGTCTTGCCTGCATCAATAAGGCGCTTGCCAACCATATAAGCACGCGGGTCGTTCATCGCGTCCACCGCAATCAGCTGATCGCCCTTGTAGTACCAGAAGGAAACCGTTGCACCTTCGCCCTTGCGGGTCACGACGCGATCATAGCCTGTATTCAGCCCGGCGATCTGCAATTTGACGTCATACTGATCCGACCAGAACCACGGCGTCGCGGTGTAGTCTTTGGCCGCGCCTAGCATATTCTGCGCCACGATCTCGGCCTGATCGATGGCGTTGGGTACGCTTTCCAGCCGGATCCGACCCTCGCCATGCGGGAAGGACGCGCAATCGCCTGCCGCCCAGATCGATGGATCGGAAGTGCGTCCGTGGGCGTCGGTCTTGATCCCATTGTCCAGCGCCAACCCTGCCATTTCGGCCAGTTGGGTCGACGGCGCGATGCCGACACCGACAACAACAAAATCCACCCCAAGCTCGGTGCCATCGGTCAGGACTGCGCCGGTCACCCGGCCTTCTTCACCTACCAGACGATCCAGCCCGACGCCTTCTCGGATATCTGCGCCGAAATTGGTATGCAAGGCACGAAAATAGTCGCTGGTTTCGGGCGCTGCAACACGCTGCAAGATGCGCTCGGCCATCTCGACCAAAGTCACCTTGACCCCACGCTTGGCGCAAACCGCTGCCGCCTCAAGCCCGATATAGCCGCCGCCCACGATCAGTGCGCGCGCGCCCTCGGATACCCGAGGCTCCATCTCGTCGATATGGGCCAGATCGCGCACCACATGGACGCCTTCAAGATCGCCACCAATCGCTACGGGCAGATGACGCGGGTCAGAACCTGTGGTCAGCGCCAGTTCATCATATGAAATCACGTCATCGCCAATGGTGACTGTCTTGGCCTTGGGATCAATCTCGGTCACACGCTGACCCAAACGCAGGGTAATGTCGTTCTCGGTATAGAAGCTTTCGGGCCGCAGGAACAAGCGCTCCAATTCCATCTCACCCAACAGATAGGCCTTGGACAGAGGCGGGCGCTGGTAAGGCAGGTGAGGCTCGGCGCCAATCAAGGTGATCTCACCGGCAAAGCCATCCTTGCGCAACCGCGCCACCAGCGAAGCACCAGCCTGTCCCGCACCGATCACAACAATATGGCTCATGCCTTACCCACCCTGCAGAATTTCCATGGTCACTTTGTTTCGACCACCTATATTGCGAGAAAGCCCTATTCTGCAAATCCAAATGACAGGAGCCAAAAATGATTTCGACAGGTGACATGCTGCCCGAGGCCACGTTGATCCAGATGGGTGCCGACGGCCCCGAGGAGGTCCGGATTTCAGACAAAACAAAAGACCGCAAAGTGGTGATCTTTGCGGTGCCCGGCGCATTTACAGGAACATGTACAACGGCGCATGTCCCAAGTTTCATGCGGACAAAGGGCCAGTTTGATGCCAAGGGCGTGGACGAGATCATATGCGTTTCGGTCAACGACCCATTCGTCATGGGCGCTTGGGGCGAAAGCACCGGAGCGACAGCGGCAGGACTGACCATGCTGGCAGATGCCGCGTCTGAATTCACCAAGGCCATCGGCATGGATTTCGACGCCCCTCCGGTTGGTTTGCTGGCGCGCTCCAAGCGATATGCGATGCTGGTTGAAGACGGCAAGATCGTCGCCTTGAATCTGGAAGAGAACCCCGGCGCCTGCGAAATCTCGGCCGGTGAGGGGTTGTTGGACGTCATCTGACCCGGTTGGTCCCGGCATGGCTGGGACCACAACACTCGTATTTAACTTGATGCAATGCCCCGATGTGCCAATACTTGGTGCATACAACTGGAGAGTTCATTGATGCGATTGAAATTACTTATATTGTTTCTTGGCGGCGCAAGCACGCTGGCGGCTTGCGGTCCTGCGCCGACGCCGCAGCAGCAGGCCGCACGACAGCACGAGATCGCCTGTCTCAGCGGCACGCTGGGTGGTGCGCTGATCGGTGGCGCACTAGGGAACCAGTTCGGTGGGGGATCGGGCAAGGCGATCCTGACCGCGGCAGGCGCGGCCGCGGGTGGCGTGTCCGGACAGCGTTACGCATGTTGAGGAGAGCGAAGATGAAACGAACATTGATTGTCCTCACTGCAGCTTTGCTGGCCGGCGTCGCATCTGCCGAGACTGTCGCGGAACTGCACGAGACCGAGCTGAACAATATCGACAAAAACAATGACGGGTTTCTGTCAAAGGACGAGTTCAACGCATTCTCGGATTATGCGTTCCAGGCGATGGACGACGACCAGAACGGCACCCTTGGAATGAACGAGGCCAAGCCATTTCTGGACATTAAGCAGTTTCAGAAGGTTGACCGGAATGGCGATAGCATTATCTCCCGACCAGAGTTCGATGCCCAGATGGGCAGCGATTTCACCACGGCCGATCAGGATGGCAATGGCCAGCTAGACTAAAGCCCAATCTGACAGGAGGCAAAAATGACAAAATGGATCAGCCTCGGCGGGCTTTTGTTGTTAGCGGCCTGTGATGTGCCACAGTCACCGGTTGTCACCGATCCAAATGGTCAGACGCGCATTCAGATCAACACAGCCGGATTGACCTGTTACGAGACACGGTGCCTGGACATCAACCCGGCGGCACGCAGCGTGCGGACCGTTGGCACTCGTACCATTGGTATTCCAAGCAATATTGACGTCAGCGACGGGACAATCACACCCGCCGAGTTCAAACAACTCGGAACTGCGACCCTGCTAGCCGGTGGTACGGGGTCAAGCGGCGACCGCTAACAGGCTGTCCATCTTGCGCGCCAGTTTGGCGTCCTGTGCGGACAAGCCGCCAACATCATGGGTCGACAGCACCACTTCGACGGTTCGGTAGACATTCGACCATTCGGGGTGGTGGTTCCATTTCTCGGCCCAGATTGCCACCTGCGTCATCCAGCCAAACGCCGCGACAAAGTTATCGAAGATGAAGGTCTTTGTAATCGCATCGCGATCTTTGACCATGGTCCAGCCATTTTTGAACAGCGGGTCCAGCAGCGGGCCGCGGGTTTCGGTCGACAGAAGTTCGGTCATTGCTGTTCCTCCGGGTCCGATTTTCTGAACGGGCCGTAATCCGTCAGAATCTCGATCTCTTCTCCCACTGCGTGGGCTTCGGCGTCCAGATATTTCTGAACCGCATCAGCAAAACCCGGATCGCCAACCCAATGCAAGCTATGCGTGCGCGTTGGCAGATAACCGCGCGCCAGCTTGTGCTCGCCCTGCGCCCCGGCCTCAACCCGGGCCAGCCCTTCAGCAATGGCAAAGTCGATCGCCCTATAATAGCACAGTTCGAAATGCAGGCAGGGATGATGTTCGACGCAGCCCCAATAGCGGCCAAAAAGCGTTTCCCGACCGATGAAGTTCAGCGCCCCGGCGACCGGATATCCATTGCGTTCGGCCAGCACCAGAGCCATGTCATCAGCCATGGTTTCCTGCGCGATATCAAAGAATTGGCGTGTCAGGTAGGGTACACCCCATTTGCGCGCACCGGTATCCTGATAGAAGCGCCAGAACGCATCCCAATGCTCGGGCTGCAGATCATCGCCGGTGATCGTGCGAATCTGCCCACCGAAATCGCAGGCCTGCGCGCGTTCTTTCTTGATGTTCTTGCGCTTGCGCGACGAAAGCGCGGCCAGAAAGTTATCGAAATCAGTGTAATCGTCATTCAGCCAATGAAACTGCTGCGAATGCCGAACCATCAGGCCCATCTGCTCACCCGCCAGTGCCTCGGCCTCGGTGCAGAAGGTCGCGTGCAGGGATGAGATGCGGTTCTCGGCAGCAAATTGCACCGCGCCTTGAACCAGCGCCGAGATACCGATTGCATCATAGCCGGGCCGCACCAAAAAGCGCCGCCCGGTAGCGGGGGTAAAGGGCGCAGCGATCTGCAGCTTGGGGTAGTACTGCCCACCTGCACTTTCATAGGCATGGGCCCAGCTGTGATCGAAAATATACTCGCCTTGGGAATGCGACTTGGTATACATCGGCGCCGCGCCGATCAGCATTCCATCCAGATACGCCGTCAGATATTGCGGCTGCCAGCCGGTCCCTCGCCCGACAGAGCCGCTGTCCTCCAAGGCCTGCAGAAACCGATGCGTTGTGAACGGATCCAGCGGACGACCGCCATCGGTAGCCTCGGGGCAAGCGCAACTGTCCCATTCGCCCGCCGAGATTTGCGCGAGCGATGTCAGAACCCGAACCTCAATCTGTGCCTGATCCATTTGCCCTCCGCGCCCTGTCTTTATCTGTGATTGCGCGGGCCAGGATCAAGCCGGATGTTCGGCCAGGTACCCTTCGAAGGTCACATTGTCGGCAAATTTGCGGGCTTCGGCCTCTTGCGCGGGCGAACGGATGGTCCAACACAGAATCGGAGCACCTTGCGATTTCAACTCAGCGACGCGCGGGCGGGCCAGATCATGCGCTTCGTGGCTGATAAAGCTGGCACCGACGCGTTCAAAATCAGGGATATCGCGTAAATGATCGCACACCACCTGGGGCAATAGCTCGACCTTGGGGTCATAGGAACAGGTAACCAGTCCGCGCGGTAAGTGCGGTGCAAGCCGCGCCAGTTCGGCAACCGAGTGCGGGTTGAACGACATTAGCGCCACCAGCCCATCATATCCTTTCAAGGCACGTACTACATCAGCCTCGAGCGCGCCGATATTAGGACCCATCGCGCCATCCTGATCCTTCAGTTCGATCAGCAGGGGCACTCTTCCCGCAACAAGTTCCAGCACCTCGTCAAATGAAGGAATACCTTCACCATCAGAATGTAGCAAAGGCTGTGCTTGCGCCTGCGCCGCCGTGATCTGCTGAATTGGACCGGGCTGCCCGGTCAGGCGGGTCATGTCATAATCATGAAACACCATGGCCCGGTCATCTCGGGTGCGTTGCAAATCAATTTCGATCCCGTACCCGGCGTCTATTGCAGCACGAATGGCAGCCCGGCTGTTTTCCGGGCGCTGATCAGCAATGTCATGCAACGCCCGATGTGCGATCGGGCGGTGCAGGAACTCAGAAGGCAGAGACAGTGTCATTGAACCTCGAAGATACCTTCGATTTCAACCGCGACACCCAGCGGCAACGAGGCCGCACTGACAGCCGAGCGCGAGTGACGGCCAGCATCACCCAACGCTTCGACCAGGAAGTCGGACGCGCCATTGATCACCTGCGGCTGCGCAGTGAAATCAGCGGTCGAGTTGACAAAACCGGTCAGCTTGATCACACGCACCAGCTTGTCGATATCGCCGCCGCAGGCGGCTTTGACCTGTGCCAGCAGATTGATGGCGCAGACCTTGGCCGCAGCCGCGCCTGCCTCAATTTCCATGTCATCGCCCAGCTTACCGGTGATAAGATCACCCGCCATAGAGATCTGGCCCGACACATAGACGATGTTGCCGATGCGCACGAAAGGCACATAGTTCGCCGCCGGAGCGGGCGCGTCCGGCAAGTTGATGCCCAGGCTATCCAGTTTTGCTGCGATGCTCATGTGGTTGATCCTCATCTCATATTGATTCCGCGCGGACGCTAACCGGGAAAGCCGGTTTCGGAAAGCGGGAAAGCAGTAATTTTCCCATTGCACGCAGGCTTGGCGGCTCTCCTCTTATTCAGGAAGTGTTGAATTCGTGTCACTTTACGTCGTCCCATCGACTGAGGTAAACGCGAGTTGTTGTTCCAAATCCCGCGCGAAACCTCTATGTGAGTCCAATTGCGCCACCATGGGTGCAACGGCCGTATTGATTGAAGGCCCGGAATATCACCGGGCATTTTTCGGAGTAACGAAGACAGTGCCAAGCTACATTCGTCTGAAGCACCTGATTATTCTCGCCATCATGACGGTTCTGTCGGCATGCGCTACGCAGCCGCAGGACGCAACAGCCCGAGGTGAGATTTTCGACCCTTATGAAGGGGCCAATCGCGGCATTCACAAATTCAATCTGGGTGTTGACCGTTTTCTATTTCGCCCGGCCTCAAAAGGCTATGTGAAAATCGTGCCCGATCCGATGGTCACAAGTTTCAATCACTTCGCAGAAAACCTGACCATGCCGGGGCAAGCACTGGATTACCTGTTGCAAGGCAACCTGAAACAGTCCGGTAACGCTTTGCTGCGGTTTCTGATCAACTCCACCGTGGGCGGCTTTGGGTTGTCTGCCCCGGCCGACGAATTGAACCTGCCCCCCGTCGATACTGATTTCGGCGAAACCCTGCATGTCTGGGGCGTAGCCGAGGGGGCCTATGTGGAGTTGCCCTTCTATGGTCCGTCGACCGCCCGCGATGCCGTCGGCGTCGTGTTCAACCTGTTCTCGAATCCGATCAATTTCTCGCCGGTCCGTCCGGTCGACAATGTCGGTCTCTATGCCGAGGTCGTGCGGCGCATGGGTGATCGTGGACGGTTCTCGGATACGGTCGATTCGATTTTGTATGACAGCGCCGACAGTTACGCGCAGGCGCGCACGATCTACCTGCAAAACCGCCGATTTGAACTGGCAAGGGATGATGAGGACGCCTATCTGGGTCTGTATGACGATCCCTATGCCAACACCGGGACCGACCCTGTCAGAGACCCCTATCTTGACCCGTATGAGGACCCCTATGCCGAATAACCCGTTGAACAGACGCCGCTTTGTGGCCACCGCCCTGACCGGGCTGACGGTTGCCGCATTGCCTCTGCCTGCATTTGCGCTGACCGAAGCCCAAGCCAAGCAACTGGTCGATAACGTGGTATCCGATATCACGCGCATCATCGACTCGGGCAAATCCGAAAAGGCCATGCTGCGCGATTTTCAGAAGCTGTTTGTGCAGTATGGCGATGTACCGATCATGGCGCGCTATGCACTGGGAGCGGATGCGCGCTCGGCTTCATCCGCGCAGATGCGTCAATTCACCAATGCCTTTGAAGGCTATATCGCGCGCAAATACGGTCGCCGATTCCGCGAGTTTATCGGAGGCGAGGTTACTGTACGGAATGCCCGCAAGATCAAGACCGGATATGAGGTCAGAACTTCGGTCAAACTGCGCGGCTCGTCCCCATTTGAGGTGACTTTCCTGGTTTCCGACAAGTCCGGCAGCGGCAAGTTTTACAACATGTTCATCGAAGGCGTGAACCTGCTGCTAACCGAACGCACCGAGATCGGCGCAATGCTTGATGCCCGCAAGGGCAACTTGAATCAGCTGATCAAGGACCTGAAGAATACCGGGTAACCGCTGATATCTGAAATCAACTGCACCGCCGATCCCTTCCGGGCGGCGGTGCAGCGGCAATTCGCTGAATACAGGGCGGGTTAATTTAACCTTTCACCAGTTTCCTGGGCAAAGTAAGACACTTTGCTCATGTCAAATGCCAGATTCAGCATCTGCCCCGCCTGCGCGCTAGTTTCGGCATGCAGCCGCGCAGTTACCTGCTTGCCACCCAGCTCAGAGACAACATAGGTATCGGCCCCGGCGGGCTCGACCATATCGACCATACAGGTGGCCTCCTGCACACCTGCCCCGGCGCGGAAACCGGCCTCGGCGATGTCTTCTGGGCGCAAGCCAAGGATAACATCCTGCGGCAGCGACAGATCCCGCGCATCGTTCAGAACCAGCGTTTCACCGGTTTCACGGGCAATGGAAATCTGTGTACCAGACCCATTGTTCGACGCCTGCGCCGGGATCAGGTTCATCGCCGGAGAGCCCATGAAATCCGCCACAAACAGGTTGGCCGGGTTGTTATAGATCTCGGCCGGCGTACCGATCTGCTGCACGATTCCACCTTTCAAAACGACGATCTTGGTCGCCAGCGTCATCGCCTCGATCTGGTCGTGGGTGACGTAAACAATCGAAGCGTCCAGCGTTTGGTGAAGTTTCTTGATCTCGGTTCGCATCTCGACCCGCAGCTTTGCGTCGAGATTCGACAATGGCTCGTCAAACAGGAACAGCTTGGGATCGCGTACCAGCGCCCGACCCATAGCGACCCGCTGACGCTGACCGCCGGACAACTGGCTGGGTCGGCGGTTCAGCAGCGGTTCGATCTGCAACAACGAGGCCACATCTTTCAGCTTGGCATCCATCGTAGCCTGATCAACCCCACGCACCTTCATGCCGAAGGTGATGTTCTTGGCCACCGACATGGTCGGGTACAAGGCGTAAGACTGGAACACCATCGCGATGTCACGGTCCTTGGGGCTGACATGGGTCATATCATTGCCGCCGATGGACAGGGTACCGCCAGTGATCTCCTCCAACCCTGCGATACAGTTCAGCAAGGTGGATTTACCACAGCCCGAGGGGCCAACCAGTACCAGGAAGTCGCCCGGTTCGATCGAGATGTTTATGTCCTTCAGAATTTCGGTCGCACCGTAATTCTTGTACAGTTTGTTGATATCAAGGATGGGAGCCATGGGTCTTATCCCTTCACTGAGCCAGCGGTCAGGCCGCGGATGAAATACTTACCGGCAACGACATAGACAAGCAGCGTCGGCAGCCCCGCGATGATCGCGGCGGCCATGTCGACGTTGTACTCTTTGACGCCGGTGGTGGAGTTTACGATGTTGTTGAGCGCCACAGTCACGGGCTGCGTGCCCGCCTGGCTGAACGACACGCCGAACAGGAAGTCATTCCAGATCTGCGTGAACTGCCAGATCACGGTTACCACGATGATGGGCAGCGACAGCGGCAGGAAAATCGACCAGAAGATCCGCATGAAACCGGCCCCATCAACCCGCGCCGCCTTGGTTAGCTCGGAAGGGATGGTGACATAGTAGTTGCGGAAGAACAGCGTGGTGAAGCCCAGCCCGTAGATCACATGAACAAAGATCAGTCCCGGAATGGTTCCGGCGATCCCCATCATGCCCAGCAGCCGCGCCATTGGCAGCAGCACGACCTGAAACGGAATAAAGCAGCCAAACAGCATCAGCGAGAAGATGATGTTCGCGCCTTTGAACCGCCACTGCGCCACGACATAGCCGTTCAGCGCACCTATCAGGGTGGACAAAAACACTGCAGGCACCGCGATCAGGACCGAGTTCCAGAAGTAAGGCCGCAGACCTTCACACTGGATACCGGTACAAGCCCCGGACCATGCGGTTTTCCAGGCGTCTAAGCTGACTTCGCGCGGCAGCGAGATCAGTGACCCGGTGCGGATTTCCTCAAGGCTTTTCAGTGATGTCGTCAACATCACGAAAAGCGGCATCAGGTAATACAGCGCGAACAGTCCCAGCAGGACGTAAAGCAACCAGCGCAAGGCAATTTTGCTTGTGTTGCTTTGGCTGCGCGTTTGTGTTTGGGGCATCGACAGATCAGTCATTTTTCGCCCTCAGCTCTGAGTAAAGGTATGGAACCACGATGGCAAAGACGACAAGCATCATAATCATCGCAGACGAGGCCGCCTGACCGATATCGCCACGCGAAAACGCCATAGCGTACATGTAGGTGGCCGGCAGATCGGTCGCGTATCCCGGACCACCGCCTGTCAGAGCAATGACAAGGTCAAAGCTCTTGATCGCAAGGTGTGCGAGTACGATGAAGGCCGACAGGAAGATCGGAGCCATCGATGGGATGATGATCGCCGTATAGATGCGCCATGTGGGGATACCATCGACCTGCGCGGCTTTGATGATCTCTCCATCCACCGAGCGCAGCCCGGCGAGGAACAGCGCCATGACAAAGCCCGAGCTTTGCCAGATTGCGGCAATAACGATTGTATAGATGGCGTAATCGGGGTTCACCAACCAATCGAATTCGAAGTTGGGAAAGCCCCAGCCCTGCACCATGGATTCAATCCCCAGACCGGGGTTCAGGATCCACTTCCACGCGGTGCCGGTCACAATCATCGACAATGCCATCGGGTACAGGTAGATCGTGCGGATCGCCCCTTCGACGCGGATCTTCTGATCCAGCAGGATGGCCAGCAACAGACCCAGCACCATCGCGATCACGATGAAAAGCGCGCCAAAGATATACAAGTTGTTGATTGCCGTGTCCCAGCGGGGGGAATCGAACAGGCGCTCATACTGAATGAAGCCATGGATTTCGTATTTCGGCAGTAGTTTTGATCGGGTCAGCGACACCCATGCGGTCCATCCGATAAATCCGTAAACAAAAATCAATACGGCGATGAACGACGGTGCCAGCACCACCTTGGGCAGGTGGTTTTCCAGCCATTCGGACATTTTAGCCTCCGGGGAAAGATGCTCTGCCCCGTATTATAAGGGGCAGAGCGTGTTGGATCAGTAGCTGTTGGCCACCGCGTCCGCCAGTTGCTGAACTGCGTCAGCCGAGGACATATCCGAGTTGAAATGCGCGGTCACAACGTCCGTAATCGCACCAGCCTGCGATCCACGCAGCGCCATACCATGGGCATAAGACGGCAGCAGCGAACCACCGGCCGAGGTCGAACCCATGTCTTCGGCCGAAATTTTGGCGCAGATGTCAAAGGCATCCAGTGCCACATCGGTCCGCGCCGGGATCGAGCCCTTGTTCAGGTTGAATACTTCCTGAAAGTTCGGCGCGACGATCAGCTTGGCCAGCAATTCTTGTCCAGCACGGTTGTCGTCACCTTCCACTTCGAACATGGCAAAGCTGTCGACGTTGTACAGATAACCGTCGCCGGGGGTCGAGGCGCACAGGAAATCTTCGCCGGGCGTTTTGCCAGCGGCCAGGAATTCACCTTTGGCCCAGTCGCCCATGATCTGGAAGGCAGCTTCGCCATTCATCACCATGGCTGTGGCAAGGTTCCAGTCACGGCCCGAGAAGTTCTCGTCGACATATCCGCGCATGGTACGCATCTGGTCAAAGACCTGTACCATTGTGTCTGATGTCAAAGCTTCAGGGTCGAGATCGACCAGTGCTTTTTGGTAGAATTCCGGTCCGCCAAGCCCCATAACAACCGCTTCAAACACGGTCGCGTCTTGCCAAGCCTGACCACCGTGAGCCAGTGGGATCACACCAGCGGCCTGCAGTTTTTCGGCAGCGGCATTGAATTCGTCCCAGGTTGTAGGCATCTCAACGTCGTTTGCCGCCAGAATATCGGCATTAGCCCAGATCCAGTCGATGCGATGCACGTTCACTGGTGCTGCGCACCATGTGCCCTCACACATCATGTGGCCTGCAATTGATGCGGGCAGAACATCAGCCCAACCCTCGGCCTCGGCCACAGATGAAATATCAGCCAGAACGCCTTCTTCGTACCATTCCTGAATCGCGGGGCCTTTCAGCTGAACTGCGGTCGGCGCGTTTCCGGACAGAACGCGAGCACGCAGCGCGGTCATCGCTGCATCACCACCACCACCCGCAACGGGCATATCGGTCCATGTGCCACCGTTCGCGGCAAATTCTTCTTGCAGAACAGCAACCGACTTCGCCTCACCGCCGGATGTCCACCAGTGCAGAACTTCGGCCTGCGGCTCAGCCACTACCGACGACGCGGCCGCAACGGCCAATGTCGAAACGGTAGCAAATGCAAAACGCTTCATTTTGATCTCCTCCCTGAGATTTCGGTGCCACCCATAAGGCAGCCATGCTCGATATAGCGCTAACGGAATGTCGCATGGCAACGCAGAATGCAGAGTAATGTCCTGACAAGGTGGAAATTTTCACCGCTTTTGTTACCGCGTGTTACGTTGGCCTTGAATCCGTTTCCATTCGTTACAATTGCGGCAACGGAGGAAGATGAAGAGGAGGATCAGAGTGGGCATTCCCCGGCTTCTGGTGGTGGACGACGATTCTGAGATGAGATCGATGCTGACCCAGTTCTTTCAGCAGAACGGGTTTATCGCACTGCCTGCCAGTTCAGAAAGCGAAATACGTTCTCATCTGACCTCGGGGCGGATTGATTTGATCCTGCTGGATGTCATGCTGGGAGATGAAAACGGCGTTGAGATCTGTGCCCGACTGCGGGCCGAACAGGATGTGCCGATCATCCTGGTTTCAGCCCTGTCGGCGGATCATCAACGCATGGCAGGCTATGAGGTTGGGGCGGACGATTACATCGCCAAACCGTTCAACCCACAGCTTCTGCTGGCTCGCGTCCGCGCGGTGATGCAGCGCGCGCAACGCACGCCTTCGCTGGCCTATCGCCGCCGCACCCGCACCTTTCACTTTGACGGTTGGGTCTTTGACGGCAAACGCGATGAGGTGCACTCACCCGAGGGCTATCTGGTCTCATTATCACAACGCGAAACCGCCCTGCTGAAAGTTCTGCTAGCAAATCCGCATATTCCGCTGACCCGGGATGAGATTGCCGCAGCGCTGGATGTCACCGGCGAGACAGACAAACCCGAGGCTCAGGGCCGTGCCATCGATATGCTGGTTGGGCGGTTGCGATCAAAAATCGAGGTCAATCCGAAAGACCCGCAGATGCTGCGCACCGAGCGAGGGGTCGGATACCTCTTTACTGCCAATGTTTCGGTGGATGAGGACGCATGACCCTGCGCCTGCGCAGTTTTGGGTGGCTCTGGGCTATGTCCGCCTTCGTGGCAGGGCTGGTTTCGGCCGGGATGTGGTTCGCTTCGACACAAGCTTGGAACCGATATCAGACCGAAGCATTTGTTGCAGGTTTCACTGTCTACGAAGACCTTCGAACGGGGATGGCGCCGCCTCCCGACTTGTCCATCACGCCATTGCCAGCCGATGCTGCAGCACTTGCGGATATGGGTGATTTCCAGCAAATGCCCGGTTTTTCGGACCGCCGCTTTGTCACCAACCTTTCGATCCTCACCGACAGCTCTGCGCCACTCAGCGGACGCGAACTGACCCTGGCTGTATTGTCAGATCGGTTGGTCTATCCGGTGTCGGATATTGTGTCTGGCAGCGATCAGACAGGGCCCGAGAAGATGGGTAACCTGACACGCCTGTTGGCGACCTATTGCAGCGAACCGATCCTTATCGCGCAATTCGGGCGCGGGGTCTGGCAGCAGGTCGATGGCACAGGTATCTGGGGCTGCACAGCTGCACCTGTTGATTTACGGCTGCCCGCAATATTGCTGGGTATTGTTGCGCTGGCCGCGCTGCTGACATCGGTCGGAAATGTCTCTGACAGCTTTACGCGCTTTGCGCAGGCACTGGGCGACCGCAAACGCCGTGGTGGACCTCAAAGCTATGATGCAGACGGTCCGGATGAGCTTCGGGATATCGTAGCAGCCGTGAACGACCACCTTGAGGCCGAGCGCGCGCAGCTTGAAAAACGCGCCATTGTATTGTCGGGTGTCAGTCACGATCTGGGAACACCCGCGACCCGCGTTCGACTGCGCGCTGCCCTGATCGATGACGCCGAACTGCGCGAGAAACTCGAAGCAGATGTGGATCAGATGACCGGCATGATCGAAAGCGTGCTGACCTATACACGTTCTGAATTAAGTGTCGAAGAACCCCGCCAGATTTCGCTGACCTCCCTGGTCGAGTCACTGGTGGCCGACTATCAGGACATGGATCGGCCTGTATCGCTGAAGGCCGTTGATCCGGTAGCCGTCGAAGGCGCGCCGTCTGTCTTCATGTCGCGCCGCGGGCATGGATCACTGCCGGAAACGCGCCGCATTCTTGTGACAGGTCGACCGATTTCACTGAAACGAGCGCTGACCAACCTGATCGACAATGCCCTGAAATACGGACGCCATGCCGAGGTCGCGCTGCAGACCGATGCACAAACCGCCACGATTATCGTCGAGGACAAGGGCACCGATCTGTCTGTTGAGGATATCGAGGCACTTTTGACCCCGTTCCAGCGCGGCTCTAACATTGGGTCATCGGATGGATTTGGGCTGGGCCTTACCATCGTCAGTACCGTCGCCGAGCAACATGGCGGGACGCTGAGTTTCGAGGCCGGAGAGCAAGGCCTGCGCGCGCGCCTTCAGATCACCCGGCAATAGGTCAAGGCACGTAGCTGCGTACCAAGGCACTGGCAATCAGCGCCCAGCCATCCGCGATCACAAAAAACGCCAGCTTGAACGGCAGCGAAACCGTAGCCGGCGGAACCATCATCATTCCCATGGACATTAAAACTGCGGCGACGACGAGATCGATGATCAGGAAGGGCAGGAAAATCAGAAACCCGATCTGAAACGCGCGTGCAATTTCGGACAGCATGAATGACGGCATCAGGACCGACAGCGGCGCTTCGGGTGACAGCTGCATCGCCGCGCCATCTGGGCGCAACGCGGCCATGGCCTGAAACGTGTCGACATCCAGACGCGCAGCCATGAAACTGCGAAACGGTGCCAGCGCGCGTTCCAGCGCGGGTTCCATGTCCAGCGTTTCTTCGACCATGGGCTGAATCCCGGCCTCCCACGCCTCGGTGAAAACCGGGTCCATAATGAAATAGGTCAGAAACAGCGCCAGACTGACAATAAGCATGTTGGGCGGCGACTGCTGAAGCCCAAGACCCTGTCGCAGGATCGCCAATACGGTGATCAGAAACGGGAAGCAGGTGATCATGATCGCCAACCCCGGTGCAAGACTAAGAACAGTGATCAGCAGGATCAGCTGGATTGTCCGGGCCGAGATTGCCCCGCCCTCGCCCAAAGACAGCGACACTTCCTGTGCCGCGACGCCGGTAGGGACGGCCATAAGAAGCAGCAGCCAGATCAAGTGGCGCATTATCCGATCCCGTTCTGCAGGTCCGAGATTTCGGTCAGACGTACAGCCAACTGTCCAGCCTGGTCACCCTCCAGTTCTTCAAGTAGCCCGCGTGCGACCAATTGGTCCCCGACATAGAGGTCAACCGGGTCTTCAATCCGCTTATCCAAAGTCAGCACTGCGTTTTCACCCATATTCAGCAGGTCACGAATTAGTGGCCGTGCCCGGCCGACCGAAACGGTGACTTCAATCGGAACAGCTTCGAACGGATTTGGTTTTTCGGATTTAGGAAGTTGGGGGTCACTCATTTGACAAAGCCTCTTTTGCTTCAAACAGATAGGCGTCGAAAGATGCTGCAATGGACGAAAGCAAGGCGGCGCAATCCACCTCACGCCGGGCGGTGCCCACTTGCAAATGCGCCTGCCCCGGCTGTAGCGACGGGTCTTCGACAACTTGCGGAGTTGGTGAGAATTCCGGTGGTAAGGCCGCCGCGACCTGATCGGAGGTTCCCGTCGGAACCGTCAGTTGCATCGGCTGTCCGATCTGTTCCTGCGCCATCTCGCACAGTTGATCTGACAACCTGGTGGCAAAGCTGCGTTCTACGGTTTCCGGCAGAACAACCTGGATCAGGCTCTGGAACAGAGGCTCCAGCGACAGTGTCATGCGGGTCAATGCTTCCTGATAGGTAAATGACAGATCAGACAGGGTTGCGGACAATTCTGAACTGAGTTGCCCGCCCGCCTGTTCCTGCGCCTGAATGGCGTCGTCCCACCCGGCACCATAACCTTGCTCGAACGCGGCAAGGCGTTGCTCTTCCAGGGCTTCATCATCCAGCAGATGAACCGCGACACCACTGGCCGGAGCGGTGAAATCCTCAAGGAGATGAGCAATCGACATCACACCTTCTCCTCGCCTTCCTCAAGCCAGCTGCGCAGGATCTCAACCGTTTCTTCCTGTTTGTCGCCAATCATGGCGCGCAGACGATCAACAGCATCCTCGCCCGGCGCGCTGGCGATCGCCGGCACATTCGATTGCGCCGGTTCTGTAAGCGATGGGAGGTCCTGCGCGCCTGTGTTCGCGATTTCGCCAGTGAGGTAGGTTGCCGCGTCCGCTACAGGCGGCGTGCCTGCTGGCAACAGCGCCGGCGCCGCAGATTTTGTCAGGATTGGCCGTATGACAAACAGACCCAAAACAAGGGATACCAGCGCCAATACCATCATCTGGATCAGTGACATGGCATCAATATGTATCTTCTGCCAGATCGACGCAGAGACCAACGTGCCTTGTGGTTCAACCACCGGCAGGTCAAGTGATTTCAGTGTGATCACATCCCCGCGCTCTGCATCAAAGCCAACGGCCGAGGCAACAAGTTCCTCAAGCGCGTCAAGTTCAGGCTGCGGCATGGGCTCAAAACTATCGACGCCATCGGCGTCCGCCATCCGCGCGCCATTGACCAGCACCGCGACGGTCAGGCGCTTGATGGCGCCCGGTGCGCGATGCACCTCAAGTTCGGTTTCGGATACCTCGTAATTCACCCGTTCGCGGGTCTGCGTGGCGTTCGAATTGGATTCGTCGCCACCTGATCCGTCGCCATCCGGCAGATTGGAAGCTACGGTGACATCCGCAGACTGGTTGCGCGCGCTATCCGAGCGCTCTTCGACATCTGTGCTGATGGCGACGCGCCCCTTGGGATCGAAGCGACGCTCGCGGATGGATTCGGTTTCTGTTACCGTATCCACGCTCACCTCGACCACGGCGTTTCCCACACCGACCCGCGCCTCGACCAGCCTCAAAACTCTTTCACGCAATTGACGCGCTTTGTCGTCCGCCGTGTCCACCGCCGCTGCGGTTTCCTGCGCGCCAATCACAGCACCATTCGAATCGATAACCGTGACATTTTCCGGCGCCAGCCCACTAATGGCTGATGCCACCAGAAACCGAACTGCTTTCGCCTGATCGCCAGTGATCTGTGCCCCCGATGGCACCAGATAAGCCGAAGCAGTCGGCGCCACGCTGCGCTGAAACGGATTGGTCGAGCCATTGGCGATGTGTACGCGGGCCTGGCTGACATATGGGCCGCCCACGATCGTCCGGGCCAGCTCACCTTCTTTTGCCCGCCAATAGGCGGCGTCAAACATCTGTGATGTGGTGCCAAATCCGCTGAGCGTATCCAACAATTCGTACCCACGATTGCCGTTTGCAGGCAGGCCTTCGCTGGCCAGTGTCATGCGCAACTCATCCCGTTGCGCGTCTGCTACATAAATCGAGCCGCCACGTATCTCATACGCAACGCCGCGCTGATCCAGCGAACGCACAATATCGCCTGCCGCCCCACTTTCGAGCCCCGCATAGAGCAACGTCATGGAAGGTGCCGTCACGATACGTGACATCGCCAGCACACCCAGAAACACCAGCGCCACTGCGCCGGCCACAATAATTTGTTTGCGCCTGTCCAAACTTGCCCAAACAGTTCCGATCTGCTGCACGCTTACCTCCGACTCACCGACATTCTGCTCGGCTCAGCCCCTGTTTGGACGATTGCCCTTAACAATCGGTTAGTCCCTGTGGGGTTATGACAGGTGTCGAACGGATTGATGAGGGCGGCATGACTGACGCTACAGCGGATGAGGCGGAAGCCCCTAAGAAATCAGGAAAAAAGGGCCTGCTACTTGGGCTGATTCTGGCCATTGCAGGCGGGGTTGGCGGCTATTTCATAACCGCGTCTGGCCTACTGCCCTTCGGTGGGGGGGCAATCATGAAAGAGGCTGAAAAGAAAAGCGGTGACAAACCAGCGAAAGCACTGCCTGAGGTGGCCTTTGTCGATCTTCCCCCGGTGATCGTCTCGGTCAAAACAGGTGATTCGCGGCATCTGAAATTCCACGCTCAGCTTGAGGTGAATGCGGACTATGTCGCCGATGTCGAAAAAATGCAGCCGCGAATCATGGATGTTTTGAACAGCTATCTGCGCGCGGTCGAACTGACCGATCTCGAAGATTCGCTGGCCTTGATGCGCATCCGTGGACACCTGTTGCGACGCATCGGAATTGTCGTGGGCGAAGGCCGCGTACGCGACGTTCTGGTGATGGAATTCGTATTGAACTAGGAGGCGATGGTGGAGCTGATTGCTGATATACTGCTGGTCGCAGGTGCGCTTGGGGCGGGACTGTACTGTTTCATTCTTGCGCGTCGTCTGCGGCGATTTACCGATCTCGAAAAGGGTGTGGGCGGCGCGGTTTCCGTTCTTTCTGCACAGGCGGAAGAATTACGAAATTCCCTTGATGACGCTCGACAATCTTCGGACGAGTCCGGGGTCGCCCTGCAGGCGTTGACCGAGCGGGCCGAAACGGTCGCTCAGCGGCTGGAACTGATGATGGCGTCAATGCACGACGTCGTTCAGGAAGAACCTGCAAACAGTAAAGCGCCTGCGGAACCTCCGCAGGAGGAGTCTGCGGAAGAGGTGGCCGAAGAACTCATCGCTGAGACGTCAGGGTCCGAACCAAAGCAGATTGAAAAGAAACCCGAAGGTTTGATGTTCTTTCGCCATGCAGCACCGCCTGTTGGAGATGCCCAATGATTCGCAGCGGGCCCAAAATGCCTGGTCAACGCGCGCGCGGAGGAGTTCTGACCATCATCTCCCTGTTGATGATCGGCTCTGCCATTATCCGCGTCGGGCTTGAGGCTGGGCCTGCCTTCGCGCGCGGTGCAGATCCTGCCGCGACCTCTCTGGCTGGTGCAGATCACAAGGTTACCGATCCAGCGGACCTGCAATTTTTACTTACCGAATTGCTGCGCCGCGAAGACGAGCTGAACCAGCGGGAAAATACAATCATGGATCGCGAACGCGCATTGGAAATCGCAGATCAAGCCATCGAAACCCGTTTGGCTGCATTGCAGGAGGCCGAAGAATCCCTGCGGGAAACGGTTGCTATCGCCGAAAAGGCTGCTGAAAACGATCTGACGCAACTGACAGATGTTTATCAAAACATGAAACCAAAGGATGCCGCAGCCTTATTCGAGACTATGGATGCGGTTTTTGCAGCTGGTTTTCTGTCACGTATGCCACCCGACGCCGCCGCAAATGTGATGGCCGGTCTCAGTCCAGAGGCTGCCTACACGATCAGCGTCATCATAGCAGGGCGCAACGCCCACGCCCCGCAGGAGTGAAGCCTTTGGGCACCCAATTCTCCAACCCCAACGCCGGAGATCGTTCATGATCGGACTCATCGGAATTGCCACTATCTTTGTCATGGTGTTCGGCGGCTATCTGGCCGCAGGTGGAAAGATGACCATCATCATGAAATCATTGCCTTTTGAGATGATGATGATCGGAGGGGCCGCCGTCGGCGCCTTTCTGATCAGCAACGATATGGGTGGTGTCAAACACACCGTAAAAGACATCGGCAAAGTCTTCAAAGGGCCGAAATGGAAGCCCGAAGATTATCGCGACCTGCTGTGCCTTCTCTTTTCGTTGATCCGGATCGCGCGGGCCAACCCGGTCGAGCTGGAACAACATATTGAAGAGCCTGAAAGCTCATCACTTTTTTCTGCTTACCCCAAGATTCGATCCGACAAGGAAGCAGTGGACCTAATTTGCGATACCATGCGCTCGGCAGCGATGAATTATGACGATCCGCACCAAGTCGAAGAGGTTCTGGATAAGCGGATGGAGGCGAATTTCCATCACGCCATGCACTCCAGCCATGCATTGCAGACCGTGGCCGACGGCTTGCCTGCCCTTGGCATCGTGGCCGCGGTTTTGGGCGTGATCAAGACCATGGGCTCGATCGATCAGCCACCGGAAGTGCTGGGTAAACTGATCGGCGGTGCATTGGTCGGCACGTTTCTGGGCGTGTTTCTGGCTTATGGTCTGGTTGGGCCTTTTGCAGGCAAGCTGAAATCCGTGGTTGAAGAGGACAGCCATTTTTACCAATTGATCAAAGAGGTTCTGGTCGCAAACATGCACAACCACAACGCGGCCATGTGCATCGAAGTTGGACGCCAGAACACCCCAACCCACAATCGCCCCGGCTTTTCAGAGCTTGAAGAAGCCCTGAAGGAAATCAAACAGGCGGCCGCATGATCCGGGCACTGACACTCATCCTGATCATGATCGGTACCAGCGCATCCGCGCAAACATTGCCTGTTCGCTCGGGCGAACATGAGGGCTATACGCGCCTTGTGATACAGGTGCCTGCTGGCACCGGATGGACCTTGACCACGCGCAAAAACGGCGCCGACCTGAACATCGCTATTGAAGGTGTCACTTTCGATACCAATGCCGTTTTCGATCGCTTGTCCGGCGATCGGCTTCAATCGCTGAGTCAATCCAAACTCGGTACGGCATTGCAAATGGCTTTTGGCTGCGAATGTGTTGCAACGGCATTTCTGCATCGACAAACCATGGTCGTCGTGGACATCGCACCGGGTAAATTCACCCCCCCTGCCGACCCTAATGCCAACCTGGTGCCAGTGCCGCCGCCTGCGTTTGCAAAACCAGCCCCCCTACAGGAAGGCATCCCTGCCACCGAGCTGGCACTTCCCCTGTTACGCCTGAACCAGCGGAATTTCGAAGACCGGTTGATTTCCCGGATTTTGCAAAGCGCCGACCGTGAGGTTGTTGACCTTTCGCTAGCAGGTGTTGGGCGCAGACACTCCACTCGTTTTGGCCCTCTGCGAGAAGCAGACCAACCAGCGCCCAATCTGCGGCTGTCTTCGGTTCTGGATAACGCGCAAGGGCTCGAAAATCTGGCGCTCCCGCAGTTCAAGACCGGACCTGAATGTGTCACTGATCGTGAGCTGGAGTTTGAGACCTGGGCAAGCTCAGATCCATTTGCTGTACAAGTGGCTGCATCGCGAACAGGGCTTTTTCAGGAATTCGATCGAATTGATCATGCGCGCGCCCTGAAACTGGCCAAGCTATATACCTATCACGGGTTTGGGGTCGAGGCGATTCAGGTGCTGAATCTGCTGCCGGATGCCACCGTAGAAGAGAGCCGTATTTTGGTTATGGCGTCTACACTGGATGGTCTGATTTTGCCTGAGCCCAACCCTTTTGCAGACCAACAAAGCTGCGAGGGATCTGCTGCGCTATGGGCGCTTCTGACCGAAGGTAAACTACACCCAGATGCACGGTTGAACGCTATTGAACAGACATTTAGCCGGTTTCCCAAGCATCTGAGGCGGCAACTCGGCCCTATGCTAGCGGATGTACTGGTTGCCGCAGGCAAGCTGGAAGCGTCTCGGCGAATCCTGCGCTCGGTCGAAAGAATATTGGTAACCGACACAGCTGATATGACACTTGCCAAAGCGACAATAGCGGACGCGGCAGGAAACGCCGACACTGCGGAAACGCTGTTGGTCGAGGTCACAACAGCGCCGAACGCTGCACAGGAGGCACCTCTGGCTCTGGCGCGGCTGATCGAAAAAAGATGGTCCGACCGAGGGGCAATATCGCCGGGCGATCTGGATCTGGCGGCAGGGTATGCACGTGAACTCAGAAAGTCTGAGCTTGGCCCGATGATGGCACGCAGTCACGTGCTGGCGCTGGCCATGTCTCAGGGGTTTGACGACGCATTGCGGCAAATCGAAAGCGCGCCGGACGATCTGGATTGGCAGCGCACGCGAAACCAAATTCTGCACCTCCTTGCAGAGCGGGCAGATGACATCACTTTTCTGCGGTACGTCTTGGGGCTGAAGGTCAAAACACGTGATGTTCTGACAGTTGAGACCGCGACGTCTTTGGCCGAAAGACTGGTCGATCTGGGGTTCTCGACCCCCGCCTATGAACTAACAAATCGCCCGCACGACCAAACCCAGACGGCTGAACGTGCACGGATTCGGGCGCGCACTGCGATGTTGAACGACCGCCCTCGTCAGGCCTTGTTGGAATTGGCCAATGATTCCTCAGAAGCCGCTCGGACATTGCGCGCACAAGCCTTGATGCAAGCGCAGAACTATGATGCAGCAGCCGACATGTTCCGAGAGATTGGCAAGACCAAGGCAGCGGATCGTCTTTCCTGGCTGGCCGGATCCAATGGTGTAGACACGGAGTCTACGAATGCTTTCACCGATCTATCCCGGATCAATATATCATTAGAACGACCAGTGGATCGGCAATTGGACAGGCCTCTGGCTGATGCCAATAAACTGCTAATGGAAAGCGCCAGCGCGCGGGCACAGATCGCCGATATGTTTGAGATCGTACACATGGGCGAATTGAATTGATTGGCAGTCGGGTAAAGGAACCTCCGGGTTCAACCCGTTGTGGACGGGCTCTTTTGTTCTACTTTGTTGGTCAACACAGGAGACCTCCACCACTGGTTCTGGGTAAGCTCCCGAATTCCGCAGGCATGGAAATCGTCTGAAAGGGACTCTGTTCCAACAAAGGTATCGATTTCGGCCTATGTCCGCCTTCCTTGTCGGTGTCGGGCTAAGTGGCGTGGGTATCAGAAAACTTGCTTTGCGAATGCGACAGTTCACATCCAAGCGTTAACATCCGGACTCGGTCGATAGAGGCATAGACCCAGCGACGGTAGTGATTGAGGGTTTCTTATCGATTGGCCCGACCCGGTCAATATCGACCCAGAAAGGTTAAGCACCGTGAGCCGCTTATTAGATGCTGAAGTCACCCGCAGCCCTGCCACGCCCAGAAATCAACGGCGTCAAGCAAGGCCTATCCAACAAAGGTCAGCGCCAGGCTAGCAACCCGACTGTGCAGATAGTTGAAGATCGAACAACCGCCGATCACAACCACCAGTGCGTGGGTTTTAATCAGTAAGGCGCATCGACATCATTCATCGAGACATAGACGGTTTTCATCTCACTGAAGTGATTAATTGCAAGTTTCGAATTCTCGCGCCCTACGCCAGACATTTTTGATCCACCGAATGGTGCCTCGACCGGAGCGAGATTGTAGGTATTGATGTAACAAGTCCCTGCCTCGAATCCAGCCACAATGCGGTGTGCGCGGGTCAAATCGTTGGTAAAGACACCAGCAGCCAGACCGAACTCGGTATCGTTGGCGCGGGCCAGGACCTCTTCTTCGGTATCGAAATCGAGAACCGACATCACCGGTCCAAAAATCTCTTCGCGCGCGATTGCCATGTCATCACTGACGTCGGCAAAGACCGTGGGCTGCATGTAGAAACCATCACTTTCGACTTGTTCGCCGCCATAAATCAATCGTGCGCCTTCGGCCGTGCCTTTTTCGACATAGCCAAGCGCGATATTCATCTGGTTTTCGCTGACCATCGGGCCAAAGTTTACTTCCTCATCCATCGGATCGCCGATCTTCGCAGCGGCGAGGCGTTCGGACAAGCGTGCTAGGAACGCTTCCTTGATACCCTTTTGGACAAACACCCGCGTGCCGTTGGAGCACACCTGCCCCGAGGAATAGAAATTGCCCAAAATTGCACCCGACACGGCGTTTTCGATATTTGCATCGTCGAACACGATCATCGGGGACTTGCCGCCCAACTCCATGGTGACATGTTTCATGCCATCAGCCGCGGCCGCATACACTTTGCGACCCGTTGGAACCGAGCCTGTCAACGAGACTTTGGCCACACGCCGGTCAGTGACCAGGCTGGCGCCGACGTCTCCGTAACCCTGAATCACATTGTAAACGCCTTTGGGCGCCCCGGCCTCGATCAGGATCTCGGCTACCTGCAATGCCGATAGCGGAGTGGTCTCGGACGGTTTGAAGACCATCGTATTTCCACAAGCCAACGCGGGCGCACCCTTCCAGCACGCGATCTGCGTCGGGTAGTTCCACGCGCCGATGCCCACGCAGACGCCCAGTGCCTCGCGGATGGTATAAACGAAATCACCGCCGCCCAAGGGTATATGCTCACCTGTTAGCGACGCGGCCAGACCACCGAAATATTCCAGCGCATCCGCGCCGCTGGTCGCATCGGATACCAGCGTTTCCTGCAAAGGTTTACCCGTGTCATGTGTTTCGATGATTGAAAGCTCACGGTTACGTTCGCGCATGATGTCGGCGGCGCGCCGCAATACCCGGCCCCGTTCGGTCCCCGACATGGCGGCCCAGGCCGCTTGAGCTGTTTTGGCGCTGTTTAGAGCCTTTTCGACGATTGCTGGCGTAGCAGAATGCAGTCGCGCGATGACTTCGCCAGTCGCTGGGTAGATTACGTCGATAGGTGCGCCATTCGTGTCTTCAACATATTCGCCGTTGATAAAGTGGCTGGCCTTTGGCTGAAACTTCATGCCGAGTCCTTTCTGTTCCGAAATCCCCGCTTGCCAAGGGAACACTGTGCGGTGCGGGCCGGTTTATATTTTATTGACTGGCCAGTCAATAATCTGAGTGTTAGCAGTTTATTGCCGAACTCAGCGGGCTTCTCTTGAAATAAAAGGTTAATGTTCTATTTATGTTCTATATAGTCAGAGGATCAACCGATGGCCCAGAACATACGAAAATCCGCCTATGGCGACCCATCAAACGACTATCACCTGCTGCCCGTCACCGACCGGCAGATGCGCTATGCCCGCGCCATTGCGCAGCAAACCGCGCTTGAGATTCCGGTCGAGGCACGGCATGACCGCAAATCCCTGTCAGACTGGATATCAGCCCATAAACCGCAGGATCCGTCGCCCTTTGCAAACTACCCAACCGGCAAGCAGGTCGCCTTTGCCGAGCGCATCTCGCGCAGTAAACGCCGTCCGATCCCGTCCGAGTGTTTCCGCGACAAGCAAATGATGTCGCGCTGGATTGATCAAAACAAATAGACCAGTCTATTTACCGTGATTGCGCGCATAGAGCGCCACCGCAGCCGCGACGAACATG
The DNA here is from genome assembly GCF_947500045.1 of uncultured Ruegeria sp. Taxonomy (GTDB): domain Bacteria; phylum Pseudomonadota; class Alphaproteobacteria; order Rhodobacterales; family Rhodobacteraceae; genus Ruegeria. Next base: position 151,005 of record NZ_CANMQQ010000009.1, on the reverse strand, counting down.
CCCAGCAGGATATAACCCGTCACTGCCTCGGCCGCCGCCAACCCGCGGCACAAGCCTATTGGAGACATGTCGCCATAGCCGACGGTCGTGAAGGTGACGTATGAGAAATACAGGATATCCGCTGGACCGTTAGCCCCGACGACACAACGATCTTCGTACCCGAAAGCCCCGTAAACGGCGGCAAACAGGAATGGAACGACCTGAATAAAGGATACCCCCATCAGAAACAGCATCCGGCGCGGGGATTTCACCTGAGTCACATAGTAGTATGACTGCGACACCATCCAGATCACCAATCCGACTGACGCTGTGGTCCCGATCGTATCGCCTGCGGTACTCTCGTTCAGGCGCGACAGGCCGTACCAGGCAAGAAAGCTGGCCAGGACCAATCCAAACGCCGCCAGCAAGGTGGATTTCCATTCATCCAGAGTTCTGGGCTCGTACGACATTTGCGCTCCGTCTTACTGGTCTGATCGCATCAGGCCTGTTTCCGGCGCGGCCCGCAAGCTGATTTCAGTCAGACCCCAGATGTTCTTCGCCCCTTACACGGGCCAGTTGGATTTGTTTCTGCCGCTCGCGAAAGCGCGCTTTATCCTGTTCTGAGGTTTCGTCGACACATCGATGGCAAGACACGCCATGCTCGTATTCTGGGCGCTTCACATCTTCGGGCAGGATCGGGCGACGGCAACCGTGGCACAGCTTGTGAGGCCCCTCAACCAACCCATGGCCGACCGAAACGCGGTTATCGAATACAAAGCATTCGCCCTGCCACGTGCTGTCCTTGGGCGGCATCTCCTCCAGATAGCGCAGGATACCACCTTTGAGGTGATAGACATCCTCAACCCCCTGCCCAAGCAAATAGTTGGTGGATTTCTCACAGCGGATGCCCCCGGTGCAAAACATGGCAACGCGCTTGTTGTGAAAGCGCTCCTTGTTCTCTTCCCACCAGGCCGGAAAATCGCGAAAACTGGCCGTATTAGGGTCTATTGCACCCTCGAACGTGCCAATCGCAACCTCATAGTCATTGCGCGTGTCGATCACGACGACATCATCCGAGCGGATCAAGTCGTTCCAATCCTCAGGCTCGACATAATTCCCGACACTGGCACGAGGATCGACATCAGGCTGTCCCATGGTGACGATCTCTTTTTTCAGACGCACCTTCATCTTGCCAAAGGGTGGATGGTCCGAGATCGCCTCTTTCCACTCAAGATCGGCACAGCCCGGCAGCGTACGGATATGCGCCAGAACAGCGTCGATACCTGCGCGGGGTCCGGCGATGGTGCCGTTGATCCCTTCTTGCGCCAAAAGCAAAGTCCCTTTGACTGATTGCGCCTGACACAGCTCCTGCAAGGCGGGGCGCAGCGCATCAGGGTCAGGAAAACGCGTGAAATGATATAGAGCAGCAATTGTGTACATGTGCGCGATTTAATGCCCTTGGCAAAAACACACAAGAGACCGCATTGACGATCCACGCAGCGCGCCATACCGATAACGCAACTTAAGGAGGCCGATATGTCCCATGCCCTGCTCGTTATTGATGTTCAGAATGATTTCTGCCCCGGTGGTGCACTGGCGGTAACCGGCGGGGATGAAATCGTCACTCCGATCAACGCAATCATGGATGAATTCGATGCAGTCCTTCTGACACAAGACTGGCATCCGGCTGGGCACTCTTCGTTCGCCAGCTCACATGCGGGCAAATCCCCGTTCGAAATGATCGAAATGCCATACGGCCCGCAGGTTCTGTGGCCTGACCATTGCGTCCAAGGCTCTGATGGTGCTGAGTTTCACCCGGATTTGCGCACCGATGGCGACCTGATCATCCGAAAGGGCTTTCGCAATGCCATTGACAGCTATTCAGCGTTTTTCGAAAATGATCATTCCACCCCCACCGGCCTGAAAGGTTATCTTGAGGCGCGCGGGATCAGTCAGTTGACGATGGTCGGGTTGGCGACGGATTTCTGTGTATATTACTCGGCTGTAGACGCAGCACGACTGGGTTTTGACATCACCGTCAAAACCGACCTGTGTCGCGCCATCGATATGGATGGATCTTTATCCACGGCCGAAAAAGCCATGCGTGAGGCGGGCGTTACATTGGCCTGATGATCAAGGCGCAGCACCTTGCGCTGCCAAAAGCTTCAGCAGGACAAACAAGATCACAGCCAGCCCCAACGCAAAACCCAAGCGCCCAACAAGGGTGCGCCGCTCAGGCCGTGCCGAGCCGGTGCTTGCGGGTTGAACAGGTCGCGTGGGTGGGGACCGGAGCACATGCCCCGGTTTCGCTGCCCGGACATGCGCCAGGAAGTGATGGAAATTAAATTCCCCGCAATATTCGCCCTGAACACCCATGTTCCGAATATTCGCAAAAAGCCGCTTCAGGATTACGAGGCGATTCTCCGAGTCTTCGGGTCGAAAATAACCCGAAGACCGAGTGCCACCCACCGTATCCAGACTAAATCCGGATTCCAGAAATATCCGGCGTATCTTAGGAGAAGCCGCCCGCAAGGCATCCGCAGTCTTGATATTCCTGAACTGCGCCCGCACCGGGGGCCGACCTGTTACCGCCGTGTTCCCATGTTCCGGATCAACTTCATCCGGAGCTATCGCCACTATGTCAAAGTCGTACTCGAGACTCATCCACTACATTCAACCTCTTACCAACCCCAACCCTCACATATGCGTGAAGGATACTCATAATATGCCCGCAATGTGTCTTGTCATGGGCATTGTTACCAATCCGGCGACTCTTGCCAATCAGAGCTCTGATTGATCTAACAAAAGAAATCGCAGGAGGTCCCCATGGTCGACATCGCGACGCGAGTCTACAATCACAAATGGAAAATTGACCCAATTGTGCGGTCTTTAATAGACACAGACTTCTACAAACTGCTGATGTGCCAGTCAGTGTTTCGCAATAAGCCCCAAACAGACGTTGTTTTTTCCCTGATCAACCGGTCGAATCACGTGCCTTTGGCCCGATTGATCGATGAAGGTGAGCTGCGCGAGCAGCTGGATCACATCCGTTCTCTCAGCCTGAGCCGCGGGGAAAGCACCTTTCTGCGGGGCAACACATTCTATGGCAAACGCCAGATGTTCCGGCCCGATTTCATAGAGTGGTTCGAGAACTTACACCTGCCGCCCTACCATCTTGAACGCAAAGGCGATCAGTACGAACTGACATTCGAGGGCAAGTGGCACGAGGTCATGTTATGGGAGATCCCGGCATTGGCCGTCCTGATGGAGCTACGTTCACGAGCCGTGCTCAATGAGATGCGCCGGTTCGAACTTCAGGTACTTTATGCCCAAGCGATGACGCGCGTGTGGGAGAAGATCGCAAAGTTGCGATCAATCAAGGGGCTGAGTATCGCGGATTTCGGCACGCGGCGGCGGCATTCGTTCCTTTGGCAGGACTGGTGTGTTCAGGCCATGATCGAAGGCCTGGGGCCTGCCTTTACCGGCACGTCAAACTGTCTGATCGCGATGCGCCGTGAAGTTGAGGCGATTGGCACAAATGCACATGAACTGCCCATGGTCTATTCCGCATTGGCCGAAGATGATTCCGCGCTTGCGCAGGCACCTTATGATGTCCTCAGCGATTGGCACGAGGAACATGACGGCAATCTGCGCATCATTCTGCCTGATACATACGGCACCAAAGGGTTCTTGGACCGTGCACCTGACTGGTTGGCGGGCTGGACAGGTATACGTATTGACAGCGGCGATCCTGCAACCGGGGCAGAAATCGCAATAGACTGGTGGAAATCACGAGGTGAAGACCCGAGACAGAAACGGATTATCTTCTCGGACGGTTTGGACGTGGAAAATATCCGCGAATTGCATGCTCAGTTCGCGGGTCAGACCAACGTCTCGTTCGGCTGGGGCACGTTGCTGACCAATGACTTCCGAGACCTTGTACCAAATGACGCGCTGGCCCCGTTCTCGCTGGTCTGCAAGGCAGTATCCGCCAATGGTAACCCAACGGTTAAGCTGTCAGACAATCCGGAAAAGGCGATGGGACCAGCCGATCAGATTGAGCGGTACAAACGGGTTTTCAGCGTCGGAGCGCAGAAGGCGATCGAAGTGATCGTCTAATCCGCACTAGCCGTGATAGGCCGCGACCGTCTTCAGCTGTGAGAATCCATAAAGCGCCTCGAACCCCTTTTCGCGGCCGTGGCCAGATTTGCCGACGCCGCCAAAAGGCAGCTCAACGCCGCCACCCGCACCATAGTTGTTGATGAACACTTGCCCCGACTTCAGTCCCTTTGCCAATCGCATCTGGCGTCCGCCGTCGCGAGTCCAGACGCTGGCGACAAGGCCGTAATCAGTATTATTAGCTATTGTTAGAGCCTGTTCTTCGGTCTCAAACGGGATCAAAACCTGCACGGGGCCAAATATCTCATCGCGTGCGAGCACATGATCGGGGGGGACATCAGCAAAGAGTGTGGGTTGAACATAGGCCCCAGCCTCAGTGGCGCTGTCTACGATTTGGCCTTGTCCAGCGACGGTTAGATCCGCACCCTTCTCCAGAAAGCCACCAACGATCTGTTTCTGCCGGTCCGAGATCAATGGCCCAACACGTAGGTCCTGCATTGCAGGTCCCACGGTCAACTGACGGTAGGCCTCGGCCATGCGGGATTTGACCTGTTCATAAACGCCCCGCTGAACCAGTATGCGAGACGAGGCCGAACAAGTCTGACCAGCATTCTGAATGCCCGCATTCACCAAAAAAGGTAGCGCCGCATCCAGATCGGCATCGTCAAAGACCAGTTGTGGGGACTTGCCGCCCAATTCCAGCGTCACTGGGACCACGTTTTTACCTGCCGCTTGCTGAACCAACGCCCCTGTGGCAACCGACCCGGTGAATGAGATATGATCGATGCCCGGATGCGACGACAAAGCCGCACCCGCCTCAGCCCCAAGCCCGGGCACTACATTCAGCGCTCCGGGCGGCAGACCAGCGTCAAGCGCGAGATGGGCAAAGGCCAATGCGGTCAGGCAGGCCTCTTCCGCTGGTTTCAGAACGCAGGCATTACCCATTGCCAGCGCCGCCCCGACTGAACGGCCAATAATCTGCATCGGATAGTTCCACGGAACGATATGGCCCGTCACACCATGCGGCTCGCGCAGCGTGTAAACCGTATAGCCATCGAGATAGGGAATGGTTTCCCCCATTACCTTGTCCGCTGCGCCGCCGTAGAACTCGCAGTATCGCGCCAAGGCAACTGCATCAGCGCGCGCCTGGGTCAGCGGCTTGCCAACATCCATTGCCTCTAGCTGCGCCAAATCATCCACTCGATCCAGTACCAGTTGCCCCAGTCGAGTAAGAATGCGCCCCCGCTCCAACGCTGTCATGCGTCCCCAACCACCATTCCGCGCCGTTTGGGCGGCTTGAACGGCGGCGTCAATATCGGGTTCTGTACCACGGGCGATCTGGCAGATTTCCGAGCCATCAGACGGATTGACCAGCGTTAAAGATTGCGCCGACACGGGGGCTTTCCAATCACCGCCAATCAAGCAGCGACCGGGATTGAACCAGAGAGGGTTGGACATCAGATACTCCTGAATCAGGCTCTAATAAAGTACATTTGGGTCATGCGGCCCCCTGCCCGATCTCTGGCAGGCTGGGTGCCGCATCGATAAGCGTTCTCGTGTAAGGATGCTGCGGCTGGGTGAAGACCTGCTCTGTCTCACCTTGCTCGACAATTTTGCCATCTTGCATCACTAAGACTTTGTCGGTGATCGTTCGAACCACGCTCAGGTCATGGCTGATGAACAGATAGGTCAGATCATAGGTCGCGCAGAGCTCGGCAAGAAGATCAAGGATCTGGGCACGGACCGAGACATCAAGGGCCGAGACCGCCTCATCAAACAGGATCAACTCGGGCTGGATGATCAGAGCGCGGGCAATGGCTATCCGCTGCCTCTGCCCACCCGAGAATTCGTGAACATACCTGCCCGCGTCATCCGGGCTGAGGCCCACCGCAGTAAGCATCTCGGCAATGCGATCCTGCCGATCTGACCCGGTTGGCGGTGTGTCCAGCAGATGGAAAGGTTCGGTGATCAGCCGCGCAACCCTGTGGCGGGGATTGAAGCTGCCATATGGGTCCTGAAAGACCACCTGCATCTTGCGGCGTACCGCCAGATTGGGTTTGTGACCTGTGAATACAGGCTGACCGTCCAAAGAAATCCGGCCCTGTTGCACCTCTTCCAGACCCAATATTGCGCGTGTTAGGGTCGATTTACCGCATCCAGACTCTCCAACCAAACCCAATCGCTCACCCCGGTTCAGGGTAAAGCTGACCTGATCGACCGCCCGATGATGACCGGGCGCATCAAACAAGCGTTTTCGGGGCAGACGGTAATCTCGGACAACATTTTCGACTTCCAGCAAGGGCTGCGGTTCAGGGGATGCAGGCAGATCCACCTGATGGCCAGAGGCTTCGAACAGCATGCGGGTATAGGGGTGCTGCATATTGCGCAACAGATGTTCAGTTGCGCCGGTTTCAACCACTTCCCCATACCGCATAACTACGATCTGGTCCGCCATATCAGCAACCACCGCCAGATCATGGGTGATCATCAACAAGCCCATACCGTATTCCGACACCAGCCCCTTGAGCAGATCGAGGATTTGCGCCTGCGTCGTCACATCGAGCGCTGTCGTAGGCTCATCCGCGATCAGCAGCCGAGGACGTAGCGCAATCGCCATGGCAATTACCACCCGCTGACGCTGGCCACCCGACAACTCGTGCGGATAACGCGTCATCGGATATCGACTGGTCGGCAATCCGACGCGGGCCAACACCTCTTCCGCGCGCGCGCGGGCTTTGGCGGGGGGCATAGCCTTGTGGATCAGGATGGTCTCCATCACCTGATCGCCAATTGTTTTCACCGGGTTCAGAGCGGTCATCGGCTCTTGAAACACCATACCGATCGAAGCGCCTCGCAGCGCGCACCTCTCAACCTCAGGCATGTTCAGCAAGTTCTGACCGTCAAGCTGAAGCGCCCCATCCACTTCGGCGCCATTAGGCAACAGCTGCATCACGGCAAGCGCCGTCATTGATTTACCTGAACCGCTTTCGCCCGTTACAGCCACGATCTGTCCTGGTTCGATTGATAGGTTGATCCGCTTCAGGATCTGTGTGCCGTGAATCGTTAGCGATAGGTCCTTGATCTGCAAAAGGCTCATGCGCGGGCTACCCTTATCCGAGGGTCCAGCCAGTCGCGCAGGCCATCGCCCAACAGGTTCAAACCCAGCACTGTCATGATGATCGCCAAACCCGGAATCAGAGCCAAATGCGGGGCAAAACTGACCATTGTCTGCGCGTCAGCCAGCATTCTGCCCCAACTTGGTGTTGGCGGTTGCGCACCCAGCCCGACATAAGACAGCCCGGCCTCGGCCAGAATACCCAATGAGAACTGGATGGTCCCCTGTACGATCAACAGGTTGGCGACATTGGGCAGGATGTGCTCGGCTGATATCCGTGCCGCGCCTTTGCCCGAAACGCGGGCGGCGAGGATGAATTCGCGCTCCCATAGCGATAGGGCCGCGCCGCGTGTAATGCGGGCAAAAACAGGGATGTTGAAGATACCGATTGCGATAATCGCGTTGATAGCACCGGCTCCAAAGACTGCGGTGATCAAGATGGCGATAACCAGTGAGGGGAAGGCAAAGACCAGATCGTTGCCGCGCATGATGAACTCGTCCAGCCACGACCCTTTGCGCGCAGCGGCTGTCAGACCCAAAGGAACCCCCAACGTCATACCGATCCCAACGGCCACCAATGCCACAGCGATCGACGTGCGCGCGCCGACCATGATCATCGAGAACATGTCACGCCCGAAATGATCTGTACCGAACCAGTTTTGCGCGTTTGGAGGTTGCAGTTTGGCCGGTATGTTCAGCACAGCGTGGTCGTACGGTGTCCAGATAAATGACATCAGGGCCGCCATCAGAACCAGCGAGGACAATGCTGCGCCAAGGATCAGATTACGGCTCACGTCCTGCTCCTCAGCCTTGGGTCGACGGCGGCGTAGGCCAGATCGACCATAAAGTTCACCATGATGACAGCAAAGACCAACAGCATGACAACCGATTCCACCACGATCAGATCGCGGGCCGAGATCGCCTGAAATACAAGCCGCCCAAGGCCGGGCAAATAGAACACCTGTTCAATGATGATCGATCCTGCCAGCAGGAATGAGAACTGCAGCCCGATAATTGTTAGCACTGGGATCAGAGCATTCCGCACCCCGTGTCGCCAGAGCGCCTGACGATGCGAAAGGCCCTTGGCGCGCGCGGTGCGCATGAAATCCTCGGACAGAATGTCCAACAGGGCCGATCGCATGACCCGTGCAAGGATCGCCGCTTGCGGTAGGGCGAGAGCGATGGCCGGTAGGGTCAGAGAACGCAAACCTGTCCAAAGGCCGTTTTCCCAGCCCGCGAACCCTCCGGCATTGAACCAGCGCAAATTGATCGCGAAGACCAGCACCAGCATCATAGCAAACCAGAAGTTCGGCACTGCGATCCCGAGTTGGGTCGCACCCATGACAGCCACATCACCCGGTTTGCCGCGGCGTGCGGCTGCGTAGATACCAGCGGGAAAGGCGATCAGAGTCGACAAGGTCAACGCATAGATAGCTAGCGGCAATGAGACCCACATCCGATCCGCAATCATCTGCGATACTGGTGTGCGATAGGTATAGGACGTGCCGAAATCCCCCACCAGCATCCCACCGACCCAGTTGAAATACCGTTCGGCCTTCGAGACATCGAGGCCTAACTCGGCCCGGAGTGCAGCCAAAGTATCGGCTTGCGCGTTTACGCCCAACATGAACGACGCCGGATCGCCGGGCGCAATCTCGATCACCACAAAGATGACGACCGAGGCGACGGCCAGACTCAGGATTAGCGACAGCAGACGTTTGAGGGCATAGCGTAGCATTGGTAACAGGTTAAGTGTGCGGATCGCAGGGGTCCAGCACCTACTTATAGGCCTGGCGTTCGTCCCCGATCAGGTTGATGGCGCAGGCCGAAAGCTCGGCGGCAGGTTCGGTATCGGACAGCCATTCAAGGTTGGTCTCGGTGCGCGCCAACACAGCGCGACGAAGGACCATCAACCTGGCACGCGGGCTATCCAGAAATTCCGCTTGTGGAATGACCGATTCAAGCGGGCTGTCGATGCGGATAGCCTCGAAATACCCACCGGACAGCGCCAGAAATGCAAAGGCGCAATTGGGTGCTTCATCGGCGCAAAGTTCGGTGCAAAGCTGCGCGATGGGTCGGGTTGAAGCCGAATTCATCAGCCAGTCTTCAACAGCCGGTCGCCACGGGTTGTCAGAAGATACATCGCCATACCCCAACCCAAGCGCCAGCAGGCCTGCCATGCCCAACGCCTGATCCGTAATCGGGTCAATCGGATCAGGTTGAATATGGCGCAGCGCTGCAAGGCCGTCCCCGCGTGGCTCAGGATTCTCGGACAGATAAGTCAGATAGGGCTTTAGGTCGCTCATGACCTGATCATCGGCTAGCAACGTCTCACGCATATTCGCATCGCCATATAGCGCGATGATGCGTGTAGGGTAGTCGGTGGCCTGATGTTCACCAAAAGCGTTGAGTTTTGTGATCAGATCAAGATCGGGCTCTGGGCGCTTGGACTGCAGCAAAGCTTGAGCCAGCCCATTTCCAGCGCGCGCCTCAACCGTCAACCACGGCAGACCAAATGCCGACCAATCCTTTTGGCGAAATAACTCGCGCGATTGATCAGGTCCAAGCGACTGACGATAAGGCGATGGCCCCAAGTCGGATGTTTCGATCCGCCCCAGCAGCAAGCGTGCTTCTACGTCACCGTCGGCTGCAAGTTCCGACAGCATCGGCAGGGCTTGCATATCGTCGCCCTGCAGCCACAACGCGACGGCCTGTTCAAGCGAAGACTCGGCCCGAACAGCAGGCACAACAACAATCTGCGTCGCAATTGCAAGTGCGACGAGGACTGGCCTGATCATGCGCGGGCCTCCTTTAGCTTATTCGTCCCAACTGATCGCAGTCAGGTCGATTGCAGCTGTGGGTGCATTTACCCAAAGCCCCTGCACCCCAGCCTTAGCCACGCCAAGCTTGGCAAGCTGGAACAGATAGCCGTTGACGTAGTCGGTTGATATCAGGCGCTGCGCCTCTCCCAGCAAACGGGTACGTTCATCAGGGTCCGTGGTCGAATTCAGCGTATTCATCAAAGCCTGAAAATCAGTGCTGTCATATTGGAAGTAATAGTCGGGGCGCGCATAGATGCCGATATCCATCGGTTCGGTATGGCTGACAATGGTCAGGCCGAATTCCTTGCCCTTGAACACGCTTTCCAACCACTGCGCCCATTCTACATTGATGATCTCGGCAGTGATGCCAACTTCGGACAGTTGGGCAGCTATGATCTCACCACCGCGCCGGGCATAAGACGGCGGCGGCAGGTGTAGCGTGGTCTCGAACCCGTCAGGAAATCCAGCCTCTGCCAAAAGCGCCTTGGCTTGTTCGGGATCGTAGGCAGAATCTCCCGTCAGATCGACGTAAGCCGGGTTGTGCGGTGCGAAATGGGTGCCGATGGGCGTGCCATAGCCAAACATCGCACCGTCGATGATAGCCTGCCGATCAATCGCATGGGCCAAGGCTTGTCGCACCAGAATATCATCAAACGGGGCTTGTTTATTGTTGGTCGACAAAATGGTTTCACCTTCAGTCGAGCCGACAAGGAGCTGAAAGCGCGGATCGGCTTCAAACTGCGGCAGGTTCTCGGGCGCAGGGAAGTTGTCGAATACATCCACATCCTCGGCCATCATTGCGGCAAAGGCAGCTGTCGGATCCGAGATAAATTTGAACGTTGCAGTCTCTAACGCAGGCTGTTCACCCCAATAATCAGGGTTGCGATTTAGGGTGATGCTGTCCCCCTGGACCCAATCCGCAAAGGTAAACGCACCCGTACCAACCGGGTTGGTTTTGATGTTCTCGATACTTTCAGGGGCAACAATTACCGCATCACCCCAAGCCAGGTTGAATAGGAAATTGCCGTTTGGTTCTTTCAACGTCACCCGAACGGTCAGAGGGTCCACGACCTCGACCGTCTCGATCCCTGCAAACAAAGCCTTCTGCGCATTGGCGCTATCTTCGGCGGTGGCACGGTCCAGGCTGAACTTGACGTCCTCGGCATCCATTGTTGAGCCGTCATGGAAGGTCACGCCATCGCGCAGTTTGAACGTGTACACGGTGCCATCTTCTGAGATTTCCCAGCTTTCGGCCAACCCGGGAACGACCGATCCGTCCCCCATGAAACGGGTCAGACCCTCGAAGATATTGGTGTACACCACCGAATCAATGGCTTGCGCGGCAGCACTGGTCGGGTCCAGGTGCGGTGGCTCAAGCTGCATGGCGATAGTGATATCCGATTTGGCCAAAGCCTGTGTGGCAAACAGGCTGGCACCAAGGGCCAAGGCCGACGCGAACGAGCGAAAGCGCTGCTTTGTCATGAAAATCTCTCCCCACATTGTACGATATTCCGCTGATTGCGGATCGTTCTGAGACCAATCCTGCCAGAAACCCCGGGTCAATCAAGGGATTGTTGGCGCAACCGGGGTTTCTTTGCGTTTGCCGCATCTGCTATGCCGCACTGCAACATGAACCCTGTGAGGAGTGATCATGAGCGCCACCGCCCGCAAGAAAGCCCCGAACGCACAGGATATCCGCGCCCAAAAAGGCCGCGTTCCTCTGGTCTCGCTGACCGCGTATACCACGCCGATGGCCCGGTTGATGGATGCGTATTGCGACTTTGTCCTGGTGGGTGACAGCGTCGGCATGGTGCTGCATGGGCTGACCTCGACCCTTGGGGTGACCATGGACATGATGATCATGCATGGTCAGGCCGTTGCCCGCGGTCTGGACAAGGCAATGATGGTGATCGACATGCCTTTCGCCAGCTACGAGCACGATCCGGCGCAGGCCTTTCGCAACGCTGCACGCCTGATGGCCGAAACAGGCGCAGGGGCGGTAAAGCTGGAAGGCGGTGTCGAGATGGCGGAAACCATTCGCTTTCTGGTGCAACGCGGCATCCCGGTAATGGCGCATATCGGCCTGACACCGCAATCGATCAACACATTGGGGGGCTACAAGGTTCAGGGCCGTGCCGATCAGGCCCAGGCCGTGTTGGCCGACGCGCATGCTGTTACCGAAGCGGGTGCATTTTCCGTCGTGTTAGAGAAGGTTCCACAAGGATTGGCTGACCGGATTACTTCTGAAATCGAGATCCCCACCATCGGCATTGGCGCCTCGGCCGGGTGCGACGGGCAAATTCTGGTGGTGGATGACATGCTGGGCTTTTTCACTGCGTTCAAACCGAAATTCGTCAAACGCTATGCCGATCTCGGGCCACTGGCCGAAGCCGCAATTGCGGAATACGCCGCCGAAGTGCGTGCGCGCAGCTTTCCGGCAGACGAACATGTCTTTGCCGATACTGCCCCCGTCAAAGGCCCTAAAACATGACCGCGCCTATTCTGCGCCGGTTGGCGGTTCTTCGCGCTCTGACACATGAATGGCACAAACAGGGTGAGGTAATTGGCGTCGTCCCCACCATGGGGGCGCTACATCAGGGACATCTATCCCTGGCGGAGGCTGCGAAGTCGGCATGCGACCGGGTGATTGTGACGATCTTCGTGAACCCCAAACAATTCAACAACCCTGAAGACCTCGCCAATTATCCACGCACTGAACAGGACGACGCGGAAAAGCTGGTGCCCTATGATATCGACGCGATTTACGTGCCCGCCCCGGATGAAATCTACCCTGAAGGGTTTGCGACAACAGTCTCTGTCTCGGGCCTGACTGATGTCATGGAGGGTGAATTCCGCCCGGGTCATTTCGACGGTGTGGCAACCGTAGTCGCCAAACTGTTCCAGCAAACGCAAGCAGATCGAGCCTATTTCGGCGAAAAAGACTATCAGCAACTTATGATCGTCCGTCGGATGGCACGCGATCTTGACATCCCGATCGAGGTGGTTGGTTGCCCCACTATACGCGAAGCCTCGGGTCTTGCGATGTCGTCGCGCAATCAACAGCTGTCGGACAACGGTCTGGCAATTGCAGCCGAAAAACACCGCATCATGCGCGCGCTTGTTCAAGCTCTGGAGAATGGCGAAGCGTTTGGCGCGTTGGTTCCAAAGGCGCAGGCCGATCTATTGACTGCCGGGTTCAGCAATGTCGAGTACCTGCAGTTGCGCTGCGCCGAAACTTTGGAGCCTTTGACCCACGCCAATCGCCCCGCGCGGCTGTTTGCGGCGGCTTGGGCAGATGGTGTGCGGTTGATCGACAATCTGTTGGTTTCATCTGGCTGAATTCCCCTCTGGCAGGGTTGACGGTGTTTGCGCTAAAGTCCTGCAAAACCTAAGTGGGAGGGGCACAGGCATGACCTATATTCTGGCAATCGATCAGGGCACCACATCGTCTCGTGCGATCCTGTTCGACGCGCAAATGCAGCGCGTCGGCACCGCACAGCGAGAGTTTACGCAGCATTTCCCGCAAGAGGGCTGGGTGGAACATGACGCTGAGGAAATCTGGGATAGCGTTCTGACCGTTTGCCGCGATGCTCTGGAAACAACCGGTGTGTCCGCTTCCCAGATCGCCGGAATTGGGATCACCAATCAGCGCGAAACCACCGTGATCTGGGACAAAGCCACCGGTGCCCCGATCCACAGCGCGATTGTCTGGCAAGACCGCCGTACCGCGGAGATTTGTGAAGAGCTTCGCAAAGCAGGGTGCGAAGATGATGTGACAGCGCAAACCGGGCTACTGCTGGATCCGTATTTTTCTGGCACCAAAGTCAAATGGCTGCTTGATTCCGTGCCTGGCGCGCGTGATCGCGCCGCCGCCGGAGAGCTGCTGTTCGGCACAATCGACACCTTTCTGATCTGGCGACTGACCGAAGGCCGCGTGCACGCCACCGATGCCACCAATGCGGCCCGCACATTGCTGTTCGACATTCACAAGGGGCAATGGAGCAGCGAGATTTGCGATTTGTTGGATATCCCACAGGCCATACTGCCTGATGTGCGGGATTGTGCGGCAGATTTTGGATCAACCTCACTGTTCGGCGGCGGCATTCCGATTCTTGGTGTGGCCGGGGATCAGCAAGCCGCCACAATCGGGCAGGCCTGTTTCCAGCCCGGTATGATGAAATCCACCTATGGCACTGGCTGTTTCGCGCTGCTTAATACCGGTACGCAGCCGGTGGAATCGAAGAACCGTCTGCTTACCACCATTGCCTATCAGTTGGATGGGCAGAAAACCTATGCGCTTGAGGGCTCGATCTTCATCGCAGGTGCGGCAGTGCAATGGTTGCGCGACGCGTTGCAGATTATCGAGGCCGCGCCACAAAGCGGTGAGCTGGCCGCGCAAGCCGATCCAAACCAGCATGTTGTGCTTGTGCCTGCGTTCACCGGGTTGGGCGCACCCTACTGGAAACCCGATTGCCGAGGCGCAATCTTTGGCCTGACCCGCAATTCCGGCCGCGCCGAAATCGCGCGCGCCACTCTGGAAAGCATCGCGTTCCAAACCCGTGACCTGTGGCATGCGATGCAGGGCGATTGGGGGGCCGAAGCTCACGTGATCCTGCGCGTCGACGGCGGGATGAGCGCGTCGGATTGGGCGATGCAGGGGCTTTCAGATATTCTGGGCGCTCCGGTCGACCGCCCGGTGATGCAGGAAACCACCGCGCTTGGTGCCGCATGGCTGGCGGGGATGAAAGCAGGTGTCTATCCGGATCAGGCAGGATTCGCCGAGACCTGGGATCTGGACCGCCGGTTTGAGCCCACGAAAGGCGAAGCCGACCGAAACGCGGCTTATGCGCGCTGGCAACGGGCAGTTCAGGCGACCATGGCCTTCTAACTGTGGTCCTTCATCAAACGCTGTTTCTGTCGTGACCAATCCCGCTTGGCTTGCGTTTCACGCTTGTCGTGTAGCTTCTTGCCCTTGGCGATGCCGATCTTCAGCTTCGCCCGGCCTTTGTGATTGAAGTACAGAACCAGCGGCACAAGCGTCATGCCCTTGCGTTGGGTCGCATTCCACAGGTTTGACAGTTCCTTACGCGACACCAGCAGCTTGCGGCGACGACGTTCTTCGTGCTTGAAAACCTTCGCCTGTTCGTAAGGCGCGATATAACAGTTGATCAGCCACAGCTCTCCGTCATCAACGGACGCATAGCTTTCAGCGATGTTCGACCCACCCGCACGCAGGGATTTGACCTCGGACCCCTCCAAAATGAGACCGCACTCGAGATCGTCCTCGATTGCATAATCGAAGCGCGCGCGCCGGTTTTCGGCGATAACTTTGTAATTCGGGTCTGTCTTCTGCTTGGCCATGACGCGTTGATGTAGGCCGCTTGCGCGCGCCTTGCAAGGCAGGGTTACGAATTGGCCGAGATTATCAGGTCAGGGCCAAAGATCGTGTCCGCGTGGTTGTGCAAATAAATCTTGAGCCACGGCGTAAAACGGTCAGGGTGGCGCTTAACCTCGGCCAGCAGATCATGATAGTCGACCCAGCGAATATCCATCACTTCATCTGGATTAGGCTCGATTTGTAATGATCCACGCACATGGGCCAGAAAGACATCGACCACCTCGTTCTCGACAAGCCCGTTGCCGACATCTGCGTGATATTCCAACCGGTGCCGATATTCGGGGTA
This sequence comes from uncultured Ruegeria sp., assembly GCF_947500045.1. Classification (GTDB taxonomy): domain Bacteria; phylum Pseudomonadota; class Alphaproteobacteria; order Rhodobacterales; family Rhodobacteraceae; genus Ruegeria. The sequence continues at coordinate 135,286 of NZ_CANMQQ010000009.1, read as the reverse complement.
TAGCCCGGTGATACCCAGCTCCTCGCGCAGGCGGCGAACTGCACAATGCGACGCGCTTTCGTTCCATTCCGGATGGGTGCAACAGGTATTCGCCCAGAGACCCGGCGTATGGTATTTTCCCATCGCCCTGCGTTGCAGCAATATCTCGGTCCCACGCACGACGAAGACCGATACCGCCTTATGCTTCAGGCCTTTTTCATGTGCCTCCAGCTTATCAACCGGGGTCAATTCGCCCTCAACCCAAGCCGGGATCAAGATTCCCATCTGTCGTCTCCTGTTGGCAATCTCCGGTGCGCGCGGCCTTCCCGGTTTTTTCCCAGCGTGACGTTGAATGAGGCATCAATCAATCGCACGAAAGGCCGCAGGGGCTGCGGCCTTTTGTACTTTGTCATGGTTTTATTGGGCAGAGTTACTCGCCAGAAACACTCGCGATATAGGCGTAAACGTCTTCGCCGCCCTTCTTCAGTTTGAAGGTCATTTTCGACTTGGCCGAGGTTTCACCCAGATATTCCTTCAAAAACGCCTTGGGGTCTTGCGCATAGGCCACAAAGGTCTCTTCATCCCAGACCAGTCCGTTTTCACCCGCCGCCACGATGCTGTCACCGTATTTGAAACCTTCTTCTGTCCCAGCGGTACGGCCCGCGATGCCATAAAGGTTCGGGCCGGTCTTGCCGCCTTTGACGATCACCTCACCGGCAGGATCAGCGATCATGTGGCAGGATTTGCATTTGTTGAAAGCTTTCTTGCCAGCTTCAGCGTCACCTTCAGCATAGGCTGGAAGGGCCAGCAGGCAGGCAATTGCGGTGGCGAGGATACGATTCATAGCTTTTGCTCCGATACGAATTGGCTGCACAGAAAGGACCTCTGGCGCAGCAGAGAGTCAACGCGCAGATTGCCGCGCGATGGCACTGTGTCACAGCCAAGATCAGTTCGTCCTTAACTTAAGTCATGTACGGCTGACCAGCAGGGCAGAAGATCGCCTGCACTGGGTGACGCCAGATAGACGGCCCGTGCGATGGCGCGGGCCAGACAGATCGAGGCCGCATGACCAATCATGGTCAGGGCGCCTTCATCTACACGTCGCGCACCGGTGCTGATACCGAACACGAGGTCTCCGTCCCCTGGGGTATGCGCTGGCACAATCGCACGGGCAATGCCGTCATGGGCTGCCACTGCAAGCCGATGACATTGTGGCTTGGACAAGGCCGCATCGGTCGCAACCACCGCAATCGTCGTATTTCCTTGATCTGGCGGGGCTTTATGCATGGCCGCCGCTTTACGACTGGCTTGAACGCGCCCGAGCCCGGAGGTCGGGTCTGGCCCCAGCCCACCGAATTCGTTGCCAATCTCAAAGGGTGCCGCCCAGAAATGCCGATCACCCGGCGTCGTGACACTGCCCAAAGGGTTGGCAGCGACCAGCGCGCCGACCATTGTACCATTCTCCAGTACCAATGATGCAGAGCCCAGCCCCCCTTTCTGCATCGCCGACAAGGCGCCCACACCTGCGCCTGCTGTGCCAAGATCAAAATGCTGTGAGGCCGATAGATATGCGGCCTTTCCCAACGCGCGATAGGGGTTTTCGATCCAGTTTTTGTCACCACCATTAAGCAGATCGAACAGAATCGCGCCGGGTATAATGGGGACGATTGCCTGACCTACCTGAAAGCCTCGGCCCTCGGCCCGCATCGCGTCGGATACCCCTGAACAGGCATCCAGTCCAAAAGCCGACCCGCCCGACAGCGCGATCGCATCTACCCGGTCAACGGATTTGTCGGGCGCCAACAAATCGGTTTCCCGCGTTCCCGGTGCGCCCCCCATTACATGGACAGAAGCAACAAAGGGTTTGTCCGCCGTCAGAACAGTTGTGCCCGATTTCAACGCCTCGTCCTGCGCGTTGCCGACCTTCAGGCCTGGGACATCGGTAATCAGGTTTTTGGATCCAGGAGTCATCGAAACCTCCGACGTTGGGCAGGGAAGCGCGCTTGGGCGCGCTGCCTCTGGCGGAGATATTTTTGGCCAGATGAAGTCCGGATCAAATGCATCGGCCCCCGTCCACCTCGAGCGCGGTGCCCGTAATCATACTGGCTTCGTCCGAGCACAGGAAACAGGCGGCATTGGCCATATCTTCGGGGGTCGAGAAGCGACCCAATGGGATGGTCGATAGGAATTTGGCGCGGATTTCGGGGGTATCCTCACCCATGAAGGACTTCAACAGGGGTGTTTCGCCGGCCACCGGACAGATCGCGTTCACGCGTACACCTGATGGGGCAAGCTCGACCGCCATGGTCTTGGTTGCTGTGATCATCCAACCTTTGGAGGCATTGTACCAATTGAGATTGGGCCGCGGTGACAACCCAGCTGTCGAGGCCACATTCAGGACCGCGCCTGACCCCTGTGCTTTCATCTGCGGTATGAAAGCGCGCGCGGTCAGGTAGACCGATTTCATGTTCACGGCGAAAACCCGATCAAAGTCATCTTCACTGACGTCTTCAAGCGGTGTCGGCACGTGGGTCACGCCTGCATTGTTTACCAGAATATCCAGGTGTCCAAAAACCTCAGCTGCAACATTTGCCATAGACTGAACAGAAGCCGCGTCCGAGACATCAACCTGCTGAGGAATGGCATTTGCCCCCAATGCGGCGGCCATGTCGCGGGCGGCATCGCCATTGATATCGGCAATCATCACGCGCGCGCCTTCGGAAAGGAACTTTTGCGCAATCCCCGCCCCAAACCCGGATGCACCACCAGTCACGATCGCGGATTTTCCTTCAAGCCTCATGACCTTACCTCCCCTGCGTCTTACGGTGGCAGAGTAGCAACGTGCAAAGAATCTGCCAGTTCAATCTTCAGACACTTTGCCCCTTAGGGATTTAACGTCTGCGCGGGCTTTTTTGGCAGCCAGCCGCCGTTTGACCGAACCATAAGTTGGTTTCGTCGCAATTCTTCGCTTGGGTTTGACCGTTGCGCGAACGATCAGCTCGGCCAAGCGTCCCCGCGCGATTTCGCGGTTGCGGGCTTGGCTGCGGGTCTCTTCGCACTGGATGATAATCGCCCCGTCTTTGGTCCACCGCCGCCCTGCCAGCCGTTTCAGCCGGTTCTTGACCGGCTCGGGCAGAGAAGGAGAGCGCGCCGCCTCGAAACGCAATTCAACAGCGGTCGAGACTTTGTTCACGTTCTGCCCACCGGGACCGGAAGACCGCACAAAGCTTTCGGTCAGTTCCCAATCCTGCAGGGTGATATCGTCATTGATGCGCAACATGAGGCAGACCTTACTAGGCGCAGGTCGAAACAAAAAGGGCCGCCCCGGCGGGACGGCCCTTCGAAAGTTCAGGAGGTGGGTCGGTTAGATCAATCGACCAGCCGGAGCGAGCGCTCCGCCAAGGGCTGCCCTAACGGGCGATCCCCCCGGTTGTTCCGACACCTCTCTCCAATCTCTTTCTCGACACTGGATCACCTCCTTTTCTATCTATTGCGGTTAAAAAGAAGCGTGACACAACTTGTGCCAATCTCAAAGAACTTTTTTATGCATGTCGCGCGGTCAGGCGACCGACGATCATCTTGAACGGGATCAGCGCGATTAGTGCCAGCGACAGCTTCACCAGCCAATCCGCAAAAGCCAGCGTCACCCACAGCGGGGCAATCGGGCCAGACAACATGAACGGGACAGGCTCCCACGCCCAGCTGATCGCGGCGTCTGCATTTGCACCAAAGAAAGTAACCGAGGCCGAGAACGCGATGGTAAAGAAGATCACGGTATCCAGCGCCGAGCCGACCAAAGTCGAGGCCAGCGGCGCACGCCACCAGCGACCGCCGCGCACAGCGTTGAACACGGTCACGTCCGAAAGCTGAGCGACAAGAAACGCGATACCAGAGGCAACCGCAACGCGGAGCGGAACAGCGGCATAGGTGAACCCGTCACCCTGTAGCATGATTTGGCTGCCGATCAGCGAACAGATGACACCTACGACGAAGCCGGCAAAAACCACCTTACGGGCCGGGCCCACGCCATAGACGCGGTTGGTGATATCTGTGACCAGGTATGCAAATGGATACGTGAAAGCACCCCAGGTCAACAGTCCGTCAAGGATCAGGAATTGGACGAGGATGTTTGAGGCCACAACAATGGTGGCCATGGCAATGATGCCGGGAATATAGCTGCGTTGCATGTTCAGATGCCCGTTTTGACAAGGTAGCGGCGACTTGGCCCCAAGCTCATCCCAGGGCAGGCCGTGCGTTTAGACCTTTGCTTGCGACCTGTCAATCGGGCAGCAAGTATTCAACCACCTCGGTCCGCTGCAGCGCCAGAAAGTTGTCATCCGAAATCATTGTGGCGCGCAAACGCCCCCGATCGTCACGCCAAACTGACAGACCTTCGAGATTGTCATGAGTTCCGGTGCCAGTTTCAAGCAATGTTTCCTCGGACCGAGCAATATCATCGACGATTTCCCATCGACACAGACGCGAGCGAAAGCCGATGAAAGCGACGGCCCGTTCAAGGACATATAGCCTTCCGTCCGGACCAAAATCAGCAGCGACCGGCAGAAACTTGCCCCGCGCGGGCAGAACAAAGGGTGTCGACCAACGGCTGCCATCCCAGCGATAGATAGGGATGTCGCCCTGAGCGGTCCTGTTTTTCTCGGTCAGCGTGTAAAGCCGCCCACGATCGTCGATTGCCAACGCCTCGAACGAGCCATTGCGGTTCAGATCCAGAAACTCTCGTGGACGGGGCAAAACCCGGGCGTTGGAATCGGGTGCAGCGTAATGCACCACGCGATGAACGCCTTCGAACGAGATATAAAAGCTGCCATCCGGGGCAAGCGCGAACCCTTCGGAATCCCCTGCCCACCCTTTCAAGACACGCCCCTTGCTGGACAGGATCGGCCAATGCCCGAGGATGCGGATATCGCTGATCCTATCCCCGTCTCGTTCGATCTGCGCCGTGATCAGCTTTGATCGATCACTGACCGCGATCAGGTGCCTACCGTTCTCTGAGATGTGAATTGCCGAAAGCCCACCGAACCAATCAGCGTTGTTGCGCCAGACATAATTGTCCAGCAGCGAAGCTTGCTTAAGCTCAACTGCCCAAACCGGCCCGATTAACAGCAGCGCTGTTATCAGTTGGATTGCAAAACGGCAGTGCATTGCTGGGGTAAATCGGCCAGCCGATACTCGCGGCGTTTCTTCGGCGGGGGCGCATTCGGATCAGGGGGCGGCGGGTTGAGAATATTGCGCACCCATTGCTGCGCCTCGGCACAGCCATCGCCCTTGGGCGGAGGATCCTGATTGACGCAACCTTTCGATCCCCTTGGGCATTTCAGACGCACGTGAAAATGATAGTGATGTCCCCACCACGGCCTGATCTTGCGCAGGTAGGCTTTGTTGCCTTTCTCGTCATTGCACATCTGCACCTTGGCGCCGGGAAAGACGAAAATCCGTGCCACGCGCTTGTCCTTGGCCGCTTCGCGCAGCACCGCGTGGTGTTGCTTGGTCCAGTTGCCGTTGACATAGGCCCCGTTGTCGCGGCGCAGGGAAATGGACGAGATATTCTCTCGTGCCTTTCGGCTGAGGCGCATGTTGTCCCCAGGCAGCATCCAGATGTCGATATCAAGCCCCAATTGGTGAGAGCGATGGCCCGACGTCATCGGCCCCCCGCGCGGCTGGCTGATATCGCCGATATAGAGACCATTCCACCCCGGTTGCTTGGCCGCAAACTGGCTGAGATCCTGCACATAGTCGACCGCCTGCGGATGACCCCAGTTGCGGTTACGCGAAAGACGCATCGCCTGCCATGTGGGCCCTGTCTCGGGCAGTTGCACCGATCCGGCGGCGCATCCGCGCGAATAACTGCCGAAAGCGGCCGACTTTTGCTCAGAACCTACTTTCTGAGCCCCGAACAACTGCTTGGCCAGCGGTTGTGCCTCAGCAATGCCTGTCAGTGTCATAGCGGCCAAAATGGCCAGAAAACGTAATAAAATCATCTGCTCTGATCCCCTTCCGGTTTCACCCAGCGCATCAGGATTAGACCCAGAATAAACAACAGAATGATCGGTGACACCCCCAGTCTTGCGCTCCCGGTCGCGGCTGTTGCAATACCGATCAAAAGCGGGGCCGCAAATGCGGTTGCCCGACCTGACAGACCATAAAGTCCAAAGCTTTCGACAGGCGTTGCAGGGTCGGTATGGCGCACCATCATCGAGCGGCTGGCTGATTGCAAAATCCCTCCCATGCCGCCAATCAGAATTCCGCAACCGAAAAATGCCATATCCGGCAGACCGGAACCTTCGGGTAAGGCAATGCCATAGATTTGGGTTCGGTCCATTGTCACCACAGTGAGGCAGACGAAGATCAACACCCAGATGGCAATCAATATTACTGGTTTAGGGCCGTATTTCCGATCCATCTTGCCACCGACCCAAGCAAATATAGCCGAGGCCAGAACGCTGACAATCCCAAACACTCCGATCTTGACCAGATCCCATTCCAGCACCAGCGCCGCGTAGGTGCCGCCAAACGTATAAAGCCCGTTCAATGCATCGCGGTAGAACATCGACGACCCAAGATAGGTCGCCAGACTCACCCGGTGACGCAGCGCAGCGACGGATTTTCCCAGCAATCGCAACGCTTCGCCTAGGCTGCCTTGTTTTTTGGTATTCGGGTCGTCCCGGACCCACAGGAAATAAGGCACCATGAACAGGACAAACCAGCCAGCCGTGAATGGCCCGACAAACCGCGTGCCTTCCTGCAACGATGCATCCAATCCCAACATCGGGGCCAGCCCGATCAGGGTTTTGCCATTGGGTTGCTCAACAAACAGTACCAGCATGATGGCAAGCGACAGCAGACCCCCAAAATAACCAAATGCAAAACCCGAGCCCGAGATCTCGCCTACCTCGCTGTCATCCCCCAGATCGGGCAGTTGGGAATTAACAAAGATCAGCGCATATTCGGCCCCCACAAACCCAAGGCCAAAGGCTGACAGCATCAGCCACATGTTCGAGCCATCGGGCATCGTATACCAAAGCGCCGCCGAGCCCACCGCGTACATTACCGAAAAGCCAAATATCCAAGGGGTGCGCCGCCCCGAAACATCCGCCATCGCGCCCAGCAATGGGGCCCCAAAGGCGATGATCAGCCCTATGATGGTCATGCAGTTCGCCCAGACCACCTGTGCCTGCGCCTTGGCAGCTTCATCCGCCAGGCCCGAGGTCAGGTAATACTGTGCCGCAACGCTGACGAAATAGGGTCCAAAGACAAAGGTAACCAGCAACGTATGATAGGGTTGACTGGCCCAATCAAAAAACCACCAGCCCCATATGCGCTTGCGCTTGGAAATATCTGCCATGTCTGCCCCTGCTCTCGTTAAATTCATATGAGAGGGCTTTCAGTGGTTTCGCAAGCGTTGTGTTGTTGCGGACTTGCTCTTTGCGCGCGGCGCGCTTAGGTCTCAGGCAATTGACCAACGGAGCGCCCATGCTGTCACTGATCCAAATCCTGCTGCTGATCCTGGACATCGTCTGGTTCATCATCCTCGCCCATGTGATCATGAGCTGGCTGATCAACTTCCAGGTGCTGAACCTTCACCAGCAACTGGTGGCACAGATCTGGTACGGGCTTAACCGTATATTAGAGCCTATTTACGGCCCGATCCGCCGCATCCTGCCCAATATGGGTGGGCTGGATCTGACGCCTCTGGTGGTGCTGATCGCGGTCTATGCGCTGCGGATCATTCTGATCAACAATGCGGTGTATTTCGTCTGACCACTTGTTCACCGAATCTTAGTATGTGATGGTCCTGTCTTAAGAGCAGATAAACCATAATACAGGGCGATCCCCGGCATGTTCGACTCCGCACCCTTGTTGCGAGACGTCTTTGGATTCGACGACTTCCGCCCCGGGCAGGAGGAAATTGTCGACGCTGTGACCGCAGGTGAGAATGTGCTGGCCATCATGCCGACAGGTGGCGGTAAGTCCTTATGTTTTCAACTGCCTGCACTGTTGCGCGATGGGGTGACGGTGGTGATTTCACCCCTTATCGCCCTGATGCGCGATCAGGTTCGCGGCTTGCAGGAAGCCGGTGTTGAGGCCGGGGCACTTACATCCGGCAACACGCCCGAAGAAACCGATGCAGTGTGGGAGGCGCTGGAAGCCGGGCGACTGAAACTGCTTTACATGGCACCCGAGCGTCTGGCCGCCGGGTCGGCTTTGGGCATGCTACGTCGGATCAACGTCAGCCTGATCGCCGTGGACGAAGCCCATTGCGTCAGCCAATGGGGCCATGATTTCCGTCCCGATTATCTGCGGATCGGAGAACTTCGTCGCGCCCTCAAGGTGCCACTGGCCGCCTTCACCGCCACAGCGGATGCAGAGACGCAGGATGAGATCGTTGAAAAACTGTTCGACGGCTCTGAACCTCGCAGATTCTTGCACGGATTCGATCGACCCAACATCCATCTGGCCTTTGCTGCCAAGGATGGGCCACGCAAGCAGATCCTCGACTTCGCTGCTGCCCGCAAAGGGCAATCCGGCATCGTCTATTGTGGTACCCGCAACAAGACCGAAGTGCTGGCACAGGCCCTGCGCACCGAAGGGCATTCCGCCTGCCATTATCACGGTGGCATGGAGGCCGAGGATCGCCGCATTGTCGAGACTCGTTTCGCCCGCGAAGATGGGCTGATCGTCGTCGCCACCGTCGCCTTTGGCATGGGCATCGACAAGCCGGATATCCGCTGGGTCGCTCATTCGGACCTGCCCAAATCGATCGAGGCATATTATCAGGAAATTGGGCGCGCGGGCCGCGATGGCGCCCCAGCCGAAACCTTGACCTTGTTTGGCCCTGACGACATTCGCCTGCGCCGCTCACAAATCGACGAGGGGCTGGCTCCGTCCGAACGGCGCATGGCCGATCACGCGCGGCTAAATGCCCTGCTCGGACTGGCAGAGGCTTTGGTTTGCCGTCGCCAGACTCTGCTTGGGTATTTCGGTGAACAGACAGGAACCTGTGGCAAATGCGATCTGTGTGATACCCCGCCCGAGATATTCGACGGCACCACCCCTGTCCGCATGGCCCTGTCCGCGATCCTGCGAACCGAGGAATGGTTCGGTGCCGGCCATCTGATCGACATTCTGCTGGCCATTGAGACTGACAAGATTCGCGCCCGTCGCCATGATGCCCTGTCTACCTATGGTATCGGCAAAGAATGGTCCCGCTCACAGTGGCAGGCGATTTTCCGGCAAATGATGGGTCGCGATCTGATCCGCCCCGATCCCGAACGTCACGGCGCATTGCGCATGACCGAAGCGGCCAAGCCTATTCTGAAGGGCGAGGCACAGATCGACTTGCGCAAGGACACGATCCGCACAGCAAACCGTCGCCCAGCCGTCAAGGCGATGGTGGCCGAAGAAGACGCACCGCTGCTCTCGGCACTCAAGGCCAAGCGCCGCACCTTGGCAGAATCCGCGCGGGTGCCTGCGTATGTGATTTTCCCCGACCGCACTCTGATTGAAATGGCCGAAAAACGCCCCGGAACACTGGACGAGATGGCCCGAATTGGTGGTGTGGGGGCAAAAAAGCTGGAACGATACGGCGATACTTTCCTAGAGGTTGTCGCGGGCGAAATCGCTCCTGTTCATCCGGCGCGCCGCAAATTGGCAGGGCGAGATCAGGGCGAGATCTACGATCGATTGCTGGCCGCGCAAAACGATCTGGCGCGCGGGCCAGAGGGGATCGACAAACCGCTGACCTGCTCGGCCTCGCAATTGGCCAAGGTCGCTCAGATGCGCGCCGATGACCCGCGCGGCATAGAGCAAGTGTTGGGTGATCGTCGTCACGAAAGGTTTGGTGCCGCTTTTCTGGACGTGTTGCGTCAGGCGGGCTAGATACCGCAAGACAGGCAAGAAACGAGGGCGGATATGCTGGTAGTGATTTCCCCGGCCAAGCGGTTGGACTGGAGCGAGCGCGATGTCGAGGTCACGCAGCCCGACTTTCAGGATGACGCGATCCGGCTTTCAAAGACCGCGCGGAACCTGACCTTGGGCGACTTGAAAAAGCTGATGGACCTAAGCGACGACCTGGCACGTCTGAACAGGGACCGATACCGGATCTTTTCTGGTGCGCCAGATGCGGATGCCACCCGCCCTGCAGCGCTTGCTTTTGCGGGTGACACCTATCAAGGGCTGGAAGCCGCATCGCTGGATGCCCAGGAAATGGACTGGGCGCAGGATCACTTGCGTATATTGTCGGGTCTTTATGGTGTTTTGCGACCGCTGGACGCAATTCAGGCTTATCGCCTTGAGATGGGAAGCAAGCTGAAAACCCGCCGCGGCAGGAACTTGTATGAATACTGGCGCGATCAATTGAGCAAAGCCTTGAATGCGCAAGCGGGTCAGATAGAAACCGGTGTTCTGGTGAACTGCGCGAGCCAAGAGTATTTTGGCGCGGTCGATCTGAAGGCGCTGAAATTGCGCGTCATTACGCCGGTCTTCATGGAAGACAAGGGTGGCACCCCCAAGATCGTCAGTTTCTTCGCAAAGAAAGCACGCGGCGCAATGGCGCGGTATGTGATCCAGCATCGGCTGACCGATCCCAATGGCCTTCTGGATTTCGACACAGGCGGATACGAGTACCGCGCAGAATTGTCGGAAGAGGACAGACCCGTGTTTGTGCGTCCCTATAGCACCTAAATGGTTTTTTGGGCTTGCCTCACCGTAAGAATAGATCAGGGGCTAACCTCGTGCGCTCGCCAGGGTATCTTAACCAGATGACGGAACCGTCTTTGGATGAGATTTCATATCAGCTTGCGGGTTCAGTGCTTTCATCGACCGGGCAAGCGCCGTCGGGGCAGTGCTTTAGGATCATTTGCTGAATCAGCTGCTTATGCAGCGGTTTCGTCATGTAGTGATCGAGCCCCGCATCGAGGATGCCCTGATCGTCTCCGGCCATGGCATGCGCTGTCAGTGCCACGATCGGCACCCGGCGACCGGTTCCGATCTCACGGCGTCGAATTTCTCCGGTTGCTTCTTTGCCGTCCATCTTCGGCATTGAAATATCCATGAAGATCAGGTCGGGATCAAAACTTGTAAAGGCTTCAACCGCCTCCAACCCGTTTGAGACAAAACGCAGATCAATGCTCAGATCCTTTGTCATCTTTTTCAGGATCAACTGGTTGGTTCGGTTATCTTCTGCGGCCAAGACACGCATTTGCCGCTGATCCTGCTGGGGTATTGGTTGGTGGTCCACAATGGCTTCGTGTTCTTCGCTGCGGCTCTGCTTGAATACTGGCTCACCAAGGGCCAGTAAGCGGGAAAACAGCTCGGCCCGCGGAATAGGTTTTTGTAACACGCCTTCGATCAGATGGTGGGCGGGATCGACACGTATCGTAGCTGGGTTGGCTGACATCACGACAATCGGCAAATCTTTCCACCCCTTGTCACGAAAGGTCGTCGCAAGCTCCAGCCCATCCATGTCCGGAAGATCATGATCGCATAGGATCAGATCAACTGAACCATCAATAAGCGACAGCGCCTCGGTCCCAGTCGCGCATGCTGAAACACGTGACCCAAGCCGATCCAATTGCTTGGTCAGGATCGCACGGTTCACGGCCAGATCCTCGACCACCAGCACGTGGCGCAACCGACCGGCAAGATCGGGCGGGGCAGGTTGTGGACCCTCTGCAGTGGGCAGAGATATACGAAATCCGAAACACGAACCCCGGCCCGCTTCGCTTTCAACCCAGACATTCCCACCCATCATGCTGATCAGGCGTTTGGTAATCGCCAATCCCAGCCCGGTACCTTCGAACTGGCGGTTCTGTGCATCTTCGACCTGATTGAATTCACCAAAGATATGCGTCACTTTATCTGCTTCGATACCGATGCCCGTGTCCTCGATCGCGATATGGATATCACATCTCTGCGCCCCGGCGTCGGGTACGCCGGTGACACGGATCAGGACATGGCCTTCGGTGGTGAATTTGACGGCATTGCCCACAAGATTGGTCAGAATCTGACGAATGCGCCCAGGGTCACCCACAAAAAGTGTCGGCAGAAACAGGTCGTAATCGACCAATAGATTTAGCCCTTTGTCCCGAACACTGGGCTGAAGCAACATGGCGACTTCTAGAATGCAACGCTCCAGATCGAATTTCTCGGGATGCAGAGACAGCCGATCAGCTTCGATTTTTGAGTAGTCCAGAACATCATTGATGATGACAAGCAGCGCCTCACCCGAGTTGCGAATCGTATTGAGATAGAGCCGCTGCTCTTCATTCAATGGGGTTTCGGTCAGCAGTTCGGTCATTCCAACGATGCCATTCATCGGCGTGCGAATCTCGTGGCTCATATTCGCCAGAAAGGCGGATTTGGCGCGGTTGGCGGCCTCGGCCCGTTCGCGGGCCGCGTTCAATTCAGCTTCATGCCGGACCGAGGCGGTAATGTTCAACGCAAGGCTCAACACATCACCGCCATGACCGCGTTGATCAATCAGCCGGATATACTGGCCATTCCACAGCTGAATCACTTCGGGCTCGGGATATGGTTGATCCCAGCGTGCAAGTAAACGTGCCTGCCAGTCCTCGGCCTGTTCCGTGCCGATATCCACGATCCCTTCATGGGTCAGAATCTCAAGGATACGGGGATAGGTAATGCCCGGCGCAACTTCTTCCAGCCCATCAAAAACGCTGAGATAGGCAGCGTTGGCACCGATCAGCGTATTGTTGCAGTCGAAAAAGGCAAACCCGTCAGGGATAGTCTGGATCGAGTGCCACAATCGGCGTTCGGCCACTTCGATCTTGGCATGGGCCACCGTGAGATCGGATTTGACCTTTTCGTTCTCGTCGCGAATCGTCGCAACCTCAGCCTGAGTTTCGTCGATCTGACGCGTCAGGGCGATGGCATGGCGCCCCAGTTTGCGGTTGGCCGCGGACAGTTCGGCTTGTTTCAGGTGCAAAAGACGCTCAGCCGCCAGACGTGCCCGACGCTCCTGTGCCAGTTTTTCTGCAAGACTCATGACCAGTTTTCCCGCAATACTCAGCGCAGAGCATCAAGGGAGAGCATGAAAAAGTGCTTAAGTCTTACGAGCGCCGACCTTCGCGCAACCAACCACCCAGCAGGAAACCACCGGCAAGCAGCAAAACCAACCAAGGCGGAAGCAATCCCGCCTGCGTGACGTCGCGGGTTTCATAAGCCTCGCGTGGGGTCAGGCCGATCCAGCCCCGACCCGCCGCTGGGCGACCAACCCGGACATCGCGGATCGCGGGCAAACCATCTTCGACCTGGATCGTTCCACCGCGCAGGCTGGCCAGAACCGGGCTGAGTATCTCATCGGTCGCGATGGTGCGTTCGAATTCCTTGGGCGCGGCGGGACCCAAACCAATCACTGCAGAATGCGCACCCTCTTCCAGACGATAAAGGCCAATCTCAGGGCCGAAATACTGCGCCTCGAACCGGCCGGGTGAGACTTGGTTCAGCGTGATGTCCAAGGTGTCACCGTTGGGGCGGGTTACGGTCACGGGTCCAACCTCATTTTCCAGAGTTTGTCGGATAATCCGCATGGACTGGCCGTTCGCCTCGGCCCATAGCGCCTCTTCCTCAAGCTCGGGTTCATTCATCATCCAGTGCGCAAGCCTGCGTAGCAGCTCCAATTGCGGGCCGCCCCCTTCAAATCCTCGGCTCCAGAGCCAGGCGTGATCAGAGGCCATCAGGGCCACACGGCCCTCACCCACACGGTCCAACACCAGCAGTGGGCGATCATCCACGCCCGTCATCAACAGATCACCGGACAGCTGGCTCACATCAATCTGACGCAACCAGGCGCCCCATGTTTCAGCGTCACCCAGATTGGTGGTCACCGGGTGGCGTTGCCCCAAATCCGTGACCATGGGGACGAATCGTTCCTCATACACACGCGCGCTGGGTTTTGCGGGCAAAACAGGACCAAGCGGAGACCGGAACAGGCTGTCGGCTGTCGCAAAATCAGGGCCAGCTGCGACCAGTACGGCGCCACCGTTGACGATATAGTCACCGACATTGTCCAGATAAATTGCAGGCAATATCCCACGCCGCTTATAGCGGTCGAAGATGATCAGATCGAAATCGTTGATCTTTTCGAGAAACAGCTCGCGCGTGGGAAAGGCGATCAGCGAAAGCTCATCAACCGGTACGCCATCCTGCTTTTCCGGTGGCCGCAGAATGGTGAAATGAACCAGATCCACGGAACTGTCGGATTTCAGCAGGTTGCGCCAAGTGCGCCCGCCCGGATGCGGCTCACCCGATACCAGCAGAACACGCAGGCGATCGCGCACGCCGTTCATCTGGATCAGAGCGGTGTTGTTGCGATCGGTCAGTTCGCCTTCAGCCTCGGGCACAGTGAATTGGATGACGTTCCGCCCACCATGCGGCAGAGTGATTGGCAACTCGACGTCCAGACCGATTGGAATGGTGAATTGCTCGGGTTCGGCCCCATCCACAGATATCTCAAGCGGCGCGCTTGCGGCACCGATAGGCGCAGCGCCGGTATCTTCGACACGCAGCGTGAGGGTCACAGGCTCACCGATAATGGCAAAGGCGGGGGCATTGCGCACAATCAGGCGACGATCCCAATCATCCTTGCGCCCGGTCCGCAGCAAATGCATCGGAGCAGGCAAATCGGGTGCTTGATCCGCGTCATGGACGATACCGTCTGAAACAACCAGAATTCCAGCGATCCGCGCGCGGGGTTCTTCGGCGAGCGCGGCGTTCAAAGCAGCCATGACCTGCGTGCCTTCGTCCCCTTCGCTATCGCCGACCCTGATCCGGCGCAGCTCGGTATTGTCGCGGGCTTCAATCTCAGTTGCGAGGGCGTTGGCCGTCTGTGTCGTTTGTTCGGAGCGATCCGATAGGGTTTGGCTGGCGCTTTCATCCTCGATCATCAACACGATATCGGTTAGCGGCGCACGGTCCTCGGCCTGATAGACTGGGCCGCTGAGTGCCGCGAGGATGATCAAGCCCGCCAACCCGCGCAAAGCCCAACCCGATAGGCCGCGCCAGAGGGCCAGAATAACGCCCGACAGGGCGACCATTGCCACAAAGGTCAGAATAGGCCACGGGATCAGCGGGTCAAAGATGACAGTTCCGGTCATTGTCCCAACCTGTCCAGAAGGGCGGGCACGTGAACCTGATCGGATTTGTAATTCCCGGTCAGCACATGCATCACCAGATTGACTCCAAAACGATGAGCAAGCTCACGCTGTCGTTCCCCGGCGTAACCTCGTCCGACCGGTAACAGGGCCTGCCCGTTGCGGTCCACAGCCCAGGCTCCGGCCCAGTCGTTGCCACCGATTACCACCGGGGTCACGTTGTCGTTGAGGTTTCGGAACGGCATCCCCTCAATCTGCTCGGCGTCCGGCGGCGCGGCCTCGACCCAAACCTCGGTACCCGAATAGCGTCCGGGGAAATCCTGCAACAGATAGAAGGCACGGGTCAGGACGTGATCTCGTGGAACAGGCTCTAACGAAGGGATATTCAGAGGAGCCGCCAACTGTTGTAGCTTGCGCCCATTGGGGCTGGACGCCCCGAAGCCGGCGATATCGGCGTCACGCGTATCGAATAGGATCATGCCGCCTGACCGTAGATAAGCGTTGAGCTTGGCATAAGCCCCCGCTGATGGCTGCGGCTGATCGGGTGTAATCGGCCAATAGAGCAGTGGGAAGAATGCAAGTTCATCCCGCTCCAGATCAACACCAACCGGATCGGCAGGTTCGACCGAAGTACGGAAATGCAGCGTCTGCACAAGCCCGCGCAGCCCTGCCAACGCGATACTGTCGACCTGAGAATCCCCTGTCAGCACATGGGCCAAAACCAGTTCATGTGTTGCACTCAGCGCGAAATCGGTATCACCCGGCGTCTGCGCCTGTGCATCCGGTGCAATCAGCAGCGCGCCCAGCGCCACTGCCGCTGCGCGCGCCAGACCCAAACGCCCTGAGAGGGCCAGCGACACGATAACGTCGATCGTCAGTAACACGAGCGCGAGGCTCAGCAACACGCCCGCAAGCGGCGTCTCTGTCGTGATCTCCTGCCCGCGGATGGGGACATCGGCAGGCCAGATTACCGGCGACAGCAGCGCATCCTCGGCCAACACATTGCGTGCGAGTTTCTGCTTGCCACTCTCGTAGAGCCCAGGGCGCAGGTCTGGTCCAATCTGGCCCGAAACCAGTTCGACCCCGTCAACCCCCGCCAGCGTTCCCGCATCGGTCAATGTACCGAAGCCGTCCAGTATCTGGACCGGTTCCCACACGGTGCCCTGCATCTGTTCTTCTTGCCGCGATTTGGCCGCTGACGCGACGGCCAGCCGGTCCAACATCTCTACAAACAGCCCGGACAGTGGCAGGCTGGACCATTCAGCATCTGCCGTCACATGGAACAACACCACCTGCCCCAGCCCCAGAGGTTTGCGGGTCACCAAGGGTGTGCCGTCAGAAAGCGAAGCAATCACCCGATCCGCCAGATTAGGGTCTGGTTGCGCCATGACTTGAGTGGTCACAGACACGTCCTCGGGGATCTCTAACCCATAAAACGGCGAGTTTTCAGCGAAGGGCGCAAGCCCCTTTGCCTCACCCCAACTCATGGCGCCGCCAACCGAGCGGCCGCCGCTGCGCAGGCGAACCGGCAGCAGCGTATCTTCGTCATCACGCCCTAGATCGCTGGCCGCCATGCGGGGACCGGCGAAACGCAGCAACAAACCACCTTGTTCGACCCACTCGACGACATCAGCCTGTTCTGAAGCAGATAGTTTGGCCACATCCGCCAATACGATCACATCGGGGTTGGCGGGTAATACTTCGGTCAAGCCACCGTCGACAAAATCGGCGGTCGGGATCAGCACTTGGGTCAGGTAGTGTAGCGGCGACAACAACTCCAACCCTTCGCGGTTCAGAGTACCTGCGATCAGCGCCACCTCGCGTCGGCGCAAGCTGTCATCCGTCAACGTCACTGCACCGGCAGAGCGTTCGCCCTGAAGCTCGAACCGGGTAATCCGCGCACGCAGTTCCGAAGGCAGTGCAAGATCGATTTGTTCTTGCATAGAGCCGTTTTCAAATTCCATCGGCGTGGAGTGCAGCACGCGCATCGCACCTGCAGGATCACGCCCTTGCGCCAGAACCGTGACGCTTTCCGCCGGACCCGGATTGGCGCGCAATACACTGAGTTGTATTGCGCCGTCCTGATAGGTGGCTGGCAGGATCGCGGTTACCGGTGCGGCGAATTGGTAAACGATCACATTGCCGCGCCCTTGCAGGGCCGAGACAAGCCGATCATGCCCGTCATACGACAGCCGGTCACTGAACCAATGGGTGTCAAACCCGCCCTCTACCTGCTCTAGCGCTGCCAATGTTTGGTCGATCTGCGTATCGGTGGGCTGCCAGGGCATCGGCGTCAGACCCGGCAGGCGCCCACGCCACGCCTCGGCGGCTTGGAACACAGGGGGCTCGGGCTCGGTCAGGCGCAGGATCGATACGGGGCGACCGGCACGCCCAGCCTCGGTCAGTTGTGCGTCGATCTGGTCCAGTTTCGACGACCAGCGTGTCGCGCCCGCCCAGCTGGCATCAAGCACCAACAACAACGGCCCGGACCCAGTTTCATCACGCGAGGGGTTCAGCACCGGTCCAGCCAGCCCGATAATGATCGCTGCAGCTGCCAGCATCCTGAGCAGCAACAGCCACCACGGTGTGCGGTCCGAGACGCTTTCGTCATCCTTCAGGCCCAGCAGCAAGGTAACGGCAGGGAACAGACGACGGATCGGCGCGGGTGGGACGGCGCGCAGGATCAGCCAAAGGATCGGCAGGGTCAAAAGCCCCAACAGCACCCAAGGCGCAGTAAAGCCGATGCCCGCCAGAACCGTCATTGCGCACCCCCATCCAAGGCACGATAGACCCACAATAGAGCCGATTGAGCGCTATCGTCCGTGTGGTGCAACCCCATTTGCCAACCGGTCGCGCGGCAGAGTTGTGTCAACGCATCCTTGCGCTGCGCGAGGCGATTCAGATAGCGATCGCGCAGATCTGCGGCCTTCAGTGTTTCATGCCGGGCGGTGCCACCGACACTTTCAAAGATGGTGCGTCCGGAATAGGGGAAGGATTCCTCACTTGGGTCCAGAACCTGCAGCAACACACCGCGTACCCCCCGGTCGGCGGCTTTGGTCAAGGCCAGTTCAACCTCATCCAACGGACCAAGGAAATCTGAAATAAACACGGCACGCGCATGCGGGATCATGGCGCGGTGCTCGGGCGGAGCATAATCTGTCTGCGTATCTTCTGACCACGCCTGTGCCAACCGTATGATCTGTGCATTTCCTCTGCGTGGTGGCAAGGTAGTGCCGGTCAGACCAACACGTTCCCCTCCACGCACTAGAAGGATGGCCGTTGCCAGCCCTAGCAAGCGGGCACGGTCGGCCTTAGTCGGCAGGATCTTGTCTGAGGCAAACCGCATCGACGCGCCCTGATCGACCCATAACATGATCGACTGCGCAATCTGCCACTCCCGTTCGCGGACAAATTGCTGGTCTCCGCGCGCAGAACGGCGGTGGTCGATCATGCGGCGACTGTCACCGATCTGTGCAGGGCGGTATTGCCAGAAATCATCCCCCAGACCCGAGCGTCTGCGCCCATGATCACCCAACAACACGGTTCCAGCCAACTGCTCGGCGCGCGCCAACAGAGGCGGCAGCCGGGATGCTTCGGCCTCGGATCGTTCGCGTAGGGTCTGGGCGGCGTTCACGCCGCAGCCTCGGTGCGGACAAGACCGGCGGCCGTGGACTCGATCAGATCAGACAGGCTGTCGCCCCGCGCCCGTGCCGCAAAGTTCAGCGCCATGCGGTGGCTGAGTACCGGGCGCGCCATCTCCAGCACGTCCTCGGCATTCGGTGCCAGACGACCTTGCAACATCGCATTGGCGCGCACGGTCATCATCAGCGCCTGCGCCGCCCGTGGTCCAGGCCCCCAAGCGACGGTTTCCTTCACCCGCTCGGACGCGCCTTCTTCATCCGGGCGGAAGGCGCGGACCAGATCAAGGATCAGCTCGACTACCGAATCTCCCACCGGCATCCGACGCAGCAGAACCTGCGCGGCAAGCAATTCATCTTTGGTGAAAATCTGATGCGCTTCGGCTTCCTCGACGCCCGTGGTGGCCAGAAGGATGTCGCGTTCGGTTTGACGGTCGGGGTATTCTACATCGACCTGTACCAGAAAACGGTCCAGCTGAGCTTCGGGCAGCGGATAGGTGCCCTCTTGCTCAATCGGGTTTTGCGTCGCCAGCACGTGGAACGGCACACCCAAATCACGATCTTCACCCGCAACTGTCACCGTTCGCTCCTGCATCGCCTGCAGCAAAGCCGACTGAGTACGGGGACTGGCGCGGTTGATCTCATCCGCCATCAGCAGCTCACAGAAAATCGGGCCGGAAATAAAGCGGAAATGGCGGCTGCCATCTTCGGCGGTGTCCAGAACCTCGGACCCCAGAATATCGGCCGGCATCAGGTCAGGCGTGAACTGGATGCGGTTACCATGCAGGCCCATCACGGTCGACAACGTCTCGACCAATCGCGTTTTGCCCAGCCCCGGCAAGCCGATCAACAACGCGTGCCCCCCGCACAAAAGCGCGGTCAAGGTCAGGTCCACGACCTTCTCCTGCCCGATAAAGCGGCGGGTGATCGAGGATTTGGCCTCTTGCAGCTTGTTTTCCAGCGCTTCGATCTCGGACACGAGGTCGGCAGGTTCGGACATAAGGTTCCCTTCCATGGACTGTTATGATTGAAGTGTATCGCGCTGAGAGGAAATGGCAAAAGCAATGAGCGGACAAAAACCCGTGACCCCTTCGCCAGACGGTCTGGCGAAATCAGTCAAAGCGACCAAAACGCGAGGTTTGCCGCCTGTTCACCTATGGAATCCTCCGTTTTGTGGCGATCTGGACATCAAGATCAAAAAAGATGGCTCATGGAGTTATCTAGGGTCCCCCATCACCCGGTTCGAGCTTGTGAAGCTATTTTCCTCAATTCTTAAGAAAGAAAAGGGCAAGTACTTTCTGGTCACTCCGGTCGAAAAGGTGGGAATCACTGTTGAGGACGCACCGTTTATCGCCGTTGATTTCGATCAGGACGGTGTAGGCGACGCGCAGCGCCTGACCTTCACGACACATGTGGAAGATACAGCCATCGCCGGGCCCGATCATCCAATCCGCATTGTCTTTGATTCGGAAACAGATGAGCCGTCGCTATACATATTGGTGCGCACAAACCTAGAAGCACGCATCGATCGCAAGAGCTTCTACCGATTGGTCGAGATCGGCACCCATCATGATGGTTGGTTCGGCGTGTGGTCAGACGGCCAGTTCTTCCCTCTGATCGCGTCTCAGGCGCTGGATGGCTGAACTGGCCAGGGTTTGCGGTCCTGCGCCAGCACCACCGCAAGCGCCACAAGCGCTGCACCCAGTGCGCGGGTCCAATTCCAGTCCTCTCCCAACGCCAACATGACGATCATCACATAGAACGGCGTGATGTTCATGTGGAACGAGGCCAGGGCGACGCCCAGTTTGCCGACTGATGCGATGAAGAAAAACTGGCTCAGGCCCATCGAAAACAATGCGTAAAATACCAACATCCCCATTTGTGGCGCATCGACCTGGCGCGTGGGCATGACCTCTAACCCCAGAACACCTGCAACTGGAACAAGAACGGCTGCTGTCGAGAGCCCGCCGGCCAGCGTGATGGTGCTGCGACCCAACTGGCTGAGCTCGGGGAAATCGCGCGCCGTGGCCATGCTAGCCCAACAGAACAGCGCGGTCGACACCACAGCGCAAGCCGCGCCAAGTCCCAGTTGCGCCGGAGCCACCGCGCTGGTCGCGATCAGCCCGCCTAGGATCGAAATCGCAATGCCCAGCGCAAAATTCCACCGCAATCGCCGTGTTCCCGCCGCCAATTCCAACAGAGTTGCAATTAACGGCGCGCACGAGGCGATGATCACAACGGTGACAGGGTCGGTTAGCTTCTGCGCGACAAGGATCAGGAACATCCCCGCTCCGATCCCCAGGCCACCCACGAAAAACGCATGCCTCCAGCGGGCACCCAGCACCCGCGCGGGCCCGTCCAAAATGAACCAAATCGGCACCATGACCAGCACTGCAAGGGCGATACGTACAGCAAACAGCGAGATTGGTGGCCAGCTTTGCAACAAGACCTCAGCCGCCGGAAAACCCGCCGCCCAAGTCAACATCGAAGCCACCGCCAGCGTATTGCCAGTAAATGTGGCCTGCCGGCCATCAGATACAGCTAGGGCGGTCCCGCACGCGGGTTCGTGGCTCATGGCCATCGTGATCAGACCTTCTTGTTGATACAGCGCTCGCAACGAGACACTGCCTGAGCTTGATGGTTCCTGATTCGAAGCCCGCAATCTGGTAGATTTTCGACAATCTGTCGTTTTCAGTCTCTTTCCCGCGCCAATCGTGATCGCTAGTCTTCACAAAATCACAGACCGGATGCCCCATGCCCCGATTTGCCGCCAATCTTTCGCTGTTGTTTACCGAGCTGCCCTATCTCGACCGGTTTCAAGCCGCTGCGAAGGCTGGTTTCACCGCTGTAGAAATCCTCTTCCCCTACGATCTGGCAGCCAAAGAAACCCGCCGGGCGCTATTGGCCAACGGGCTTGACCTGGTGCTGATCAATGCCCCGCCTCCCAACTACACCGGTGGCGCGCCAGGTTATGCAGCCGTCCCCGGCGGTAGGGCCCGGTTTCAATCCGACATCCGCCGTGTTCTGCGCTATGCCGATATCCTGCGGCCCCGGTTTATCCACGTCATGGCAGGATACAGCTCCGGCCCGGATGCCTTCGCCTGCTTTGTCGAAAACCTACAATGGGCTGCAGATACCGCGCCGGATCAGCAATTTACGATCGAACCCCTGAACGAGGTTTCGCAACCCGGTTACTTCCTGAACGACTATGATTTGGCCGCTGAGGTGCTGGACCATGTCGATCGGCCGAATGTCGGCCTGCAATATGACAGCTTTCATGCGCAGATGATCCATGGCGACGCGCTGGCGATCTGGCATCGCTTTCTGCCCCGTATCGTACACGCGCAAATCGGGGCCGCTCCGGATCGTTCAGAACCCGGTCTGGGCAAGACGGATTTCCCCGCGCTTTTTACCACAATGGACCAGTCCGGCTATGACGGTTGGGTCAGTGCCGAATACACACCCTCTACCCGGCGGACCGAGGATTCGCTGGTATGGATGCGGCAATAGCACCTGCATCAAGACTGGATTTTCGGGCTGAAATGGCGCAATTGAAGATATCGACACGCCAAGGACGCCGCACATGATCCCTGCCCGCTTTGCCAATGCCCTGTTCGCCCTGATCATGTCCGGTCTCATGTCCTGCATCGTCACCGGTATTGCCACGGTGAAGGCCATCGGCCTTGGCCCTTCGACATTTGGGGATTGGATGGCTTCATGGATCTTCTGCTGGCCCATCGCCTTCACCGTGATCCTGACGCTGGGACCGTCCGTGAAACGACTGATCGCGCGCCTGGTCAGGCCTCAGGCCTGACCCGCTGCAAAGAGGGCCCGCAGGGCGTGATGAGCAGCGCCACCCCTAGTGCGCTTCGGCCCAGTTCGGCCCCTGTCCGGCGTCCGCGATCAGCTTGATATCCAGCTTCACCGCTGGGTCCGCAGCCCCTTCCATCACCGCACGCGCGACTGAAATGGTCTGATCCACGGCATCCTCGGCCACCTCGAACAACAGCTCATCATGCACCTGCAGAAGCATCTTGGCGGGCAAACCGTTAATCGCGTCTGGCATCCGCACCATCGCACGCCGGATCACATCTGCTGCCGTCCCCTGAATCGGTGCGTTGATCGCTGCACGGCGTGAAAACCCAGCATGCGGTCCCTTCGCATTAATCTCGGGCGTATGGATTTTTCGCCCGAACAGTGTCTGCACATAGCCATTTTCTTTCGCGAAAGCGATCGTGTCGTCCATATAGCGTCGTATGCCGGGGAAGCGTTCGAAATAGCGATCGATGAAGCCCTGAGCGTCCGCCCGCGGGATGCGCAGATTGCGCGCCAGACCAAAGCCCGAAATGCCATAAATCACACCAAAGTTGATCGCCTTGGCCTGCCGCCTGATATCCGGCGTCATCTCATCCAGCGGAACATCGAACATTTCGGACGCTGTCATGGCGTGAATGTCCAAGCCATCTGCAAAGGCCTGTTTCAGGGTCGGAATATCCGCAATATGGGCCAGAATCCGCAGCTCGATCTGGCTATAGTCCAAACTGACCAACACATTCCCCGGCTCTGCAATAAACGCCTCGCGAATGCGTCGTCCTTCTTCCGTTCGCACCGGTATATTCTGCAGGTTTGGATCGGTCGACGCCAATCGCCCGGTGTTCGCCCCGGTGATCGAATAAGACGTATGCACCCTTCCCGTATCCGGGTTGATGTGGGTCTGAAGCGCGTCGGTGTAGGTCGATTTTAACTTGGACAGCTGCCGCCAGTCCAACACCCGGCGTGGCAATTCATGTTCGGTGGCAAGATCCTCAAGAATATCAGCACCTGTCGAGTATTTCCCGGTCTTGCCTTTCTTGCCGCCCTCAAGCCCCATCTTGTCGAACAGGATTTCGCCCAGCTGCGCCGGAGACCCGACATTGAAGTTCTCCCCCGCCAGTTCGTGGATGTCAGCCTCTAACCCGGCCATTTTCTGCGCAAACGCGTTGGACATACGCGATAGCACATCGCGGTCGACTTTGATGCCATGCATCTCCATTTCGCTCAGAACCGGGACCAGCGGACGTTCTAGCGTTTCATAAACTGTCGTCACCTGAACCTGATGCAGCTGCGGCTTGAACAGTTTCCACAGGCGCAGCGTGATATCTGCATCCTCGGCCGCATAAGCCGTTGCCTCGTCAATCGGAACCTTGTCAAAAGTGATCGCTGACTTGCCCGACCCCAACAGCGGTTTGATAGGGATCGGCGTATGGCTGAGATAGCGTTCAGACAGCGTATCCATACCATGCCCGTGCTCACCGCCATGCATTGCATAGGACATCAGCATCGTGTCATCGATGGGTGCAACATCGACGCCATACCGTCTGAATATCTTGGCATCGTATTTCATGTTCTGCCCGATCTTCAGGATCGACGGGTCCTCAAACATCGGTTTCAGTAAGGTCAAGGCCTCATCCACCGGCATCTGCCCCTCGGCCAACGCGTCTGATCCGAATAGATCATCGGTTGCACTTTCGCGATGCGTCAGTGGGATATAGCAGGCTTCACCCGCCCCAACACACAGCGAAATGCCAACCAGATCGGCGATCATCTCATTCAGGCCGGTGGTTTCAGTATCCACAGCGATCCAGCCACGCTCATAGGCCTGATCGATCCATTTCTGCAAAGCACCCGCATCGCGCACGCATTCGTATTTCGACGCGTCGAACGGGATCGCCTCGGCCTCGGGTTCATCGACCGGAGCAGGCGCGTCTGCGATGACCGGGGCTTCAGCCCCCAGCTTGTCAGCAATCCGCTTGGTCAGCGTGCGGAACTCCATCTCAGCCAGAAAACCCAGCAGGGTTTCGGCATCAGGATCCTTCACTTCCAAATCATCCAGAGTGAAATCCAGCGGCGTCTGTTCGTCCAGCTGTACTAATTTCTTAGACAGCTCAATTTGATCGCGCTTTTCGATCAGTGTCTGGCGGCGCTTAGGCTGTTTGATCTCTTCTGCGCGGTCCAGCAGCGTTTCGAGATCACCATATTCGTTGATCAACAGCGCAGCAGTTTTCACCCCGATCCCCGGAGCCCCCGGTACGTTATCAACCGAGTCGCCAGCCAGCGCCTGCACATCGACCACCCGTTCTGGTCCCACACCGAATTTCTCGATCACCCCGTCACGGTCGATGCGCTTGTTCTTCATCGCATCAAGCATCTCGACGCCACCACCAACAAGCTGCATCAGGTCCTTGTCAGAGCTGACGATGGTCACTCGGCCACCGGCCTCACGCGCCTGAACCGCAAGGGTCGCGATGATGTCGTCAGCCTCGTACCCCTCAAGCTCTTTGCAGGCGATGTTAAACGCGCGCGTCGCTTCGCGGGTCAGGGGCATCTGCGGGCGCAGGTCCTCGGGCATTGCCTCGCGGTTGGCCTTATACAGGTCATACAGATCGTTGCGGAACGTGTGCGATCCCTTGTCAAAGATCACCGCCACATGCGTTGGTGCATCAGGCCCTGCGTTATCTTCGACATATTTCTGCAGCATGTTGCAAAAACCCGAGACCGCCCCAATCGGCAACCCGTCCGATTTCCGCGTCAACGGCGGCAGGGCATGATAGGCACGGAAGATAAAGGCCGATCCGTCAATCAGATGCAGATGGCAGCCTTTTCCGAATTGGGTCGTGGTCATAGGGGGCTCCTGCGCTGGGTTGCGCCAAGTTGTACAGAAGGGCTGAATAAAAGACGAGGCCGGTCAACATTCAAATGGTCGGTTCCTTGGGGTGATATTCGAAACCGGACCTCAGGTAGTCGAAAAAGCGCGTTGCTCCGCATTCCACGTCAAGCCTGCTTTTTCCGCAATCAGTGCGAACTGTTTATTCAGTGAGCGATCATTCAGGCGTCGGGACAGGCTGCGCAATGGGATGAGGTTACGTTCTCCATATCCATCAATCAGAAAACAGGCCGGTCCTGCGCCCCGTGTCCCATAGACGATGTTTGAGCTTTTGACGTCGCGCGCGACGATATGATGGTCAAACATCTGCCCGACAAAAACATTCAGCGCATCCAACGCCGGGTCGTCCAATCCGTTGCGGTAGACTTCATAAAGCTTAGGCGCAAGACCGCCATCAAGGCCAGCAATGCGCTCTACAACCACACCAGCCCCGCGACTGGTCTGGACCACGCCCAACATTCTGGACAGGGGTGAGTGCTCAATCTTCGTCCCAAGTTTCAGCGATACGCGAAGCTCACATTCCAGTTCTTTCAGAGTGCTGCGATATTGCGCTTCGGGGAACAATTTCCACGCCAAACGCTTACCAAATCTGTGAGAGACGCGATCTTCGGACCGGGTAAAGACCTTGATCAGAAGGTCAGGTTGGCCAGGAAAATCATAGACACTGCGCACGGTTCCGTTCGCAATTGGCTGGTTTTCGGAAAGATCGATTGTCTTTGCTGTGAACAGCATCTTCTTCCCCTGCCAAACAGAGCCCCGAATGCGCGCTTCAAAGGCCTTTAGCTGCCTTGATCTGAGCCCGCATCACGCAACACATATTTACAATCGCAATAAGGGCACTCGACCCAACCTGTGTCTTCAGGAAT
Source organism: uncultured Ruegeria sp. (assembly GCF_947500045.1). Classification (GTDB taxonomy): domain Bacteria; phylum Pseudomonadota; class Alphaproteobacteria; order Rhodobacterales; family Rhodobacteraceae; genus Ruegeria. Next base: position 108,969 of record NZ_CANMQQ010000009.1, on the reverse strand, counting down.
CTGCAGCCAGACACGCGGATGACCCAGCGCGCCCTCGCCGCCATCGCAGGCGACTCGGGCTTTGTCGACAATCTTGGTTTCCGGCGCATCAAGTGTCACGGCTGGCGATCCTTCTTTGGTTGTCGGCCTCGCGGGCATGTATTAGGTGCGTTTATGAGCGATGAGCAATCCGGGGGCAAGGGCCACATGGCCGATGCGGCAATCACAATCAACGCACTGCGCAAGACCTATCGCGGCAGCAAGGGTCAGCCCGAGAAACAAGCGCTGAAAGGTATCGATCTGGTTGTGCCGCAGGGCTCGGTATTCGGCCTGCTTGGTCCGAACGGCGCCGGTAAATCGACGCTGATCAATATTCTGGCGGGTCTGGTTGTCAAAACCTCGGGCAGCGTCTCGATCTGGGGCTTTGATCAGGATCGAAACCCGCGCCAATCGCGCGCGGCCATTGGCGTGATGCCGCAGGAGTTGAACCTTGATCCGTTCTTTTCGCCGCGCGGCGCGTTAGAGGTTCAGGCCGGACTTTATGGCGTCCCCAAATCAGATCGGCGGAGCGATGAGATCCTCGACCTCGTTGGCCTAAGCGACAAAGCCGAAGCCTATGCGCGGACGCTTTCGGGTGGGATGCGGCGGCGTTTGCTGCTGGCCAAAGCGCTGGTGCACCATCCCAAGATATTGGTGCTGGATGAACCCACTGCGGGCGTCGACATCGAACTGCGCCAGATGCTGTGGGCCAATGTCCGCAAGCTGAATGAACAGGGCATGACCATCATCCTGACCACGCATTACTTGGAAGAAGCGCAAGAGATGTGCGACGAGATCGCCATCATCAATCACGGCGAAAAGATCGCGCAGGACAGCACGGCCAATCTGCTGGGCCGCATGGACAGCCGAACCATGGTGATCGTGCCAGATTCTCCTATCCAGGCTCTGCCCGAGGCCGAAAACGTGACCGCAATTCAACGTGAGAATGGCGATCTTGTGCTGCAGTATCACAGCAATCAAACCAACGCTGAACAGGTACTCGAAGCGGTGCGTCAGGCCGGAATCCGTATCCGCGACGTCCGCACAGAAGAGGCCGATCTTGAGGATGTGTTCCTCGCGCTGACCTCAAGCCGAACTGACGACGTCATGATTGACGACCCCGGCAAACCGCGCCGGGGTATGCACCGCGTCAAGCTTTAGGCGCGATCAATGCGCGCGTGATAGCAGTTGTTCAAGGCTGATCTAACGTGGATATAAGCCACATCTGAACGGGCAAATATGTTCTCGGCTGTCTCCTGCAACTGCGCCTGCGGGGCAATGATCCCGGTTCCATAGACGATCCGATCGTCCGACCCATATCCTTTGATCAGGTAGTTGGGTGAGTCGCTCAGCGCCTCAGGCAATGCATCCCTATCTTCGTAACGCAGGCACGGTTCTGCACATAGAAAGATAGGACCGGTTTCAGCATAGGGCTGCGTTTCCGGAAAAGGGCGGTGGGCCAATACCAGCATATCTTTGCCCTTCGGAATATATGTCAGGCAATGTCGGCAAGGGTTTCCCGCCCCGTTGGAAATCGCGCGCTCCGGCGGGTTTCCATATCCGTCAGGCGCGCCAGCGCGATACGCCTGAACCTGTTCGGTAGGAAGGGCTGAAATTCTGTGCATGATATATCTCCTTGAGGTCAAGGCGATCATGCCCAAAGCTCAGGGCGCGCTCGACCCGGTTCCTGCGCATTGCATCAGATGCAACCCTGCATGCAAAAGAATGTTAGCGGTAAAATTAGGGCTACACGTTGTGACAATTTGAGTCTAAGCAGGCATCAAACGCCCCTTACCACTTCATCCGAGATTGAGGCTTCTGTCATGAGCACTCAGAACACAACCCTTCGTGGGCTCGCTTTTGCGTTCCTGGGCTTTGCTGTCTTTGCCACCCATGATGTGCTAATCAAAGTGCTGGGTGGCACCTATTCGGTATTGCAGATCATTTTCTTTGCCACGTTGTTTTCGTTTGTCCCGATGGCCGTGACAATTCTGGCTGACCGGACCACCGGCAACTTCATGCCACACCACCCGTGGTTGGTGCTGTTACGGTCTGCTTTGATGATTATCGCAATGTCCTGCGCCTTTTATGCATTTTCGGTCCTGCCTTTGGCCGAGGTCTATTCGCTGCTGTTTTCCTTCCCACTCGTCGTCACTGTGCTGGCGATCCCGATTCTGGGCGAGGTTGTCCGCGCCCAAAGATGGGCAGCCGTGGGGGTTGGCTTAATCGGCGTTCTCATCGTCCTGCGCCCGGGCGCGACTGAGATCACATTGGGGCATTTGGCGGCTCTAACTGCTGCTTTTTGCAGTGCATTTGCCTCGGTTCTGGTCCGCAAGATCGGGAATGAAGAGCGTTCGGCGGTCCTGATCCTCTATCCCATGTTACTTGCCATTGTAGTGATGAGCGTTGTGCAGCCGGCTGTCTATCAAGCGCCATCTCTGCTGCATCTGGCCATGATGGCACTGGTCGGCGTGTGCTCGGTGATCGCGCAACATCTGATCATTCTGGCCTATCGCGCCGCACCTGCCGGGGTTATTGCCCCCAGCCAGTACAGCCAGATCATCTGGGCCACGATTTTCGGCGTGATTTTCTTTGGCGAACACCCGGATATCTGGGTGGCAGTTGGCGCAAGTATTATCATCGCATCTGGTGTCTTTGTGGTCTGGCGTGAAAGCCGGACCAACACCACCTCAGCCAATACTCCTGTACTACGGGTTAGGTCACCTCGGTCGGATACCGGCGCGACGCGTCCGGGAGAATAAAAACGGCGCGCCCAATCGCGCGCCGCATCGGCATTTTCCGTCAATTTAGAGCCTTAGTAGATTACCACCGACCGAATGCTCTCACCCTTATGCATCAGGTCAAAGCCGTGATTGATGTCGTCCAGACCCATGGTGTGGGTGATCATTGGGTCGATCTCGATCTTGCCGTCCATGTACCAATCGACGATCTTGGGCACATCGGTCCGGCCACGTGCGCCGCCAAATGCGGTGCCTCGCCATGAACGGCCGGTGACCAGTTGGAAGGGGCGGGTCGAAATCTCAGCACCCGCAGGTGCCACGCCGATGATGATCGATTCACCCCAGCCCTTGTGAGCAGATTCAAGCGCCGCGCGCATCACGCCGACATTACCGGTGGCATCAAAGGTATAGTCTGCACCGCCCTTGGTCAGATTGACCAGATAGGGTACCAGATCGCCCTCAACCTCGGACGGATTGACGAAATCAGTCATGCCGAACTTGGTTGCCATCTCAACTTTGGAGGGGTTCAGGTCAACACCGACGATCTGATCGGCCCCGGCCAGACGCAGGCCCTGGATCACGTTCAGACCAATACCACCCAGACCAAACACGATTGCACGGCTGCCAATCTCGACCTTGGCGGTATTGATCACTGCCCCGATGCCAGTTGTTACACCACAGCCGATATAGCAGATTTTGTCGAACGGCGCGTCCTCACGCACCTTGGCCAGCGCAATCTCGGGCAGAACAGTATGGTTTGAGAACGTCGAGCAGCCCATGTAATGCAGGATCGGATCACCATCCAACGTCGAAAAGCGCGAAGTGCCATCCGGCATCAGCCCCTGACCTTGGGTTTCGCGGATTGCCTGACACAGGTTGGTCTTGGGATGCAGACAATATTCGCACTCGCGACATTCAGGCGTGTAAAGCGGGATCACGTGATCGCCGGGCTTCAGGCTGGTGACACCCGGGCCGACCTCAACCACCACGCCCGCACCTTCGTGGCCCAAAATGGCGGGGAACAACCCCTCGGGGTCCGCACCAGACAGGGTGAATTCGTCAGTATGGCAGATACCGGTGGCCTTGATCTCGACCAGAACCTCACCCGCCTTGGGGCCTTCAAGGTTCACGTCCATTACTTCTAAAGGTTTGCCTGCCTGGACGGCCACGGCTGCACGGGTACGCATCTAACTTTCTCCCTGACAGTTTCGCCCGACCCTGCGTCAATTGCAGGGTTTTTTCAACTGCACTTTCATGACAGGTTGGCTAAATCTTTGATATTTCAGAAACGACATCAACAGAAAGCCTTGCGCCAATGTACCGCCTATTTCCGATCCTGATCCTTTTGACCGCATGTTCCGAGAACTCGCCCCCCCAAGATGCAGCATCTGAAGCAGAAGATGCGTCGGTCGATCTAGCTTTCTGTCAGGGGCAACCGTTTGCCGATACAATTGGCCAGCCGGTCTCAACAATTCAAGCCGAGCTTCCCGAGCGGTCGCGCGTTCTCGGCCCGGATGATATTGCCACTCAGGACTATCGCATAGATCGGCTGAACGTGTATGTGAACGGTTCTGGGATCATTCAGCGATTGACCTGCGGATAAGATCACTTTCCACGGTAAACAAGAATATCTGGTAGATAGTCTATCAGGCGCATCAGCCATGAAAATGGCGCTGGGAAATCGGTGCGAAAACGGCGTCGGGACATCGCCCGGACCACACGGTCAGCAGCATCCTCGGGTGTCATCAGCATCGGCATCTTAAAGCTGTTTTTGTCGGTCAGGCGTGTCTTGATGAAACCGGGGTTTACGATCCGTATCGTGACGCCTGTGCTCGCCAGATCATGTCGCATGGTCTCGGCCAACGAAATCAGAGCGGCCTTGCTTGACCCATATGAAATCGCGTTGGGCAAGCCGTGATATCCGGCCAATGAACCGATCAACGTGATATCTCCGCGTCCCTTCTGAATGAGACCGGGCACCGTTTCACCCAGCACACGAAGCGCGCCAGAGAAGTTTACATCGCTGATTGCCAAAGCAGATTTGGTATTCCAATCCGCCGTGTTGATCGGGTCGTATGTACCCGCATTGTAAACAAGACCGTCGAATGTGCCGACCTCGTCAACCGCGCGGCTGACAGCGTCCAGATCGGTCACATCAAACGGGACTGCGCGTGCATTGGGCAGGTTTTCACAGATCTCTTCCAGTCGGGGAACATTCCGTGCCGACAGGACCAGATGCGCACCCTTATGGCTCAATGCTTCGGCAAGCGCCCGGCCCAGCCCTTCGCTGGCACCGATGATCCAATAAGTATTTCCTTCAAATCCGTGCATGCCTGGGCCTTTTTGGTGTTGCTGAGATCATTACGGCCCGATGCCTGCATTGGATCACGCCTGATCCATCGAACAAACGACCAGGCACCACATCATAGTGCGTTCGAAAAAAACTTCTAATCCGGTTGATCCATAGAAGCCTCCCCTGCGTATCCTATTGTAAAAGCCGAATAACGAGGATGGAATGTTCGACGAAACCCGGGGCGTACGCAAGAAAATCGCAGTCATAGGCGCAGGCATTTCAGGTCTTTCCGCAGCTTATTACCTTTCTGAAAACCACGATGTAACCGTGTTTGAGGCGGAGCCTCGGTTGGGCGGTCACGCGCGAACAGTGATGGCGGGGCGCAATGGCGATCAGCCGGTCGACACCGGATTCATCGTCTTCAACTATGCCACATATCCGTATCTGACCCGCCTATTCGACGAGCTGAATGTGCCAGTGACCAAAAGCGAGATGAGCTTTGGTGCCACGATTGACAACGGCCGCATCGAATACGGTTTGAACAACCTGCGCACGTTGACGGCGCAGAAACGCAATCTGGCTCGCCCGGCATATTACAAGATGATCGCCGACATCCTGCGCTTTGGCAAAGAGGCCCCCGAAGCTGCGCAGGACGATGACACCACGATCGGAGAGCTGGTGGATCAGCTCCGCCTCGGCCATTGGTTCCGGCACAATTACCTGATGCCCATGTGCGGCGCGATCTGGTCAACGCCTGTTGAGTTTGTCGATCAGTTCCCCGCCCGTTCGCTGGTGCAATTCTTCCACAATCATGCGCTGTTGGCCACTGGCCGCGCCAATCAGCATCAATGGTACACGGTGAAGGGTGGCAGCATCGAATATGTGCGCCGGATTGAGGCTGCACTGCGCACGCGTGGTTCCGACATCCGTCTGGCATCGCCCGTGCAGCGTATCGAACGACATGATCTGGGCGTTACCGTACACGCAGTCGGTGAAATCGATCTGTTTGACGAGATCATTCTGGCCACCCATTCTGATCAATCCCTCGCCATTTTGGGCGATGCAGCGACTGAGGCCGAAAAAGCCGCACTCGGTGCGATCCAATATCAACCGAACAAAGCCATTCTTCATTGCGATCCCGGCCAGATGCCCCGGCGGCGCGCCTGTTGGTCCAGTTGGACGTACAGGTCACAAAAAGGCAATGTTGGGGTCACATATTGGATGAACCGGCTTCAGAACATCCCTGACAGTGATCCGCTGTTTGTAACGCTGAATGCCGCATCAGACATTCCCGCTGACAAGATCTATGACGAGGTCGAATTTGCCCATCCGGTATTCGACAAAGCGGCCCTGCGTGCGCAAGGCCAAATCCGTGAGATGCAGGGACAAAACCGAACCTGGTTTGCCGGCGCCTATAACAGGCACGGCTTTCACGAAGACGGGATTGCCAGCGCGATGCATGTCGTCGAGCGCCTCACCGGCATCCCGCAGATCATCGGAGCTGACAATGGCATATCAAAGAATGAACCCGCCGTTCCCGCCTCGGCCTAGTGTCTATGCAGCACTTGCGTCGCTGATGCTGCTGCTCCCCGGTGGGTTAGCGGCGTCACCTGTTTTGGGTGTCCTCAACAATGCTGAATTACGCGGCACGGCGACGTTCCGCTATCTGGGGTTCCCGATTTACGACGCACAGCTATTCACACAAGGCGCTGCGCCTCTGAATTGGAATCAGGATTTCGGCCTCGAACTTCGCTATCGTCGAAATCTGTCCAAGAAGGCTCTGGTGAACTCGACATTGGACGAAATGAGGCGGATCGGACGCGCGGCCCCTGTGCGCGCGCAGCTCGAGGTCTGTTTCGACGCAGTCAGCAAGGGCGACCGCTATGTCGCAATTTCGCAGGGGCCGAACAAGGTCGGGTTCTGGCTAAACGGGCAGAAGGTCTGCACCATGTCCTATCCAGGCATCAAACGCAGTTTCATGTCGATCTTTCTGGGTGAGAACACCCGGTCGGCGGCATTCACGCAGGCTTTGCGAGGGAACTGATGCTGTATCCGCGTGTCAGCCTCTATGCGCTGATGCTTGCTGCGGCGGGTATCCCACTTTACATCCACCTGCCGCGCTTTGCTGCCGTAAATCTGGGCATAGGGCTGGGGATGATTGGCACAGTGCTGCTGGTCATCCGGTTGGTCGATCTGGTGCAGGACCCGCTGATCGGCTGGTCGATTGACCGCTGGCCTGGTGGGCAGATGTTGTTCGCCGTTGCCGCTGCGTTGGGTCTGGCGATCGGATTTCCATTGCTCTTCGGCCTGTCGAAAGGTGCGAGTATTTTTGCGTTAGTGCCTGTTTTGATCCTGTTGTTCTCGGCCTATAGCCTCGGGACAATCCTGCTTTATGGTCGAAGCGCGACGCTGGCCAAGCAGACCAGCCCGAAAGAGCTGATGACGCTCGCAGCTTTCCGCGAAGGCGGGCAACTGACCGGCGTCATTATCGCGGCTGCCGCGCCCGCGCTGTTTGTGGCACTGGGCGCAGGGGCGCAGGGATACCCGGCCTTTGGGCTGTTCCTTGGAGTTCTGGCCGTGATCACATTGATCGTCACCTTACCGATATGGCGACGTCCACCGATCACCGGGCAGGGTTTGTCTTTCCACGGGCTAGGACAAGCCGGGGCGCTGCGCCTGCTCGCGCTGGCGCTGGTAAACAGCCTTCCAGTTGCGATCACCTCGACCTTGTTTTTGTTCTTTGTCGAAGACCGCCTGCAACTGCCCGGCATAGCTGGGCCACTGCTGATCCTGTTTTTCCTCAGCGCCGGGTTGAGCGTTCCATTCTGGGCACGGCTCAGCAACCGGATTGGCCCGAAACAGACTCTGATAATCGCGATGCCACTGGCCATACTTGGCTTTGTCGGCGCAGCGCTTCTGGCACCTGGAAATCTAGCCGGGTTTGCTGTCATTTGCCTTTCTTCAGGCGCAGCGCTTGGGGCGGATATGGTCGTCCTGCCAGCCATGTTCTCGGTTGTTCTGACACGGGCTGGGCTGAACGCCTCCGCCGCATTCGGCATCTGGTCCTTCGCGGGCAAGCTGGGGCTCGCTCTGGCTGCATTTTTCACTCTGCCGCTGCTGGAACGCAGTGGCTTTATTCCAGGACAGGCTAATTCGGCTGAGGCTTTGAACACGCTCACCATCGCCTATGCGGTACTGCCCTGCATTCTCAAACTCGGAGCGTTTGGCATGGTCCTGACGCTCCCGACAGAGGGCGCTGCCAAATGAAAACTCTCCTGATTTGTCTGCTCGCAATTTTCACGCTGATCGCTTTGAAGAACCGTTTCCTAAGCTTCCGCGCGCAATCCCCGTCTGACTACAGCGGGACCGGGCCTGAGTTCTCACTGAAAGAAAACCTGAACGGAGAGATCCTGTCAGAAGGGCTGATCTACGGCCCAAATGGCAAGATGTCGAACAGCTTTGTCGCGCGTATGGTCGGCGAATGGGACGGTAACACGGGGACACTGACCGAATATTTCACCTATTCCAACGGCAAGAAGATGACTCGGAAATGGTATCTGACGCTGGGCACCGGGAACACGTTTACCGCAACTGCAGATGACATTGTGGGCGAAGGCAAAGGCGTGATCTCAGGCGCGACTGTGAAACTGACCTATCGGATCATGCTACCCGAAGATGCCGGGGGGCATACGTTGGATGTGACCGATTGGATGTACCTGATTGAGAATGGGGCGATCTTGAACCGTTCCGAGATGCGTAAATACGGGATTAAGGTTGCCGAATTGATCGCCACAATGCGCCCAGCCCCCGAGGTGAAATCAGCCCATCTACATGGAGCAAACGGGCGTGATATAGAGTCTGAACAAAGGCTTATGCAATGATTGCCCGCCGTACACTGATCGTGGTCGTCGCTCTTGCGGGGCTGGCGATGCTCGCCGCCTGCTCGGCCAAGCCGCGCATCCCGAAGACCTTTCTATCAGATCGCCAACTGAACCTTGAAGAGTTCTTTGAGGGCAAAACTGTCGCCTACGGCCAGTTTCAGGATGTACTGGGCAATGTCCCGCGCCGTTTCACGGTCGACATTAATGGCACCTGGGATGGTAAAACGCTGACGCTGGTTGAGGATTTCATCTATGACGACGGCGCGACCGAACAGCGAGTTTGGACGCTGACCAAAACCGGTGAGGACACTTGGACCGGTACCGCGCCCGGCGTTTTGGGCACTGCAAGTGGCGTTGAGCGGGGTGATACCTTCAACTGGAAATATAAGATCGACCTGCCCGTCAAAGACGGCACCATGCGGGTCAATTTCGATGACTGGATGTGGCTTTTGTCCGATGACCGATTACTGAACAGAGCCTATGTTTCGCGTTTCGGCGTGCGACTGGGTGAGGTCATTCTATTCTTCGAGAAAAAGTAGTCACCCCGCCGTCACTGCCCGCGGGGTGAAAAAACATCAAACGGTGCCGCCAAGGCTGCCCTCAAGCGCTACCATCTCCTGACCGCCGGCCATCAGGTCCTGCAGCTCTTCCGGCGTGATCTGTCCGCGCTGCGCCGTACCCAGGGTCTTGCCCCGGTTCAGAACCGTGAACCGATCCCCTACCGCCAGCGCATGGCGGACATTGTGTGTGATGAAGACCACCGCGATACCTTGCTTGCGCACCTTGTCGATGGTTGCCAGCACATTGGCGGTCTGACGCACACCAAGGGCCGAGGTCGGTTCATCAAGGATCAGAACTTTGGCGCCGAAATGAACCGCACGTGCGATGGCGACCGTCTGGCGTTCACCACCAGACAGCGTGCCAACCGCCTGATCCGGTCCACGTAGGTTGATCCCCATCTTCTTCATTTCTTCCATCGTGACGTTGTTTGCATACTCATGATCGAAGAAGTTGATCGGGCCAATTTTCTTCACCGGCTCGTTGCCCATGAAGAAGTTGCGCGAGACGGACATCAAAGGGATCATCGCCAGATGCTGGTGAACCGTCGCGATCCCGGCCTCGATAGCATCGCGCGGGTCTGCGAAATGCATCGGTTTGCCTTCAAACAGGATCTCGCCATGCGTGGGCTGGTGGACACCGGACATGGTTTTGATGAATGTCGACTTGCCCGCGCCGTTATCGCCGAGAAGACAGTGGCATTCACCGGGGAACACATCCACCGAGACACCCGCCAACGCGATCACGCTGCCGAAGTGCTTTTCGATGTTCTTCATCTGGATGATGGGTGCATGTTCGGGATTCATATCAACGCTCCCCTGTGATGATACGGCGGATATAGGTGTTGAGGATCACAGCCCCCAGAAGGATGACGCCCAGGAACACGCGGAACAGCGAGCTTTCAACACCGGCAAAGAATAGGCCTTGTTGTACTACCCCAAAAATCAGCGCACCCAGCGCAGCCCCCAGAACCGAGCCATAACCTCCGGTCAAAAGCGCACCACCGATGACAACGGCAATGATTGCTTCGAACTCTTTCAGCAGACCCCGATCGGCACCAGCAGAACCAAACTCCATGACCTGACAGACTGCAAAAACTGTGGCGCAGAATGCCGTGAGCATGAACATCAGGATCTTGACCTTGTTGACTGGCACACCCGAGTTACGGGCGGCCTCGGCATCGCCGCCGGAGGCATATATCCAGTTGCCAAATTTGGTTTTGGTCAACAGGACATGTCCAAAGATGATCAGAACTATGGCCCAGACGATCAACATCGGAATGCCATCGACGACTGGTTGGCCCTGACGCGTGCCGCGTTCAAACACCGCGATGACCCCGGCGTCGCCCAGCCATTGGAACAACCCTTGCAAGATTTTGCCACCAAAGATGGGGGCCAGCCAGTCTCCTTCTGCTACATCCTTCACGCCACCGATGATCGTTTTACGTTCAATCACCTGAGGCAGGAATATGGTGAAACCGCGCAAAATGAACAGGAAAGCCAGCGTTACGATAAAGCTGGGCAAACCGGTTCGTATCACAATCCAGCCATTGAGCGCACCTATCGCCATAGCCATGGCAAAGGTCACGATAATGGCCATCCAAACCGGCCACGCCAGCGTGACCGAGAAAATGGCGATCATCATGCCGGAGAAACCGATCATCGAACCGACCGACAGGTCAAACTCACCCGCGATCATCAGAAGACAGGCACCCACTGCAATAATCATGAATTGCGCCGAGACGACCGACCAGTTCATCATGCCCTGCGCGTTGAACATACCGCTGTCGAATGCGAATAGCAGGAAAAAGGTGAACACGGCGACGGTGCCAACCATACCGCCAAGCTCGGGCCGGATCAGGGCCTTGCGCAACGGCGAGATCTCTTTGATCCGTTCGTCATTTAAAGTCGCGTTTTGAGCAGACTCGCCCATGAGAGCGCTCCTCCGATAAAAACAGTGATTTTACGTCTAAAAGTCAAAGCGGGCACCCTATGCTCAGGGTGCCCGCGCTGTAAGAATTAGCGGTACTCGCCAGCGAATTCTTCGATTTTGGTCAGACCGTCAGCGGTTACGAAACCGGGGCCCGAGTTGATGTTGTTGCCGGGCAGAACACCATAGCGGTGATAGTTGGTCATGACGACAACCGGCAGGTAGGCCTGCAAGAACGGCTGCTGGTCAATGCCCCACTGGATCACGCCGGACTTGATGCCTTTGACAATCTCGCCACCCAGATCGAATGTTCCGAAATAGATATCACCGGCCATGCCATTTTCTTCAAGTGCCAAAATGGTTGGATCAGCCGAGACTGGACCAAGCGTCAGAACAGCATCGGTATCGGGGTTCGCCGACAGATAAGCCAGTACGCGGTTCTTGATTTCGGCCGGGTCCTGACCGGCATCGATCATCTGATTGCCCAGTTCGATCCCCAGACCGTCTGCAAAACCCTGGCAGCGTTCTTGGCTGGAGGGCTGAACAATATAATGGTTCACACAAAGGAACGATCCGATGCCGTCGCCCTTGGCCCGTTGGCCCGCAGCGAATCCAGCGTCGTATTCGGGCTGACCCACATACATCAGCGCCCCAACTTCGCGCGCCTGATCCGGGGTGCCGGTGTTCATGATGATGACATCGACGCCCGCGTCCACGGCCGATTTAATCGGACCGCTCAGCACGTCATAATCGGCCAGAGTTGTGATGATCCCGTTCGGCCCTGAAGCAGCAGCCTGATCGATGATCCGCGCCATGTCGGCCAGATCGCCGGTGGGCGGGTTGCGGTATTCAACCTCAACACCCATCTGATCGCCCGCAAGCGCGATACCGTTCTTGATCGTGTTCCACCAGCTGTCGCTGTCTGGCGCGTGGCTGACCAGAATGTATTTCTCACCTTCCGCCGCAGCGCTTGTGGCTGCGATCAGCGGCGTCGCAGCGACTACCGCCGCCAGCGCCAGCTTCTTCGTCAGTGAAGTCATGATGTCCTCCCAAAAACTCATGTTATCGCGGATTGAGGCTGCCCTCTGCACCTCTCCGACTCGAGTTAGAGCATATCCGATCACATTTTGCAACCGGTTGCAAAATATATTAGATGTGTTTCATACTGTATCTGCCAGGGAATACGCGTAAAAGGGCTGCTGAAAACTTAGAAAGGTCAAACGGGATATGGCTGTCACATTGAAAGAGGTTGCAGAACGCGCGGGTGTATCCCGATCCGCCGTGTCGCGCACTTTCACGGATGGGGCCTCGGTTTCCGACAAGATGCGGCGCAAGGTCGAGAAGGCCGCGCGAGAGCTGGGATACAGCCCGAACGCGCTGGCCTCGTCACTGACGACGGGGCGAACCAAGCTAATCGGGTTGGTGTCGAACAACTTTCACAACCCGATCTTCCTTGAGGTTTTCGACCTCTTTACCCGTGGCTTGCAGGACCGGGGCCTGCGCCCACTACTGGTGAACCTGACCGATGAGGTCGAACCCGAGAATTCGGTTCGAATGCTCCGGCAGTATTCGGTCGACGGCGTTGTAGTCGCTTCTTCGACTTTGCCACCCGGCTTTGCCAAGGCGTTTCGTGATGCGGGCGTGCCAGTGGTGCACAGCTTTGGCCGATCATCATCCTCGCCACAAGTCCATGTTGTCGGGATCGATAACGTGGAATGCGGGCGCATGGCCGCACGTGAACTGGTGGCGCGCGGGTATAAAGAGGTGGCCTTTCTAGGCGGGCCCGAGGCCGCGACCTCGACCCAGGACCGCCATGCGGGCTTCATGTCGGAAATGGCGCAGCACCCTAAGATTGGTGTGTCCTGTTCGTTTGCCGAGGCCTACTCGTTCGAGGCAGGTCGTCAGGAAATGCTGCGCCTTTTGAAATCTGAACGGGCCGAGGCGTATTTCTGCGGTGACGACGTTTTGTCCATCGGTGTGCTGTCGGCGATTTTGGATAGTGACCTAAAGGTACCCGAAGATATCGGCATCATTGGCTTGAATGATATGGAGATGGCACGGTGGGAGAACATCGACCTCACCACCATCCATCAGCCAATCCGTCAGATCGTCAGTTCGTCGATCGAGTTGATGGTAGCGACCCTGAACGAGCCCGACCGATACCCAGAGGCGCGGATCTTCCCCTGCTCAGTGGTGGAACGGGGCACACTGCGCCCCGCTATTGAAGGTTAACGGAACATTGGAGGACGCGCGTCCATCCACGCACTGCCCTGTTTTGCCGATTCGACCGCAGTGTGCACCGCCGCCATTGATCTGACGCCGTCTGCCGCATTGGGCAGTCCGTCGCGCGCTTCCCCGGCAATCGCGTCGGCCAGATCGCAATAGATATTGGCAACTGCCAGAGGGAACCCTTCGGGATGCGCGATCGCCACGCGGCTGAGGCGCTGCGCTTCTTCGTGCAAACCGCCTTCACCCTTTTCGATGATCTGTAGGCGCCCACCAACGGGCGTATAGATCAACTGGTTCGGTTGCTCTGACGCCCAGCGCAGGCCACCGGTCTCACCGAACACCTGAATGTCGAACCCATGCTGACGACCGATGGCCACCGACGATGTCCACAGCCGGCCAACCGCGCCTTTTGCCGTGCGGAAGTTGACCATCGCGTCATCTTCCAGCTCTCGGCTGCCAATGGTTGAGGCAAAATCTGCAGAAAGGGTTTCGACTTCGTCATCAGCAATGAACCCGGCCATATGCATTGCGTGGATACCGCAATCGGCAAACTGGCCGGAAACCCCCGCCATCGCCGGATCATAACGCCAGCGTACACGCGGATTATCGGCATCTGTCGCATCGCCGTGATGGCCGTGGCTAAAGTTAGTGACGACCAGACGAACCTTGCCTAACTCACCTGCGCGCACCATGGCGCGCGCTTGGCGCACCATTGGATAGGCGGAATAGCAGTAGTTTACTGCACAAATCTTCCCGGATTTCTCAGCAACTTTGACGATTTCTTCGCCCTCTTCCACAGTCATGGTCATGGGCTTTTCGCACAGCACATTGAATCCAGCTTCGAGGAAGGCTTTGGTAATCTCGAAATGCGTCGCATTCGGCGTTGCCACTGTGACCAGATCGATCTTGTCGTCGCGGTCGCGCTCACCGGCCAGCATCTCGGTCCAGTCGCCATAGGCCCGCTCTGCCGCGATGCCCAGTCTCAGCGCATATTCGCGCCCAACATCTGGCCGATGATCCAGCGCTCCGGCGGTGAGTTCAAAGTGCCCATCCGCCAACGCGCCCAACCTGTGTGCCGGGCCGATTTGACTGCCTTCGCCGCCACCGATCATGCCCCATTTCAGCTTGGTCATTGTCTGGACCTCCTTAACTGAAACCAATGGATTCAAGATATTCGCGGTTCTTCCGCGCGTCACCTACCGGATCAGGATCAAGCGTCGGATCACAATCTTGCTCTACCGTACACCACCCTGCGAAACCTGCGTCCAGCAGCACCTGACGGACCGACGGAAACTCAACATCGCCCTCACCCAGATTGCAGAATATCCCTTGCCCGCAAGCGTCATAGAATCCGGTTCGATTGGCAATCACATCCGCCTTCACGCTGGGCGAGATATCTTTGAAGTGCATGTATGAGATCCGGTCAACGTAACGCGTCATGAAATCCACGGGATCAAACCCGGCATAGGAATGGTGCCCGGTGTCAAAGCAGATCTTCAGCAGGTTTTCGTCTACCTCATCCAGCAGCCGGATGAGTTCGGGTTCAAAGTCCATGAAGCCGGCCGCATGAGCGTGCATACCAACGGTCAGCCCGTATTCCTCAGACCCAATACGCGCACTTTCGGCAATCCGGTCGCGATATGCCGTCCACTCCGCCTTGTCCATCTGCTCAGCCTGATCGGCACGACCAGCGGTCGGCGCACGGCGGGGGGATATCGCATCGATCAGCACCATGTGCTGCGCCCCGTGCGCTCTCAACGCGCGTGCGGTGCGATGGGTGGCGTCAAGCACGTCCTCCCACGCATCGGGGTCGTGATAGTTGCGAAATACCACACCACCGATCAGTTCCAAGTCATGCTCGGCTAGCGCATCGGCCAGAACCGCTGGGTCTTCGGGCATGAAGCCCACCGGACCCAATTCGATGCCCTTGTACCCGGCCTCGGCACAGTCGCTGAGAACGGTTTTCCAATGCGGATTGCGCGGATCTTGCGCAAATTCTACGCCCCAGGAACAGGGCGCATTACCAATTCTGATGCTCATCTTGTCTTGTCTCCGATGCTCAGAAATCTTCGATGTTTTTCCAGTTTTCATCCGCCGACGACGCCAGCGCCGCAGCGACGATCCGGTTGACCTCATGCCCGTCACGGAAGGTTGGCCAGACCGGTTTGCCTGTCTCGATCGCGTGCAGAAAGTCGCGCGCTTCGATGATGATCTGATCCTGATAACCCGTGCCATGGCCAGGCCCCTGACAGAACGGTTCATAGTCGGGATGGGCGGGGCCGGTCAGGATCTTGCGAAAGCCGCGCTCGGCCTCGGGGCCGTCCATACGATAGAGCCACAATGCATTCTGATCCTCCTGATCAAAACGGATCGCACCCTTGGTGCCGCTGATCTCATAGGCGTAACCCATCTTGCGCCCCGTCGCGATACGGCTGAAATACATCGAACCCATCGCACCGTTTGCAAACCGCACCATCATCTGGGCGTGGTCGTCATTGTCCACGTCTCCACCCGGGCGGCTTTTGTGTACGGTCTCAACCTCTGCCATCACGCGTGAGATTGGCCCAATCAACGCCAGCGCGGCATTGATCATGTGCGGGGCGAGGTCACCCATTGTTCCGTTGGACATTCCCATCGTGCGCCAAGTCGCGGGGGCCTGTGGATCAGCATAGAAGTCTTCCGTGTGTTCGCCCCGGAACCAAGTGATGTCGCCGATCTCTCCATCGGCGATCAACCGGCGGGCGTGTTGGCTGGCGGGCGTGCGAATATAATTGAAACCAACCATATTTGGCAGACCTGATTCCGCCGCTGCGAACACCATGGCGGCACCATCTTCCATCGACGCCCCCAAGGGCTTTTCGCACAAAACTGGTTTGCCCAGCGCAAAGGCCGCCAGTGCGATCTCGCGATGCGTTTCCTGAGGCGTGGCGATCACGATGGCGTCGACTCTCGGGTCATTCACCAGTACACGCCAATCATCGGTTGCACGCGCGAATCCATAGGCCTGACGGTATCGATCAGCGCTTTCCGGCGAGGACGCGCACACCATCTCTAACCGTGGCCGCAACGCGGTGTTGAACACCGCCCCGACCGAAGACATGGCGACCGCATGGGCCTTGCCCATATATCCGCCGCCCAGAATGCCAATGCCGATTTCTGCCATTCTGACGCCCTCCTTCGCTTTTTCTTGAAAACCATTTGCAACCGGTTGCAAAACTTGTATCGTGAGAATAGGACTCTCGCAAGCTGCATTCGGCACTGCACCGCAATTTTCCAAAGGAGCCCGCAGACATGTCCGCGCAACACGACACCGTTTACCTGACAACAGCGCAGGCGATCATTCGCTGGTTATCGAACCAGTTCATCGAGATTGACGGACAGGAATATCGCCTATGTGGCGGGGGTTTCGGGATTTTCGGACATGGCAACGTGACATGTCTGGGCGAAGCTCTTCATTCGATGCGGGACGAACTACCCCTGTATCGCGGACAGAACGAACAGAGCATGGGATTCGCTGCATCAGGCTATGCCAAGCAGTGGTTGCGTCAGCGATTCATGTTCTGCACCGCCAGCGCCGGGCCGGGCACCGCGAATCTGCTGACTGCTGCCGGACTGGCCCATGCCAATCGTTTACCGATGCTGATGCTGTGCGGAGATACATTCATCACTCGCCTGCCCGACCCGGTTCTGCAGCAGATGGAGAACTACAACGATCCAACCTTTGGCGTGAACGACGCGTTCAAACCTGTCAGCCGCTATTGGGATCGCATCACGCATCCGGCGCAGGTCATTCAATCTCTGCCCGCCGCCATCGCAACCATGTTGGACCCGGGCGATTGTGGTCCCGCTTTCCTCGGGCTGCCGCAGGACGTGCAGGGGTGGACCTATAACTACCCGGTGAAGTTCTTTGAAAAGAAGGTACATCGCATTCGCCGCCAGTCACCTGATGCGGATGAAATCGAAGATGCTGCGGCGGCTTTAATGGGCGCGAAACGCCCAATGATCATCGCCGGTGGCGGAGTACAGTATTCCAAGGCCGTCACCGAGCTGACCGAATTTGTGGAAAAACATCAGATTCCAGTGGTCGAAACCATCGCGGGCCGTGCAAACATGCTGGCGACCCATCCGCTGAACATCGGCCCGATTGGTGTGACCGGCTCAGACAGTGCCAACGCGATTGCGGAACAGGCGGATGTGATTGTCGCCGTGGGCACGCGGCTTCAAGACTTCACGACCGGATCATGGACCGCCTTTGCCAAGGACGCCCAGTTCATCTCGATCAACGCGGCGCGCCATGATGCGGTCAAGCATATGTCCTTGCCGGTTGTTGGGGATGCGAAACTTTCTCTTCAGGCTCTAACACAGGCGAATGACTATACCGCGCCGACCGATTGGGTATCTCTGGCGCAAGACGAGCGGCGCAAATGGGATGCCTATGTCGCCGAGAACGTCGCCTACGGCAATCGTCCGAACTCCTACGCGCAAGCCATCGGCGTTGTGAACGAGCTTTGTGACGCGCGCGACCGAGTGGTCGCCGCCGCCGGAGGCCTACCCGCAGAGGTTACCGCCAACTGGCGCACGCTTGATATCGGCACGGTTGATGTCGAGTTCGGCTTTTCCTGCATGGGCTATGAGATCGCAGGTGCCTGGGGCGCACGTATCGCCCAATCCGAACGCGAGCCCGATAAGGACACCATCACCTTCTGCGGCGATGGATCTTACATGATGTTAAACTCGGACATCTATTCATCAGTCCTGAGCTGCAAGAAGTTGATCGTTCTGGTGCTGGACAACGGCGGCTTTGCCGTCATCAACAAGCTTCAGAACAACACCGGCAATGAAAGTTTCAACAACTTGCTGGCAGACTGCCCCACCATCCCGGAACCGTTCGGCGTTGATTTCACAGCCCACGCGGCCTCGATGGGGGCAACCAGCGAAAAGGTCGCAAACCCTGCGGAACTGGCTGAGGCATTCAAGCGCGCCAAAGCCAGCGACAAGACCTATGTGATCGTGATGGATGTGGACGCCTATGACGGCTGGACCACCGAAGGTCATACGTGGTGGGAGGTCGGAACGCCCCACACCTCGGCGGACGAAAAGGTCCGCAACGCTCATGTCGAATGGGAAACCACCCGCGAAAAACAACGCAAGGGCATCTGATGAAACGGTTCACAGCAGAAACAGCCGATCCCGACGCCATCGTCGAAGAGTTGCTGAACGGCGGCGGGGCGGTTGCCATCTCGGGCTTGTTCACGCCCGAGGAGATAGCCGAAGCGCGCGCCATCATCATGGAGCATTCTGAATCAGCGGCCGAAAAAGTGACCCACTTTCAAGGTGCTGCGGAAGAGGATGGCAAGCTGAACCTGCAGCGCCGGGTCTGGAACCTGCTGGGTAAGGGCGACGTGTTTTCCCGCATGGCCGCGCATCCGGTTCTGATGAAAATCCTCCGTAAGTTTCTGGGAACCGAGTTCATCATGGGCTCAATCGCGGCCAACCGCATCCTGCCGGGTGGTCCTGGGCAGGAACCGCATGTGGACTATCCCTATTGGGACTTTCACAGCCCCGAAACACATCCTGTCGGCCTGAACGGATCATTTCCGATGAACGCGCAGGTTTCGGTCCTGCTGGACCCGTTCACCGTAGAAAGCGGCGCGACCGGCTATGTGCCCGGATCGCAGAAAGAACTGCGCTATCCGACCTCCGAAGATAAGTTCTATGAAAACTGCGAGCAGATGACCGGTGAACCCGGTGACGTCGCTCTGTTCTACGGTGTCACATGGCATTGCGCGATGCCCAACAACGCCAATCACGACCGCAGCGCGATCCTGATCCAGTACCTGCCCAAATGGGTCAAACCGATGGAGGACATGCCCGCAGCACTACCACAGGACTTCCTCGATCAGGCGAGCCCTGATCTGCGGCAATTGCTGGGCCTCAACTACCCCTACCCCGAGGTGCTGGATGCTGCCCGGGCAGGAAATACCGAGGGGCGCAAGTGACTCTGATCGAAGGCATAAAAGGCAATCGCTTTGCAGTATTCGGGCGGGCTGGCATGGATATGTATGCCGATCCCGCCGGAACCAAAAGCGAAGACGCTGGGATGTTTCGCGCCGATTTGGGCGGATCGAGCGCCAATATCTGCGCTGGATTGGTCAAGTTGGGCAGTCAGGCAGCGCTGATCACCTCGGTCTCGGACGACGCGGTGGGGCGGTTCTGTGTGAACAGGCTGCAGGACTATGGCGTGGAAACGCGGTATATCCGCGCGGTGGGCGGTGAGGCGCGGACCTCTCTGGCTGTCTACGAAAGCTGCATCGAGGACTTCCAGAACGTCATCTATCGCAACGGTGCCGCCGATTTTCAGGTGACCGAAGCGGATATGGACGTAGTGGACTATGGCGCGTTCTCGGCCCTGATCACTGCTGGCACGGTGTTTGCGTCGGATCCCTCGCGCTCGGCCACGTTCCGCGCGTTCGAAAACGCCCGCGCTGCTGGTCTGCCTGTCATATTCGACATCGATTACCGCCCCTATAGCTGGCCGTCCCCGGAGGTCGCCTCAGAGGTTCTGACCCGCGCAGGCAACGAAAGTGACCTGATCGTTGGCAATGACGAAGAGTTCGGCTTTATGGCCGGTGGCATCGAAAAAGGGTTGGACAAAGCCCGCGAGCTGGCCGCCAACGGCAAGATGGTGATCTATAAGATGGGCCACGAAGGGGCCATCACTCTGACCGATGGGCAAGAGATCCGCACCGGTATCTACCCGGTCACTGCCGTAAAACCGAACGGCGCGGGGGACAGTTTTCTGGCTGGCTTTCTAGCCTCGGTCGCGGCGGGTCATGGCCTGCGCGACGCGGTTTTGCGTGGCTCGGCCTGCGCCTCCATCGTTGTGTCGAAGCCCGGTTGCGCCGGGGCCATGCCGACCACGCCCCAGCTTGACGACTTTCTGGCCCAACACCCGGGTCCAACGGATACCTGAAAGGAGACGCAGATGCATATTGCGCCCCATGACAACCAGAACAAAGCCATTGTCGATGCCGACAGTGAACTGGTGCCGCTGAACTATTTCAATATCGTCAAACTGAAAAAGGGTGAGGTGTTCGAATACGCCGTGCCCGGATATGAGACCTGCATCGTACCTGCAACCGGCACCGTCGATGTCGACGTGGACGGCGCGGTGTATTCCAATTTGGGCAACCGCACAATCGACGTTTGGGATGGCGAGCCCGAGGGCGTCTATGTACCCGTCGGCGCCAACGTCCGCATCACCTGCGTGACAGACGAGACTGAGACTTTCATTGCCGGGGCAAAATATGACCGTGTGCTCGAACCTTTTGACGTGCGCGTGCCAGAGCTGGATCTGGTGCAATATGGCTCTGACGACACCAAGACCCATCGCAAGATCAAACATATCCTTGGCGCAAACCACCACGACAAGGTGGGCCGCCTGCTGGTGTCAGAGCTTTATACCGTGGGTCAGGGCGGATGGTCCGGCTTCCCCAGTCACAAACATGACACCGACCGCCCAGACGACGAAGGCGGGATGATCGAGACCCGCCATGACGAGACCTATAATTTCCGCTTCCGGCCCAACTTTGGCTCGGGCATCCAGATGTTACAGCGTGAAGATAACAAGCCGGGCGACGCCTATCACATCATGGATGGCTCAACGATCATGATCGACAAGGGTTATCACCCCTGTGCGGTTCTGCCGGGGTATGAGATGTACTATTTCACCATCCTCGGTGGCCTCAGCCAGCGCTCGCTAAAGCAGTATTTCCAACCGACCCATGCAGCCCAGCTGCATACGATTCCGGGCATCATGGACATGGTGGCCAAGTTCAAATGAGCCTTGTGACATTATCGGACGTGCTGCAATCCGCGCTGCGTAACGGCTATGCCGTGGCCGGACTGGTGACGCTGGGCTGGGAGGATATGCGCGCTTATGTGGCTGCTGCCGAGGCCGAAGGTGTACCCATCATCCTGCAAGCCGGCCCATCCTGCCGCGAACACACGCCGCTGCCGGTTCTGGGCAAGATGTTCCGCCATCTGGCCGAAGGGGCCAGCGTTCCTGTCGTCGCCCATCTGGACCATGGCTACACCCATGAAGAGTGTTGCGTCGCTATCGATAGTGGCTTCACCTCAGTTATGTTCGACGGCTCGCGCAAACCATTGGCCCAGAACATTGAAGAAACCGCGGCGATCGCCGAGAGGGCACATGCCGCCGGGGTCTCCTGTGAAGGAGAGATTGGCTTTGTGGGCTATTCCGGCAGTGAAGGTTCAGACGGGACCGACCCGGATGAGGCAGCACGGTTCGCCCGTGAGACTGGCGTAGACGCAATGGCAATCTCGGTCGGCAACGTCCATTTGCAACAGAACAAAGAAGGCGGTCTGGACAAGGCCCGCATTCGTGCCATCGAAGCCGTGACCGAAGTTCCACTGGTCATTCACGGTGGATCAGGCGTCCCTGTTGCGCAGCGCACAGCGCTGGCGCGCGGGTCTAAGGTTTGCAAGTTCAACATCGGGACCGAGCTGCGGATGGCCTTCGGGAACGCCCTGCGCAAGGCCGTGAACACCGACCCAGAGAGGTTCGACCGCGTTCAAATCCTGAAAGAGACACACGAACCGGTGGTCGAGGCGACACGCCGGGTTCTGCAGGCATTCAAAGGGGCATGACATGCTGAATATCGGGCTTCTTGGTTGCGGGCGTATCGGGCAGGTGCATGCGCGCTCGATCGGGCAGATTGACGGCGCGCGGGTCACGGCTGTGGCCGACGCATTTGCCGAACCCGCCCAGACACTGGCTGACAAAACCGGCGCAAACGTGCTGCCGGCGGAAGACCTGATCGAAAGCACGGATGTCGATGCGGTGGTCATCGGAACCCCGACCGACACCCATTACGACCTGATTCACCAAGCTGCGAACGCAGGCAAAGCGATCTTCTGCGAAAAACCGGTCGATATGTCTGCCGACCGTATCCGCGACTGTATCAAAGTGGTCGAGGCCACAGGCGTGCCCTTTATGACCGCCTTCAACCGCCGCTTTGACCCAAGTTTTGCTAATATCCAATCCCGCATAACCAACGGCGAAATCGGAAACGTCGAGATCGTCACCATCCTGTCCCGCGACCCCTCACCACCACCGATCAGCTACATCAAAAGTTCCGGCGGGTTGTTCCGCGATATGATGATCCACGATCTCGACATGGCTCGCTTCCTGCTGGGCGAAGAACCGGTCAGCGTATATGCCGTCGGGTCATCGCTCGTCGATCCCGAGATTGGCAAAGCCGGAGATGTCGATACAGCTGCCGTTACCCTGACCACAGCCAGCGGCAAGATTTGCCAGATCTCAAATTCGCGTCGCGCCAGCTATGGCTATGACCAACGCATCGAGGTGCATGGTGAGAAAGGTCTGTTGCGCGCGGAAAACATGTTGGAAAATACGGTCGAAATTGCGACCCCGCTGGGATTCCGCAAAGCCCCGGCCCAGCATTTCTTCCTGGAGCGCTATGAGAGCGCCTATCGCGCCGAGATGGCTCATTTCATCACAGCGATGAGCGGGTCTGAGCCCCTTTCGCCTGGAATCATCGACGGATTGCGCGCACAGATTCTGGCAGACGCGGCAGATACTTCGCTGAAACAGGGAACAGTTGTCAGCCTCGCCTGATGTGTTGGGCTGGCTAACAGGATCAAGGTACGACGCGCCGAACTCGTACCCCCTCAAGAAATCATCAGACGTCTTCTAGGCGCGCCGTGTTTGCTTGGTATCGGCACCAGATGTCCGGAATGTGTCTGGAAGATTAATTTTTCCTACTACGGGGAACCCCCAATATACGGGGCGGATGGCTTGGAATAGTCTGCTTTCAACGGATCGTTTCGCCGATCCGAATATCCCCCTTGCAGAGGGGTTGGTCATTACCCCCTCACCAACCCCTCTGCAAAATTCAAATCCGATGTATGGTGTCGGTCGCTGACATAACATCCAATATTCTGACAACCCAAGTTCTCAGATAGTTTGCAAAGATTAGTTTTTATTCTCAATATGATAGAATCGTTTCGACGTATTCTGGAACACGTCGTCATGATACGAAGCCGGGAGGAGGTATTGGTATCGGGATACAACTTCTTCGTAAGTTGAAGTCAGACTATCGACCGGAAAATTCGATCCGAACATGCAGCGATCGGCGCCAAACTGCGATAAGCAGGTTGAAATGATGGGCGAGACGCTTTCAGCGGTCCAGTCGTGATCAAACATTCCAAGGCCCGAGAGTTTGCAATGAACCTGCGGCAGGGCCGAAAGTGTTGCCAACGCATCCGCCCAGTTTTGTAATCCCGTTGACGACAGACACGTTTGAGAAATGTTTGAAGATTTTGAAATTAAGGGTCTCAGAGGTTATCCCGACCAATTGGAGGAGTTCGATACATAGGAATGGGTTTTTCTCACGGATGCACGGTACGGGTGGCGGCCACCGCCCTAGCAAAGCGAACCAAGCGAACAAGCACGAGATGCGAAGTCGCGCATCCTAACTCTTGAGGAACGCTATTGGTAGGCATGTAAGTGCGGCTCGTGAGTTAAAAAGCTGATTGAAGGGTGTGGATGATGCAAAATCTGCCCACGCGCCTGTGATTTTGTTACTTTTTGTATCGAACAATTCAGCGCTGCCCATACTGTCCCGTCAGCTCTGGCCCAGCCATGAGATACTTGATACGAAACATGGAAAAATTCAGTTGTCTCAACGAAAGTTAATTATGTATCAGACCTTTTTGATTGCCGCTGTCTGCTTTGCTGCCATTGGGCCCGCCGAGGCAAAACCTAAGAAGGTTGCCAGAGTTGCTGATTGGAGCATTCTTTGCGAAAGGCAAACGTCTAAATGTGTGGCAAGTCAAAATATCAATTATCAGGGTACGAACATTGCGAACATAGTTGGTTTTCCAGCGGACCAAGAAGGAGCAGTTGCCGGACTGGCATTGCAATTGCAGACAACTTTGGATCTAGGGAAAGGTGTAACTGTATCGATTGATGGGCAACCTAGTCTAAAATATAATCTCCAGTTTTGCGCCCCTACACATTGCCAAGTTAACATGGGGCTGTCTCAGAAGATGTTAAATGCGTACAACAAAGGGGAAGAGGTGGAGGTATCCTATTTCTTCGCGGGCTCTCCAACACTGCGGCGCAGCTTCACGTTTTCTCCACGTGGTATCTCGACGGCCCTCAAAGAAGCGAAAAAACGGAGCCATCCAGCCAACTGATGACAATACGTCATCGCCATTTCGAACGTGCCCCGCCGCCCTTGAGCAGTCCATACAGAAGTAAGGGGGCTCCCCAATATCGCGGCCAAACCTTTTTGGTTACCTTTGAGTTACCGAGCCAATTACACTGACAGCTCCGTGTATCCCTTTGTGAGGGCTAGCCTAGACTCCTTCGATCGCCCCTTCAGGCCCCTATGAAACAAGCAATAGCCCTCGTTTGCTCAGGCTACACAGGCAGATTTAGCGGCGCAGGTACTTCGTAACGCTTCAACCATTCCTTGATGACGAACCAATAATCCTGCGGCATTGCGATATATCGGCGTGATTGCAGCTTCGCGATTCCCAGAAGAAATCGCACCAGCACGGCCAAGCATACAAGCCGCTGTTCGAGGGAACTTATTGGACCTTTTCTTGCCGGTGGAACGCTTGAACTGATGATGTGGAGTGGAGCGACTGAAAAGCGACAAAGTACCACTAACACACTTTGTGTCTCCCATATGTCCCCCAGAGATTAAAGTTAGAGCGTTAGCACGATGCGATACTTCGCACCTGTTTGGTGTAAGGTATTGATTTTATATTTGGTGTAAGATGATACGGAGTTTGGCACCTGAATCTTAAAAGTACCTTTATATTACATAAGGTTAACCTCAAGACGTCGACAAAAGACTGACGCTTTTCGACAGAAAGTATGTCGCTTTCCCAGATCAATCCGCTAAGATCACAGAAAGCGTGAAACCACCCTGCCAGCGCACGGCAGGGTGAGTAAAAAGAGTGATTTCGTGGGACTGTCAGCGCTTTTCGCGAGCACCTAGGCTTTGCTTGATGACCTCAATCTCGCTTTGAAGGTGCGAACCATTGTACACGATCGACGTTTCGTGGCGCGCATATCGGCCCTTCCGGTCAGCGCTCAGCCAATTGTAGGAGCCGATGCAAAGCCGATTGGCATCCACTATGACAATCTTGCTGTGCAGCTGACGCACTTCGTGGACTCGTACACCTACATCTTGCAGTGCAGATGTTGCTGCTTCTAGCTGTGTTACGCCATCATCGTACTTCAACTGGTTCAACAGAGGATCTGCGATGACATCGATTTCTGCACCCCGCGCCACCGCACCTTGGAAAGCATCCAGTAACCCAGCACGTTTCATTGTTGAGGCAATGATCCACGGGCTGACGATGGTCATTTCACGGGCTGTGGACAGGGCATTTTTCAAGAACCGATCGTGTTCTTCTGCGTCTCTCAATGTCGAAAGCGGGTGACTTGAATCCTGAAGATCGGAGCGCGGCTGCGCAGTAAACTCAAGCACGCCATCGCTCTGAGAGAACAGACATTCAGCCAAGACCGATCTGGGCGTACCCTTCGCAGCCGACGAAAATACATCCATGTCACCGAAGACAAGGAAGCTGTCTTTTGCACGTGATACGGTCACATTCAGCATACTTGGTGACATGTCGATGAAATGCCCGTCGGCATGTTTGGAATAGACCGGTGAGAACAGGATGACTGGTCGCTCAGCCCCTTGAAGCGAGTGAACCGTGCCAACGGTCATTTTCGCGTCAATGCCTCGTTCGGCACAAGCGCGTTTGATTTCTTGCACCTGCCGCCCGAAGGGCGTGACGACACCGACTATGTCTTCCAGTTTTTTGTTGTATTGGCCTTCAAGATCCTGCCGATTTTCTGCGAGCCAGTCTGCAATTGTTGCAGCCTCAGTCGCGTTTGCGCGGCTGCCGCCGAAGCTTAAAGCCATACCATCAATATGTAGGTACCCCATCGACGGTACAGCGCGACCCTCGGGAGCACAGCCTCGCATCGGTTTGAGCGATCCTTTGTAGCAGAGTTTGTTGCTGAAATTGATGATTTCGTCAAAGCAACGCCGATGCTCGAACAGGTAAAGCCCTCGCTCTAATTCCGGGTAGGGCTCATAGACGCACGCTTGCTGGGCGAGGCGCATTACACTACCGTCAACACTACGCATGCCCGTATCTGACAGTGTCGCCAAATCGGCCTCGGCATAGGTCTCTTTTAGAAAACCGGCACTTTGCAGATTGCCAATATCGACTGCTTTAGACACAGATGAGATTGGTTCAATCTGCTGGGTGTCCCCAATGACCAAGGCGCACTTCGCTAATGCAAACGAGGGCGCCGCAACCTCCGGCAAGACTTGCCCGGCTTCGTCAACAATCAGCAAGTCGATGAAGTCGAACAAATAGCCTGTGCCCCATTCACCGCCAGACTTCAGACCAAAGCTCATTTTGCCTGGCAAGCTCGCAAACGTGGAAACAGCACAGGGTGTCAGCATCATACGACGGTGCCAGCGTGGTTCGATTGTTTTCCGCCCGGTTTTCCGATGCGACGCCACGATATCGTCTAAGCTATCTTCCATTTCCAGAAGCCACCGCCCCTCCCAATAGTGGCAAGCCAATCGGAAAAGAAGAAAACGGGCGTGGCAATCGGCAAATCTATCGACGTCCAATGCATCAGTTGCTGGAACGGCCGACGCACCAAGATTTTCCGTTGCGCGCGCCCATGCTCTCTTCGCCTGATTCAGATTTTCTAACGCTGACCGTGCTGCCTCATATCTGGACTTGGTGGTTTTAGCAGCCTCCTGTGCAATTCGAACCGCATTTCGCAGGCTATTCCCCAAACTTTCAACCGAACTGACATCGGAGAAATCCAGCGTGCAGCCGATGGTTTCCAGGGAGACACGCCCTTTCATCACTCTTTTTTGAGCCACAGATGGAAGAAAGTTGAACATTACTAAAAAGACAGATTCATCAGCCTGATGTTTGGTCCACCCGGATTCCCAAGTCTTGTGGCGCTCAAGTTCTGCTGCGCCATCCTGCATTGCTTTTTCCACCTGCAGCAGTGTTGCCTCGGCATCGTCGCCCAATAGGTTAACAACTTTCGATGTTGCCTCCTCAACCCATTTCCGTGACTTGTCCGCATCGGACAGTTTTGCAACCTCTTCAGCAATCCGCTTGTGTAAGGAAGATACGATCTCTTTCACATCTGGATTTTCAAGGCCCGGAAATGCAGATTTCCCTGCCTCCAGAAAAGCGTCTCTGGCGCGGGGAACATAGTCATGGCTTTCTAGTTCATTGAAGTACCGCTCAGTTTGA
Organism: uncultured Ruegeria sp.; assembly: GCF_947500045.1. Classification (GTDB taxonomy): domain Bacteria; phylum Pseudomonadota; class Alphaproteobacteria; order Rhodobacterales; family Rhodobacteraceae; genus Ruegeria. The sequence goes on along the minus strand of NZ_CANMQQ010000009.1, from coordinate 80,956 downwards.
TACCGGCGAGCAGCCTCGGCCTCTTTTGATTTTGCTGGAAGAAACAACCCGTAGCTTTTGAGGCCAGGCAACCAACGACCCGCGAATGGGCCTTCGCCTTCGGAGAAGTCCTTGCCGAACGCGCCGATAATGTTTGTTACAGCCTGGTTATTGGTGGACGCCGCGACGATGACCGGTGGAGCACTTTCTTCCAGCGCTGCGCGAACCCACGCATCTGCAATGGCCGACAGGAGCATTGTCGTCTTGCCTGTTCCAGGAGGCCCGTTGACAGCAAGCACATCGCTGGGTTTTCCGGTTGAGAGATATGAAAGAACCTGACGTTGATGATCTGCGAGCGGAAATTCATCGCTGGCATGTCCCAGTCGATTTATGAAGTTCGCTTCCGTCTGAGGAGAAAGCTCCTTTTTGGTTGAGGGCGATCCGGCCAGATTTTCTAACAGCGGCGCTTTGTGTTTTTCACCAAGCAGCGTGTCATAGAGGCTGATAACTTGCGCAATAGCTGCGGCAGCCTCACCGGAAACCTCCATAAATCCCACGCCGGCAGAGAGATAATTGTCATCGTCAGATGGCCACCCGGGAGAAACGGCATCGAGCATTGCACGACAGTGTTTTAAGTATTGGTCCCAAACAGGGGAGTTTTCGTCTGGCGAGAAGGGCGACGCTGAAAGAAAGGTATCGAAATCCTCAACCTTGCCGAGCGAAAAAACATCGTTGGGGAGTGGCTTCAGCACGTCTCTCGCAATGACGTTTCGGGATGGGCGAATGTTACCGTCTCTATCGACGGTCGCCTCTGTAACTACAGGTGCGACGATTTCTGGAGAACCATTGGATATAGTCGCACCGTGGGAAGTTCTCCGAGCCATGACCATCGGCCAGATTTGTACGTCTACTACCTTGGTATCCGGCTTCTGTCCTTCAAAAACATTGCGAACCTGGTTCTTAGGCAGCACTCCATCGCGCAGCGTGTCTTTCGACAGTTCGATGAAATCCTTCCGATCCCGCTGCCTGAAGCGACCCCGCCCCAATGCACCATCCGCCAACGACGCGCGCCAGTAACCTAGAATCTCATGGAACCCACTATTCATCGCAACCTGCCAAATTTTATGCCCGCACCGTACAATGAGCTGGTGCGAGCCAATTATTAAATACAACCCTAGGCATAGCCTGATTGTCAGACAGGTGACAGGTCCTTCAAGGCGGTTTTTCTACTGAGTATGGGGGCGTGGAGCTGCGGTTTTATCAACCCTCCGCTTGACATGTGCTTGGGAACACGCCCGGCCGCATTCACTTGGCAGTCTTCAATGTCGAAATACCTGACACATCCACATCGCAAGAAGCATGCGCTACATCATAGGCGCTCTGTATTTGAATCCAGATGTCGGCACCGAGCTTAACAGTGCACCCATGAGACGCATGATGCAAAGCCCAAGAGTTTCCCATAAAAGCGACAAACTCTTGTCAAAAGAGACGAACTTCGTGTCATCTTCCATTTGAAAAAAGTGGTGAGCCGTGCAGGATTCGAACCTGCGACCCACTGATTAAAAGTCAGTTGCTCTACCAACTGAGCTAACGGCCCACTCTTCTTTGAATCTTTTCGATCCATGGCGCTCTGTAAGGTATTTTCCCAACTGGGTTCAAGACCTTAATTTGCACCCCGGTACACTGTATTGAGTTGTCAATCCAGCGTCCCGATAGGCGGCCTAATTAGGCAGGTGGCGCTAGGGGGTCAACCCCTTTTTTAAGGAATCTGTGCGACAGGGTGGATTCATATTGTTGCCAAGGTTATATGCCCGCAATGCGACCTATAAACGATACCGGATTGCCCTTTATGAAAATGCACGGGCTGGGCAATGACTTTGTCATTGTAGACGCGCGTGCGCATGCTGACCCGATCACGCCGGCATTGGCTATGGGAATCGGGCATCGGCAGTTTGGCGTGGGTTTCGACCAGCTGGCAGTGATCGAAAGCGGAAAATCGGATGCCCATTTGGTGTTCTACAATGCTGACGGATCAACCTCGGCTGCCTGTGGCAATGCCACGCGATGCATAGCGCGGTTTTTGATGGATGAAACCGGCAGCTCCGATCTGACACTGACAACAGAGCGTGGTATGTTATTTGCGCGTGACGCGGGCAAGGGACTGACTTCGGTCAACATGGGTCAACCTCAGATCTTTTGGAATGAGATCCCTTTGGCCGAAGAGGTGGAAACGCTGGAGCTCCCTATCGAGGGCGGACCGACCGCGACCGGTATGGGCAATCCGCATTGCACCTTCTTTGTTGATAACGCTGACGCAATCCCGCTGGAAGAATTCGGCGCGCGCTATGAATACCATCCGCTCTATCCGGAACGTACCAACGTGCAAGTCGCTCAGATCACGGGGCCTGACCAGATTCGTATGCGCGTATGGGAGCGTGGTGTCGGCGTCACTCTGGCTTCCGGCTCATCTTCCTGCGCTACAGCCGTTGCAGCGGCCCGGCGTGGTCTCACGGGGCGCAAGGTCCAGGTGGAACTTGACGGCGGGACAATCTGGATCGACTGGCGCGATGACGGTGTCTGGATGACAGGGCCCACGGCCCACGTCTTTTCTGGCACGTTGACGCCAGAGTTCCTGAGGTCGCTGGAATGAACCCACCCAAATTCAGCACGCTAGGCTGCCGACTGAACGCCTATGAGACCGAAGCGATGAAAGAACTGTCGCAACAGGCCGGCTTGGAAAACGCGGTGATCGTAAACACCTGCGCTGTGACCGCCGAGGCGGTGCGTAAAGCCCGCCAGGAAATCCGCAAGCTGCGGCGGGAAAACCCAGGCGCCCGCTTGATCGTCACCGGCTGCGCCGCGCAGACCGAGCCCGAGACCTTCGCCCGGATGGATGAGGTTGACGCGGTGATCGGGAACACTGAAAAGATGCAGCCCGAAACCTGGAAACGGATGGCCGCGGATTTCATCGGCCAGACCGAAGCCGTTCAGGTGGATGACATCATGTCTGTCACGGAAACGGCTGGCCATCTGATCGACGGTTTTGGCACCAGATCACGCGCCTATGTTCAGGTCCAGAATGGCTGCGACCATCGCTGTACCTTCTGCATCATTCCCTATGGCCGGGGCAACTCGCGCAGCGTCCCAGCGGGTGTTGTGGTAGACCAGATCAAACGGCTGGTCGACAAAGGCTATAACGAAGTTGTCCTTACCGGTGTGGATCTCACGTCATGGGGCGCTGACCTGCCTGCCACGCCCAAACTGGGCGATCTCGTTATGCGCATCCTTAAGCTGGTGCCCGATCTTTCACGTCTGCGCATCAGCTCGATCGACTCGATTGAAGTGGATGAGAACTTGATGCTGGCCATCGCAACCGAACCGCGCCTGATGCCTCATCTGCATCTGTCCTTGCAACACGGCGATGACCTGATCCTGAAACGCATGAAGCGTCGCCACCTGCGCGATGACGCCGTCCGCTTCACCGAAGAGGCCATCAAGTTGCGCCCGGACATGACGTTCGGCGCTGATATAATCGCCGGATTCCCGACCGAGACCGAGACCCATTTCGAGAATTCACTGAAATTGGTCGAAGACTGCAGCCTGACATGGCTGCACGTGTTTCCCTATTCAAAACGCCAGGGAACCCCAGCCGCCCGCATCCCCCAACAGGTGAATGGAACGACCATTAAAGCGCGCGCAGCCCGCCTGCGTTCAAAGGGAGAGGAGCAAGTTGCCAAGCACCTTTCAGGCCAGGTTGGCAAAGTCCACAATATCTTGATGGAAAACCCTCATATGGGCCGGACCGAACAGTTCACCGAAGTGTCATTCGACACGCCTCAGCAAGAAGGTCAGATCGTGACGACGAAGATCACCGGTCAGACCTCTCGCCAACTCCAGGCCTGATCCGCCCTTCATCTGGCTAAAAATATCTCGGGGTTGAATTGGCCGCAGGCCAAGAAGGGGCTGGCCCCTTCTGCCAACCTCGCAAAGAAAAACCCCCGCAGCCTTCAGGGAGCGGGGGTTTTTAATTTTTTTAACTCAATGGACCTTAGTCCTTGCGGGTTTTGCCTTTGTGAGGCGCCCAGAGGCGCTTGTTCACCAGATACAGCAGCACTGACAAAACAGTCAGAAACAGAACACCAACGAAACCGGCGTTCTTGCGCTCCATCATCTTCGGTTCTGCCGTCCACATCAGGAAGGCTGCCACGTCTTCAGACATCGCCTCAACCGTGGCTGGATGCCCGTCAGCAAACTCCACCTGATCTTCGGACAAAGGCGGTGCCATCGAAATCCAGCCGCCGGGGAAGGCCTTGTTCTCATAGAGAACCGTACCAGCCTCTTCCTTTTCTTCACCGGTGTAGCCATCCAGAAGCGAGGCAATGTATTCCGCGCCGCCCATACCTTTGACCAACTGGTTGATGCCCAATCCGTACGGACCGTGGAACCCGGCACGAGCCTTAGCCATCAGGCTCAGGTCCGGTGCGCCAACACCGGTGTTGGCCGGGAAGTGGTCGGTTGGGATTGCCGGGCGAAAATCATCCTCCTCGGGATCGAACACTTCGAAATTGTCGGCCGCATAGGTGATGACCTGCTCTTCCGAGTATCCCAGATCCTCGAGCGTCCGCAGAGGAATGTATTGCAGACCGTGGCAAGCGGCGCAAACCTCGGTATAGATCTGCAGACCGCGCTGAAGCTGGTTCTGATCCCAGGTCCCAAAAGGACCCTCGAACGAAAAGTCGAAGTCTTCGATGTGTTGCTCACCGCCACCTGCCGCAAAGGTCGAGGCGGGCGCAATTGCTATGGCAAACGCGGCACCGATTGCAAGTTTCTTGAACATGTTTCCCGTCCCTCTTCTTACTCGGCCGGCGTGGCATCGGCGTCAGCCTTGCCATAATGCGCGTTGAAGTCTTCTTCGATGGTCTCGGGCAGGGCCAGAGGTTTCTCGATCACGCCAAGGATCGGCAGGATCACGAAGAAATAGGCGAACCAGTAGGCCGACGCGATCAGCGAGAAGGTCGCATAGGGCTCTTCTGCGGGCATCGCACCCAGCCACATCAGGGCAAAGAAGTCGATGATCAGCAGGTAGAACCACCATTTGAACATCGGGCGATACTTGCCCGAACGCACGGTCGACGTGTCCAGCCACGGCGCCAGCGCCATGGCCAGGATCGCACCAAACATCGCCAGAACACCAAAGAACTTGGCGTCGATGATGCCGCCTGTGATGAAGCTGGCGAACTGAACGACCCAGACCTCACCGGTGAAGGCACGCAGGATCGCGTAGAACGGCAGGAAGTACCATTCGGGAACGATATGCGCGGGTGTGACCAGCGGGTTTGCTTCGATGTAGTTGTCCGGGTGGCCCAGATAGTTCGGCATGTAGCCAACGATTGCCCAGAACACGACCAGAATAACCGCCAGGGCGAACAAGTCCTTGATCACGAAGTAGGGCCAAAACGGCAGAGTGTCCTTCTCGGCCTCGGCTTTCGACCCTTTGCGGACATCAACACCCGTGGGGTTGTTGTTGCCGGTGGTGTGGAAGGCCCAGATATGCACGATCACCAGCGCCGCAATCACAAACGGCAGCAGGTAGTGCAGCGAGAAAAAGCGGTTCAGCGTGGCGTTGTCCACCGCGGGTCCGCCCAGCAGCCAGGTCTGGATTGCTTCGCCAACAAATGGGATCGCGCCAAACAGGCCGGTGATCACGGTCGCACCCCAAAAGGACATCTGACCCCAGGGCAGAACATAGCCCATGAAGGCGGTGCCCATCATCATCAGATAGATCAGCATGCCAATGATCCACGTGATTTCACGCGGGGCTTTGTACGAGCCGTAGAACAAGCCACGGAAGATGTGAATGTACACCGCAACAAAGAACAGCGACGCGCCATTCATGTGAATGTAGCGCAGCATATAGCCGCCGTTTACGTTGCGCATGATGTGTTCGATGCTGGCAAAGGCCAGGTCGACATGCGGAGTATAATGCATCACCAGAACGATGCCGGTAACAATCTGCAACGCCAGGCAGAACGCCAGAACGATGCCCCAGATCCACCACCAGTTCAGGTTCTTGGGCGTGGGAATCATCAGGGTGTCATACAGCAGGCCGACAATCGGAAGACGGCTGTTCAGCCACTTCTCGCCATTTGTCTTCGGCTCGTAATGATCGTGGGGAATTCCGGACATAAGTTGGGTCTCCCTTAGCCGAGTTTGATGGTTGTGGCGTCCACCCATTCCACAGGCGGAATAGGCAGGTTCTCAGGCGCGGGGCCTTTGCGGATACGACCGGAAAGGTCGTAGTGTGAGCCGTGACAGGGGCAGAACCATCCACCAAAGTCACCAGCGTCGCCCAGAGGCACACAACCCAGGTGGGTGCAAACCCCCATCTGAACGATCCATGCGCCCGGCGCTTCGCCTTCCGGCGAGGGCATGACACGGTTGGCATCGGTTGCCGGTGCATCGGCATTCAGGTTGAAGTTACGGGCCAGCGGATCGGGCAAGGCGTCAAGACCTTCCGCATCCTGACCCTGCGCTTCCTGAATTTCAGCACCGGTGCGGTGGCGAATGAATACCGGTTTACCCAGCCATTTCACGGTGAGCTGCGTGCCCGGTTCAACCCCACTGACATCCTGACGGATCGAGGACAGCGCCTGAACGTCTGCCGATGGGTTCATCTGGTTAACGAGGGGCCATACAGCCGCCCCCGTCGCAACGACACCTGCGCCGCCAGCGACGTAGTAGAGGAAATCTCTGCGGGTGCCTTCGTGGTCTTCAGCGTGGGACACGAGGTTATCTCCGAATTGTCTGGCGCCCGCGAACGGGCATATAGCTCGCGCACCGCAGGGAATGCGGTGTCTTAGAGGGGGTATCTATCGGGGAGAATAGAGTTCGTCCAGCGCTCTTAAACGCGCAATACGCCGCATCTAAGCATTCATGTCACTGTGAGAGGGCAAAATTTCAATATCAAATGCAGATTTTGACTTTTGTGGCAGCGGTCTGGTGTGCGCTGGATAAGCGTGATTCGCCATCTGCCCGCCCTCGATCATACCCGAACCAGAGCAAGTTCACGTGCCGTTGGAACCGCTGGCCTTACCCGGAATCCCGCCCTGGGTTTGCCACTATCTCTTCCTGTTAAACACGTCTCTGACACATTTAAATTATTAATATAAAATAGATATTTCATAATCATGCATTTCAACGGGAATTCGATTGAACTATTTGCATGAATGCGTGACAGGCCAAGGGCAACCACCGTCCAGCCGGAGATTTCCAATGTCAAAGATTGCAGCAACCACGATTCTTCTGGTGCTTCTGTCCCCATTACAAGCGATAGCAGCCGGTGATCCGGCGAAAGGCGGGAAACTCTATAACCGGTGCTCATCCTGCCATGCGATCATCAAAGTTGGCGAGATTTTGGTCAAAGGCGGTATCACCGGGCCGAATCTCTATGGTGTTGTTGGCCGCGTCGCCGGGACCGAATACGACTATCTGAACGGCAGCGAGCGTCTGCCGATCGGTATGTTCACCGATGACATGATCCGCGCTGGTCAAGAAGGGCTGGTGTGGACCGAAGAAAACATCGCAGCCTATTCTCAAGACCCGATCAGTTTCATCCAGGAATACCTGGATGACGACACCGCCCGCCCGAATATGAGTGTAAAGCTACGCAAAGGCGCCGAGGATATTGCCGCCTATCTGGCCACGTTCAATGCCCCTGAATCTTAAAGTCGGCGTGCCCTAAACACCTCGCATCAGATCCGCCAATTGCGCGGTCTCGCTGCCGATCCCGTCCAGTACATGCTCTGCCGCCGCCTCCCGCGCGGCGTCGGGTTTGTTCTGGCCCAGCTTCCAGGTGCCTTGAATGTCATCCACCTGCATCCGACACGGCACGATCATCCGCATCATCCGCGCTAAAGCTGCATCCGACATCTTGTCGGTCACCCAGGGCGGCTTGGGTAGCAAACGCGCTTCGTAAAACGCCGACTGCCGCTTCAATAGATCCAACAGCTCGTCCTGCGGGCGCAACTCCAGGCGCCCGGTCAGATGCACCGCGACATAGTTCCAGGTCGGAACCAGATCCGCGACCCCATACCAGTCAGGAGAGATATAGCCATCCGGCCCTTGTACCGCGATCTTGGCCGCCTGCGTTGCACGCAACGCCTGCACTATCGGATTCGACCGCACCAGATGCAGTTCAGCCACCGTGCCGTCTTCGGACAACAAAAACGGAACATGGCTCATCAACGGCGCACCCTCACTGGACACTGCCAAGACGCCAAAGGCACGCTCTCGGGCAAAACTGATGTGACGTGCGCGATCCTCGGCGCGAAAGGCTGGGTAGGGGTGCATGTTGATCCTCCTACTAATTTCTCTTGCAGAAGCGATGTGTCCTTGGCAAGGTCTGCCTCGTTCTCAGGGCGGGGCGAAATTCCCCACCGGCGGTATGCGGGTATGACCCGTAAGCCCGCGAGCGGCCTCGCCGTCTCCACAATCCGAAAAGTGGGAACCGGTTTTCGGATTGTGGAACCATGGAAAGGTGACAAGCAGATCTGGTGAGAGGCCAGAGCCGACGGTTACAGTCCGGATGAAAGAGAACGTGCAGCGCATCGGTGTTACGATGTGTTTGCTCGTGATCGCCTTGGGTGACGTGTCATGCCAGGCTGGCAACGAAAAGTGGAAACCGGTTTTCACGACCGCCAGCAGGCCACCAAGCTGAAAGGAGATCATAATGACACACACCCGCTATGCTTTTGTTAAAGCTAACTGGCATTCCGATATCGTGGATCGCGCGCTGGATGGATTTCTCGAACTGGTTCCAGCGGATCAAGTCGATGTGTTCGACGTCCCCGGCGCGTTCGAAATGCCCTTGCTCGCCCGCGATCTGGCGCAGACTGGGCGCTACGCCGCTGTAGCCTGCGCTGCCTTTGTCGTGGATGGCGGCATTTACCGGCATGATTTTGTCGCGCAAGCGGTCGTCGATGGGTTGATGCGCGCGGGGCTTGATACAGGTGTTCCTGTGCTGTCGGTCTCGCTGACACCGCATCAGTATCAGGAAACCGAACATCACAATGGCATCTACCGTGCGCATTTTGTCGAGAAGGGGCGTGAGGCAGCGCATGCTGCGCTCAAGATCAGCGCCACCCGCGCCTCAGTGGCTCAAGCCGCTTGATTTTCTGTCTAATCGCGTCGCCCACTGGGCGGCGCTTACTCGACCGCAAACGCAAATCCGCTTGAGGCTCAAGGCACTCCCCGCTAATCACATCGTTCAAAGGAGCTTGCCCCATGTCGATGAACAGCTTTGGACATCTTTTCCGAGTCACTACCTGGGGTGAAAGCCACGGGCCCGCATTGGGGGCCACAGTCGATGGCTGCCCTCCGGGTGTTGCGATCGATGAGGCGATGATCCAGCACTGGCTGGACAAGCGCAAACCGGGCCAGAACAAATTTACCACCCAGCGGCGTGAAGCCGATCAGGTGAAAATCCTGTCTGGGGTGTTCGAGGGACAAACAACCGGAACCCCCGTTCAGTTGATGATCGAGAACACCGATCAGCGCTCGAAAGACTACGGTGACATCATGGACAAGTTTCGTCCAGGTCACGCCGATATCACCTATTGGCAGAAATACGGTATTCGCGACTATCGTGGTGGCGGGCGCAGCTCGGCCCGGGAAACCGCCTCGCGCGTTGCCGCTGGCGGGTTGGCGCGCGAGGCGATCAAGCAGATCGCCCCGAATGTGCAAATCACCGGCTATATGACCCAAATCGGCCCGCACAAGATTGATCGTTCTAACTTTGACTGGTCACAGATCGAACAAAACCCGTTCTGGACACCTGACGCCAAATCCGCCGAGGATTGGGCGGTTTATCTCGATGACCTTCGCAAATCCGGGAACTCAGTGGGCGCGGTTGTCGAGGTTGTGGCGCGCGGCGTCCCGGCGGGGCTGGGCGCGCCAATATATGCCAAGTTAGATACTGATTTGGCCGCTGCGATGATGTCGATCAACGCCGTCAAAGGGGTCGAGATTGGCGAAGGTATGGCCGCCGCCGAACTCACCGGCGAAGCCAACGCAGATGAGATCTTCATGGGCCAAAACGGCCCGCAATACAGCTCCAACCACTCGGGCGGCATTCTGGGCGGTATCTCGACCGGACAGGACGTTGTGGTCCGCTTTGCGGTTAAGCCGACCTCGTCCATCCTGACCACCCGCAGGACCATCACCAAATCCGGTGAAGAGACCGAGATCATCACCAAAGGACGCCACGACCCCTGCGTAGGCATCCGTGCCGTACCAGTGGGTGAGGCGATGATGGCCTGTGTAATCCTCGATCATCTGCTTCTGCATCGTGGTCAGATCGGCGAGAACCGTGGGCGGATTGGCTGATCTGCGCGCCAGGCTTCGGGCAGTCGTCACGCAGCGTATGCAGACGGATCCAGCGCATGATCTGACGCACCTTGATCGGGTTTGGGTCAATGCGCAGGCCATCGCGGATGAACACACCAATCAGCGCGTGTTGCTGGCGGCGTGTTATCTGCACGATCTGATCAACCTGCCCAAAGATGATCCCGAGCGGCATCTGGCCTCAAAACAATCTGCGGCAGAATCAGAGCCTATTCTTGCCGAAATTGGCTTTTCGACCACCGAAATTCACGCAACGCAGCACGCTATTACGGCACACAGCTTTTCCGCCAACATCCCACCTGAGACGCCCGAAGCCCGTGTCCTGCGGGATGCCGATCGTCTGGACGCTTTGGGGGCGATTGGTATCGCCCGCACCTTTTCGGTTTCGGGGGCGCTGGGGCGGGCACTGTATGATACGAAAGACCCGTTCGGCGCAAACCGACCAATGGATGATCTTCGGTTCTCGATTGATCACTGGAAAGTCAAGTTGCTCAGGTTGCCCAACGAAATGCTGACCGAAAAAGGCCGCGCCCTTGCGCAGGAACGCGCGGCGCGAATGGTGCGGTTTCTGAAGGACTTGTCAGATGAAATCGACGCTCCGCTTCCCTCTGATTGGGCAAACCTCTGACACGGGCATTTCGGCCTGTTGATCTTTTTTACGCAAAAGCGCAGGGTCGCGCCATGGCGGAATCCTTAACATCGCATCGTCCGGCCCTGGCCGTGGCGCTGAAACTCGGTGCGCTGGTGCTGTTCACGTCGATGTCCGCTTTGGTCAAGGCGCTGTCAGATGATTTTCCTCCGGGTGAGATGGTGTTTTTCCGCTCACTATTCGCCATTCCGGTCATCATTGTCTGGCTAAGTTGGCGTGGAGAATTGGCACAAGGTTTCATCGTAAAAAAGCCCATGGGCCATTTCTGGCGTGGTGTTTTGGGCACGTCGGCCATGGGATTGACCTTTACCGGCCTTAGCCTGCTGCCTCTGCCCGAGGTCACGGCCATCGGCTATGCCACCCCGATTTTTACGCTGATCCTGGCGGCGATCATGTTGGGTGAGCGGATACGAATGATCCGCATTGGCGCGGTTGCCCTTGGCCTTGTTGGTGTTCTGATCATGGTTTGGCCCCGCCTGGGGTCAGGTACTGCTGAAACCGCGGCAACAATTGGTGCGCTCTGCGTTTTAGCGGCCACCGTAGCGCGCGCGTTTGTGCAAATACATATTCGCCAACTGGTGCAGGTGGATCATCCGGCTGCGATCGTGTTCTACTTCTCTCTCACTGCGACTTTACTTTCGAGCCTGACGGCGTTCTGGGGTTGGGTGATCCCAAGCTGGGAGCAAGCCGCATTGCTGGTGACAATCGGCGTGATCGGCGGAGTAGCACAGATTCTGGTGACCTCTTCCTACAAGTTTGGCCAAGCCTCGATGCTGGCGCCTTATGACTACACCACAATGTTGTTTGCCATCATCATCGGCTACATCTGGTTTGATGAGCTGCCGACACTGGTGATGCTGGGCGGCGCGGCGCTGGTGATTGCCGGCAATGTGGTGGTGATCCTTCGCGAACACCAACTTGGGCTCGACCGCACCAAAGCGCGGTCTGTTACCGACCCCAAAGCCTGACTTTACCTTTCGCAAACTTCCCCTAGTTTGGGGCGCGATATACCTATGAGGTTTCCCAATGAGCGACGCACAGAACCACAAAGACAAGATGCAAGAGGTGCAGGCCAAGCACCGCAAGAAAGTGTCCGAGGCGGTTGATCCCGGCCGAGGGCTGGTTCTGATCAATACCGGCAAAGGCAAAGGCAAGTCTTCGGCCGCTTTTGGCGTGGTGATCCGGGCGTTGGGCTGGGGTCAAAAGGTTGCGGTGGTCCAGTTCATCAAGGGCAAATGGAAGACCGGAGAGCGCAGATTCTTCGAAGAACGCGATCTGGTCACTTGGCATACAATGGGCGAAGGCTTTACCTGGGATACACAGGACCGCGAACGCGACATCGCAGCGGCGACTTCTGCCTTCAACAAAGCCTGTGATCTAATGAAAAGCGGTGACTATGACCTGGTTGTTCTGGACGAAATCAATATAGCCCTGCGTTACGAATACCTTTCAGTAGACACTGTTATTGAAGGGCTTCAGGCCCGCTCGGACAAAACCAGTGTGTTCATGACGGGCCGGGATGCCCCGCAGGCTTTGCGTGACTATGCGGATCTGGTGACTGAGATGACCGAAGAAAAACATCCGTTTCAGGCCGGTATCAAAGCCCAGCGCGGCGTGGACTTCTAAGCTCGCGAATCTCCTTCGTTCAGCGCGCGCAATGATGCGCGCCTGACAGGCTGCGGCTTTACGTCAGAGTTTTCCTCAAGCTTTCGACAGCGTTCGGCATCGCATGTCTTGTGGTCGAGATATGCAGCAACATCCGATGTCAGTGCATCACAATCACATGACGCGCAGCAGGGATCGTCCATCAATTCTTCGAAACGTTCGCGCAATCGCAGCCTCCCTGTGGTCGTTTCCGAGGCGATGGCAGGCCTTCACATCTGCCTTAGCTGAGCCCACAGATCGCCCCGGAACTTAGTGCTTGATGTTATCATCTGGCGTTGCGTTATATCTGATAGTTTTTATCGGAAAATTCAAGCAGGAAAATTTTAAGCGGATGGCCAGCTTCTCGGTCAAAATCCCTTAATTAGAGCCTGATATGAGCGGGACCACCCGGTTACCCGCATGGCCCATCAATACTTCACGAAGCCGATGTTAGATCAGGCCACAGCGCTCCGCTCTGGTGCGCTGAGGGAAATGACGACAACGACCGCAGCACCGTTCACCCAGTAAAACAGGGCATCAAGCCCCGAAAACCCAAACAGGCTGGGTGCCAGCAAGAACGTGACGCCAACCAGCAGATCAACGGCTTGGTGGAACTTGTAAGACAACACGCGCCAAATGCCGAGATGGTGATCTGTCATAACGGTCAGCACAAAAGCAGCGATACCCGTAACAACGGACAAGCAGAACGCCATCGGGTTGGACTGACCCAGCACCAGAACAAAAGGCAATACCATCAGCGCAACCGCAACCGGGTAGTCGAGATACGCATGGACAGAGCGGGTGACAAAACGCAGAGACATGTGAACTTCCTTTCTTCAATCACTGATGGCTAAAGAATAGGACCGGTAGTTCGAACGTAGCATCCCTGATCGTTTGCTAAGTGTTGCAGATCGTCCGAAAATTATGAACGACTAGTGCATGGCCCGATATGCTGCGGGCGACAAGCCAACTTGCTTTTTAAACACACGCGAAAATGCAGCCTCGGACGCATAACCGACCTCGGCAGCGGCATCTGCGACGTTCCAACGGCTTTCGGTCAACCCATGGCAGGCGATCTGCATCCGCCAATCCGTCAGGTACTGCATCGGGGTGGTTCCCATCTTCTGGGCAAAAAGCTGGGCAAATGCGGTGCGCGACATCGCCGCCTCTCGTGCGAGCGTTGCGACGCTCCACTCTTGCGCCGGAGATTGGTGAAACGCCGTCAGCGCCCGCGAGATGCGCGGATCAGCAAAACCAGACAGCGCGGCATCATCGGGGCTTTGATGTTCCAGATAGGCTCTGATTGCTTGCGCAAACAGCACTTCGGACAATTTCATCGCGATCAGATCGCCGCCAATTCGGGCACCGGACACTTCTGATCCGATCATGCGCAACGTGGCCTCGATCCACGAACCTGCTTCTTCCCCGTAATTCTGGATCAGAATGTAGGGGGGCAGACGGTCAATCAGCATATGCCCGGCCCCGTTTCGCCCGGCAGGGCCAGTGAATGAGAAATGGCCGCAGATCAGTTGCGTATCGCGCTCTTCCTCGGTGCCGCCATAGACCAGAACGCCATCGCCCTTGTAGCCCGATTGCTCCAACACCTGCTCAAGCGGCAGTGCATCTAACGGATTGACCTCATTACACATCAACGCATGTGGGGCACCATGAGGGATCAGGATCAGATCCCCCTGCCGCAGTCTTAGCGTTTCACCGGTCGCTGAAAGATGAACCTTCAGCTCGCCGCGCTGGACAAAGTGAAACCGGGCCACGTTTTCGTAGCCCGGCACCTGTATCCCGAAGGGTGGGGTAAAGGATGTGCGGAAGTAAAACGTGCCGCGCAAAGACAGGCGGGTGAGAATATCGCTGAGAAGATCCAACATGGTTCAAGAATACGGCCAAGCGCGGCAACGTCCATATCCCTGGACGATCTGCATGGAAATATGCACGAACTGCGCTTCGAACCCCTGCCGGAGCGGGGGTTCGAATCGGATTTGGGTTATGCGCGGACCAGCTTTTCGTAGTCTTCAGCGATTTCGCGGGTCAGTTCGCCGACCTCAAACGTGTAGTCGCCGATTTGCCCGACTGGTGTCACTTCAGCCGCTGTTCCGGTCAGCCAGCACTGTTCGAAATCTGCCATCTCTTCGGGTCTAATGCGGCGTTCGTGAACGGTGACGCCCTTGTCTTTCAACATCTGGATCACAGTCTGACGGGTGATGCCGTTCAGAAAGCAATCGGCCAGCGGGGTATGCACCTCACCATCTTTGACGAAGAAGACGTTTGCACCGGTCGCCTCGGCCACATTGCCCTTGTAGTCCATGAACAGCGCGTCCGAGCACCCCTTGGCCTCGGCCTTATGCTTTGAGATGGTGCAGATCATATAAAGACCCGCCGCCTTGGCATGCACCGGAATGGTTTCAGGGCTGGGGCGCTTCCACTCGGCGATGTCCAGCTTAGCACCTTGCATCTTGGCGTCGCCGTAATAGGCACCCCAAGGCCAGATTGCGATGGCCATCCGAACCGGGTTCTTGGCAGAGGCTACACCCATATCCTCGCCCGATCCGCGCCAGACCAGCGCGCGGACATAAGCATCCTGCAGACCACTGGCTTTCAACGCCTCTTCTTTGGCGGCTTCGATATCGTCGACCGAGTAAGGCATCGGCATATCCAACGCCTCAGCCGACGCGATCAGACGCTCGGAATGCGCGCGGCTTTTGAAGATTTTGCCATTATAGGCGCGCTCACCCTCAAACACCGAAGACGCATAGTGCATCGCGTGGGACAGGATGTGCACATTGGCCTCACGCCAGGGCACCAGTTCGCCATCCATCCAGATGACACCGTCACGATCATCATATCCCGCCATGCGAAACCTCCTGAACCGGGTTACATTTTCGATTGTTGCGCCGTTTAGGTCCGCATCGGACATATTGTTGCGCAAAAACTGCGATTCGATACCTGTGCACTCTTGGAATGTCAATAAGGCTGACATAAAGTCGAACCATATTGCGAATGAGGCCCGACATGTCCGACATCCGTCCCGCCCCGGTCTTTGGCGGAGAGAGCCTGTTGTTTCTGACAGATGAGCAACTGAGGCAGGGCATCGAGGCCATGTTTTTTGCCTATCGCGGCTTTACCGCCGATCCCGACCGTATCCTGACCGAGTTGGCGTATGGCCGTGCGCACCACCGTGCCATTCACTTTATCAATCGTGCGCCGGGCACAACCGTCAACAATCTGCTGGCCATATTGGGCGTCACAAAACAGTCTCTGAACCGCGTTTTGCGCAGCCTGATCGAAGATGGGCTGGTTGAAAGCCGGGTCGGCACAGTGGACAAACGCGAACGCCACCTATTTCTGACTGAGAAGGGTAAGGCGTTAGAGGCTAAATTGTCCGACGCCCAGCGCGCCCGAATGCGCGCGGCCTATAAGGATGCGGGTCCCGACGCTGTCGCTGGATTTCGCAAAGTGCTTGAAGCGATGATGGATGCTGATATGCGTCGTGCATATACGAAACTGCGGGATACAACTTTATGAGCGAAATGGACGCCCATCTTCTGATCGTCGACGATGACGAGCGCATTCGCGATCTGCTCAAGAAATTCCTGATGCGCAGCGGGTTTCTGGTGACGTCCGCGCGCGATGCCGCCCATGCACGGCGCGTGCTGTCAGGATTGGATTTCGATATGATCGTGCTGGACGTGATGATGCCCGGCGAGGACGGCGTCAGCCTGACCCGGGCCTTGCGCGAAACGCATTCAACCCCGATCCTGCTGCTGACAGCCAAAGGCGAAACCGAGCATCGGATCGCCGGGTTAGAGGCCGGCGCGGATGATTATCTGGCGAAGCCGTTCGAGCCCAAAGAGCTGCTGCTGAGGATCAATGCGATTCTACGCCGGATGCCGGAAACACCGGCGCAGGACACAGCGGCCAAGATCCTGAATCTTGGACCAATTCGATATGATATCGAGCGGGGCGAGATGTGGCAGGGGGAAGACCCGGTGCGTCTGACCGCAACTGAGAGCCAGCTGATGAAGATATTTTCGGCCCAGCCCGGCGAAGCGATCAGCCGCGCCAAACTGGTCGAGGATCTGGGACGCGACAAGGGACAGGCACAAGAACGCGCCGTGGATGTACAGATCACACGCCTGCGTCGGAAGCTGGAGCAGGATCCGAAGCAACCACGCTATCTGCAGACCGTGCGCGGTGCGGGCTATATGTTGGCCCCTGATTGATTTAGCCGCTGCGCGGCGATTTTACGCCTTCGGCGAAGGTATTTTTAGCCAGATGAAGATGGGATCCTGATGAAAACCGCCCTTTTGACCCACGCTGATTGTCTTGGTCATGTAACGCCGCAAGGCCACCCGGAACGTGTGGCGCGATTGGAGCATGTCCTACATGCGCTGGAGGGTCTGGATTTACAACGGGTGACCGCACCTTTGGCGGCGGATGACGATCTGCTGCGCATTCATCCACAAAGTCACATTAACAATGTCCTCGACAGCAGGCCCTTAGAGGGCTTCAAGCAGATTGATGGCGATACCTTCATGTCTCCGGGGTCGGTTGATGCGGCCTATCGCGCGGCGGGTGCTGTGGTTCGGGCCGTCGATCTGGTCTTGGGTGGTGAGGTACCGAACGCGTTTTGCGCGATACGACCACCGGGACACCATGCCGAGACCGAAGCCGCCATGGGGTTCTGCCTGTTTGGCAATGCCGCGCTGGCTGCCAAGCATGCGCTGGATCACCACGGATTGAGCCGCGTCGCGGTTGTGGATTTCGACGTGCATCACGGCAATGGCACGCAGGATCTGCTGTGGGACGAAAAGCGCGCATTGGTGATTACCAGTCAGCAGATGCCTTTGTGGCCCGGCTCTGGCCGTTCGGACGAAACCGGCGTTTATGAAACGGTGCTGAACATACCCCTGGCTCCCGGCACAGGCGGGGCTGAGATGCGGACGGCTTATGAAACGCAGGCCTTTCCGCGCCTGCGGGCGTTCAAGCCGGAACTGATCATCATATCTGCCGGGTTTGATGCACATCAGGATGACCCGCTGGCCAATCTCAATTGGTCCACGGGCGATTTCGCCTGGATCACGGCCGAGCTGTGCAAGATCGCCAATGAGCTGTGTCAGGGCCGTATCGTCTCGACTCTGGAAGGTGGGTATGATCTGAACGCACTGGCCGAAGCGACACGCGCGCATGTGGAAGAACTGATGAAAGCAGCACGATGACCGATACTCCAGTAGAACAGATGACGTTTGAACAGGCGATGAAAGAGCTTGAGGCCGTGGTGGGCCAACTGGAACGCGGAGATGTCGCGCTGGATCAGTCGATTGCCCTGTACGAGCGTGGCGCTGCTTTGAAGAAACGCTGCGAGGATGAATTGAAGCGGGCTGAAGAGAAAGTGGCCGCGATCACGCTGGACGCTGATGGCCAGCCAACCGGGACGACGCCTGTCGAAGGTCAGTAAATGTTTCGCGAAAAGCTGGCGCAGGATGCAGCGCGGATTCAGAACCAATTCGATCTGGTTCTGGGGGCGCTTGACGATCTGGATGTGACCCAGGCGATGGCCTATGCCACGCGGGGCGGCAAGCGTCTACGCGGGTTCCTGGTGCTTGAAAGCGCGCGCTTGCATGGGGTTGAGCCAGCACAGGCGATCTGGCCTGCGACGGGGATTGAGGCACTGCATGCCTATTCTCTGGTTCATGACGACCTGCCATGTATGGACGATGATGATCTTCGGCGTGGTCGTCCCACAGTACATATAAAATGGGATGAGGGCACTGCAGTTCTGGCAGGGGATGCGCTACAGGCACTCGCTTTTGAGCTTTGCATCCGGCCTGAGGTTGGGAGCACCAAAATACGCGCAGAATTGGCTCTGACACTGGCTAAGGCCAGCGGGGCGCAAGGCATGGTTCTGGGCCAGGCGCTGGATATTGCGGCGGAAACAGCTGCCGCACCGTTGACACTTGAAGAAATCACCCATCTGCAAGCTGGTAAAACCGGCGCTTTGATCGAATGGTCCGCCTGCGCAGGCGCGCGGTTGGCTCAGGCCAACCCCGAGCCCCTGCGCCGATATGCCCAAGCCCTTGGCCTTGCTTTTCAAATCGCGGATGACATCTTGGATGTCGAAGGAGATGCCGAAAAGGCCGGAAAGCGGCTGCAGAAAGATGCGAATGCAGGCAAGGCGACCTTTGTCTCGCTACTGGGTCTGGGTGCTGCTAAAACCCGCGCCGCCGAGCTTGTTGATCAGGCTTGCGCAACGCTGGACGGATATGGCCCCGCAGCTGAAACCTTGAAGCAGGCTGCCCGCTTCGTTATTGCCCGGGATAGCTAAGCCAGGAACGCCAAATGTCTGACCGCCCGAACACGCCCCTGCTGGACCTTGTGAACCGCCCTGCGGATCTCAAGCAATTCTCGGACGCACAGCTGCATCAGGTGGCTGGCGAGTTGCGGGCCGAGACAATCTCGGCGGTTTCGGTTACCGGCGGGCATCTGGGGGCAGGTCTGGGTGTGGTGGAACTGACCACGGCGCTGCATGCAGTGTTCGACACACCGCGCGACAAGATCGTCTGGGACGTCGGTCACCAGTGTTATCCGCATAAAATCCTGACCGAGCGCCGTGACCGCATTCGCACCCTGCGCACGAAAGATGGCCTGAGCGGATTCACCAAACGCAGTGAAAGCCCCTATGACCCGTTTGGCGCGGCCCATTCCAGCACTTCGATCAGCGCCGCGCTGGGATTTGCCGTGGCGCGCGATCTGGGTGGCGTAACGCCAGAAGGTCTGGGGGATGCGATTGCGGTGATCGGCGATGGCTCGATGTCCGCAGGTATGGCTTTTGAGGCGATGAACAACGCCGGCCACCTGAAGAAACGTCTGATCGTGATCCTCAACGACAATGAGATGAGCATTGCGCCGCCCGTTGGCGCACTTTCGAATTACCTGTCGCGCATTTATGCTGAAGAGCCGTTCCACGATCTGAAAGCCGCAGCCAAGGGTGCGGTATCGCTGCTGCCGGAACCCTTCCGCGAAGGGGCAAAGCGTGCCAAGGAGATGCTGAAAGGCATGGCCATGGGTGGGACGCTGTTCGAAGAGCTGGGCTTTTCCTATCTTGGTCCGATCGACGGGCATGATCTGGATCAGCTGTTACCGGTATTGCGCGCGGTCAAGGCCAAGGCGACCGGCCCGATCTTGATCCACGTGCTGACTAAAAAGGGCAAAGGTTATGCCCCAGCCGAGCAGGCCCGTGACAAGGGTCATGCGACGGCAAAGTTTGACGTAGTCACAGGCGAGCAAAAGAAAGCGCCCTCCAACGCACCCTCGTACACTTCGGTCTTTGGCAAGACTCTGGCCGAAGAAGCCGCGCGGGATGACAAGATCGTCGCGGTTACCGCCGCGATGCCAGATGGAACCGGTCTGAACCTGTTTGCCGAACGTTATCCGTCGCGCTGTTTCGATGTGGCGATTGCCGAACAGCATGGCGTAACCTTCTCGGCCGCGCTGGCGGCGGGGGGGATGAAGCCGTTTTGTGCGATATATTCTACCTTTCTGCAGCGTGGCTACGATCAGGTGGTCCATGATGTAGCCATCCAGCGCCTGCCCGTGCGCTTTGCCATCGACCGCGCAGGTCTGGTGGGTGCTGACGGGGCGACCCACGCAGGATCATACGATATCGCGTATATGGCCAACCTGCCCGGTATGGTCGTCATGGCTGCCGCAGATGAGGCTGAATTGATGCATATGGTTGCCACCGCCGTGGCACATAACGATGGTCCCATCGCGTTCCGATATCCCCGTGGCGAAGGTGTCGGAGTTGATCTTCCAGAACGCGGCGAAGTGCTGGAGATCGGCAAGGGCAGACTGATCCAGAAAGGTGCCCGTGTGGCGCTGTTGTCATTTGGCACGCGGCTGGCCGAAGTGCAGAAGGCGGCAGAAGCACTGACCGCGCGGGGGATTACGCCAACCATCGCGGACGCACGCTTTGCCAAGCCACTGGATCGGGATCTGATCCTTGATCTGGCCGCAAACCACGAGGCGCTGATTACCATCGAAGAAGGGGCCATCGGGGGCTTTGGCAGCCACGTGGCGCAGCTGCTGGCGGATGAGGGCGTGTTCGATCACGGCCTAAAATACCGCTCTATGGTGTTGCCGGATATTTTCATTGATCAGGCCAGCCCATCGGACATGTACGCGGTGGCGGGTATGAACGCGGAACAGATCGAGGCCAAAGTGCTGTCTGTTCTGGGCGTCACTTCGATTGGTGAGAAACGCGCCTGAAATGGCGGTTTCGTAAGGTGCGATCTTGCAGCTTTGAAATATAAGTAATCAAAAAATCGGAAATGATGCATTTTCTGCGCATAAATTTCGGTTACCAATCAACCAAACCCGTCAAAAAATGACATAGGTCAATATCCCAAGGTTCGGGGTACACTAAAACCCGACTCAGGGTCAGGTTGAATCTTGCCCTTTTGTATAAGGTCGCAAGCGAATGAATAAGCTAGCCAGCCGCCGCGCGTTTCTTAAGGGAAAAGTGCTGCGCGATGAACAGACATCCATCCGCCCGCCCGGCGCAGATACAGCCGAGTTTCTTGATCTGTGTACGCAATGCGACGAATGCCGCGAAGCCTGCCCAGAAGACATCATCAAATTTGATACACAAGGCTGGCCCGTCGTGCAGTTGGATTCAGGTCCCTGCACTTTCTGCGGCGATTGCGCCAACGCTTGCCCAACCGGGGCACTGAACCCCGAACACATAGCCGACTGGCCCTGGCGCGCCAAAGTCGCGGCCTCGTGCCTGTCGATGAACGGTGTCAGTTGCCGGATCTGTCAGGACGTTTGCGACCACAGCGCGATCCGCTTTCAGCTGCAAACCGGTGGCCGCGCCGAGCCCGTGCTCGACATCAATAGTTGCACCGGCTGCGGCGCCTGCGCCAGCGCCTGCCCCGCCGGATCAGTAAGCTTTCAACGCCACACCCCGTCAATTCAGGAGGGTGCCCTATGAACATCTGTGGTTGCCTCGTTCATGTGACCCCCGAAACCACCCAAAGCGCGCAGGATGCGATTGCGCGCACAGACGGGGCCGAAGTTCATGCGGCGGCCGAAGATGGCCGCCTTGTTGTTGTGGTCGAGGATACGCCGGAAAAACTGGCGTCCGAGACGATCATGGATCTGCATCAGATCCCGGGCGTGATCTCTCTGACCCTGACATATCACCATTTTGAAGACCTTGCGGAGCCCCGTCCGCACCTCAACGCTTCTCGCCAGATCTAAAGCCGGAGACCCCTGTCATGACCATCTCTGAATCCCGCCGGACCTTTTTGAAATCAACCGCTGCCGCCGCGACGGCCTCGGCCGCAGGTATTCCACTTGCAACCGGGCAAGCCAGCGCTCAGGTCGGAAACCCGGACATCCGTTGGGACAAAGCCGCCTGTCGGTTCTGCGGCACTGGCTGCTCGGTCCTGATTGGCACCAAAGACGGACGTGTCGTCGCCACCCAAGGTGACCCGGACGCGCCGGTGAACCGCGGCTTGAACTGCATCAAGGGCTATTTCCTGTCCAAGATCATGTATGGCAAAGACCGCCTGACCACGCCAATGTTGCGCAAGACCAACGGCGAATACGACAAAAACGGTGAATTCGAACCCGTCAGCTGGGACGAAGCTTTCGACGTGATGGCTGCCAAGTGGAAAGAAGCGCTGGCCAAGAAAGGCCCAACCAGTGTTGGCATGTTCGGTTCGGGTCAGTGGACCGTCTGGGAAGGCTACGCTGCGTCCAAACTGATGAAGGCTGGCTTCCGCTCGAACAATATCGATCCCAACGCGCGGCACTGTATGGCCTCGGCGGTTGTCGGCTTCATGCGTACCTTCGGCATCGATGAGCCGATGGGCTGTTATGACGATCTGGAACATGCAGATACCTTCGTGCTCTGGGGCTCGAACATGGCCGAGATGCACCCGATCCTGTGGTCGCGCCTGACAGACACGCGCCTGACCAAGCCCGGCTGTGAAGTGCACGTGCTATCGACCTATGAACACCGCTCGTTCGAACTGGCCGATAACGGTATCATTTTCGCACCTCAGACGGATCTGGCGATCCTGAACTATATCGCCAATTACATCATCCAGAACGGCGCGGTGAACGAAGACTTCGTCAAGAACCACGTCAACATCACCAAAACCGCCACCGATATCGGCTATGGTCTGCGCGACAGCCACCCGTTGCAGCAAGAGGCCGAAAACCCGAACTCGGGCAAGATGGAGCCGATCAGCTTCGAAGAATATGCCGAGGCGGTTTCGAAATACACGCTGGACTACACATCTGAACTGTCGGGCGTCCCCGCCGCTCAGCTTGAGCGTTTGGCGCAGCAATATGCTGACCCCAACCGCAAGGTGATGAGCCTTTGGACCATGGGCTTCAATCAGCACACACGCGGATCATGGGCGAACTCGCTGATGTACAACGTGCACCTGCTGGTGGGTAAAATCTCGGAACCCGGCAACTCGCCCTTCTCGTTGACCGGTCAGCCTTCGGCCTGTGGTACGGCGCGCGAAGTTGGTACATTTGCCCACCGTCTGCCCGCCGATATGGTCGTGGCAAACGACAAACATCGCGAGATTTGTGAGACTGCGTGGAAAATCCCTGCGGGCACCATCCCGCCCAAGCCCGGCTTTCACGCCGTGTTGCAGCACCGCAAGCTGAAAGACGGTGATCTGAATGCCTACTGGGTGCAGTGCAACAACAACATGCAAGCCGCACCCAACATTAACGAAGAAGGTTATCCCGGCTATCGCAACCCGGAAAACTTCATCGCCGTATCCGATCCTTATCCGACTGTGACCGCGCTGTCTGCCGACCTGATCCTGCCGACGGCCATGTGGGTCGAAAAAGAAGGTGCCTATGGTAACGCCGAGCGTCGCACCCAATTCTGGCGGCAACAGGTCAAGGCCCCGGGCGAGGCGAAATCGGACCTTTGGCAGTTGATGGAATTCGCAAAACGCTTCACCGTTGAAGAGGTTTGGGGTGAGGAGTTGCTGGCCACCATGCCCGAACATCGCGGCAAGACCATGTATGACGTGCTCTTCGCCAACGGCACCATCGATAAATTCCCGCTGTCGGAAACCGCTGAAGGGTTCGACAACGATGAATCCGAGCACTTTGGTTACTACGTCCAAAAGGGCCTGTTCGAGGAATATGCCGAGTTCGGTCGCGGCCATGCACACGACCTTGCACCGTTCGAGATGTATCATCAGGCCCGTGGCATGCGCTGGCCTGTCGTGGACGGGAAAGAAACACTCTATCGCTTCCGCGAAGGTTATGACCCCTATGTACCTGAAGGCGCGGATGTGAAGTTCTATGGCCACAAGGACGGCAAGGCCAAGATCATCTTTGCCCCATACGAACCCGCACCCGAGGAACCGGATGAAGAATTTGATCTGTGGCTCTGCACCGGTCGTGTTCTGGAACACTGGCATTCAGGTTCGATGACCCGCCGGGTGCCCGAACTGCACCGCGCCTATCCGGCAGCCGTGATTTACATGCACCCCGAAGACGCGCGTGATCGTGGTCTGCGCCGAGGGCAAGAGATCGTTATTTCCACCCGCCGTGGCGAGGTCAACAGCCGGGTTGAGACCCGGGGCCGCAACAAGGTGCCGCGCGGACTGGTCTTTATGCCATGGTTCGACGAAGGCCAGCTGACCAACAAGCTGACTTTGGACGCAACCTGCCCGCTGTCGAAAGAGACCGACTTCAAGAAATGCGCCTGTAAGATCGAGCGGGCGTAAAGGGCAAGCAAGGCAAAGGTCGTCCCCATGTCTCGTGTTGGCTCTCCTCTCTCGCCGCAGCGGCGTCGGTTCCTGCAGGACTCGGCACGCGCTGCGGGTGGCTGCGTGGCAGCCGGTTCGGTGCTGGCCTGGCTGGCGCGGGACGCACGGGCGTTGCCAGCCGAGGCGTTGCGACCCCCCGGAGCCTTGCCGGAAAAAGACTTTCTGTCGGCCTGCATCCGTTGTGGATTGTGCGTGCGGGAATGTCCCTATGACACGCTGAAACTGGCTGAACTGGGCGTTGATGCGGTGGCCACCGGCACGCCGTATTTCACTGCCCGTGATGTTCCCTGTGAGATGTGTGACGACATTCCCTGCGTCGCGGCCTGCCCCACTGGGGCGCTGGATCCTGGATTGGACAACATCGACGACGCCAAGATGGGTGTCGCCGTTCTTGTCGATCAGGAGAACTGCCTGAACTTCCTCGGCCTGCGGTGCGACGTCTGTTATCGGGTCTGCCCCGTCATCGACGAGGCCATTACGCTGGAAGTTGAGCACAACGCCCGCTCGGGTCACCACGCGATTTTCATCCCAACGGTTCATTCCGATCACTGCACCGGCTGTGGCGTTTGTGAGAAAAGCTGCGTTCTGCCCGAGGCCGCGATCAAGGTTTTGCCTGCCCGACTGGCTCGTGGCAGCAGCGCCGCCCACTACCGCAACGGCTGGGAAGAAAAAGAAGCCAAGGGTGCCCCCGTCGTTGAAGGCATCATCGATCTGCCCGACCGGTTGCCGGGACCGGGAACAGACAACCTGGTTGCCCCAGGCGGGTTCGAACCCAGTTTCAAATTGCCGGAGGTCACCCAATGACCGCCCGCACTTATATGCCACTGGGGCAAGAGGCCATCGCCGCCAAAGGCTGGCTGGGAGCCCATAAATACCTGCTGTTGCGCCGCACCAGTCAGCTGTTCTTTCTGGTCCTGTTTCTACTGGGGCCGTGGTTTGGGATCTGGATCGTACAAGGCACTTTGGCCGGATCATTGACGCTGGGCGTATTGCCCTTGACTGACCCATTTATTTTTCTGCAAAGCCTGATTGCCGGGCACTGGCCCGCACTGACCGCTGCCATCGGCGCAATCATCGTTCTGGTCGCTTATGCGCTGATCGGTGGTCGTGTCTATTGTTCCTGGGTCTGCCCGATCAATCCGGTGACGGACGGCGCGCACTGGCTGCACCGGAAGCTACGTCTGCAAAAAGGCTGGCAGCCCAAACGCGGCGCGCGTCTATGGATCATGGCCACCGTCCTGATTGTCTCTGGCCTGACCGGCACAATCGCGTGGGAACTGGTCAACCCAATCACCATGCTGCATCGCGGACTGATCTTTGGCATGGGGTTTGTCTGGGCAATGGTTGCGGCAATCTTCCTGTTCGACCTGTTTGTCTCGCGCCACGGATGGTGCGGACACATCTGCCCCGTAGGCGCGTTCTACGGGCTGGTGGGCAGCAAAGCGATGCTGCGGGTCAGTGCGACCAACCGCACCGCCTGTGACGATTGCATGGATTGTTACGCGGTCTGCCCGGAAAACCACGTCATCTCTCCGGCGCTGAAGGGTAAAGACACCCCGCTGATCCTGTCGCCCGATTGTACAAATTGCGGGCGTTGCATCGATATCTGCGCCGAAGACGTTTTCAAATTCACCCATCGGTTCGACGCCCTGACCGTCGCGCCACCGGAATCAACTGCCGCGCCCCAGCCGCGCGCCTCAAGACCTTTTTGAAGGAGTGAGACAATGAAAAAGCCGATCCTAGTGTGCCTTGCCCTGATCCCGCCGCTGCTCCTCGGCGGCCTGGCCCTTGCACAATCTGCCGGGGTCAACAGCCTGCGCGGTGCCGAAGTGGACGAGCCCGCCGTTCTGGACCAAGTTCACCGCACTATCGAAGGCCGCATGCAGCGCAACTATCGCCAGCAGCCACCGCTGATCCCACACTCGACCGAGCAATACCAGATCGACCTGCGAACCAACCAGTGCCTGTCGTGCCACGACTGGACCAAGGCCGGCGAGCGCAACGCGCCTACGCTGTCGATGACCCATTATCTGGACCGCGAAGGCCGAGAGTTGGATCAGATCGCCGGCACTCGGTATTTCTGCAACCAGTGTCACGTGCCGCAAGCTGATGCGCTGCCGCTGGTCGATAACACATTTGAACCTTCCTCCGGGAACTAAACTCAGGTCGAAAAGGAGAGCGCGACATGTCCGACTCCCAAGAAAAACAAGGGCTCATCCGGCGCCTCTGGACCTGGTTCTGGAGCCCGATCGCCGTCCTAAGCGTTGGTTTCACCCTGCTGGCCGGATTTCTGGCGGGCATTCTATTCTGGGGTGGGTTCCACTGGACGCTGGAACTGACGAATACAGAAGAGTTCTGCACCTCGTGCCACACGATGGAAACGAACCTTGGTGAATACCGCGAGACCATTCACTACAACAACCACTCGGGCGTACGGGCGATCTGTTCAGACTGCCACGTTCCGGATGAATGGAACCACAAGATCAAAGCCAAGATCATGGCCGTGAAGGACGTTTATCACGAACTTGCTGGCACGATTAGTACCCCCGAAAAGTATGAGGACCATCGACTCGCTATGGCATCAGCCGTGTGGAAAAAGATGAAGGAATCCGACAGCCGCGAATGCCGCAACTGTCACAACTTTGACTATATGGATTTCACCCTTCAGGAAACCCGCGCTGCCAGCGAACACCAGCGCGCGATCGACACCGGTATGACCTGTATCGACTGCCACCAGGGTATCGCGCACAGCCTGCCGCCCGACTATCTGGAAACGTACCAGAAGATCTCGGAGGCCGTGGATGGTGAGGTTCTTCAGAAACACGCAGCCGCGTCAGGCGACGATATCCGTTCGTTCCTGAGCAAAAGCACGGACTAAGGTGGGGGCAGAGATGTTAGAGATACTTGGAACCATCGGCGGCAACGTATTGGGCCTGCCCGGCATTCTTGGTCTGGCGCTGGGCATGATGACCCGCCAATTGTGGCTGGGCGCACTTCTGGGCGGTTTGGTCGGCCTGATCGCGCCACTGCTTTTTGCCGGGTGGCAGTTTTCCCATGTTGGATCGGTGGCGCTTGTGATCGCAATCGTTGTTGGCGTCTGCGCCGGTAGTCTGGGCACCGCAATCCGCCGCAAGGGCACAACCGTCTGAAACAAACCGGCCCGGCGGAACTGCCGGGTTATCGGCTCCAATTTTCCGCCGGATCGCTTTCGGCATACTCCCGCAGTAATGCGATATCCGAAATCTCGGCGTGGTTGCGGTTGACCTTTACCCCAACCGCCTTGAGCCGTGAAAACGCGCGGCTCAGGCTTTCGGGCTTCATTCCAAGACGCCCCGCAATCAGCATCTTGTCGTAGGGCAACGATACATCGCACCCGCCCGTTTCGTCGTCGCAGAGGTTCAGCAGAAACTCGGCCACACGCTGTGCACCGGTTTGTGCCTTGAGCTGCTCCAATTGCGCCACCAGCGAGTGCAGATGGGTAAAAGTCGCGGCCAGAATCGAAATCCCAATCTCGGGGTCCTCTTTCATCAACGAGATCAGGATCGGGCTGGGGATATGCATGACATCACAGGCCGATACGGCTTCGGCCGAGACCGGATAAGGCACGTTGCGCAGCGCCAAGGCTTCGCCAAAACTGTCGCCACGGGTAAAGACGCTTACCACGGCTTCGGCCCCGGTGGGTGTCATGCGGAACAGTTTGACCCAACCTTCCAGAACCACGTGTACGGCCTGTGCCTTTTCTTCCTGCAGAAAAATCGTCTCGCCCCGGTCGTACTGACGCCAGATTGCGTGGCTCAGCAAAGTCTCGACATGCTGATCCGGCAAACTGCGCAACAGCAGCGACTGTCGGGCGATCGCCTTTTGTGCCTCATGAGACATGAAATCACCCCTGTGCCTTTCTCGCCGAAGTCAAACGACGTCCATCCATCCCAACCTCAAACTACGCCAAACACGGCGCTTGTGCACTACCCTTTTGATACGTTCTCAACTTGACAATTGTCATGTTGTGGGATGCTGCGCTGCCTTATTCTCAGCCCAAAGCCAGTAATCCGGGGAGCACGCAAGATGGACTACGAGCGTTTTTTTGATCAGAGCCTCAATGACCTTCGAGGTGAAGGAAATTATCGTGTTTTCATCGACTTGCAACGTCACTGCGGGTCCTTCCCAAACGCACGTCAAACAGATGGCTCGGTCCAGCGGGATGTGCGGATCTGGTGTTCAAATGACTATCTTGGCATGGGCCAGCATCCATCGGTGATCGGTGCGATGCATGACGCATTAGACCGCTGCGGTGCAGGGGCCGGGGGTACGCGGAACATATCGGGCACCACCCACGATCATGTGTTGCTTGAGACTGAACTGGCCGATCTGCACGGAAAAGAAGCAGCACTTCTTTTTACGTCCGGATATGTTTCGAATTGGGCAGCCCTTGGAACGCTCGCTGCGAAAATCCCTGGCCTGATCGTGTTCTCTGATGCGCTGAACCATGCCTCGATGATCGAAGGCATCCGCCATTCGCGGGCTCAGAAGGTTATCTGGAAGCATAACGATCTGGCAGATCTTGAGGCGAAACTGGCCGCCGCAGACCCCGATGCGCCCAAGATGATCGCCTTTGAATCGGTCTATTCGATGGACGGTGATATCGCGCCCATCAAAGAGATTTGCGATCTGGCCGACAAATATGGCGCGATGACCTATCTGGATGAGGTTCACGCCGTTGGCCTCTATGGCCCACGCGGCGGTGGTATCGCGGAACGGGAGGGCCTGATGGATCGCCTGACCGTGATCGAAGGGACCCTCGGCAAAGCATTTGGTGTCGTTGGGGGTTACATCGCGGCCTCAGCCGCGCTGTGTGATTTCGTGCGCAGCTTTGCCAGCGGGTTCATCTTTACCACTGCTCTTCCACCCGCAATCGCAGCCGGAGCAGCAGCTTCGATCCGGCACCTGAAACAATCCAATACCGAGCGCGACCTGCAAAAGGCGCGTGTGGCGCAGGTACGTGCCCGTCTGGACGCGGAAGGTATTCCGCACATCCCCAACCCCAGCCATATCATCCCGGTGATGGTCGGCGATCCGGTAAAGTGTAAGTTCATCTCGGACACACTACTGGAAGAGTTCGGCATCTATATCCAGCCGATCAATTATCCCACTGTGCCGAAAGGGACTGAGCGTCTGCGGATCACACCGTCCCCGGTGCATACGGATGAGGATATCGACCATCTGGTTGGCGCGCTTTCCGCCTTGTGGCAACGGTGCCAGATTGCACGGATGCCGATGGCTGCACAGTAATCAAGAAGCGCCCCCTTGCGTGAAACTTCGCCGTCTCTTCGGAGGCGGTGTTTTTAGATCAGGTAGAGCGCAAAGGTGATAATCACAAAACCTGTCAAAACCACGGTGAACCCCCGCAGCCAGGCTGGGCTGATTGCCAGGTCCAGATATCGGGCGAGGATAATCCGACATTTCGCCAAAGCGAGAATCAAGATGCCGCCGCCCAAAAACGCGGGAGGGATGGGCAGCATGGTCAACAGCGCCGACGCGATACTGAGCACCAGAAGAGTGAACCAAGCGCGTGTGAGTGTGTTCAGGTGCCTCCGGCGGCCGTATTTGGGACAAGAAGAAGCGGTGGGCATTATCATCATCCCAATAGGTAGATTACCGGGAAGAGCATGATCCAGACCAGGTCGACCATATGCCAGAACTGTGCGCCTGCTTCGATGTTGTTGGGGTCATCCCGCCAGGCGACCAGCAGTAGAATGCCCACACCGGCCAACACATGTGCCGCGTGAAACCCGGTGAGCAGGTAGTAAAACAGGAAAAACGGGTGGGTCTCAAACGTGATCCCCTGCGCAGCTTTTCCTACGTACTCTGCGCCCTTAATTACCAGGAACACGACGCCCAGCGCAGCCGCTGCGATCAACGCCAGTCGGGCCAAACCTCGGCGCGCTGTCCGCCGCCAATGCAAGGCCTGCGCGGCCAAGTAGCCCGAGGTGACCAGCACCACTGTGTTGAGCGCCGCACCGGTGCGATAGAGATGCGATTGGGCTTCGGCAAATCCAGCAGGGTCGGTCAGGCGTACGCCCATGAAGGCAATCAGGCCGGCGCCGAACACCAGCAGTTCCGAGATGATCAGAACCCACATCAGCAACTCGCCCGGAAGCTCGTCGATCAAAGAGGTCTCGGTCATGCGCCGACCAATTGGCGGTATATCTGCGGCAGGGCCATGGTCAGGCGATGCGGGTCCGGGATGACTGCAAAACCGCCCTGTCCGAACATCCTCGGGAACCAGCTTTTGCCGGTTTTGTCGATGGTGACACCGAAGACCGATTGCCCGGCCCGGCGCGCTTCACGGACGGCCATGCAGGTGTCTTCGATACCGTGACGGCCCTCATAATGGTCCAGATCGTTGGGCTTGCCGTCGGTGATCACCAGCAATAACCGGCGTTTGCGCGATTGGCTGGCCAGATCAGCCGAGCAATGCCGGATCGCCGCGCCAAGCCTTGTGTAGTGGCCGGGTCGCAGCGACGCGATACGTTGTTCGACCAATCCACCCATCGGCTCATCAAACCGCTTGCACCGCTGCACATAGACGCGCTGACGTTTCAGCGAGCTGAAAGCATGGATTGCGAAATCGTCACCGCAAGCGTTCAGACCCCAGGCGAGCGCAGCCAGCGCCTCGCGCTCGATATCGATCACAGCGCGGCCTGTAACGGCGCTTTCGGTCGAGCGGCTGACATCCAGCAGGATCGAAACCGCCAGATCACGCGCCTCGGGGCGGGATTGCATCCAGATACGCTCGGTCCCTTCGCCATTTGCACAGCGGTCAACCTGTGCCCGAACGGCTGCCTCGATATCCAGCTGATCGCCATCCAAATGGCCGCGGGTCATCACACGGCCGGGGCGCAGCGCTTCGAACTGGCGTTTCACGGCTCGAATGCGGCGGGCGGTTGCGGGGTCCTTGCCAAACTCTGCAGCGTCTTCGCGAATCTCGGCGTCCGAGGTCAGGACGTTGACGTGATCGGGCAGGTATCGACCGGTGCGCACGTCCCATTCTGGATAAAGGATACGCCCTGAAAGGCGTTCGCGGTTCACATCTTCGGGCGCGAGATCCAGATGCAGTTTCAGCTTGGTTGGCGGTGCCTTCGAGATCTGGCCAAGGCCAATCTCTTCCTGATCATCCGCAGCTTTCTTGGCGTTATCAGGATCGTCGTCATCGATACGCCGGTTTATATTCAGGAACTCGGCCCAGCTGAGGATGGCTTCGAACTTGTGCAGGATGAAACTGTCACTACGGGATGCCTGATCCGATTTGCGGCGGCGGGCGCGATGGGTTTTTTCGCCAGATTCTTCGGGGGGGCCTTCGGTATCTGGGTTCTCGACCTCGTTATGTTCGGAAAATCCAACCGCGCGCAATTCGGGCCACAGCGGGATCGGGCGGAAGGACTGGTAACCGCGCGGGGCGGTCAGGTCATCGTCCAGCGCTAGGAACTGCTCGGCTTTTGGAGACAGAGGGGCGGGGTCGCCCAGCATGGAGCGGACGAGCTCTTCAACTGCAGCTTCAGCGGGCGGTAATCCGGGGATATCGCGGTGATGCAGAACACCTTTGCAAAGCTCTGTGTAAAGCGGGCGCAAGCCTTGGGCGTTGTCCAAGGTCGCCTCGACCATTTGTCGGGCAGCGTACAGTGCACGCAGATCGGCGCGCAGTGGATCGTCTTCGTCAATTCGGGTTCCGGCATGGGCCGCTGTTGCCGCCAGCCAGACATAAAGTGCACCATTCGCTTCACGTGCGGGGAATACTGCAAGCCGGTCCGGCAGACGCAGAACTTCACCATCAAAAGATGCGCGCGGCATCAGCTCGATCTCGGTCGCCAGACGACGGCGCCAGCTTAGACGGTGGCGTGAAACCTCGGGCGAGACCGGGCGCAATTCGACGCCCGGACTACCCCCAAGTCCTCGGAAGAGGACGGCCAGCCGCCCCGCGACCTCAGAAAGGTCGACCGCGGCTCCATCGTGCACCTGGGGTGCATCGAGGCGGCTGGCAAGGGTGTGCCACAGTTTCCCGATCGTTTCTTCGGGTTCCCATGGCTCAAAATCGATCTTGACCATTGGCCGGCCTCACCCAAAGACAGCCGTGACAAGATCGAGGAGCCCGCGTTTGATATCCTCGTCATCAGTCAGAGGTTCGATCATGGCGGCGAGGATGGCGCGGTCGGTAGACATGCCTTGTGCGATCAACGTCGCCGCATAGACGACCAGACGGGTGGAAACACCTTCCTCAAGGTCCTGACCCTTGAGCCCGCGCAGTTTGCCCGCCAACCGCACCAGCGGCTTGCAACGCTCCAACGGGAGGCCGCTTTCCTTGGCGGCAACTTCGGCCTCCATCTGAGGTGATGGGAAGTCGAATTCCAGCGAAATGAACCGTTGCCGGGTCGAAGGTTTCAGGGTTTTCAGGATATTCTGATATCCCGGGTTATACGAGGCGACCAGCATGAAACCGGGCGAGGCCTCAAGCTCTTCGCCCGTGCGATCAATCGGCAGGATGCGCCGGTCATCGGTTAGCGGGTGCAAAACGACGGTGACGTCCTTGCGCGCCTCGACCACCTCATCAAGGTAGCAGATCGCGCCTTCGCGCACCGCACGGGTCAGGGGGCCATCGACCCAGACGGTTTCTCCGCCTTTCAGCAGGTAGCGCCCGATCAGGTCGGCGGCGGCAAGGTCATCGTGGCAGGCCACGGTATAAAGCGGGCGGCCTAGACTGGCGGCCATATGGGCCACAAAGCGGGTTTTTCCGCAGCCTGTCGGGCCTTTCAGCAGGACTGGCAGGTCATTTTCATACGCAGCGGTGAACACATCGCATTCATCACCTTGTGCGAGGTAAAAGGGGGCGTTTGCCGCCCCCTCGTTCAGTTTCATGGAGCCGTCCATCTTCATGACTCCGCTGCGACGTGGTCAGGATCGCTCTCCAGCCGGTCGCGTTCGATCGGACCGGGTTCAACCACCTCTTTCCGGGGTACCCAGATCGAGTAGATGAACAGCAGCGCACCAAGGACCACAACCACACCTGAGCCAAGACGCATCCAGTAGAAGATCGCGATCTGGTCCTGGACGTCCATGAAGTAGTCGCCGACAACACGTTGCATGTGTGTCTGCACGGTACCGCCGAAGGTCAGCACGAAGGTCATGAAGACCATGCCGCTGGTCATTAACCAGAACGAACCCATGTTCAGAACCTGATTATAGGGATCACGGTTCTTCAGGATCGGCATCGCATAGCTGAAGATCGCCAGATTGAGGCAGACATAGGCGCCGTAGAAGGCCAGGTGACCGTGGGCCGCGGTGATCTGCGTACCGTGGGTATAATAGTTCACCCCGTGCAGCGTATGCAGGAAGCCCCAGACACCGGCGCCGAAGAAGGCCAATGTGGCACAGCCCAGCGACCACAGCAGCGCGGCCTTGTTGGGGTGATCACGGCGACCTTTCCAGACCATGACGAAGGCAAAAGCCATCATCGCGAAGAACGGGATCACCTCGAGGCTTGAGAAGATCGAACCAATCCACTGCCAGTATGCAGGCGTACCGATCCAATAGTAGTGGTGCCCAGTGCCAAGGATGCCCGAGAACAGCGCGGCAGCGACGATGACATAGAGCCATTTTTCGACCACCTCACGGTCAACACCGGTCAGCTTCAACATCAGGTAGGCCAGGATCGAGGCCATGATCAGTTCCCACACACCTTCGACCCAGAGGTGGACAACATACCACCAGTATTGTTTGTCCAAGGACAGGTTGCCTGGGTTGTAGAAGGCGAACAGGAACAGCAGCGCCAGACCCCACAAACCCAACAGAAGGATGTTGGTGATGGCAGTTTTCTTGCCCTTCAGAACGGTCATCGACACGTTGTAAAGGAAGATCAGCGCGGCCACGACGATGCCCATCTTGACCCATTTAGGCTGCTCAAGGAACTCGCGCCCCTCTTTGCCCAGCAGCCAGTTGCCTTCGAATAGGTTGAACACATAGGTCACAACCACGCCCAAGGTACCGACCACAAGGATGATCAGCTGCAGATAGGCCAGTTTGGTCGAATGGATCTCGCGTTCCGCCTCTTCCGGTATCAGGAAATAGGCAGCACCAAAGAAGCCAAGGATCAGCCAGACGATCAGCGAATTGGTATGCAGCATCCGCACGATGTTGAACGGCAGAAGCTCACTCAGGAAGTTTGGGAATACATAGATAAAACCGGCCAGAAGGCCGCCGATCACCTGTATCGCAAACAAGGCCATGGCTACTGCAAAGTAGGCATAGGCGATTTTTTGGGATTCGTATTTCATTGCTCCGTTCCCTTTCTCAGCCTGCCTCGTTGGGCGGCCAGCCCTGAGCGTCGATGTTGTCTGTCCAGATCAGGAAGTTCGCCAGATCACGGATCTCTTCGTCGCTGAGGTTGAAATTGGGCATCTGCCGACGACCGGGAATGCCGGTTGGCTGTGCTTCCATCCAGCCCTTGAGCGCTTCAAAGGCTGATTCCGGGTCGTCCAGCACACCCCAACGGGTCATCACGTTACCAACCTCGGGGGCAAAGTATGCGCCTTCGCCCAAGATGGTATGGCAGTTGATGCAGGCGTGTTTTTCCCAGACGTGTTTGCCCCGCACCACGCTTTCATCAAGATTCGCGGCGTTTTCCGAGTTGACGATATACCAGTGCGAATGGGCCGACAGGGCCAGAAAGATGAGAATGAAGAACAATGACCCGCCATAGAATATGTTGCGAGCCATGTTCTTTGTCATGACTTCTCGCATTGCGCTCTCCTTTGCGCAGATTAGTTTGTGCGAGCAGAATGACGTCAGTGCACAGAAACTGCCTTAACGAAAGTCAAGGCTGCACAGCCTAGCTGGGACGCGTCGGTAAATTCTTGATGGGAATGCAAAAAAGGCCTGAAATTGCCTTGAAATCATCCTACCGACGCGTGATTTTATATTCAGGCTGTTGGGAACTGTTACGACGCGTCTAAGTATCGGGACGAGTGAAGGGGTCAGGCATGGCGAACTATTCATATATCGGCTATGCGCCGGGGGTCATTTCGGTGAACTTCGCCACATTCTCGACCGGAACAATAACGCTCAGCTCAGCCTACGACCCAGATACTGACCGCCGCGTTTTCAATGTGGCCGATGCCGCCGGTGGTACCCTTGTAAACGGCGATCCTGACAACGGCACGGATTTCAATGGCGACCGTTTCAACAATGAGGTTGGAGATGATCTGACCCAATCAGGCGTGGTGACCAACCTGGATGGCTCGGTCACGATTGATTCTGGCGCCATCTATCTGGAAGAATCCTACAGCCTGGCCAATCCCAGCGGTGGCACCATCGATGTTTTCCGGGTCGAAGTTGAAGGCAACCTTGTCGGGTATATCACGTCCGAGCCGTTGACTCCCGGGACTGTCTACACCTTCGTCAGGTCAAACGTGACCCCAGACAATGCCCCCGACACGACGGATCCGGGTGCGATTGTTGACGTGCCCTGTTTTGCTGCAGGCACCCTTATTGCGACACCCAAAGGCGATGTCGCTATCG
Organism: uncultured Ruegeria sp.; assembly: GCF_947500045.1. Lineage (GTDB taxonomy): Bacteria > Pseudomonadota > Alphaproteobacteria > Rhodobacterales > Rhodobacteraceae > Ruegeria. Next base: position 44,890 of record NZ_CANMQQ010000009.1, on the reverse strand, counting down.
AATTGCTGTCGGCGGGGGATAAGGTTCTGACCCTTGATCATGGCCCACAACGTATTCGATGGATCGGAGCGCGATCGCTTAATGAGGTTGAACTGGCGCGCAAACCAAAATTGCGCCCGATCCGAATCGCCGCCGGAAGCTTAGGCAGCGGCCTGCCGCACCGCGATCTGCTGGTTTCGCCGCAACATCGCATGATGATCCGTTCAACGATCGCAGTCCGCATGTTCGACAGCGAAGAGGTTCTGGTGCCCGCTCATAAACTCGTGGGAATCCCCGGGATCACCATCGAAGAGGCAGCTCAAAGCGTCGTCTATTACCATATGCTGTTTGATCGGCACGAGATTGTGCTAGCCGAAGGCGCACCGTCCGAAAGCCTGTTCACGGGTCAGCAGGCCCTGAAAGCCATACATCCAGAAGCGCTGGCTGAAATTGTTGCCCTCTTCCCCGAACTGACCTCAGCCGATCATCATCCTGAAGCTGCACGCCAAATTCCAAAACACGGAAAAAAGATCCAATCTTTGCTGCGGCGACACAAAAAGAATGACAGGGTGTTGATCCGGCCTTCGTGAACTGGTCTTGCGCGGGTGCTGACACTCAGGATGCAAGTCGCGGACCGGTTAGTGCGGGCCACATGGCGATCAGATAAAGTACGATTGCGCTGATCCACAGGCCGTCAGAGGCAAGCATCGCAATCAGATATCCCTGATCAAGGGCTGATCCAACCCAGCGCAGAATCGCGGCCGAGGCCATAAGCCCGTAGGCGGTTGCCATGGGCGGCGATGCCACAAGTGCGCGGCCACTGTGGCCAAGGGCGGCCCGACTCATCACGGCGAGGGTCATACCCCCGACGCAGCCGATTCCCAGCAAGTGCAGCGCGCCAATCTCGCTACCGAAACCCAGCACGGCCAGACCCCACAGGATCAGCCCCAAGGCCAACATAACCAAACCAATATGCAGGGCGATCAGGATGGGCTGGCGCAAGGCCCAGCGCATACGCCAACGCATCATGCGCAGGAACTGGGCAATACCCAGCATCAGGGCAATTCCGCCGGTAATTGGACCCATCCCGAAGATCAGCACACCCGGCGGCAATAGTAATGCCAATACCATCGCGGCCTTGTCGAAGGCTCCTACCGATACGGGCCAGTTGGTTTCGGGTTCTCCCGCGCGCTTCATAGCATTGCGGGTAAAGGCCGGCGTGATGCGTCCGCCGAGTATCGCGATCATGCTACAAAGTGTAAGCAGCCCGGCACGCAGCCCGATGTTCTGGGTGTCACCTGTCACGCCGATCCATTCCAGATGGGTCAACAGGTTGGAGATCCAGATATAGCTGAGCAACAGCAGAAATATCATATTCTGCGGTTTGGGGCGTCGGACCAGCTGGCTTGCGATCTTTGCAGCCAGAACCGGGACAAACGCCAGATCGACGACAGCAACCAGGGTTGGTGGCAGCGCACCGGAGAACCACATCGCAAGCCGACCGGCCAGCCAAAGACCCGCAACCGCCATTATGAACTGCGCCCGTGCTTCTGGTGTGCCTGTCCAGTTCGGTACTGCTGTCAGGAAAAATCCACCAAGGGCTGCGGTGGCGTACCCAAAGATCATCTCGTGCGCGTGCCACATAGACGGGCTCATGGCATAGGTGGGATCTTCGTAACCGATCAACCCTGTCTGCGTCGCCAGCCAAAGACCCCAGACACCGCCCGCAAACAGGCCAAATAACCCGGCTGACAGGAAAAAGACGCGAAACCCCTCGCCCAACACCCGCGCGATCATTGCCGGCATGCCTGCTCTCCTCGGCCTCATTGATTGCTGGATTCGGTCTAGCAACATCGGTTCGTGGAGGACTTAACCGAAATCAAGCGTCGCATAAACATGACCCTAAAACACAGGTTTTTTCCCTAATTTACGCGCGAATCCAGTCTGTCAATTTCCAGTTAGCAAGCTTTCCGTTGACTTTCGTCAAGGCGAATTCGGCGCTGATGTTTCAGTCTGCGACCTGCCTCACCACGCATATGGAGAGTGATCATGTCACTTGGAATCAGCTACACGAAAGCCAGCCGCACACTTGGTGTTGGTTTGGCGATGCTGCTGGGCTCGGCAGCCGCACCGGTCTTCGCCCAAGAGCCAACATTAAGCGACGAAGCCTTTGAATCGTCCAAGCAGCTTTATTTTGAGCAATGTGCAGGTTGCCACGGTGTTCTGCGCAAAGGTGCAACCGGCAAGAACCTTGAACCCCACTGGAAAAAGACCGCAGCCGACGGCACCGTGACCGAAGGTGGCACGTTGCAACTTGGCCAGGATCGTCTTGAAAAGATCATCGCCTGGGGTACCGAAGGCGGGATGAACAACTTCTCGGACATCATGACCGAGCAGGAAATTAAGGACATGGCGACATACATCATGATGGATGCGCCCAAGCCACCTGAAATGTCGCTGGAACAGATGATGGCGACTCGCAAGGTCTATGTTGAAGAAGAGGACTACCCGACCGAGCCGCTGCATGGCCGCAACTGGGAAAACTTCTTTGTCGTCATCGAGCGTGATGTGGGCAAGGTGGCCGTGATCGACGGAGACACCAAAGAAGTGCTGACGCACATCCCGACCGGCTATGCCGTTCACGTTCTGAAAGCGTCGGAACACCACGCGCTGGAAGAGCCGGAACAGCCCGGTCGCTTCTGGTACACCATGGGCCGCGACGGCAAGATGACCAAGATCGACCTCTGGCAAACACCGGACAAGATGTTGGTGTCTGAGGTAAAGATTGCTTACGACGCCCGCGACGTTGCCGTATCCGGCGATGGTAAATACGTCATCGGTGGTGGGTACTGGCCGCCGCACTTTGCGATCGTTGACGCCCAAACCATGGAGCCGGTCAAGGTCGTCTCAACCCGTGGTGTGAATGTGGACGGAGATTACGTGGAAGAGGCCCGCGTGGCCGCAATCTACACCACTCCGAACGAGCCTACTTGGATCGTCGCCGTGAAAGAGCTGGGGCAGTTGTGGCAGGTCGACTATACCGATCTGGACAATCTGCGGATCGACAAGATCGACAGCGCCAAGTTCCTGCATGACGGATTCTTCGACCCGACAGGCCGGTACTTCCAGATCGCCGCAAACGCGTCGAACAAGATGGTTGTCGTCGATACCGAAACCCACAAGCTGGAAGCAATGATCGACACCGCTGCGTTGCCGCATCCCGGTCCGGGCGCTAACTGGGTTGACCCGAACTGTGGTCCGGTTGCTGGTACAACGCACCTTGGTGTCGGGACTGTGACGGTCTGGGGTAACGATCCAGAAAACCGCCCCGATGATGCGTGGAAGATCTGCTACGAAGTGGAAACAGACGGCCCCGGCCTGTTTGTCCGTACGCACCCGAATTCGGACTATATCTGGGCTGACCAGACCAAGCATCCGGAACCGGAAGTGCAGCAATCGGTGCAGGTCATCTCGAAAGAGACCGGCGAGATCGTGAAAACCATCCAGATCACCGAAGACGAAGGCAGCGCCGCTGTTCACTTCGAATTCAACGCGGATGGCACCGAGGTCTGGGTTTCCAAGTGGAACCTGTCAGATTCGCTGGAACCCAACGGTCAGATTGTCATCTTCGACGCCAAGACGTTGGAAGAGATTGGCCGCATCGAGGGGCTGTTTGCTCCGACTGGAAAGTTCAACGTCTACAACCGGTCGAACCACGTCACCTGACGGGTTCGCGACTAACTTTGGAAAGGGCGGGCCCCTCGCCCGCCCTTTCTTCGTTTGACCCCCAAGCCAAACTCACCGGCCTGCCACACAAGGCCAGACAAGACAGCCAAAACGGAGCCCGGATATGACTTCCGAACCGGAAAAGAAAAAACCGATCTGGCGCCGGTATTTCCTGTGGGGAATGCCCGTGGCCGGTATTGCCGCAGCCTTTGTCGGCGGCATCATCTTCTGGGGTGGGTTCAACACCGCCATGGAAGCCACGAACACCAAAGAGTTCTGTATTTCGTGCCACGAGATGCGCGATTTCGTCTACGAGGAATACACCGGTACCATCCATGACGTGAACCGGTCCGGCGTTGGCGCGGTCTGTTCCGACTGCCACGTGCCCAAGGACTGGACGCACAAAATGATCCGCAAGATCAAGGCGTCGAAAGAGCTGTATGGCAAGATGGTCGGCACCATCAACACCCGCGAGAAGTTCGAGGCCAAGCGTGTGCATCTGGCGATGAACGAATGGGAACGGATGAAATCCAGCGACTCGCGCGAGTGCCGCAATTGCCACGATTTCGAATCGATGATGCCCGAGTTCCAGAAACCCCGCGCGCGTCAACAGCACCTGAACGCGATGACCGCGGGCCAGACTTGCATTGACTGCCACAAGGGGATTGCGCACTCGGATGCCCGCGACCGGGCCGACGAAGAGTATCTGGAAAAGCTTGAAGCTCCGAACCCGGACTTCATCCGCGAGATACCGCCAGAATATCTGGCCAGCCTCGAGCGGATCGAAGCCAAGGAAACCGCCGAGGCCGAAGCCGAAAAAGCCGAAAAGCAGGCACAGCAGGAGGCCGTGCAGGCCCAGATTGCAGCAGCTGTGGATGCGGCCGTGGCCGAAGAACGCGCCAAAACCAGTGGCGAGGAAGCCGCTGCGCCAACGGGCGGCGGTGGCAGCAATGTCGGCGCGGATATCGACTGGAACGCCGTGGCCTCAGCAGATCTGAAACTATTCTACCCCGGTCAGGCCTCGTTTGAATGGGTTCAGAACGGCAAGTTCCACGGTGGTGCACGCCCGCTGACCAAAGGGGGCGATCAGTGTACAACCTGCCACGCCAAAGAGCTGGACACGATCGGCAACAAGATCGTTGCAGGTGGTGAGTTGGAGCCCACTCCAATCCCGGGCAAGCGTGGTGTGATCGATGCGACCGTACAGGCCGCACATGATGATCAGAACCTGTATATCCGTATGCAATGGCCAGATGCGGGGCACAATCCTGCACCTTTTGTTGATGGTGGTAAAATGGACCCCGACAACCAGATCAAGGTGGCCATGATGATCAGCGGTACCGGGATCGAGATGGGTGAACAGGTGGGTTGCTGGGCTTCGTGCCACGCCGACAATACCTATATGCCCTTCGCACCCGAAGCCGACGCCATCGCTGGTAACGCCGATGTGGTGGGCCGCATGACCGCTCAGGACACGGTGACAAAATACATCAGCGAAAGTCGGACCGAGGTCGAAGTCAAAGGCCGCCGCGGCAAGGCACTGGGTGGCTGGGACAAGCTGCAGGCCGCTGACCAGATCGAGCAGTATCTGGCCGACGGAACATATCTGGACCTGATGCGCGTCTATGCGGACGGCAGCGCCACTAACGGCTATCTGCTGGAGCAGCGGGTGGTCAATGACGGCGAAATCGCCGCCTCGGCCAGCCTTGATGGTGGTATGTGGACAGTGGTCTTCAGTCGCCCGCTGAACTCGGGCGCACCCGGCGATGTCCCGCTTGAGGCTGGTCAGACCTATACCGTCGGCTTTGCCATCCACGATGACTTTGCTGCCGCACGGTTCCACCACGTGACGCTGGATACCAGCCTTGCACTGGACGACGACGGCGCCTTCATCAACGTGGTCAAACAATAAAGGACAGGGGCCGGGCGATCCGGCCCTTTCCGCTTAGAAGAGGAGACTTGGACAATGAAACCCCAACACCTTCTTCCTCCGCTGCTGCTTCTGGCCGCGCCCGCCTTGGCGGATGAGACCGCCGCGCTGTGTGCCGAAGCAGAAGAGCGTTATGTCGAGCTGTTTGGTCAGCCCTCCGCCGCAGTTGAGGATGCCGAGGTGGTGCTGATGTACAAATACACCTTCTGCCCGGTCGAGCTGACGGTACAAGCAGGCACGACAGTGCGCTGGGTGAATGTGGACAAACGCACCAGCCATTCGGTCTTGCTGAAAGATGGCAGCGAACCCGAAAGCGACCGGCTGTTTCCTGAGGAATCAGTTGACCTGACCTTCCTTACGCCCGGTCCGCAGGATTACCTGTGCGGGCCACATTGGGAGACGCAGAACATGATCGGAATGATCACCGTCGAACCCTGAGCGCAAGCAACCATACAGGCATGAGAGAGGAGCGCGGGACCAATTCCCGCGCTCCTTAACTTATGTCAAGGAGGTTACTTTTTGATTGCGCCAGTCTGTCGCCATGACACGCCCGGCTCACCCAGCAACGTCACCAGATCGCGCCGGACCCTCGGGCTCAAAGGACATTCAGACCAAGCGAGTTCATACATGAGCGGTAAGGTTTATCTGATTGGCGCAGGTCCCGGCGATCCCGAACTGATGACCCTGCGCGCGCTACGGATGCTGCAAGGGGCGGACGTGGTTGTTTATGATCGTCTGGTCTCGGCCGATATCCTCAATCTGCACACAGAAGGCGCACGGCTGATCCCGGTTGGCAAAGCCCCTAAATGCCATACGGTGCCTCAAGATCGCATCAACGAAATACTTGTTGAAGAAGCCCGCGCCGGTCACACCGTTGCGCGCCTGAAGGGGGGCGATCCGATGATTTTTGGGCGTGGCTCGGAAGAGGCCGCCTATTTGATGGCAAACGGCATCCCTGTAGAATACGCGCCGGGCATTACTGCCGCGCAGGGCGCATCCTGTTCCACAGGCGTGCCGCTGACCCATCGCGGGCTGGCGACCTCTGTGCAATATGTCACCGGACACCGGCAGGCCGACAAGGTGCTGGATCTGGATTGGAAACGTCTGGCTGACCCCGACTCGACGCTCGTCGTTTATATGGGCGTCGCCAATATCGGTCAGATCGCCATGGGGCTTATGACCGAGAACCTGCCGGGTTCAACACCGGTTCTGGCGGTTGGCAAAGCGACCACACCGGATGAACGCCGCATGGTATCCCGGCTGGATCGACTGGCAGCGGACGTGCGTGAGGCCGATTTGAAGGCGCCCACGCTTTTCATCATCGGCAAGGTGGTGTCACTTTATGCCGAACGGCCTGTGGCCGAATTATTGGAGCAGGCCCATGGCTAGGCTCGGATGCAGGAATTCAGGGCCGCACCCGACACAGGGTGGGCAAGAAACGTCCGGTATCGCCGCCGGGCGTTCGATCTGGACCGGGCGCGCTGTTCTTTCAACGGCTGTGCTTGTGGCCACAACGGCCTTTGCCGCCGACACGCTTGACCCCAACGCGTTGAAGCGATTGGTCCATCAGGACTGTGGCTCGTGCCATGGGCTATCTCTGAAGGGCGGCCTTGGTCCCGATCTGCGGTCTGAGACGCTGGACCACTACGACGCTGACGTTCTAACCGGCGTGATCCTCGATGGCATTCCCGACACCGCGATGCCCCCGTGGCGGCCCCTGATCAGCGAAGAAGAGGCCGAATGGATCGCCCGTTACCTGCTGGCACAGGAGGCACAATGAAAACCCTCATCCTCACCCTTGCCACTACCCTGCTGATGACCACAGCCCAAGCCGAGCCTACCGCAACCGGAGACCTCGGCCTTGTGATTGAACGGGCCAATGGCTCGGTCCTGCTGGTGGATCAGTCTGACCGCGCCGCACTGGCCCGGATCGAAGGGTTGGGCGATCTGTCCCACGCCTCGTTGGTCTATTCGCCCGATGAACGCTTTGCCTATGTCTTTGGGCGCGATGGCGGGCTGACCAAGGTTGATATCGTCACCCGCCAGATCGTGAACCGGGTGATACAGGCGGGCAACGCCATTGGTGGCGCCATTTCAGATGACGGCAAATTGGTTGCTGTATCGAATTATGAGCCCGGCGGTGTGCGGGTCTTCGATGCAGACACACTGGATATGGTCGCGGATATCCCGACCGGCAGCAAAACCATCGGTCTGGTCGATGCGCCCGGTCGTCGGTTCGTCTTTACCATGTGGGACACGGGCGAAACCTGGATTGCCGATTTCGCCAAGGGTGATCCTAAGATCACCAAAATCCCTGACATGGGCAAAAACCCCTATGACGCGCTGATCACTGCCAATGGTCGCACCTATATCACCGGTTTGTTTGGCGAGGATGGCCTGACCGCGCTGGATCTGTGGGCCGAAACACCTGAACCCATTCGCGTACTACCCAACTATGGGCGCGGGCAGGAAGACATGCCGGTCTACAAGATGCCCCATCTCGAAGGCTGGGCGCTGACGGGTCGCGAGTTCGTTCTGCCTGCCGTCGGCCATCACGAGGTTCTGTGGATCGATGCTGATACACTGACCGAGACCGGACGCACCAAAACCCACGGCCAGCCGGTCTTTGCCATGGCCCGTCCCGACGGGCGGCAGGTTTGGGTGAACTTCGCCCACCCACTGAACGATACGATCCAGGTCATCGACAGTGTCAGCAAAGAAATCATCCACGAATTCAAACCGGGCCCAGCCGTGCTGCATATGGAGTTCACACCCCGCGGTCATGAGGTGTGGATCAGTGTACGCGACGCGGGCAAGGTCATGGTCTACGACACGCAAAGTTTCGAAAAGCTGCGCGAGATCGATGCGAACAGCCCATCCGGCATCTTCTTCACCGCCCGAGCACATAGAACGGGGCTTTGATATGCAGCATATAACCGACCCTATCGACCGCCGCCTGCTGGACGAATTCCAGCGTGACTTTCCCATCGCCGAGCGCCCGTTTCAGGTTCTGGCCGACGCGCTGGGTCTGGACGAGGCCGAAGTGCTCGATCGGCTGGAACGGATGCGCAAGACCGGACGCATCACGCGGGTTGGCGCGACGATTGCACCCGGCGCGGTTGCAGCCAGCACTTTGGCTGCCGTCGCCGCACCTACTGAGCGGCTGGAAGAGGTCGCCGCCCTGATCGACGCGGAACCCGGCGTGAACCACAACTACCAGCGCGAAGACGACTGGAACCTGTGGTTTGTGGCCACTGGACCGGACCGGGCACATGTGAACGACACGCTTGCGCGGATTAGCCATCGCACGGGGCTGCGGGTTCTGGACCTGCGGTTGGTGCGCCCATTCAATGTCGATCTGGGGTTCCGCATGTCGGGCAAAACCCGCACTGTTCCCCGCCCACGAAGGGTTGATTGTTCGGCCATGCGCGAGGGTGACCGGCCCTTGTTGCAAGCGCTCAGTTCCGGCCTGTCGCTGGTCGCTGAACCTTATGCGGCTCTGGCCCAGACACTGAACCGCAGCACAGGCAACGTGATGGAGCGCCTTGAGATCTTGCACCGATCTGGCATCATCTCTCGCCTCGGCGTCATCGTGCGCCATCGTGCTTTGGGCTGGTCCGCCAACGCAATGGTGGTCTGGGACATGCCAGCCGAACAGGTTGGCACCGCTGGTCCTGCGCTTGCGGCACATCCCGGCGTGACACTGTGCTATGAGCGTAACCCGGTCGAAGATGTCTGGCCCTATCGCCTGTATTCCATGATCCATGCCCGGTCGCGCAGCGAAGCGCTTGAGGTGCTGGCTGAGGCACAAGCCCTGCCGGAGTTGGCAGGCGTGCGCAACAAAGTGCTGTTCTCGACCCGCTGCTTCAAACAGACCGGTGCGCTGATCCAACCGAAAGAGGCTGCCGCATGAAACTGGACAAGACCGACCGTACGATCCTGAACCGGATGCAGGATGATCTGCCTTTGGTTTCGCATCCCTATGCCGCAGTGGCCAAGGAGCTGGGTCTCACCGAAGATGATCTGCTGGACCGCATGTCGCGGATGAAGGATGCGCGCGTGATCACCCGCTTTGGCCCCTTTTTCGATGCAGCCGCGTTGGGTGGAGCGTTCTGCTTGTGCGCCATGGCGGTGCCGACCGAGGATTTCGAAACTGTCCTGACCAAAGTCAATGCGCACCCCGAGGTTGCACACAATTATGAACGCACGCACCGGCTGAACATGTGGTTTGTTCTGGCGACAGAAACACCCGAAGGGATCACAAACACTGCCGAGGCAATCGAACGGGAAACTGGGATCGCGGTCCTGCAATTCCCCAAACTTCAGGAATTCTTCATCGGCTTCCGGGTGGCAGCATGATCGATACGAAAGACAGAGAGATTATCGAAGCGCTGCAAAGCGGCCTGCCCCTTGTGCCTGAACCATTCGCGCAGGTGGCCGAAACGCTTGGACTTAACGAAGCCGCCCTGATGTATCGTCTGGCCGACATGAAATCCCGCGGCGTCATCCGGCGCATCGCGGCGGCCCCCAACCACTTTAAGTTGGGAATGACCTCGAACGGCATGACCGTCTGGGATGTCGAGGACGATCGTGTCGCCGAACTGGGGGCTCAGATCGGGGCCCTGCCCTTCGTCACCCATTGCTACGAACGCCCGCGCGCGCTGCCCGACTGGCCTTATAATCTGTTTGCAATGGTTCATGGGTCGGACCGACAAGAGGTCGAGGAAAAGCGCGCTGAGATCTCTGTGATTCTCGGTGATGCCTATCGAGCGAACGATATCCTTTATTCCACACGTATCCTGAAAAAGACCGGGCTGCGCCTGAAAAAGAAAGGCTGAGACATGTTCCGCCTGACTGAATACATGCACCAACTCGTCAATCCAACTCCGGTGCGCAAACGCCGCCCCGGGCCCGTGAAACCAGTGGTGATCTGGAACCTGACGCGACGGTGTAATCTGAAATGTCGCCATTGCTATACCGTCTCGGCGGATGTGGCATTCCCTGGTGAGCTCAGCCATGAGCAAGCCATGGTAACCCTTGAGGATCTGGGCCAGTTTCGCGTCCCGGCCCTGATCCTCTCGGGTGGGGAACCGCTGGACCGGTTCGATTTTTACGACATCGCCAAACGGGCCCGCGATCTGGTGCCGATGTTGGCGCTGTCAACGAATGGCACACGGATTTACGACGAATCCGCTGACATGATTGCCGATGTGGGCTTTAGCTATGTTGGCATCTCGCTGGACGGGATCGGGGCCACGAATGACTGGTTCCGAGGTGTCGAAGGTGCCTTTGCCGACGCCCTTCGCGGCGTGCGCGAATGCAAGAAGCGCGGCATCAAGGTCGGACTGCGCTTTTGCCTGACCGAGGGCACACAGCACCACCTGCCCGACCTGTTGCAGCTATGTGACGACGAAGGTGTCGATAAGTTCTACCTGTCTCACCTCGTCTATGCAGGGCGCGGCGACAAGAACCGGGGCGAGGATGCCGAGCACCTGAGGACCCGCAAAGGCATGGACCTGTTGTTGGAGCGCGCATGGGAGGCCGCCTCAGGTGGGCGACCACTGGACGTTGTAACCGGCAACAATGATGCCGATGCCGGGTATTTCCTGAACTGGGTAAGTGATCATTTCGAGGAAGATAAAGTCCGCCATGTGCGCGAGCATCTGGCCGCATGGGGTGGCAATTCCAGCGGGTTGGGCGTGGCAAATATCGACAATCTGGGCCGCGTGCATCCCGACACCTACTGGTCGGATTACACGGTCGGTAACGTGAAGACCAAATCGTTCTCAGAGCTTTGGACCGGCGATGACCCGATGCTTGCCATGCTGCGTACCCGTCCGCGCCCACTGAAAGGGCGCTGTGGGGCCTGTCAGCTGAAGGATGTCTGCGGTGGAAACACCCGCATTCGGGCGCTGCAACTGACCGGAGATCCCTGGGCCGAAGATCCTGCTTGTTATCTATCCAACCAAGAAATCGGTGTCACGGATGCGGGTGAGCGTCTGCAAGTCACACCGTTCCGGGGGAAACGCCATGATCCGGCGCATCAGTTCTTTTGAAACCGATGGCTCTGTGCGCCCAGCCAATATGCGAGTGGCGTGTGCAGGAGCCTCCGGCGGCCGTATTCGGAACAAGAAGAAGCAGAGGGTTGGTCTGTTTCTAGCCAGCATAGCGCTTGCCGGGACAGCGGCGATGGCGCAAGCGGATGCATCAACGGATTATGCTGAGCATTGTGCGTCTTGCCACGGCGAGAACCGTCTGGGCGGCGTTGGCCCTGCGCTGATCCCCGAGACACTGAAACGCATGCGAGGGCCGCGCGTAGCGTCGGTGATCGCCGAGGGGCGTACGGCCACGCAGATGCCTGCGTTTTCGCATGAACTAGATGCGCTGCAGATCGAGGAGCTAGCGGGATGGCTGAAATCTCCGCTGGAGAGCAACCCCGAATGGGATGAGGCCGATATCATGGCCAGCCGTATTCTGGACGACGACTATGCGCCAGTGGATGGCCCCGTGTGGGACAGCGATCCGATGAATATCACGCTGGCCGTGGAGACCGGCGATCACCATGTCAGCGTTCTTGACGGTGATACCTTTGAAGTACTGGACCGGTTCGAGACGCCCTTTGCGGTGCATGGGGGGCCGAAGTTCAGCCCGGATGGGCGGTACGTCTTCATCATGTCCCGCGATGGTTGGGTTCAGAAATATGACATCTGGGCGCTGAAGCAGGTGGGGCGCGTCCGCGCAGGCCTGAACAGCCGTAACATCGCCATGTCGGGCGACGGTAAATGGGTTGCCGTGGCGAACTATTTACCAAACTCATTGACATTGCTTTCAACCGAGGACTTGTCAGTCGCGAAAGTCATTGAGATTAAAAGCAAAAAGGGAAACCCAAGCCGGGTTTCAGCCGTCTATCAAGCCCCCCCGCGCGAAAGCTTTGTACTGGCGCTGAAAGATGTGCCAGAGATTTGGGAGGTCTTTTATGGGGACAACCCACCGCAATCCGGCATTGGCCACGACTTCCGTATTGAGGGTCAGTTCAAGAATCCCAATCCGTTCCCTGTGCGCAAAATCACCACGCCTGACTATCTGGACGATTTCTTTTTCGACCAGAGCTATGAATACGTCATGGGGGCGTCCCGCGATGGCAAGGGTGGGCAGGTGATCGATCTGGTCATCGGGCACAAGGTGGCCGATCTGGATCTGCCGGGGATGCCGCATCTGGGGTCTGGCATTACCTGGAAACATGGCGACACGACCGTGATGGCGACGCCGCACTTGACCGATGGCACAGTGTCGGTAATCGACATGGAGACATGGGAAACCGTCAAGCGAATCAAGACCGAAGGGCCCGGGTTCTTTATGCGCAGCCATGAGAATTCTCCTTACGTCTGGGCCGATGTGTTCTTTGGGCCAAACAAGGACGCCATGCATGTGATCGACAAGCAAAGCCTTGAAATCGTGAAAACTTTGCGGCCTGCACCGGGCAAGACCGTGGCCCATGTCGAATTCACCAAGGATGGCAGTCACGCGCTAGTTTCGATCTGGGAAGATGACGGTGCAGTGATCGTTTATGACGCGCTGACGCTTGAAGAAGTGCGCCGCCTGCCGATGCGCAAACCGTCTGGAAAGTACAATGTCTGGAACAAAATCACCTTCTCGGAAGGCACCAGCCACTGAGGGTAAATGGCCGGTCTGGAAGCTGGCCATCCTGCTTTATCCGGCCACCGCGTTGACCGTTGCCATCAACCTGTTTTTGGCTGGATTGATCGCCCATAGCGCGGGGTTCGGAATAATCGAGCCGGTAACGGCGTTGGTTTGGTCGATCCCTCTGGGCATCCCTGCGACCTGGCTGGCCGGGCGATGGGTGCGTGGGCTTATGGATGAGTCAGATGATTGATTTTAAATCATAAAATCAGAACGCCGCCGCACCTAACCTAAGTCAAGTATCGCGCTGAGAGAATCCCTTAGAACACGAGGCGTAGCTTCCCGAGTCGGAGTCTCCATGCCTGCGCTGACCCCTCTGCACATTCTCCCTGCACGCGCCTTTCGCGCGGTTTGTGGGTTGGCGGGCATATTTCTTCTGTTGTTGCAGACCTTTGGGCCGGCATTGGCGAGTACTGGCGAAAGTGTCTGGGTGGAGATCTGCTCGGAAGGCGGCGCGGTCTGGGTTGAGGTTGATCTTGAGGAGGATGCCGAAGACCCGACCGCGTATTGCCCGAAATGCGCCGATTGCGCATTGTGTGCGATCACCAGCGCGGCACCTGTGCCGCAGGTGCTGGCGGTCGCGTATTCGGATTTCGTCCGTGTTGTACAGGGTCAGAACAGCGTTTCTTTCGAGTTGTACAACTCAAATTGGCGGTGGCCCGAAACCCGAGGCCCCCCGCAACCGACCCTAGACATAACTGAACGCGCCCTGCGCGCGTCCATGGTGCCCACCCAAACTATCGGAGGTGCGCCGTGGTCGTAAGTCGCGCAATCCATTTCCTGCTGGCTTTCACACTGTCCTGCCTGATGGCGATCAGTGCCCATGCCGAAAGTCTAGCCAGCTTCCTTCCTGAAATCGAACCCGCCGATCTGGCACCCGGTGCCGATGGCTTTGGCCCGGTCCGCGATGACGTCAAGGTTGCCCCCGTCATGAAGAGGGGTGAAACCGTTGCCTGGGCATTCCTGACCTCTGACTTCGTGGGCACGACGGGTTATTCCGGCAAACCCATCCATGTGGTTGCCGCCATTGATGACGATGCGGTGCTGACCGGCGTGCAACTGGTCAAACACTCGGAACCGATCGTGCTGATCGGCATCCCCAATTCCCGCATGGTCGAACTGACCGAAGGCTATACCGGTCTGGACCTCAAGCGCGAGGCCGAGACCGGGGGTGAGGGGCATGACCTCGACATTATCTCGGGGGCCACTGTCACGATCATGGTGATCGACGACAGCCTTGTGCGTGGCGGGATCAAGGTCGCGCGAGCACTGGGGCTGGGTGGTCTGTCTCCGGTATTGGCCGATGGACCCAAACGCGAAGTCGATATGGCGCAGAATGCCGTTTACGACTGGTCCACGCTATCCGGTGACGGATCGGTGCGGCGGCTGACGCTGGATATCGGACAGGTCAATGCCGCGTTCGAGGCCACCGGCGATCAGCGCGCCACAAAACGCCCTGAACCGGGTGAGCCGGATGACACCTTTATCGACATGCATATGGCGCTGGTCTCAGTCCCCTCGATCGGTAAATCGCTGCTGGGTGAAGCCGAATACCAGAATCTGATGAACTGGCTGGCCGATGGCGAGCAGGCCATTCTGGTGCTGGGGCGCGGGGCCTATAGCTTTAAGGGATCGGGTTATGTCCGGGGTGGCATTTTCGACCGGATTCAGCTGATTCAGGGCGACAACTCGGTGCGGTTTTTCGACAAGCAGCAACGCCGGTTGGGTAAGGTGGCCGCAACCGATGCGCCCAGCTTTACCGAGCTCGACATCTTCAAAATCCCCGCCGACGCCGAGTTCGATCCGGCTGAGCCGTTCCGCCTGCAATTGCTGGTGCAGCGCGCGGTGGGTGCCGTTGAGAAAACCTTTCTGACTTTCGATCTGGGCTACAAACTGCCCGAGCAATACCTGCTGCCGGTTGCGGCCCCTACCGTCGTTGATGATGCCACGGACGAGGCCGCCGCCAAGGCCGCACTGTGGAAACGCATCTGGAAGGATCGCACGGTCGAGATTGCCGGTCTGGGCGTCATGCTGCTGATACTGACCGCGACGTTCTTCTTCCAGTTCCACGCCACGATGAACGCCCGGGTCTTTTACTGGTTCCGCATCGGGTACCTGACGCTGACACTGTTCTTCATCGGTTGGTACGCCAACGCGCAGCTAAGTGTGGTGAACCTCATGGCGCTGGCGGGCAGTGTGCGAACAGGTTTCAGCTGGGATGCTTTCCTTCTGGACCCGCTGGTTTTCATCCAATGGTTCGCCGTGGCCGCCGCCTTGCTGTTCTGGGGGCGCGGCGCCTATTGCGGCTGGTTGTGCCCGTTTGGTGCCCTGCAGGAGCTAACCAACAAGATCGCACGGGCACTGAAAGTGCCGCAATGGACCCTGCCCTGGGGTCTGAATGAACGGCTGTGGCCCGCGAAATACATGATCTTCCTTGGTCTCTTCGGCCTCAGCTTTGTCTCCATCCCGCTGGCCGAGAAATATGCCGAGATCGAGCCGTTCAAGACCGCGATCATTCTGAAATTCATGCGCGACTGGCCGTTTGTGGTCTTTGCGCTGCTGCTGCTGGGGATCGGGCTGTTCATCGAACGGTTTTATTGCCGCTATCTCTGCCCGCTGGGTGGGGCGCTGGCGATCCCGGCCCGTATTCGCATGTTCGACTGGCTGCGCCGCTACAAGGATTGCGGCACCCCCTGTCAAACCTGCGCCAACGAATGCCCCGTTCAGGCAATCCACCCCACCGGTGAGATCAATCCGAACGAGTGCGTCACCTGCCTGCATTGTCAGGTGCTCTACCAGTCCGAGGACAAATGTCCCGTCGTTATCCGCCAGTTGAAACGGCGGGCCAAGACCGGGTCGGTCGATCTTAAGACCCCCCTCGGACAACCACCGGCGAACCATCCAAACGCCAAACCGCAAACCGCTTCCTAAAAAGGAGGAACGATCATGTCGGACAAAGAAAACAAACTAAGCATCACACGCCGCGGGATGCTGGGGGCCACTGCCACCGGCGCCGTGATTGCAGGGACCGGCCTCGGCTCGACCCTGATGAGCGCGCGCGAAGCCAGCGCCGCCGCCAATGCCCATCTGGAGCCTGGCGAGCTGGACGAATATTATGGCTTCTGGTCCTCGGGCCAGACTGGCGAGGTACGTATCCTCGGCGTGCCCTCGATGCGCGAACTGATGCGCATTCCGGTCTTCAACCGCTGCTCGGCCACCGGTTGGGGCCAGACCAATGAGTCGCTGAAAATCCTGACTGAAGGGTTGTTGCCGGAAACCAAGGCGTATCTGGCTGCCAACGGCAAGGTTACCTATGACAATGGCGACCTGCACCACCCGCATATGTCTTTCACCGATGGCACATATGACGGTCGCTATCTGTTCATGAACGACAAGTCCAACACCCGCGTGGCCCGTGTGCGTTGCGACGTGATGAAATGCGACAAGATCATCGAGATCCCGAACGCGCATGACATCCACGGCCTGCGCCCGCAAAAATACCCGCGCACCGGGTACATCTTCGCCAATGGCGAGCATGAGGCGCCGCTGATCAATGATGGCGAAATCCTCGACGATCCGTCGCAATACGTGAACATCTTTACCGCCATTGACGGTGATACGATGGAGATCGCATGGCAGGTGATGGTGTCGGGCAACCTCGACAACACGGACTGCGACTATCAGGGCAAATACGCCTTCTCGACCTCGTACAACTCGGAAATGGGTATGAACCTGGCCGAGATGACCGAGAATGAGCTGGATCATGTGGTCGTGTTCAACCTCAAAGGCATCGAAGACGCTGTTGCCGCCGGGAACTATCAGGAACTGAACGGCGTCAAAGTCGTGGATGGCCGCAAAGAGGCCGGCGGCGATCTGACCCGTTACATCCCGATCCCGAACTCACCGCACGGCGTGAACGCAGCACCCGACAAGAAACACATCATGATCAATGGGAAGCTGTCGCCGACCGTGTCCGTGATCGATGTGGAGAAGGTCGATGCGCTGTTTGCCGACAATGCCGACCCACGCTCGGCAATCGTGGCCGAACCGCAGCTGGGTCTTGGCCCGCTTCACACCGCGTTCGATGGCAAAGGCAATGCCTATACCACCCTGTTCCTCGACAGTCAGGTTGTGAAATGGGACATCGCCAAGGCGATTGAGGCTTATGGTGGTTCGGATGTTGACCCGATCCTCGACAAGGTGGATGTGCATTACCAGCCGGGCCACAACTCGACCTCAATGGGTGAAACGGCTGAGGCTGACGGCAAGTGGCTGATTTCGATGAACAAGTTCTCGAAAGACCGCTTCCTGAACGTCGGGCCACTGAAGCCGGAAAACGAGCAGTTGATCGACATCTCGGGCGACAAGATGAAGGTGGTCCATGACGGCCCGACCTTTGCGGAACCGCATGACTCGATCCTTGTTCATCGGTCGAAAGTGAACCCGGTCAACGTCTGGGATCGCAATGACCCGATGTGGGAAGAGGCGCGCCAGCAGGCGGCAGCCGATGGTGTAGATCTGGAAGAAGGTGCCGAAGAGCCCATCCGCGACGGCAACAAGGTGCGGGTCTACATGACCTCGACCGCGCCTGTGTTCAGCCTTGAGAAGTTCACTGTCAAACAGGGAGATGAGGTTACACTTTACGTCACCAACCTGGACGACGTGGACGATGTGACCCACGGGCTGTGCCTGTCGAACTTCGGTATCGCGATGGAAGTTGCACCGCAGGCGACCGCCTCGGTCACGTTCATTGCCGACCGTCCGGGCGTGCACTGGTTCTATTGCCAGTGGTTCTGCCATGCGCTGCACATGGAAATGCGTGGCCGGATGTTTGTTGAACCGCGGAGCGCGTAAGCCCATGCGTTGGCCCCTGCTCATACCGCTCCTGTTCGGCTCGCCCCTTTGGGCGGCGGATTGGGATGTGCCCAATCGGGCGGGGGCCATCAACGAGATACTGGCGCAGGCGGCGGATGGAGATACCCTCCGCCTGAGTCCCGGCGTTTACACCGAAACGCTTGTGCTGGACCGGCCCGTCACCATCGACGGGTTGGGACAGGCCACGATTGATGGCCAAGGTGAGGGCAGCGTCATCACGGTGACTGGACCGGGAGTGATCGTGCGCGGATTGACGGTGATCGGCTCGGGCTCTGACCATGACGGGATCGATAGTGGCATCCAGTTGACCAAGACGGCCACAGCGCCGGTGGTCGAAGATAATGTGCTGTTGGGCAATCTCTATGGCATCGACATTCATGGCGCCAAAGACAGCATTGTCCGGGGCAACCGGATCGAAGGCCGCCAAGACCAACGGATGAATGACCGCGGTAATGGCGTCTATGTCTGGAATGCCCCCGGCGCAGTGGTTGATGGCAATGACATCCGGTACGGGCGCGACGGGATCTTTGTGAACTCGTCCAAGAAGAACACCTTCACCAACAACCTGTTCCGCGATCTGCGCTTTGCTGTGCATTACATGTATGCGGACAACTCGGTGGTAAGCGACAATGTCTCGATCGGCAATGATCTGGGCTATGCGGTGATGTTCACGACCAATGTGACCGTGGCCAACAACGTCTCGATCGGCGACCGCGAACATGGCGTGATGCTGAACTATGCCAACAAGAGCACCATCACCGGAAACGTGGTGAAAGGTGCCAAGGAAAAATGCACCTTCCTCTATAACTCGAACAAGAACGAATTCACCGACAACTGGTTCCAGGGATGCGGCATCGGCATCCACTTTACCGCTGGCAGCGAGCGCAACCGTATCGTTGGCAACTCATTCATCGGAAACCGGACGCAGGTGAAATATGTCTCGACCAAATGGGTCGAGTGGTCCGAGGACGGACGCGGCAACTATTGGTCCGATTTTGCCGCCTATGATGTGGATGGCAACGGCATTGCCGATGCCCCCTATCGCCCCAATGACAGTATGGACCATGTGCTGTGGACCCAACCCTCAGCCAAATTGTTGCTCGGCTCCCCCGCCGTGCAGCTGGTGCGCTGGTCGCAATCGGCCTTCCCGGCGCTGTTGCCGGGCGGCGTGATGGACAGCAACCCATTGATGCAAGCCCCTGAACCCCCAGCTATGAAAAAGGTGCCTCATGACGGATAAGGCCCTGACTATTGACCATGTCAGCAAGGACCGAGGGAAAACCCGCGTTCTTGACGATATCACCCTGTCCCTTGCCCCCGGTCAGCGCGTCGCGCTGCTGGGCCATAACGGCGCGGGCAAGTCGACCCTGATCAAATCCATCCTTGGCCTGATCCCGATTGAAGGAGGCACCATTTGGATCGGAGACGCCAGCCCCGGCAGCGCGCAGGCGCGCCGCGAGACGGCTTATTTGCCCGAGGCGGTTTCCTTCCATCCCGCTTTGACCGGGCGAGAACAATTGACCCTGTTTGCGCAGCTTTCCAGTGGCAAGGCCGACGTTCCCGGCCTGTTGGAGCGTGTTGGTCTGAGCGATGCGCTCGACCGCCGGATCGGGGCCTATTCCAAAGGCATGCGGCAACGTCTGGGTCTGGCGCAGGTGCTGTTGGGCCAGCCGAAAGTGGCGCTGCTGGATGAGCCCACATCCGGTTTAGACCCAATCTCGCGGCAAGATCTTTATGCCATCATTGATGAGTTGGCAGGGCAAGGAACGGCGGTGCTGATCGCGTCCCACGCGCTGACCGAGGTTGAGGCCCGCACCGACCGGATTGCCATCATGCGCAAAGGCCGGATGGTTACCGATGACACGCTGACCAACCTGTCGGCGCTGGCCGGTCTGCCAATCCGCCTGAAGGTCCGCGCCAGTGCGAACCCCGACGCCTTGGCCGCTGAACTGGGCGGCAGCCGGATCAATGGCGCGTCGATTGAAATGCTCTGCACACCCAAGGACAAAATGGAGGCCCTGCGCCGGATCGCCGGACTGGGCGACGCGGTCGCGGATGTGGAAATGACCCCGCCCAAGCTGGAGGATCTTTATCGCCACTATGCACAGGAGGAGAGGTTATGACCCGCTTCCTCGCCATCACCCGCACCGAAATGTTGATCCTGCGCCGCAACCGCTGGCTGCTGGTCGCGACGCTGATCATGGTGCTGTTTGCCCTGGCGCTGACCTTTGCAGGCAGCGCGCCTACCGGCACGCTTGGCGTCGACATGCTGACCGTCTCAGTCGCGTCGATGACCACGCTGTCGGTCTACCTCGCCCCGCTGCTGGCGCTGATGATTGCCTTTGACGCCATCGCGGGCGACGTGGATCGCGGCAGCCTTTCACTGCTGCTGTCTTACCCGGCCGGGCGCGGGGAAATCCTGCTGGGCAAGTTCACCGCCCATCTGGCCGCGCTGGCCTTTGCCATGACCATCGGTTTCGGCACCGCTGGCGCAGTGGCCACCTTTTTTGGCGGCGCGGGGCCGGAAAGCCTGATGGCGCTGGTGCGCCTCATTCTCACATCGATCCTGCTGGGCGCCGTCTTTCTGGCGCTTGGATACCTGCTGTCTGCCCTGGCAAAGGGGGCCACGGCGGCGGCAGGCATGTCGGCCGGGCTCTGGCTGGTTTTTGTCGTCCTCTATGATCTGGGCCTGTTGGGGGCCGTGGTCATGGACAAGGGCGGCGTCTTCACCCAATCCGTCTTTCCATGGGTGATGGTGGCCAACCCGGCCGACGCATTCCGTTTGTGGAACATCGCGGCGACCGAGGGCGTCGCGATGGCCTCGGGCATGACCGGGGCTGCGCAAGCCCTGCCGGTCTGGGCTGCGCCCGCCTCGCTGCTGATCTGGCCGGTGTTGGGCTTTGCGCTTGCACGGCTCGCATTCCGGAGGGTCGAGCCATGAAACGTCTCGCCCTGATCGCACTGGTCGCGCTGGTGGCCTGCAAAGAGGAGGTGGCCGAGGCCCCCGATCCGGTCGATCTGACCCCCGATGCGCTGAGCTTTTTCTGCCAGATGAACATCGCCGAACATGGCGGGCCAAAGGGACAGATCCATCTTGAGGGTTATCCGAC
This sequence comes from uncultured Ruegeria sp., assembly GCF_947500045.1. Classification (GTDB taxonomy): domain Bacteria; phylum Pseudomonadota; class Alphaproteobacteria; order Rhodobacterales; family Rhodobacteraceae; genus Ruegeria. The sequence goes on along the minus strand of NZ_CANMQQ010000009.1, from coordinate 23,569 downwards.
CCCGCTGTTCTTCGCGCAGGTTCGTGACATGGTGGCGTATCTGAAAAGCCCCGAGCGGGATGCCAAGATCACCGCCGTCTATGTCAGCGATATGAGCGTTGCGCCCAGTTGGCGGCAACCGGGGATATCGAACTGGATCGATGCTGATGGTGCAACCTTTGTCGTGGGTGCCGATGTCGCCGGCGGCATGGGCGCGCGCGAAGTAGTGCCCTTTGGCGACCCCGCCGCGGCAGAGGCGTTCATCGCGAATTATGGCGGCGCGGCGCTTCCGTTGTCGGACATTCCCGATACCGAGGTGCTGGGACCTGTCGATCTGGACCTCGCACTGGAGACACCCGCATGACCGTCCTGACCCGTCGCCGTTTCCTGACCATCTCAGCCGCCTGCGCTGCGGTTCCCGCGATGGCGGGCACTTGGGCCCAGTGGCGTGGTGTGGCGCTGGGCGCGCCTGCCAGCCTGCGGCTTGAGGGTGTGACGGAAACGCAAGCCGCACCAATCTTTGCTGCGGTCGAAGCCGAGTTGGATCGGCTTGAGAATATCTTCAGCCTTTATCGAACGCAGTCACAGATCAGCCAGTTGAACCGGACCGGTCGCCTGAGCGCCCCTGCGCCTGAACTGCTAGAAGTGCTGAGCCTGTGTTCCGCGCTTCACGACGCCTCGGGCGGTGCCTTTGATCCGACGATACAGCCGCTATGGCTGGCGCTCGCCAGCGGCGCGGCCCAGCCAAATGTGGACCGCGCGCGACAGACAATCGGGTGGGATAAGGTGCGCGTGGGCGCGGATGAGATTCACCTGCCGCACCCCGGACAATCCGCGATTACCCTGAACGGCATCGCGCAAGGGGCGATCACGGACCGGATTGCAGCGTTGCTGCGGTCTTTCAATCTGCACAATGTTCTGGTGGATATGGGCGAGGTTGCAGCCCTTGGTCGACGACGCCCGGGCGAGCAGTGGCATATCGGATTGGCCACACCTGATGGCATGGTCGCCAAACGGGTCAGGCTGCAAGACCGAGCCGTCGCAACCTCGGCCCCCGAAGGCACCATGCTGCAGGGTGATCAAGGCCACATCCTGGACCCGATGGGGATCAGTACAACACTTCGGGTCGTTTCGGTATCCGCCCCGCAGGCGGCATTGGCCGACGGTCTATCGACGGCCCTGTGTCTGACCCCAGAATCCGAAACCAACGGGCTGGTATCGCAGTTCCCAGGCGCAAAAATTGAAATGCTGATCTAAGCGCAGATAGTTGATGTCGAGACGAGATGGTGCCTCAAGAGGGACTCGAACCCCCGACCTTGTCCTTACGAAGGACCTGCTCTACCAGCTGAGCTATTGAGGCGATGCGCGAGCTCGTTTAACGGCAGGGCGCGGTTCTTGCAAGTGCGGATCGCTTGGGCCGGGCGGTTGACCCGTCTGCATTCATCCCGCATCCTGACGCCGACGCGATCCGCTTGGCGGGTTCGGCAGGTTTACCAGATAGTTGACAAGGCCATTTGAATGCCCGGGATTTCGCAGAAGACTTATGTGCTGGATACCCACCGGCTGCGCGATCCGGAACAGACCCTTGCCATTGTCAAACCGTTTCTCAAACAAATGGGCATCACTCGGATCGCCAACCTAACCGGGTTGGACCGGATCGGGTTGCCGACGGTGATGGTGACGCGGCCCAACTCGCGCTCGGTCGCGGTGTCGCTGGGTAAGGGATTGTCGCTGAGCGCGGCGCAGGCCTCGGGCGTGATGGAGGCGATCGAATCCTGGCATGCGGAGCGGATTGAGCTGCCGCTGCGGCTGTGCAGCCATGCGGATCTGGAACAGGATAAAGTGGTTGATGTCGACCGCCTGCCCCGTGTGACGGGCGGGCAGTTTGATCCACATGGGGCGATGCTGTGGGTGCAGGGGCGCGACCTGACCGCCGATGTTGCCTGTTGGGTCCCCTATGAGATGGTGGATACGGATTACACCACCTCACCGGTAACCGGGCAGCGCGCGTTTCCGCGCACGACAAATGGCCTGGCCTCGGGCAATGATGCCGTTGAAGCCGGCTGCCATGCGATCTGTGAACTGATCGAGCGCGACGCCACTACGCTGTGGCATCACGGAGGGGCCATGCCGCGCGTTGATCCGGCGACGGTCGATGATCCGCGCTGTCAGAAAGCGATGGATCAGATCACAGCGGCGGGCCTGGATCTGGGGATTTGGGACACAACTTCGGATATCGGTATCGCCAGCTTTCGCTGTGTCATCTGCGAGGCCGGAGAGGCAACGGGCCATATCGGCATAGGCGATGGTTGCCACCCAGACCGTGCCATTGCATTGCTGCGCGCGTTGACCGAGGCGGCGCAGACGCGGCTGACCTATATTTCGGGCGCGCGGGATGATCTGGACCCCGAGGAGTTCTCGGACGAGGCCCGCACGTGGCGCAGCCGGTATATCCGCGAGTTGATTGACGGCGCTGCGGCGACGGGACGTTTTATCGATTGCCCGTCGCATCTGACCGGGTCTTTCACCGAAGATCTTGATCTGCTGTTGACCAGCCTGTCGGCGGCTGGGATGGATCAGGTGGTGACCGTCGATCTGTCCCGGCCCGAGATCGATATCGCCGTTATACGCGCGGTTATTCCGGGGCTGGAGGCACCGCATGACGATCCCGATTTCATCGCGGGCCCAAGGGCGCGGGCGGTGTCGGCATGAGCATCGTTGTTTTCGTTGGACCCACGCTGCGGGCTGAGTCGGTGCAAGAGCATCTGGACGCGACCATCCTGCCCCCGGTCCAGCAGGGGGATGTGTATCGCGTGGTGCGCGACAAGCCGCGGGCCATTGGCATCATCGATGGGTATTTCGACGGTGTGCCCTCGGTCTGGCACAAGGAAATCCTGTGGGCGCTGGAACAGGGCATCCCGGTTTTCGGCAGCGCCAGCATGGGCGCGTTGCGGGCCGCCGAACTGGCCGAATTCGGGATGATTGGCGTCGGACGGGTATTTGAGGATTATCTGAGCGGCGCGATTGCTGATGACGATGAGGTCGCGGTGCTGCACGGTCCAGCCGAGCTTGGCTTTATGCCGCTGAGCGAGCCGATGGTTTCGATCCGTGCCACGCTTGCAGAAGCGAAGGCCGCCAAAGTGGTGTCGGAAGAGGTTGCCCAGACCCTGTTGGATGCGGCCAAGAGCCTGCACTATCGCGACCGAGTTTGGGATAAGATGATTGCGGCGGCAGATACCGCCTTGGGTCTGGAAGTGTTTCGGAGCTGGCTGCCCGAGGGGCAGGTGGATGCCAAGGGTGATGACGCCCGTGAGATGTTGACGCAAATGGCGCAGTATCTAAAGGCGGACAAAGAGGGCCCGGTCGCGCCGCGTGTTGAACGCACTCTGGTCTGGCGCGAACTGAAGGCTCGGGTCGATTCCGAGAGCGCCTCGCAAGAAACAGAGGCACGGGCATTGGTGGATGAGCTGCGACTGGATCCACAGTTATATGCCCGTCTGCGCGACCGTGCCGCGTTACACCTGCTGGCGCGGGATGAAGCGCATCGGATCAACCATTTGCCCGACCGTGATGCGCTGCGGCAACAGATGACCGCGCACCGTTTTGTGGCACGTCTGCCCCGCCATGCCGATTTGATGGAATGGCTTCAGGACAACGACCTGACCCTAACACAATACGAAGCTATGCTGGCCGACCGTGCCCATAAGGATGCGATTGTTTCCGCGCGTGCGGACGATCTGGACACAGCCCTATTGGCCGAGCTTCGCCACGATGGCAGCTATGGCACGTTACGCGACCGGGCGCGGCGCAAGGCTGATCACCTCGAGGGGCTGCATCGGGTGAATGGCACCGCTGGCGACACGAACAGAACGCAATCGCTGATCTGGTTTTTTGAAACACGGCTTGACCAAGCGATACCGGATGATCTTGAATCCTATGCAATCGCGCTTGGCCTTGAAGGGCGCGAGGCGTTTCTTGATTTGATTGAAGCCGAATTCATGTTTTGCCACGTCGGTGGCGATCCCGAGGACCAGGTGCCCGATAAGCGGGCTGAACTCTGACGGGACGATAACGGGAGGGGACATTGACGATCTGGCCCGACTATTCGGAAAGTGAAACTCCGGGCACGCGGTTTCTGCTTTACCCGCAATCGCCTTATCTTGAGCCAAACTCGAAACCCGAACTGGTCGAAATCTCGGCCCCGCAGGGCAGTATCGGGCCCGGACCCTCGGGGCCGCGCATGTACGCGATGTACCCGGTCGACAAGACGACCCCCTATGGCGCGATGATCGAGGGTGAAGATGGCCCCGAGATGTATCTGCCCGCCTGGGACGGCTATATCCTGCCACCACCCGAACCCGATGAGTTCGGTAATTTCATCCATATCGATCCCGAAGACCCCGGCTTTGAAGCCGCCCATCTGTTCGGGTCGGCCCATTTTACCATGGATGTGTGGGAGGGATATTTCGGCCGGTCGATCCCGTGGCATTTCGAGCGTGACTTCGACCGGCTAGAGCTGTCATTGCTGCCCGGTCTCGACAATGCGCATATCGGTTGGGGGTTTCTGGAAACCGGCGGCACCCGCGAGCATGGCGATGAATACCGCCCCTACAGCCTGAACTTTGACGTGGTGGCGCATGAGATCGGGCATGCCATCATTTACAGCGTCATCGGCCTGCCCTCGGAAGAGGATGCAACTGGCGAGTATTACGGGTTTCATGAATCTGCGGCGGATATGGTCGCGCTTTTGGCGTCTTTGCATTTCGGCTCGGTCGTGGATGAGGTGCTGAAGAACACGCGCGGGAACCTCTATACCTATAACCGGCTCAGCCGCTTTGCCGAGCTGTCGCAGAACTCGCAAATCCGGATCGCCGCCAATGACCGGACGCTGTCTGAATTCTCGAAGGGGTGGTCAAGCGAACACGCCCTGTCTGAACCGCTGACCGGTGCCATGTTCGATATTCTGGTCGATATCTACCATGAACGGCTGGTCGCCCATAATGTGATCGATCCTGAAATGGAGGAATTGTCGGACGTGCTGGAAGGGTCCGACGAATACAATGCGATCATGCAGGATTTGTTTGATGAACATTACGCCGCCGACCCCGAAGGGTTCCGCGTTGCGCTGATCGAAGCGCGGGATTTGCTGGGAACTTACCTTGCCGATGCGTGGGAGATGCTGGACGCTGACATGTTAAGCTATTTCGGGGTCGAGCGCGCTTTGGTCGTGGTCGATCACGAGATCACCGGCGGTGCATTCCGGCAGATCATCGAGGGCAATTTCCGAATGCGCGACATCGGACTGACACGGCCCGGCCCACGTCTGACCAAGCCGGACGGGTCAAGCCATGCAGCGTCGGTTCGTACATTGGCGCCCGAAGCGAAAGAGCCTTAAAGTCTTTGTTTTTGCCCCGCTATTATGGCAGGTTATGCACACGGGGTGATAATTTGACAATCGAAGCGCAAGGAATGCGCAAACTGGGACAGGCGTTGCCCTAGGCTCCGCCGGCCCCCGATAGGGAGAAAGTGATATGTCTGAGTCCTTACTCAGTTTTTCCGAGGTATTATTGTTCGGGCGAGAGTTAAGCGATCTTAAACTGAAACAGCGTTCGGTCCGTTTGGCGGAAGAGCTTGCAACCGAAGCTGAGCTGAATAACACCTTCCTGAAGATCGACGGTGTTGTTGTCCGCGAAGACGACCGGGTTCTGGTTCAGGTGGGCGCATCAGCGAACGCGCATTCAGGCATCTACAAGGTGGTCAAATCCGGTAGAGAGTTCAAATTCGATAAGCGCAAGAAAGTCTCACACGACTCGTTTGTCTACATTCGCCGGGGCCGCCAGTTCAAAAATACCTATTGGCAGCAGACCGCAAACAGCCACAAAGATCAGCTGTTCATCGAACAGGATGACCGCAGGAGGGGTCGCGGCGTAAATAATTTTATCGGCGACCAGCTTGGAGGCGATGCGCGGCTGGCTCGGATTTACGGCTTCGCCTACGATGGCACCTATTACGAGATGCCCGAACCGACGATCTTTCTGGTCCACGGCCACGGCGAAAGTGCCACCGGCGGCAACCTGCCCTACGGGTTCAAGCTGGACAAAGCCGGAGAGGATACCACGCAGCAAACCGCGCGCGCACCGATGAACCCATCGGTCTCGGGCGTGGCTGCTGCAGACTACCAGATTGCCAGCGATATTCGTGTCTGGAACTACGATCAGGCTGATTACACCCTCCGCATGGATATTGCGGCTGGCCAGATCGAAGAAGTGCTGTTGGACGTCTATTTCGAATACGACGCCCCGATGGTCAGCGGTGCCAAGGTATCCGGGGCCAAGGTCAGTGGGGCCAAGGTATCCGGAGCGAAAGTCAGCGGAGCCAAGGTATCTGGCGCCAAGGTCAGTGGTGCCAAAGTGTCCGGTGCAAAGGCGCGCGGGGAATAGGACCGGTTAAGACGAGGCGCTCTTGAGTTAAGCCTTATATGACAAGTGTTGCTGACCACATACGTGCAAGTGTGTGGACAGCAGCGACTTTATGCCTGCATTGAGCCCGGACCGGACATAGCCGAGTGATCTGGTAGCTGCGTGTGCACAAGGTTGCTTAGCAGCCCAAAGCGGACGACCGGCACCCAAAGTCAATGCTGCGGTCACAGACCACAAAGCAGACCTTCGCACCAACGTCCTCTTATGTTGGCTTAGCCGAGTAAGAGCTTGTGGCTCGTTGCATTCAGAATGCTGGGTTTCCCGACAATCGGCATCAATAGTGTTCAAGAAAATGGCCGAAGAGCCCCCTCCCAACTAAATCCTAAAAAAGGAATTAGTGAAGCTTTCCGAGAAGCTTTCCGTTCGAATAAAGTCTCGAACCTGTTCCCTAGTCTTCGCACCAGCGGCAGAAATCAAACTATCCATATGGTTTGAAACTTTCTGGACATGCTCCGCGTACAAGTCGTTATCGAGTATGATAGCCATAACAGATTTTTGTACCGCAGAACGCTGCCTTGGATTCGCCTCAAGAAGGTTCGGCGTGTTCCAAAACTGACGGACTAAAGCATACAGGATAAAGAACTTATAAATGACATAAGTACGGGGCACCTTGGATGTGCGAACAAGGTAATCAAATTTGTATAAGGAAAGCGCTGCCATGTGATAGAGTTCGACACTGTGATCTCGCAAGAAAATCTTATCTGCAAACTCTTTGCGGATTCCCCTATGATCGCGTGCAGCGCGATTTGGTTGAAAAAAGAAGGCTGCGGCTGCGATCTTCATTAGATCGGACGGCTTCATAATCCGAGTTCGCTCTATTGCGACATCTCTATATTGATTGTCCCGTCGTTCGATGAGAATTCTCTCATCCCCATCCTGGCCAGAGCAATATATCTCAAGGTCTTTCATGAATGGGAGTAAGGCCCAAAACTGATCTTCTCGAACCTCATTTTGCTTGTTCGTTCCTACTATGATTTTGGCAATGAAGTCCGGATCAGAGCTTCCGATCAACCTGAGCGGCACGCTAATCTGGCTAGCACAATCAGGCGCTTGAGCAAGGATATTTGTAGTTTGGCAACCGTTGACTATTTGGTAATCCTCAATAGTAAACGTATCGCCTTTCCGGGCAATGGTTTTTGAAACCACTGTAATGCCGTTGTTTTTGAATACAAAAGACGACAGATCGCCTGCTTCAAGTTCGGCAAGTATTGATTTGTTTATCTCTGAGTTCGGATTGAAATCTCTGACGTTGTCATAGAATAGAGCGCGGTTTATATGACGCTCTCCCTGACTATCAGCTTCACCTAGAGCCATCTCCAAAATTTGGTCTGCGGTAACATAGCCGATATAGGCTTCTTCGATGTTATCGTGATCTGGAAGCGTCATATTTTTTGGAAAGCTAATCGATGCTTTCGATGAGTTTGTTGCCGCTCTGAACGCATCCTGAATGTCGCGGGCACCCAAACATAAAATGTCGATTGAACCAAATACATTGAGCGCCGCTAGCCGAGACCGGTTGCTTTGAATGAGAGTGCCGATTGCATCTGATATTTCCCCGGAACCAGTTGTGCAGAAATAGCACTTGAGGTCCGGATTTGACCTAGTTGCGGCTGCAAATACCTGATCGCGCGCACCAACCAGATCTTCGATCTGATCACCCTTCAAAAGTTCTAAGTCGGTGAAAAAGTCATAAACAGCATCAAGAAACTTCGAAATCTGCCCGTAGTCGAGGCCGTCCGACGTTTTGGACTGATACATATGGAAGGATCCGACGTGGTTCCTTCCAACTGAAAGTACAGACTCGGCCTCATCGGCGTCAACACACAGAGTACCTTGAACACTAATAGCAATCCCATCAATGCCAAACTCTTGGCCTCTCAGGTGGGCTCGAAATGGATCAATATTTTCGCCTAGAATGCCGTTTTCTACAGCAAAAATGGACATCACTTCGAAAAAATCACTGTCGTCACCTTTTTCGTGTACGTTAGCATTTTTGAAATCGTTGAGCTGAGCTCGAACAATTGGGTTCATTGCCATCAAAAATCATCCTAAATAAGTATGCTTCCACACGCTAAGCGGGAAATAGGCAAGACGACAAGTAGGTTCTAGCCTAGCTTGCGAGATTGACGCTAGGAAAGAACCATCCATTGGCTACCACAATCATTTTTTGGTTGGAGAGATCACACACGCACCGCTCGTCTGCTTCCCGCCCACCTTGCAGAAAGCATGGATCTCAGGATGCACCAAGATCGTGTCCGCTTTGGGCTGTTTCAGCCTCAAGACGCCGCCATGCATTGCAATTTTGCAGTGTCCGGTTTCTGCGCCTTGCTGCCGTTCTTGCTCTCAGAACCCGGCCTTCTTTAGACCCTCAACAAAATGCTGTGTGTCATCGGACAGGCGATCCGGTTGAACCTTCGCCCAGCGCGACAGGGAAAAATTCGGATGGACCGCGCGATGTTTGTCGGCGATTTGACGCGCCATATCCAGTTCGCCCTTATGGGCATAGCTGGCGGCCAGCACCCGCTGTCCTTCGGTGGGGTTGTTCATCTTGTTCACGCAAGAGATCACATCGTCATATCGCTTGAGGTTGTAATAGGCCCCGCCCAGATGCCAGAGGTACTGATCGGGGAAATAGGGGTTCAGGCGCATCGCCTGTTGCAGGTGTTGAATCGCGGTTTCGTTGTCGCCCCAATGGGCCAGCGCATCGGCGTAGTCAGAGTGCATATCCGCGTCATTGGGGTTCAACTGCAAGGCGCGCTTGTAGGATTCGATCGCCGCGTCATGCTCTTTCCGGTACAGCTGGACATAGCCCAGCTCTCCAAATCCGCGCGCATCTGTGGGGTCGAGTTCCACGGCGCGTTGGGCCAGCGAGAGCGCCTTGTCCAGCGCGCTGCCCGGATCTTCGGTCCAGGAATAGCGCCAATCGATGTTGAGCGTGCGCGACAAGGCCGCTGCAGCCCTTGCATATCCACCGTCACGTTCCAGTGCAGATTCGTAGCAATGCTGCGCCTTGCGGTTATCATTGCGCGTGTATTTGAAGATATGATGCTGCCCCTGCAGGACAGAGCCATAGGCCTGCAGGTCTGACGGTATCGACTGCACCATGCGCTGTTTCTCGTGCGACTCGATCATCACCGCCGTGGCCGCGACAATGCATTCGGTCACTTCATCCAGAATATCGAAGACATCGTCGAGCTTACGGTCGAATCTTTCGCCCCAGATTGTGCGCTCAGAATTTGCATCTATCAGCTCGGCGGTGATCCTGATCCGGCTGGACGAACGACGAACACTGCCGCGCGCGATATAACGCACATTCAGACGCCGGGCCGCCTCTTGCGGGGACATCGACTGGGTCTTGAAGAAGAAGGATGAATTCCGGGCAATGATGAACAGGTTCCGGAATTTCGACAGGTTCATGATGATGTCATCGGTCAGCCCTTCGGCAACCCAGCTGTCATCCTCACCCCCGCCCTGGCTGGCGAACGGCAGCACCGCGACCGAAGGGATATCGGGCCGTTCCAGCACCTCCAACTGCATTTCGGGGCGCAAGGTTGCGGCCATTGTGGCGCCTTCAACCTCGGTTCGTACACAGTAAGTGGCTACCGGAGACAGGATATTTTTAAGCTGCTTTGGCCCAAGAAATTCATAGCCATAGCGCAGGCGATTGCGGATCTGCTCATAGACGGCTGCGCTGACATACACCCGCTCAGGCTCGGCAATCTCTTGCAGGCGGGCGGCGATGTTGACGTTATCGCCGTGGATACCGCGTTCATCCATCAGCACTTCGCCCATGTGCACGCCTGCGCGGAACTTGATCTGCTGACCGTCCAGCCGCGTCTGATTATGCTCTGCCGCAATCCGGTGCAGTTCGATGCTGAATTCAACCGCGCTGGTGGCGGTATCAAAAAGGGCAAGAATGCCGTCACCGCGCACCTCGATGATCTTGCCCTGATATTTTATGCAGATGCCCTCAAGTTGGGACAGAAGAGATTTCAACGCATTGTACGTGTCCATCTCATTTTCACTCATCAGGCGGGAATAGCCGACAACATCGGCAAATAGCACCGCCCCAAGCTTTTGTTTAATTGATGGGTCCGAACCGGTCGTTTTCACTGATAGCACTCAATTGCGTAGTCTCGTCGAGGCCGACGAGAGCGTTTTAACAAAGTTTCAAACAAATTTCGCGTCATTTCATGAGTCAGCATTGCTTTCAGGCGGCCAGGACCAGCCTGTCGCGCCAAAGCTGACTACGATTTCACGGTCCAGTTCCTGTGCAAGCGCTGCCCGTCGTTCTGCCCAATCCTGTTGCAGTATCCCGACGACGACCATGTCGTGAAACTGCCCGTCAGCAAACCAGGCCTGCCTTAAGGTGCCTTCAACCTGACAGCCCAGTCGACTGATCAAATCGCGGCTGCCGAGATTGTCAGACCGATAATACGACGTGATCCGGTTCAGCCCCAATTGCTGGAACGCAAAATCCAGCATCAGAGCAACTGCCCGCACGGCCACACCCTGACGTCGCAAAGATTTTTCGACAAACACCGGAATTACCGCATCTCGGTTGAAAGGCGATATTGATTCGAGCCCGACCACCCCGACAGTTTCGCGATCATCGCTTTCAATCACGAACCAACATCTTTCATTCCTGCCCGAGACACCAACAGCATCGTCCCACGCATGTTCGGTTTGCATCAGATTCTGTGGAATACGCGTGGTCCTGTCGAACAGGGCAAGATCACGAACATCCTGAAACCAGCGGGCCACAATCTCAAGATCCGCCTTTTCCATGGGGCGCAGTTTGAACTGCCGGTGTGAGGTGTCGGGCAAGGGAAACGACCTCCGAATACAAAATGCAAAAATCTATTCGCGCGATACTAGCATAAAAATCTCAGAAACAAGAACGGGTTATTCACACAACCCACCGGTCAACTGCGGCCCCGCTGAACGGGGCGGTCGACATGGTCTGGCGAAGGATCAAATTGGGCGTATTTAGATCGGATCAGCGCTTCTCGGCGCGGATCAGGAAGATGTTGCGCAGGTAGATCGACAAACCCATCGACTGACCCAAAATAAACACCGGATCACGGCGATAGATCGCGTAGCTGAGCAATATAAGTCCACCGCCTATGGAAAGATACCAGAACGCCAACGGTATGACCGATTTCTTGGCGCGTTCGGACGTGATCCACTGAACAATGAAGCGGGCGCTGAACATCAGCTGCCCGGCCAGACCGATGAATACCCACAGGGCCTCGGTCGGGCTGTCGACGTGCAGAATTTCGAGAATGGTTTCTTTCACGGCCGATTCGCCTCGGTTGCCGAAACGGATTTGGCGCGTCGGGTCAGCCAGACGACGCCGAACAGATCCCAAATGCCAACAATAGCCCGCCCGAAATTGGTGTATTTTGACTGGCCTGTCATACGCTGCTGATGCGCCACGTCAACCAGCGCCACATTCCAACCGTAGGCTTTGAAAAGCGCTGGCAGATATCGGTGCATATGGTTGAAAAATGGAAGATCAAGAAAGGCTTGCGTTCGAAACGCTTTGAACCCGCAACCCGTATCACGGGTGCCGTCCTTCAGCATCCAGCCGCGCAAGGCATTCGCAAAACGCGAGGCGAGCTTTTTTGACGCGGTATCTTTCCGGCCAACCCGTTGTCCCGCCACAAGACCGACACTCGCATCACCGCCCGAGACCAGAGGGGCCCAAATCTTTGGCAGCTCTGCCGGAGGGTTCTGCCCGTCCCCGTCAAGCGTACAGCAGATATCTGCCCGCGCAGCCTTGACCCCAGAATGCACCGCCGCGCTTTGACCCCCGGCCGTTTTATGCTGGAGAATGCGCAACTGCGGGCAATCCGCCTGCATTGCCTTAAGCGCCTCATAGGTTCCGTCGGTCGACCCATCATCCACCGCGATGATCTCAAATTCGGGCAGGTCGGATGCCGCGTCACAGATCCCTTTCACAAGATCGGGCACCGCACCCTGTTCATTGTGCATCGGAATCACAACCGAAACAGCGGGTCGGCTATCAGCACTGGCATCGGATTCTGCACGCATTGAAATAAACTCTTGTTGAGTCAGTCACATGGGCTTTTGATTGATCGTCAGTAAAAATTCAAGTGGCGACCGCAAGGAAAGCCAATGATCAGCGCAACTTTGCGGAACCCCTGCGCAGCCCGACAATCGGTTCGGACGCCGTGCACTGGCTGTGACAAGCGGATCGATATCAACCGTCCACCAAAGCCTGCGCCAACATGTCTATTCCGAAACGACTTTGACCCCGGTTGCCGACCAGTAGACAAGACCTTCGACCGCTGTTGGTTCTGTCGAAAGCCCATCAAGTTCGGGCGCAAGCTGCTCAAGCTCGGCTATCGTGCAAAGACCCCGCAGCGGGCCAGTCGTGTAGTCGAATTTTTCCAGATACCGCTGCAATTCCAGCCTGCGCAGGTAAATGAAGCGCTGACCGTTTGAGGCATAAACTGACGCCGCACCAGGCGGAACCCGCATTTTTCGGTCACTTGCACAGATCAGCAGTGTTTCATCAGGCTGCAGCATGTCTCCAAGCGGCTTCAGGAGTTCTGATTCAGGCACACCCAGACGCACGCGACCCTGGCCAAGATCCGTGGCCACACGATCTTTGAGCGGCCCGCCCGCGAAGAAGCACAAGACCAGCGCAACGCCCATTCCAACCCATTGCAGGCGTTTGACGGAAAACAGCAGGCCTGTTGCCCCAACCATCAACATCGGGAGGATAAGCAACGTGTATCTTGCATATACTTTGCCCGATGCAGCCCACATCATGATGACAAAAAATACCGCTATTCCGGTCGCAACGTACAGCTTGGGGCGTTTCTGCAGGAAGGGAAGCGCGCAAAGGCCGACAAAGCCGATCAAACGGAGCCACGGCTCACCCGTGAGGATCAGATCATAGAGTTTTCCCAAGCCCCGGTCGCTGAGCGACGGGCGAAAACGGTCCAGCATCTCGCCCTTGATGTTGCCATCCAGCGAGCCATCAAAAAGAAAGCGGAGTTCCTGCAGTATCGGCCAGGCAAAGGCCAGCGGGACCGATATCGCCAGCATCCGCCGAAACTTTTTGTTTCGCCAGATTTCGATCGGCGGTTCGGGTTGCCATTTTCGGGTTATCTTCAGTGTCAGAAAGGCCAATGCAAGAAAGGCCAGCGGTGTCGGGCTTTTCTGTAACGCGGCCAAAACGATGGTTGCACCAAATAGGGGCCAGTATTTTGGCCTTTCAAACGCCGCGATCAATGCCGCGATGCTGAGGGTCGAGAAAAATACAGCCCCCATATCCAGCATCGCAGAGGTGGCGTGTTGCCAGAACTGCAGCGAACTGGCCACCATCAGAACCGGGGGCAACATGGCCCAAGGGCTTAGCGGGATCATGACCCGCGCCAGCACCGCAGTCGCCAACAGAACACCCAGCGCAAAAATCATCGAAGGCAATCGCAAGGCCAGAATGTCCGCAACCCCGAATTCCATCAGCAGCGCCGACATCCAATATTGCATGGGCGGCTTTTTCAAACTGGGCGCATTGTTGGAATACACCGCCAGCCAGTCGTCATTTCTGGCGAACCCTGTACTGCGGTCATAGGTGTAGAATTCATCATAATGATAGATGTGGCCGACCCCGAGGTCATTCAGATGCCATGCCCACACGACGAAAATCACCAGTGCAGTGATGAAATAGGGAAGCGAAGTTTTCCAGTTCAAGGCGTTGCTGGTCATGCTGTTTTTCAGTTCCATCGCGCGATTGCGGGTCTCTGGCAATGCCCTTGTCAGGCCAGACAGGGTGCCGCTGTTCGATCTGCGTCACCTATTGCGAGACCTTCGTAAGGGCAAGGCATTTGTTCGCCTCACCACAGCCAGAAAGTTCGCGAAAATCTGGCGACCCCGGCAGGATTCGAACCTGCAACCTGCCCCTTAGGAGGGGGCTGCTCTATCCAGTTGAGCCACGGGGCCGCGCAACGTTTTTTCTAGCGGGGTTTTTTCGGCTTGTCATGGGCTTTGCACAACAGTTGAACAGTTTACCCTGTTCACGCTACCATCGGGGAAACTAACAATGCAGGTATCCCCGGTGACAACAGAAACTAAACGCCCGCTTACCCTTCGCGATGTCTCGGAAGCGTCCGGAGTGTCCGAAATGACGGTCAGCCGGGTGCTGCGCAATCGCGGCGATGTGTCCGATGCCACCCGAACCCGCGTTCTGGCTGCAGCGAAGGAGCTGGGGTATGTGCCTAACAAGATCGCGGGCGCGTTGGCATCAAGCCGCGTGAACCTCGTGGCGGTGATCATACCGTCGCTGTCGAATATGGTATTCCCCGAGGTGCTGACCGGTATCAATCAGGTGCTGGAAGATACAGAGCTGCAGCCGGTGGTCGGCGTCACAGATTACTTGCCCGAAAAGGAAGAAAAGGTTCTGTACGAGATGCTCTCGTGGCGGCCGTCGGGCGTGATCATTGCCGGGCTGGAGCATACGGAAGCCGCGCGCGCCATGCTGGATTCTGCCGGAATTCCGGTGGTCGAGATCATGGACACTGACGGAAAGCCCGTCGATGCGATGGTGGGGATTTCACACCGTCGCGCCGGGCGCGAGATGGCGCAGGCGATCCTGAAGGCAGGATATGAGCATATCGGCTTTATGGGCACCAAGATGCCTCTGGACCACCGCGCCCGGAAGCGGTTCGAAGGCTTTACCGAAGTGCTCGGCAAGCATGGAATTGAGATCGAGGATCGCGAGTTCTATTCAGGTGGCTCGGCACTGGCGAAGGGGCGTGAGATGACGCAGGCCATGCTGGAACGCTCACCCGAGTTGGATTTTCTGTATTATTCCAACGACATGATAGGTGCGGGCGGGCTGCTGTATCTGCTGGATCAAGGCATTGATATCCCGGGTCAGATCGGATTGGCCGGGTTCAACAATGTAGAGCTGCTGCAAGGCCTGCCGCGCAAGCTGGCCACAATGGACGCTTGCCGGACCGAGATCGGACGCACTGCTGCTGAAATCATCGCGGCCAAGCTGGTCGATCCGGAATCGGATGTTGAAACCCGCGTCACCCTGACCCCCAAGATCAGCTTTGGCGATACACTGAAGCGGCGTTAAAGCCCGATGGCACTGCAACGATTGGATAACCGTGCAGCGCGGGCACTGTTCATGGATCGCCATGCATTGCTGGAACAGCCCACCGGAAGCTCCAAGGGCGATGACCTGCTGCATCTGATTCATCGCCTGGGGTTTGTGCAGCTTGACAGTATCAACACAGTTGCACGCGCCCACGACATGATCCTCTATGCGCGGCGGCCCAGCTATCGCGCGCGTCATCTCAAGCGACTTTACGAGCGTGACCGGGCGCTGTTCGAGCATTGGACACATGACGCCGCAGTCATTCCGATGGAATTTTATCGCCATTGGCATCTGCGATTTCTGCGCGATGCCGATATGTTGAAAGCACGCTGGAAAAACTGGCGGCGTGACGGGTTTGAGCAAAAGTTCGACACTGTTCTGAACCATATCCGCGATCATGGGCCCGTCGGATCGTCCGATGTGGGCAAGGACGAAAAGAAGGGCTCGGGCGGTTGGTGGGATTGGCATCCATCAAAAACAGCGCTGGAGTATCTTTGGCGGTCCGGGGCTCTTACGGTGGTTGGGCGCGACGGGTTTCAAAAGCGATACGATCTGACCGAGCGGGTGATCGAAACCCAGCTTTGCCCCGGCAACATACCCTGCGACACAGATCAGACCGTGGATTGGCTGTGTAGTTCAGCGCTCGATCGGCTGGGCTTTGCAACCTCGGGTGAGCTGGCCGCTTTTTGGGATACCGTCAGCGCAGCCGAAGCGAAAACGTGGTGCGAACAGGCCCTGACAAAGGGCGAAATTGAAGAAATTGCCGTGGTTTGTGCGGATGGGAAGGATCGCAAAGTCTTTGCCCGACCCGGTATTTGTGAACAAGCCGCAGCGCTGCCCAGTGCGCCGGGCCGGATCAGGATTCTCAGCCCGTTTGATCCCATGTTGCGTGACCGTAACCGAGCCGAGCGCTTGTTTGGGTATCACTATCGCATCGAAGTGTTCGTGCCCGAACCTAAGCGCGTCTATGGTTATTATGTCTTCCCGATGATGGAAGGGGACCGGCTGATCGGGCGCATCGACATGAAGGCGCACCGTGATCGCGGCGTGTTGCATATTCGTGCAGTGTGGCCTGAACGGTCCATCCGCTGGTCCGACGCAAGAACCCGGCGTCTGGAGGCCGAGCTTGACCGGGTTCGACGATTCGCTGATCTGAGCGATATTGAGTTTGCCGACCAATGGCTAAAAGACCCTAAGTAGAGCCTAATCTTCGATTTCGTGAAGTTCGCCCAGAAGGTTCAACAGCAGCTCGTGCCGCTCGGCCCCCATCAAGGCACGGGTATGTTCCGCCAGCTGCAACATTTCCTGCAGGTTGGTATGGATTATCTGCAGACCGTCATTTGTGATTTCAACAATTTGGCGACGCCTGTCTTGTGTATCTGCGCGCCGGATGATCAGCTTCTTGTCTTCCAGCTTTTTCAAGATCCGAGTCAGGCTGGGAAGAAGCAGACAGGCGCGTTCAGCGATCTGCGTGGGTTCTTGCGCGCCTTCTTCTTGCAAGACCCGCAGAACGCGCCACTGCTGTTCGGTAACGCCCACGTCGCTTAGCACGCCACGTATAGGGCCCATCACCTTTTCGCGCGCGCGCAATAAGGCAATCGGCAACGATCGAGATGTCAAAGGTAAAGTCTTCACCATAAGGGAATTTTCGCGCAACTTTCTTTGTTTCGCAATAGATTGATGGATCTTCCGAATTCGTAGCACTAGATTTTAGTTAACTTGTTCAATAAAATGATCTAGTCGGGCCGCACGACAGCAGGTTGACCAAAAGGAGATGATGATGAACTGGGACGAGTTTTCCGATTGGGGCAAGAAAGCCGCCGAATGGGCGCAAGACTATCACCTGACCGTAGGCGAAAGACCTGTTCGTGCCCAGACAGAACCCGGTGATATCCTGAACGCATTGCCCGCACATCCTCCTGAAAAAGGTGAAGCGATTGAGGATATCTTTCGTGATTTCGAGCAAATCGTCATGCCCGGGATCACCCATTGGCAACATCCCCGATTTTTTGCCTATTTCAACGCCAACGCTTCGGCCCCGTCTGTGCTGGCCGAGTTTCTAACCAGCGCCATCGCGCCACAATGCATGTTGTGGCAAACTTCACCCGCCGCGACCGAGATGGAAACGCGGATGATGGAGTGGCTGCGCGATGCGCTGGACCTGCCCGTTGAATTTGCCGGCGTCATTCAGGATTCCGCCTCGTCGGCGACGCTGGCTGCGGTACTGACCATGCGCGAAAAGGCAACGAAGTGGCAGGGTAACAGCCAGGGTCTGTTCGGTCAGAAACCGCTGCGCGTTTACTGTTCGTCCGAGGTGCACACATCGGTCGACCGTGCCATTTGGGTGGCTGGGTTTGGACAGGACAATCTGGTGCGCATCCCGGTTCAGGGCGATTGGCGCGGGATGGATCCCGAGGCACTTGAGGCAGCAATTTTGTCCGATTTAGACTCTGGTTATCAACCATCAGGCGTGATTCTGTGTGTCGGTGGAACCGGAACAGGCGCGACCGATCCAGTAGATCGCTGCCTTGAAGTCGCGCGGAAATACAACCTCTATACCCATGTCGATGCAGCCTGGGCCGGGTCGGCCATGATTTGCCCAGAATATCGCCATTACTGGCCCGGGATCGATCAGGCTGACAGCATCGTCTTCAATCCACACAAATGGCTCGGCGTACAATTCGATTGCTGCGCGCATTTTCTGAAAAACCCCGATGATCTGGTGCGCACGCTAGCAATCAGCCCGGAATACCTGAAAACCCATGGGAAGGACGGAATAATCAATTATTCGGAATGGTCGGTCCCGCTGGGCCGTCGGTTCCGGGCGCTGAAGCTGTGGTTCGTCATCAGAAACTACGGGCTGGAGGGATTGCGCGAGCGGCTGCGCAATCACGTCAACTGGTCCGTTGCTTTGCATGACCGGTTGGGAGCCGAACCAGATTTCCAAATCGTCACACCGCCGATGTGGTCGCTGTGGACATTCCGCTATGCGCCTGCGGGCGCTACTGACCTGGACGAACTGAACCTGCGATTGGTGAATGCGATCAACGATGACGGGCGGATCTACCTGACCCAAACCCGGGTGGATGGAGATATGGTGATCCGCTTTCAGGCCGGTCAGTTCGAAACCACCGAACAAGATGTCATGATGGCCTATGACGTGATCACCGAGATCGCGCGCCGCCTTAGGCACGCATGACAGCGGCGGCCTGTGCATAGCCGCCCGAGGCCCCGTCAACGAAATGCACATGGTCATCGCGCATGGCCGAGGGGACAAAGCAGGTCATCATCGCTTCTTGCTGGGCATGCAGGCCGTATCGGATTTTACCTTTTGACTGTGCGTCTTCCAGCATTCGGGTGATCTGGTCCAATGTGGCCGGATCACAATCCAATGTCATTTTCAGCCCGTCATCGAACTTGCGGAAATCGGCGTTGCGGCTCACCATCTCTTTGTAGTGGTTGGGTTCGAACTGCCCCAAGCGCATCCCGGTTTTGAATAGCAAACCGATCAACATGTTCCCGATCATCAGACGTATCTTCTGCATGAGCAAATTGCGCCCAGCGCGTGAGACATGGGCATCGAGGTCTGCACCGGGAGGTGGCCAACTCATCGGGGGACCCTTGAGTGGAACCGGGTGACCGGCACGTTCCAACCCCTCGGCGACAGACAGCACAGATTGGGTCAGATTGGCAAAATCTGCTTCGTTAGACTCTGATGTTGGCTGAATTACCAGTGACACGATTTGACCGTGTCGGGCCGGGCTGTTGGACCAGCGGCAGGACAGGCCGGTCAGATCGGGCTGCGCGTCTGGCCCAGCCGGTTGGATGGTAAAGGTCCCGGATTTCATCTGTGCCTCAGCCCATGCCAAACCACCGCCCGTAAACATCGCATAATCAACCCCGGTAGAGGGCGCAAAGCGCGCGACACGCAGATCGCGACCAGCGGCGCGGATATCGGACACGGAAACCAGCGCTGCACGCAGCGTGATCGCGAACTCTGTTTCGGCCCAACTTTGCAATGCCGCCAGTGTTTCCCGAGCGGCATCGGCATCTTCCCCCGGCACAGCAAACCCAGCGCCATCGCCGCCGAAGACATAAGGAAACACCCGCCCGCCCAGCGCGTTGATCATGCCCGAGATCACAGCCGCACCGACCATGTTCACCGTCTTATAGCGACCCCTTGCGATCTCTCCGGTCGAATCCACGATATCGGCAACTCCCAGGATCCACGTATCTGGCAGGGGTGTGAACTGGGCAGGGTCGCTGAGGCGCAGGAAGTCGTTCGAAATGGGAACGGAGTCATAAAATAAAGAGTCTAAGGGGGGCATGGCGCTCTCTGAAAATCCAAAACTGTTTACAAGATAGCCCAAACCCGAAAGATGTCTGCCCCTTTCGAAACCTCGCATGCGCTTGTGCGGCGCTGCACGACGTGCAAAGCATCGCAGACGGGCATTCGGGCAAAGGGGCAGCATATGCAGGCAGGGTTGGTAGTATTATGTCTGGCTTATGTCCTCAGCCAGTTTTTTCGCGCTTTTCTGGCCGTGCTGACGACCGATCTGGGCAGGGATATCGGGGCCACGCCCGAAGACCTCGCCTTTGCGTCGGGTCTTTGGTTTCTGCTTTTTGCTGCGATGCAGATTCCGGTGGGGTGGGCGCTGGATCGGGTGGGGCCAAGGCGCAGCTCGGCCCTTTTGCTGTTGATCGGTGGCGCGGGTGGGGCAGGCCTGTTCGCTGTCGCCACAACACCGTTTCATGTGGCGCTGGCCATGGCACTGATCGGGGTTGGCTGTTCACCCGTCCTGATGGCGTCCTACTATATCTTTGCCCGAGAGTTTCCGCCTGCCAAATTCGCCACACTCGCCGCCGTCATGCTGGGCGTGGGGTCTGTCGGCAATCTGGTAGCCTCGTACCCGACGGCGCTGGCGGTCGAATTGATGGGATGGCGCGCCACGCTGGCGGGGCTTGCGATCATCTCGGGCGTGGTCGCGGCGGGTATTTGGCTAACCGTGCATGACCCGAAACGCGTCGAGACCGAGCAGAAGGGATCGGTTCTGGATCTGCTGAAGGAACCGGCGCTGTGGGCGATTCTGCCACTGATGTTGGTGGCCTATGCGCCCTCTGCCGCATTGCGCGGGCTCTGGGCCGGGCCGTATTTTCGCGATGTCTTCAACCTCAGCACGGCACAGATCGGTCAGGCGACGCTGATCATGGGGGCCGCGATGATTGCGGGCACATTTGCTTACGGGCCGTTGGATCGCATCTTCAAGACGCGCAAATGGGTGATTTTTAGTGGCAACGCCTTGGGCGCAGTTGCCTTGGTGTTGCTTTGCCTATGGATCGACGCAGGCGTCTGGCTTTCAATTCTGTTGCTTGCTGTCATCGGGTTTCTAGGCGCCAGCTTTCCGGTCATCATGGCCCATGGGCGCGCCTTCATTCCGGCGCATCTAGTTGGGCGGGGCGTTACGTTGTTGAACCTGTTTGGCATCGGCGGCGCTGGTCTGGCGCAATTTGCCACTGGGCGCATCCATGCGGCCAGCGCCGGGATTGGCCCCACTGCGCCCTATACGGCAATCTTCGGCTTTTTCGCCGCCACCCTTGCCATTGGCTGCGTGATCTATCTATTCAGTCGGGACAGCGTGGACTGAAACATCCGGAGGCCGCCCGTGCAGGACATTGAGGTGATTGCGCCCAATCTGAAGCATTCCCTGTCGGGCGTGACAACCACGGTGATCCGGCTGTTGCCGATCCAAGACAAAATGATCGGCATACGCGCCACCGGCCCCGGCCTGCCGGATGATTTACCCCATATCAGACTCTGGAAACTGCTGTTCCTGCCTAATCGCAAACGGGTCTGGCATGCGCGGCGGAATACCGAGATGTTGATGGGTCTGATCCTGCGTTCGGTTTTCAGGCGCAACTACAAACTGCTGTTCACCTCCGCTGCGCAGCGCGATCATTCCGGATTTACGAAACGGCTGATCTCTAAAATGGATGCGCTGATCGCCACGACGCCTCAGGCGGCTTCATTTCTGGAGCATCCCGCAACCGTTATCATGCATGGCGTCAATACCGAGCTGTTCCACCCATCTGATAACAAACACGCCCTGCGCCAAAAGCTTGGTCTGCCTGAGGGGCTGCTGATCGGCTGTTTTGGCCGCATCCGCCCTCAGAAAGGGGTCGACCTGCTGGTTGAGGCGGCGCTACAGGTTCTGCCCAACCACGCGGATGCCCATGTGATCTTCACCGGGCGCGCCACCAAAGAGTTCGAGGCATTTCAGGCCGAGCAGATACAAAAGCTGCAAGACGCCGGTCTTGGCGATCGAGTGCATTTTCTGGGAGAGCGCCCCTGGGATGAGATTGTCGAAACCTACCGCGCGCTTGATCTGTTTGTCGCCCCTGCGCGGCACGAAGGGTTCGGCCTGACCCCGCTTGAGGCGATGGCATCGGGCGTTCCCGCCATTGCCTGTCACGGGGTCGGCGCGTTCAGTGCGCAGATCAAAGATGGTGAGACCGGACGGCTGGTTGAAAAAGACAACGCAGCAGCGTTGGCCGGGGCGCTGGAGGATATGCTGCAGGACCGCGCAGCACTCGCCGCTGCGGGTCAAGCCGCGCGCGCGCATGTCGAACAAAATTTTCGAATCGAAGGCGAAGCGCAGGCCATTGTAAAGGTCTATCGGCACCTTCTGGACGCGGACTAGCCCCCGGCAACCGTGACAAATCGGTGTGAGCGGGCGAAATATGCCCAAAAGCCCTTTTTTCTTCGCTGCATCGCGGCTATGAACGCGCGTCCTTAACTTTGGAGACATGAAATGGGCTATCGCGTCGTAGTCGTCGGCGCCACGGGTAACGTGGGCCGCGAAATGCTGAACATCCTGGCAGAACGCCAGTTCCCCGTCGATGAACTTGCCGCTCTGGCAAGCCGTCGCTCGCTGGGTACCGAGGTGACTTTTGGCGACAAGACACTCACGACCAAAGACCTGGACACGTTCGATTTCACCGGCTGGGACATGGCGCTGTTTGCCGTGGGCTCCGAGGCCACCAAAGTGTACGCCCCCAAGGCGGCGGCCGCAGGCTGCGTGGTAATCGATAACTCATCGCTTTATCGCTATGACCCGGACATTCCGCTGATCGTGCCGGAATGTAACCCCGAGGCGATCCACGGCTACAAGAACAAGAACATCATCGCCAACCCCAACTGCTCGACCGCGCAGATGGTTGTTGCGCTGAAACCGCTGCATGATCGCGCGCGCATCAAACGCGTTGTTGTGTCGACCTATCAGTCAGTGTCGGGTTCCGGCAAAGAGGGCATGGATGAGCTTTGGGATCAGACCAAGGCCATCTACAACCCTACGACTGAAGTTGAACCGAAAAAGTTCCAGAAACAGATCGCCTTCAACGTCATTCCGCAGATCGACGTCTTCATGGAAGACGGCTCGACCAAGGAAGAGTGGAAGATGGTTGTCGAGACCAAAAAGATCGTCGATCCGTCGATCAAGGTCACCGCAACCTGCGTCCGCGTACCAGTATTCGTTGGCCACTCCGAGGCTGTGAACATCGAGTTCGAAGAGTTCCTGGACGAAGACGAAGCCCGCGATATCCTGCGCGAAGCACCCGGCATCATGGTGATCGACAAGCGTGAGGACGGCGGCTATGTCTCGCCCATCGAATGCGCGGGCGATTTCGCCACCTTCATCAGCCGCATCCGTCAGGATTCGACCATCGAGAATGGTATCAACCTGTGGTGCGTCAGTGACAACCTGCGCAAGGGTGCCGCCCTGAACGCCGTTCAGATCGCCGAGCTGCTGGGCCGTGAGGTTCTGAAGAAGGGTTGAGGCCCGAACCGTAATCTCTGACCAAGTAAACCCCGCTGCACCGCCAGTGGGGTTTATTGTTTTTTCAATAGGCGGAGTAATCAGAGCGCAAAGCGACTCTTTTTGGTATTTGAAGAGCCGAGCACTACGAATGGCGGCAT
>NZ_CANMQQ010000008.1 GCF_947500045.1 uncultured Ruegeria sp. | reverse complement strand
CCGTACCGCGCCTTGCCCTCTTTCAAGGTCGCATAGGCCTGCGGGCACAAAGCTTCCAGCTTCTCGCCCACATTCTCACCCCGCAAAATAACCTGTCCCATATGAGACACATCAAAAACCGCCGCCTTCTCACGGCACTGCTTATGCTCGCCCATAATCCCCAAGGGATACTGAACAGGCATCTCCCAGCCCGCAAAATCAACCAACTTGCCACCCAACTCAACATGCAAATCATACAACGGCGTCCGCTTAAGTGTCGTCATAACCAGGGCCTTTCAATCAGCGGGATTGGTCGCGAACGACGGTCACGGTGCAATGTGCATTACGCACGACTCGCGACAGGTTCGGGCCAATTTCATAATTCGGGAAATCGCCTTTGGTCGACGCCATGACGATCAGATCGAAGCCTTCTTTATAGGCAAGCTTCAGGATTTCGCGGTAGACGCTGCCTTCTTCGATGTGAATTTTCACGTCGCTGGCCTTGCCGTGATCCAGAATGGCCTGAACTGCGTTGTGCACATGCTCTTTGGCACCGGCGCCATAGTTGGCGGGCAGGTTCGGCAGCGGGATGATCTCGGGGATAACGGCAACGGCGTGCAATTCAGCGCCATAGAACTTCGCCTGTTCCAGCGCGAGCGGTAGGGCGTCTTTCCACGAGCGTTCGTCAGTATGATCAATGGGCAGCAGGATTTTCGTGGCCATCTCATCTCTCCTCGAGATAGGGAATTCTGTTTCAAAAGCGGGGGGCCGGGATGGCCCCCCGTATTCATCAGGTCCAAGCTTACTCGGCAGGTGTTCCGCCGGGCTCTTCCGACTGACCGCCTGAGGCGAAGAACTCTTTCGTCAGTTTGATGACGATCGGGCTCAGCAATGCCAGAGCAATCAGGTTCGGCAGTGCCATCATCGCGTTTAGCGTATCAGCCAGCAGCCAGATGAAGCCCAGATCTGCGGTTGCGCCGAAGTAGATCATTACGATCCATGCGATACGGTATACGATCAGGATCTTGTGACCCAGAAGGAAGCCAACGCATTTCTCGCCGTAGAACGACCAACCCAAGATTGTGGTGAAGGCAAAGATCGACAGTGCGACTGCAATCAGCGAACCACCGATACCTGGCAGCGACAGCTCGAACGCCAGCGACGTCAGGGCTGCACCGGATTCACCCGAAGTCCAGGCACCCGAAGCAATGATTGCCAGACCGGTAATCGAGCAAACGATGATGGTATCGATGAACGTACCCAGCATCGCGATCAGGCCCTGGTTTACTGGACCTTTGGTTTCTGCTGCGGCGTGTGCGATCGGAGCGGAACCCAGACCGGCTTCGTTCGAGAAGACACCACGTGCCACACCAAAGCGGATCGCCATCCAGACAGCTGCACCCGCGAAACCACCTTCGGCGGCAGAGGGGGTGAACGCATGGGTGAAGACCAGCGACAGAGCGTTGCCAATTTCGCCGATGTTGATCAGCAGAACCAGCAGGCCAGCTACGATGTAGCTGATCGCCATGATCGGAACCAGTTTACCAGCAACCGCACCGATGCGGGTGATGCCACCCAGGATAACGGCAGCGGTCAGGATCATCAGGACAACGCCGGTGACCGAAGTATTGACGCCAAAGTTTGATTCCAGAACCTGTGCAACACCGTTGGCCTGCACACCGTTACCGATGCCGAAGGCAGCGATCCCGCCGAACAGGGCAAATGCACCGCCCAGCCAAGCCCATTTAGCGCCAAGACCGTTCTTGATGTAGTACATCGGGCCACCAACAAAGTTGCCCAGTTCGTCTTTTTCGCGGTATTTAACGGCCAGGACAGCTTCGGCATATTTGGTTGCCATGCCTACCAGGGCGGTCATCCACATCCAGAACAGTGCACCAGGACCACCCAAGAAGACAGCTGTCGCAACACCGGCGATGTTACCTGTACCGATGGTCGCCGACAGCGAGGTCATGAGCGCGTTAAATGGGCTGATTTGTCCTTCGCCCGAGCCTTCACGCCCTTTGAACAGAAGGCTGAAGCCCATGCCCAGTTTCATGATCGGCATGAATTTCAGGCCGACCTGCAGGAACAAGCCCACACCCAAGATAATGACCAGCATAGGGGGGCCCCATACCACCCCATTTATCCAGCCCACAATTGATGTTAACGCTTCCATGGATTTCCTCCCAAATGCGTTAGAGTTATGCCCTGTTCGACAAAGCCCGCTGACGGGCCTGTTTAAGGGCGGCAAAGTCTTCGTCCGCGTGGAACGACGAACGGGTCAGCGGAGTGGCTGACACGTGTAGAAAGCCCTTGGAACGAGCGATCTGCTCGATCTGGGCAAATTCTTCCGGCGTCCAGAACCGGTCGATTGGATGGTGTTTCGGGGTCGGCTGCAGGTACTGCCCGACGGTCAGAAAATCGACATTCGCGGCGCGAAGGTCATCCATGACCTGCCGTATGTCGTTCAGGCTTTCGCCCAGACCAACCATCAGACCGGATTTGGTGAAAATTTCGGGTTTTGCACGTTTGGCATCGTCCAACAGGCGCAATGACGTGTAATAACGCGCACCCGGACGAACCGTCGGATACAGGTGCGGAACGGTTTCCAGATTGTGGTTAAAAACATCGGGCGCGGCCTCGAATACGATGTCTGAGGCTTTGCCTTTTCCGAGGAAGTCGGGCGTCAAAACCTCGACCGTCGTGCCCGCGTTCTGATGACGCACTGCGCGAATGGTCTGTGCAATATGCTCAGCCCCACCATCTGCCAGATCATCGCGGTCAACCGAGGTTATTACCACATGACGCAGGCCCAGTTTTTTGACAGCGGCGGCGACCCTGCCGGGCTCGAACGTGTCCAAAGCGTCAGGGCGACCCGTGGAAACATTGCAGAAAGAACAACCGCGCGTACAGACCTCGCCCATGATCATCATGGTGGCGTGGCGCTTGGACCAACACTCGCCGATATTGGGGCAAGCCGCCTCTTCGCAGACCGTTGCCAGGTTGTGCTCGCGCATCAGGCGACGGGTCTCATAATATTCTGCGCTATCGCCTTTTTTCTTACGAATCCATTTGGGCTTGCGCGGGATGACACTGTCGGCCTTCTTGGCCTTCTCCGGGTGGCGAGCGCGAAGCTGAATGGTCATCTGTCGGCCTCCCTCAGGCGTGGATCGCGCGGCCCAGGGCGTCGAGGCAGGCTTCTTTGACCGCCTCTCCCATGGCCGGGTGTGCATGGCAGGTTGCTGCGACTTCGGACACGGTCGCGCCCTTGGTCATAGCCAGAACCAGTTCGGCTATCAAATCACCACCATGTGCCCCACAAATATGTGCGCCGAGTATCTTACCATCCGCACCAGCAAGAACCTTGACCGCACCATCGGTTTCCCCTGTCGAACGTGCGCGCGAGTTTGCCATGAATGCAAACTTGCCGACCGTGTAGTCGGTTCCTGCGTCTTTCAACGCCTCTTCGGTCAACCCGACCGACGCGACCTCGGGGTCTGTGTACACCACGCCAGGGACGGTGTTGTAGTCGACATGCCCAGCTTCTCCGGCCAGTGTCTCGACGCAGGCGACACCATCTTCTTCAGCTTTGTGAGCCAACATTGGTCCGGGAACACAATCGCCAATCGCATAGATGCCGGGAACCGACGTCTGGAAAGCACCGTCAACTTCGATAAAGCCACGTTGGTTTATCGCCACGCCCAACGCGTCCAGGCCAAGGCCGCGAGTCACGGGTCGGCGACCCACCGCAATCAAGACTTTGTCGGCCTCGATCACTTCTTCCTTGTCCTTACCGACGCGATCCACAGTCAGGCTCAGGCCTGCATCGGTTTTGTCGACTGATTTCAGGGCGCGTCCCAATTGGAATTTCAAACCGCGTTTGGACAGTGCGCGTTGCGCCAGCTTGGCGATTTCACCGTCGATCCCGGGCAGAACGCGATCCAGATACTCGACCACGGTGACTTTGGCGCCAAGGCGCGCCCAAACCTGCCCCAGTTCCAGACCGATTACACCCGCACCAATCACCACCAGATGTTCCGGTACAGTTTCCAGCGCAATTGCGCCGGTCGAGCTGAGGATATCCTGCTCGTCAATCTCGATCCCAGGCAGCGACGTCGGTTCCGAGCCGGTGGCAATCAGGATATTCTTGGTCTCATAGGTGTCATCCCCCACCTTGACCTGCCCGGCTGCTGGAATGCTGGCCCACCCTTCGATCAGATCCACACCGTTTTTCTTGAACAGAAACGCGATGCCCTTGGTCAGGTCACCAACGATCTTGTCCTTACGGCCCATCATCGCGGGTACATCAATGCTGGCCCCCTCGACCGCAATACCGTGGGAGGAGAGATGTGCAAGTTCGGCATATTTGGCCGAGGAGGTCAGCAACGCTTTGGAGGGTATGCACCCCACATTCAGACAGGTCCCGCCGAGCGCGCCGCGCCCTTCAGCGCAGGCGACTTTCAAGCCCAGCTGCGCCGCTCGGATTGCAGCGACATAGCCGCCCGGGCCACCCCCGATGACAATGAGATCGTAAGTCATTTGGTCTTCTTTCAGTAGATCGGGTGGCTTGCGCAGAGGGCGCGGACTTTTTCGCGGGTTTCTTTTTCGATGGCTTCGTCCCCATCGGGCGATTGCGCCAGTGAATCCAGGACATTGCCGATCAGGTGACCGATTTGCTTGAACTCTTCAGGGCCAAAGCCGCGGCTGCATCCGGCCGCAGTGCCCAGGCGGATACCGCTGGTGACTGTGGGCTTCTGGGGGTCGCCGGGAACGCTGTTTTTATTACAAGTGAAGCCTGCACGCTCAAGCGCGGCTTCGGCGTCTTTGCCGGTTACGCCAATCGGGCGCAGGTCAACCAGCATCAAGTGGTTCTGCGTGCCGCCCGAAACGATGTCGCATCCGCGGGCCATCATCACGTTCGCCAGTGCCGACGCGCTGTCCACAACGCGCTGCATATATTCCTTGAAGTCGGGCTTCAGCGCTTCACCAAATGCAACAGCTTTACCTGCAATCACATGCATCAGAGGGCCGCCTTGCAAACCCGGGAAGACGGCCGAGTTGACCTTCTTTGCCAGCGCTTCGTCATTGGTCAGGATGACACCGCCGCGCGGACCACGAAGGGTCTTATGGGTGGTCGACGTTACCACATGGGCGTGACCAATGGGCGAGGGGTGCAGGCCCGTCGCAACCAGGCCGGCGACATGCGCCATGTCTGCAAGCAGCCACGCGCCAACTTCGTCAGCGATTGCACGGAAGCGCGCAAAATCAATCTTTTGCGAATAAGCTGACGCCCCGGCGATGATCATCTGGGGCTTTTCGGCCTTGGCCAGTTCTTCAACCTGATCGTAGTCAATCAGCCCGGCCTCGGTCAGTCCATATTGAATCGGACGGAACCACTTGCCGGACTGGGCAGGTTTTGCGCCATGGGTCAGGTGGCCACCGGCATCCAGCGACATGCCGAGGATGGTGTCACCGGGGCTGAGCAAGGCCAGCTTGACCGCCCCGTTGGCTTGCGCACCCGAATGCGGCTGAACATTTGCATATTCACAACCGAACAGCTGCTTCAGTCGTTCGATGGCTTCGGCTTCGACCTCGTCCACATATTCGCATCCACCGTAGTAGCGGCGACCTGGATAGCCCTCGGCGTACTTGTTCGTCAGCACAGAACCCTGTGCATCAATCACGGCCTGAGAAACGATGTTTTCAGACGCGATCAATTCGATCTGTTCAGCCTGACGTTTGCCCTCGCGTGCGATTGACGCCGCGATGACCGGATCTGCCTCTTTGAGCGATTCTGTGAACATAGCCTTCTCCATCGATCCAATCTCCCATAGGGGAAAATAAGTTTCCTATAGTGGAATTCGCATCTATAAGGCAACAGGTAAATGAAATCGGGAAAGTTGTGTCAGAAGGTGGATTTCATTAACTTACGGAAAAGCGGGGAAAATTAAATGGCTGAAGACAGTCCAAATGATGCCTCTGGATCAGAAGAAGCGGATGACGGCGCTGCATTGGGGCGGTCAATCCGGGATGCTCGCCGGGAAAAAGGCTGGACTTTGGAGGAGGCTGGCCGTGCTGCGGGAATCGGTCGGTCAACGCTTTCAAAGATCGAAAACAATCAGACTCGTCCCAGCTTTGATATCGTGCGAAGGCTGACCCAGGCACTGGGTATGAGCACGCCGCAACTGTTTCTGCAGTCGGGTCAGACCGATATCTCGGGACGGCGCGACTTCACACCCAGGGGTGAGGGTGAAATAAAGAGTACGACGACATATCTGCACGAGTTGCTGTGCACGGAGCTCACAAGCAAGCGGATGCTTCCCTATATCGCTACGATCAAAGCTCGTGATATTTCCGAGTTTGATACCTGGATCAGGCACAGTGGCGAAGAGTTTATGTATGTGATCAGCGGCGAACTTATGTTCATATCCGAGCACTATAGACCTTTGCCGATGAAAGCCGGCGATTCGCTCTACTACGACAGCAGCATGGGGCATGGATGCATCTCGACGGGCGAAGAAAACGCACAAGTGTTGTGGGTGTCACTCGAGTGAGGCCACCAGGCGGATCTGTGTCGGTAACTGGCTTGTTTGCACAATGGCAAATTTGGTGAAAGCAGGCAGAAGATTCTAATCGTCGCAATTCGAACAGAAGAAGATACCAATGACACAGAACATTTTTACCGGCACGATGCCTGCCTTGATGACACCCTGCACTTCCAACCGTGCGCCGGATTTCGACGCTCTGGTAAAAAAGGGCAAGGAGATGATCGAGGCCGGTATGTCTGCGGTGGTGTATTGCGGTTCCATGGGCGATTGGCCGCTTCTGACAGATGCGGAACGTATGGAAGGTGTTGAACGGCTGGTCGCTGCTGGGTTGCCTGTGGTCGTAGGCACGGGGGCCATCAATTCGAAATCCGCGGTGGCGCACGCGGCTCATGCGCAGAAAGTCGGCGCATCAGGCCTGATGGTTATTCCTCGTGTTCTTTCGCGCGGCGCATCAGGTGCGGCACAAAAGAACCATTTCAAGGCGATCCTGTCTGCGGCGCCAGATGTGCCAGCAATTATCTACAACAGCCCTGTTTACGGATTTGCGACCCGCGCTGACCTGTTTTTCGAACTTCGATCCGAACATCCAAATCTGGTCGGCTTTAAGGAATTCGGAGGTAAAGACGATCTGAGATACGCGGCTGAGTTCATCACTTCAAAAGACGATCAGGTTACCTTGATGGTCGGCGTCGACACCGAGGTATATCATGGATTCGTCAATTGCGGGGCGACGGGTTCGATCACCGGGATTGGCACGGCATTGCCCAAAGAGGCATTGTTGCTGGCCGCATTGTCGAAAAAAGCCGCAGCAGGCCACGCCGAAGCCCGCCTTCGCGCGCGCGAGTTAGATGAGGCGCTTGGTGTGTTGGCCAGCTTCGACGAAGGGACTGATCTGGTTCTCTACTATAAGCATCTTCTGGTTTTGAATGGCGAAGAAGAATACCGATTGCATTTCATCGAAACAGATGAACTGTCCGACGCGCAGCGGAACTATTGTGAGCAGCAGTATAACCTGTTCCGCAACTGGTTCAGCGACTGGGTGCAACAGGGTGGGGTCATCGCTGAATGCATGTGATCGACAGCCATACCGGAGGAATGCCAACGCGGGTCATTCTGGATGGCGGCCCTGATCTGGGCTCAGGGTCTTTAGCCGAACGCGCCAATCGACTGGCGGCAGAGCACGAGGAATTCTACAAATCCATCCTTCTTGAGCCGCGTGGCCAGCCGGGTATGGTAGGCGCACTTCTTGTAGAGCCCGAGAACCCGGTCTGTGCTACGGGTGTCATTTATTTTGATGCCGATGCGGTGTTGGGCATGTGCGGGCATGGCACGATCGGTCTTGGCGTGACACTGGCGCATCTGGGGCGGATCGATATCGGTATGCACCGGATCGAAACCCCTGCCGGAGAAGTTGCGATTGATCTGAAAGACCCCAACACCGTCGAAGTCACGAATGTCGAAAGCCGTCGGGTTCGTCACGCGGTTGCTGTTGATACCGAAGGTTTCGGACCGGTGACCGGGGATGTGGCATATGGCGGCAACTGGTTTTTCATCGTCGACCCTAGCCCTGTACCCGTGGAATCAGAAAGCATCCGGTCGCTAACCGATTTTGCGATTGCTATCCGCGAAGCCTGTATTGCCCAGCAGATTGGCGGCGAAAATGGAGAACCTGTTGATCACGTCATTCTGCAGGGTCAGTCGCCGAACAAAGACATTCACAGCCGAAACTTTGTTTTATGCCCGGATAACGATTATGACCGGTCGCCCTGTGGCACCGGAAGTTCGGCGCGTCTGGCCTGTCTTGCTGCAGGCGGGAAACTACCAGCCGGAGAGGTGATCCTACAGGAAAGCGTGATTGGAAGCACCTACCGACTGTCCTATCAACCGGGGCAGGGCGGCGCGATTGTTCCTCAGCTAACCGGTCATGCGCATATCATGGCAGAAAGCACGCTGATCTTTGCAGACAGTGATCCGTTTCGAACAGGTATCAGCAGATCGTAACTGCGGGGCAGGAGCAGATGTCTGTTTCAAAAATTGTAGCGGGTGGTCAAACGGGCGTTGATATGGCCGCATTGGATTTCGCGCGAGCGCACAAGATTTCATATGGTGGTTGGGTCCCAAAAGGCAGAACCAATGAATCCGGCGGGATTCCCGCAGAATACTCCGGATTGGTTGAAACCCAATCAACAAGCGTGAACGAACGCACTAGATTGAATGTTCAGTTGAGCAGTGCCACGTTGGTTTTCGTGGATGGATCAATCAGTCCGGGCACACAGCAAACAATTGTTTTCGCAAGCGAAGCCGAAAAACCCTGTTTGGTGATCGATGTCAGGCATGGGTTGGACACTTGCATTCGGCAACTACGGGATTGGTTGTGTGCGTGTTCAATAAAAGTCCTGAATGTCGCTGGTCCACGTGCCTCCGAGGCGCCCGGTTTGGGTGTGCAAGTGCGAGACGTGCTTGAAGGCTGCCTCGCTGAATTTACTCAACCCAAATAGTCGCGCAAACTGGGTGGGGGATTTTCGAAGAGTTGCGCGGTGGCGACAGGTGCTTGCGCAATCTGGTCCGCAACCAGAACCGTTTGCCTGGTTATCCGAAGCGCGTCCTGCGGGTCATGGCTGACCATGAGCAGAGTGGTCTTGGTCTCGGCTACCAGATCGGCCACCAGATCCAGCATTTCGGCCTTCAGGGCCGGGCCAAGCGCTGCGAAGGGTTCATCAAGCAACAGGACCTCTCGCCTCTGAACCAGTATTCTGGCTAGTGCGACCCGGCTTTGTTGACCTCCTGACAACTCGGCTGGCTTTCTTGCGCCCATATCCAGCAAGTCAACTCGTTGCAGGGCCGACCGCACCATCTCCATTTCATCTGTGGATAAGCGTCCGTTTGGCCGCAGACCCAGAGCGATATTCTGAGCGGCGGTCAGATGCGGGAACAGGTTGCCGTCCTGAAACAGCATCGCAAGCGGTCGTTTTCCCGGTGGCAAAGTAGTCAGATCTTTGCCGTTCCAATATATCTGCCCCGCTTTCAAGTCCCGAAAACCGGCGATGGTTTCCAGGAGGGTTGATTTTCCAGCACCCGATGGACCTATTACGGCAACCCTAGCCCCAGTTTCGATTTCGAAATCGGCATTTAGCAGAAAGTCGCCATTTGCGATGGTGCATTTGTCAAGCTTCAGCATGCCAGCGCCCTCCTCGATCTAGAATCCAGAATACGCCCATCGAAAGCAGAAGTAGTAATAAGGCACCCCCTGCTGCCGCCTGCATCTGGTAGGCCCCCATGAGGCGATAAATCTGCAAAGGCAACGTGGCAATCTGCGCATCGGCGAACAGAGCGATCACACCCAGATCACCCATGGACAGGGCAGCGGCCAGACCTGCGGCAAAGCCGATTTGAGGGCGAAGCCGCAGAACCATGACGCGGATGAAAAAGGTGCGAGAGCTCATATTTAGGGACAGCGCCAGACGCCCATGCCGCTCGACCGTGTCGCGCGCTGCGGGAACGAGAATCCTTAATGCGAAGGGCAGGGCCATCACGGCGTTGACCAGCGCAGTTACGGGAAGAGCAACTGCTGTTGGGTTGGCCACGGGGCGGATCAGAATGAACAGACCCGTGCCAATGACCAAAGGCGAAGCTGCTAGTCCGAGAATGCCGCAGAGCTCGACGATATTATGTCGGCCTGTTGCAACGGATACTGCCATGGGCACCGCAAGCAGCAGTAGTATTGCAGTGCTGGCAGCAGCGACAAGGATTGACGTGACTGCTGCGCGAAACACCAGTGAGGGAAGTTCGAACAGCCCAATTACGCCTGAAATCGCGACCGAGGCCAATGGCAAAAGCAGGAAAGTGGCAGCGGCGATAATCCAAATTGCGTCCAACAATGGGGTTCCACCATCCCAACGGCGGATGGCCCGGTTGAGACCTGCACCAAAGCTGTCTCCCCGCGAAAACTTCAGCGCTGCCAATGCTGCAGCGGCAGTTAATGCCAGCTGCAATGCGGATAGCAGCGCCGCACGGCCGAGATTGAAATCGTAAGTAAACGCCTGATAAATAGCGAGTTCGATCGTGGTTGCGCGTGGGCCACCCCCCAGTGTGAGAGCAACCGCAAAACTGGTCAGACAGATGGCGAAGACCACGGCCAGAACGCCGGGTAAAACACGTCGCAGCATGGGCAGCTCAATCAAACGGAACATCGCCATCCCGTTGCATCCCAACTGCGCGGCAAGACGAAACCGTTCGGCGGGTATTTCCTGCCACCCTTGCAATATTAGCCGCGTAGCCAACGGCAGGTTGAAAAATACATGGGCCAGCACGACCCCGTGCAATCCATAGATTTGAACGGGCGGAAGCCCAAAAATACTCAATACATCCGAGATCCAACCCGACCGGCCAAAGACCTGAAGCAACCCCAGTATCGCAACGATAACCGGAAGGATAAATGGCGCACCCAGAAGTGTAATCAATAGCCGTCGTCCGCGAAACCGCCGACGGGCCAATGCCCGTGCTACCGGGATGGCCAAAACAGCGCTGAATACTGCTGAGAGTGTTGCCTGAACAAGCGTAAAGCGAAGGGCCGCCCAATCAGAAGGGGCAAACCCGCCACTGGTTTCAGCACGCAAGGCAACCGTGACCAAAGTTCCCAATATCAGCGCGGCGACAAGGGTTGCCGCGCTGATGCCGGGCCATGGGTTTATTGGCTGAGTGCGCTCAACCATTCCGTAAGCGCCTGGTCTCGTTTGGTTGCGGCTTCGCTCGGGTCAATAATCAGAGCTTTCTGAGGAATAACCAGAGTGTCAAATCCTTCGGGCAGCCCCGAGGATGGTGTTACCGCAGGATACATCCAGTTGGTTGTTGGAATGATCTGCTGGAATGTTTCCGATACCATGAAGTCCAGAAACTGATCGGCCAGTTCAGGGTGATCCGAACCAGCCAGCTTTGCCGCAACTTCAATCTGCATATAGTGGCCTTCGTCAAAGGCTGCGGCAGCTTTGCTGGGGTCTTCCTCGGCAATCAAATGATATGCTGGTGAGGTCGTATAGCTGAGAACCATGTCAGCTTCGCCATCGAGGAACAGCCCATAAGATTCGGACCAACCTTTGGTGACGGTCACGATATTATCGGCAAGGTCAGCCCAGATGGTCGGGGCTTCGTCACCGTAAGCCGCCTTGACCCACAACAGCAGACCCAGACCCGGGGTTGATGAACGCGGGTCCTGGATGATGATCTTGGTGTCGCTGTCTGCCAGTTCACGAAAGTTGGCGGGCGCAGACGCATCGGCGTTGTGAACAAAGGCAAAGTAGCCCCAGTCATATGGAACAAAAGTTGTGTCGGTCCATTTGATCGGCAACGCGTAGTCGGCGGTCACGGAATGAGGGGCAAACAGACCTGTTTCCTTGGCTGTTGCGATCAGATTGGTGTCCAACCCCAATACGACGTCGGCTTCGGTGTTCTCACCTTCAAGCCGAATGCGCGAGAGCAAGGCGGCGCCATCTTCGACGCCGACGAGGTTCAGGTCGCAGTCACATATTGCTTCAAAGGCTTCTTCGATCTTTGGGCCGGGCCCCCAGTCCGAGACGAAGCTGTCGTAGGTATAAACGGTCAACTGTGTTTTGTCGGCTGCCACAGCCGATGTCGCAGTCAGTATTCCCGCAGCAATTGCCAGATGTTTCATGTCATCCTCCAATGCGGCGAGAGGGCAAGGATGGACAAAACCTGTACCTTTCCCTCCGCCGGTTCTAGCCGGTTCAGGTTCAACGGGTTTGCCTGTTGGCATCTCAGCGCAGTATCGAGCGCACCCCGAGGTAGGCCAGTGATTATGGTGATACGAAGGTGAATACAACCAAATTCCTGCATTATGGACCTGTATATCCCGATTAACCTTTGCTTGGTTCCTTAGATTGACGTCACTTAGTTGTACGTATTAATATGCGCATGTAAAACACGCATCAATTATATCTTTATTCTTGCTCATACGGTGGTTGACCACATGAACCTACAGTCCCGGAAACCGACCAATCTGTCGCTTGATAACACCTTGATTGCCGAAGCTCGGAAACTGAAAGTGAACCTTTCCCGAGCGGCAGAAGAGGGGGTTCGTGCCGCTGTTGCCGCCGCAAAGGCCGAACAATGGAGGGCTGAGAACGCCGAAGCTCTGCAAAGCTCTAATTCATATGTAGAAAAGCACGGGTTGCCTCTGGAAAGCTTCCGTCAGTTCTGATGCCAAAATATGATGTGTTTCCCAACCCATCCGGTGATGGTTACCTGCTGGATGTGCAGACGGACCTTCTGAGTGATCTGAACACGCGTGTGGTTGTGCCCCTTATGCCGAAATCACGAGCGCCGAAACCGGCGACCCGCCTCAATCCGATATTCCTGATCATGGGAGAGCCGGTTGTCATGGTGACTCAGTTCATGGCCGCTGTTCCAACAGGTGTTCTCAAATCACCAACCGAAAACCTGAAGGACGAGTTTGAACAGATTACCGTTGCCATAGATATGCTGACGCAGGGCTTCTAATTACATTGGCCGACGTCGCGATTTGCGACTAATTTTGCAGTTTCTGAAGGCAATAGGGGTTGGCTTCACCAACACCGGTGCTTCCGGGCTGCCGAGAATATCCGCTGTTGATGGATCTGAACGGTTCAGTCTTCGACGGCAGGGTTTTTTGCCGCAACCACCCGAAGCACAAGGCTGGATGCCCAACTCAGGGCGTACCATGTCAGCAAAAAGCCGAAACATTCCAGCGCGAATGATCCCCATTTGTAGAACAGATCAGCAATGACAAAGGCAATCAGCAGCCATGGTCCTTCCTGACGTAAGAATGATTTAAACCCTTGTGATTTCATCGCTCTATGCATGATTTAGATCCATAATTGTAATAGGCAGTTAGACTATTGCCGGAGGGTTCCGGCGCGGCGCGTCATATCGCTGTTGCGAAAACCAGGTCATCGTCGGCTCGATATCGCTCTGGGTATTGCCACCTTGCAGCGTGTAACCGGCCGCAAGCCAGGTGAACCCGTCATCAGTCACTTCGGCGCAGTTTGTGTAATCGCCCCATTTACCCAAAGACGGTGTGTGGGTGCCTCGCCGTGCGAGGGCAAGTCGCCATGTTCCATCTATGTCGTCATATGTTCCGACGACATGGCTTGGATGCAGGTTCCCTCCACCTGCGAAAATCGACAACCCGACATCGCCAAATCGGTTAACGGCCGTTGAGGGGTAGGAGAACGCAATCTGATCGTTCCAGATATCCGGCTCGTCAATCAGCGACATAGTCGCCTCGTCGATGCGAACGGTCCGGGCAAACGGGCGCGGCCTGTTGGCCTGCTGGTTCGCCGCCCACATGAACCCCAGAACACCCCGTCCCAACCATCCGGCAGTTATGCGCGGGTCGGTTCGGGACATCCAGTCACCGCCGCCAGCTGTTGGGGCAGAGTAGCTGCCGGCAAACCAAGGTGTCACGTCAATGTCGAACTCATCAACGTCAGGGGAGTTCTCTGGCCATCTGAACACGCGGATTTGCGAGTTCGTATTGTGACTGGCGAAGTACATCGATCCGCGTGCACCTTGGACACATCGCAGGGAAAAGTTATCCTGCGTTTCGAATATGTCAAAGGACAGTCCGGCTGCTGCAGCAAGCTCGTCCAGTGAAATTCGCAGGATGACGGACCTTGTGAAAAGATTGCTGCCAGCCGAGAAGACATTGGTTCCGGCGTACAAATAGTTTTCGGAAAGGGAAACGTGGTTATAGTCAAACCATTCGCCGTTCCATGCCGGATCAATTCCTGAGGGCGTGAAATCCCAAAGGTTCCAGCTGTCGTTTCCAAGTGTGCGGCCTTGCTTGACGGCGACACGCAACGTGTTGGTACCATTCTGTTCAATATATTGAAGCAGCCAGATCAACAAATCCCGACTGGGGTCATAGACAGTGGTCTGATCGCAGCAGAAACCGCCATCCGCAGGAGGGAACAATGTGAACGGGCTCATATGAGACCAGCTTTGTCCCCCATCCAAAGACCGGCTTGCATACCAGTTTCCGGTCGCCAGAATCTGATTTCCGTTGTTGGATACCGTGGGTTCACCGACGGTCGACGTTTGTCCGTTAGTATCAAAATCTGTAAGGTTAACTGTATTGAATATCCTTGGCTGATGGGTCGAGGGCATGGCAGCCTCCGTAATTTTCATGTCTAAATGTGAATAATTAATCAGTAGTCCAGATCTGTTGGGTCCGCTTCGCTGGCGGCGCTGGCCGAATTGTCTTCCTCAAGTGGCGGACCACCCTTGCGGCGGACTTTGGATACTTTCTCGTCGCGTTCGCTGAGGGTTTGGGGTGGCATCAGACCTGATGCTCCGGCCCGTTCGCCCAAAGCGGAATGGGCGGACGGTTGTGGTCGAACTTTGACATTTCCCTTGCGGGTACTGTGCTTCTTATTTGCTTGATTTGCCATTCATCTCTCCTATCCGCTCGTTAACATTCGCTTCCGAATTGGCAGGTCGTTCGATGATGTAGAATGAAGCAATTCTATCAGATCTTGCGCGATCCTTCAATTGAACCGATACATATGCGCCTTTGATGACAAAGATTGTCAGCTCAAAGGGGAAACATTCTGGATAAACGCCCGGACTGTGGAAACAGGCAGGCCTGCAAAGAATGATATATGTCGGGTTTGCCGCCAAAGATGGATGTCGCGATCTTGCCGGTTTCATCCACGGCAGGAAACCAACCGCCATACCGGTGGTCTATGAAGTGATCATTCGCGTAGCCCCAGAGCATCCTGTACCAACGTTCGTCTTCTGGATTTCTGTCAATTGTGATCAAAGCAGCAACCGCACTAATCGCTTCGGTGACAGGCCACCAAAACCGAGATGCGTTGGCAACCTGACCATCAAAATCCAAGGTGTAGGCTAAACCGCCACCGGGAAGCCAAGCATCGTGCAAGGCCTGTTCGATTAGCTGTCTGGCAGAATACGGTGCACCTGATTCCGGTCGACCCGACAGGTCCCAATGTTGCAGTTGTAACCGGCCCAGCTCAAACGAATGTCCCGGAGTCGTTCCGGCAGGGCGGAACATCGGATCGCCTGCATAAGAGCGATCGATCTGCCAGTCGCGCGTATAGTGCTCGGGTAATCGCCAGTTTTCTTCCGGGGCTATTTGGCTGATGAAAAAGTCCAATATACGGCCAGCGCGGGATAGATAGGTATCATCCCCTGTTCCCTCGAACGCGGCGAGAAGGGCTTCGACGCCATGCATATTGGCATTCATCCCGCGATAGCTGGAAAATGGTGTCCAATTCCTGTTCCATTCGTC
Source organism: uncultured Ruegeria sp. (assembly GCF_947500045.1). GTDB lineage: Bacteria > Pseudomonadota > Alphaproteobacteria > Rhodobacterales > Rhodobacteraceae > Ruegeria. Next base: position 199,486 of record NZ_CANMQQ010000008.1, on the reverse strand, counting down.
GCAAAACAATCCTGCATCGTCGTCCCAAAAATGCGTATCCAACACCTTTCGGGCGTTCGCCATAAGCTTATCAGCGTTGGGATGGCCTGCCTGTTTTGCGCTGGCCGCGGCAAGAAGAACGAAGACATGCCCATAAGCAAGCTTTCGGTCATCTTTGACCCTGTCGCCGTCCAAAGACCAGAAATATCCACCGAACTCCGGATCTTGGTGATGGCTTTCAAGATAAGTCATGCCGTGGTCGATGATCTTTTCAGCGCCTTGAAAGCCAACCAGATGGCCCAGCGCATAGGAATGAACCAGACGAGTGGTGGTGTGCAATTCCTGTAACTTACCGGGCTGAGGAGAGCCGTCATGATTGAGCAGGAAGAAACCCGGCCCGTTCCGGCAGCTTGCGTTGAAGAACTCAAGCTGGCGACGTGCCTGTCCCATCAACCATGCCTGATGCTTAGGCGTGTCCAGCCAAAATCCCGTTTCAGAATTCGATCCCGCAGGTTGTGGCCGATCCATTGTCATTATATCTATCCTGCCTGTGTTGAGCGGTGGCATGGGGCGTGTTTCCGCATAGACGCGGGTGGGGTATCAGGGACAGCATTCGCATTAAATCCGCACAGTTGGTAGGCGTCATTTTTTGCTTAAAGTACTACAATCCCCCACCTGTTTTGTCACAGACGCTTGCGGAATTGTACTATTAATGCACTGCTTTGAATGGCTAATCCGTACCCTACGGTCACCGGGCATAGCCAGATGGAACCACATCATATAGTCTCGCTTGCATCTTGCGCGCCGCCGGAGGGCGGAGCGAGGGGGGAGTGATTGCTAACATGAGACTTTGCAAGGGGGGCATGTTCTCAATCTTGAGCTCTGGTTCAAGCGTCGTCAGGTACTTGCATAGCCAAGTACTGGCTGGATGTGGTGTGCGCTAATGGTATTGCACCCGACCGGCCCCGATACCGATCTTGGCGCGATGGAACATCGGCATCTAACGGTCATGATGGTGGATCTTGTCGGATCCACGGTGCTTGCCCAGACACTTGACCCCGAGGATTTGCTGTCGACGACGCTGTATTATCAGAAACTGGTTGAGCATGCGGCAGAGGCATTTGGGGGCAGCGTTCTGCAGATTGTCGGAGACGGCGTCCTTGTGGTTTTCGGTTGGCCCTCATCGTCTGAGAACAACGCCGAAAGGGCCATGCGTTCGGCGTTACGGATTCATTCGGATCTGGCTGCATTGTCCGGCCCGGTCGAACTGAAATGCCGGATAGGCATCGCATCAGGTGTTGTGCTGGTCGGGGATATCGCACTTGGAAGCAACGTTCAGCCCGATGCGATTTTTGGATCGACGCTCAATCTTGCTGCGCGGCTACAGTCATTAGCCGAGCCCGGCGGTACGCTGGTATCGGCTGCAACGCGCGCTTTGGGGGCCGAGCAACTTGCGTTCCATGCGCTCGGCGCCCAAAGCCTTGCAGGATTTGATCGGCCTGTCCCCGTCTATCGATTGGCAGGTGAAGCCCAAGATCAAATGCGAGGGAATGACCCGACGCCGTTGATTGGCCGCGACGTCGAACGCGCGCAACTTCGCTCAGCATGGGCTGATGCAGAGGCAGAAAAAGGGAGAGTGATCTACCTTCAGGGCGAGGCAGGAATTGGCAAATCCCACCTTATCCGGGACCTGCGCGCCTCGGTGGGGCCACAAGCGTGGGTAACTTATCATTGTAGCCCGTTCCATGTGAACACTCCGTTCTTTCCATTTACATCCCAGATTGAGCGCTGGTGCGGCATTCAAGATCGTGACGATGTCGCGACCCGGCGCGACAGGTTGTCGGAACATCTGAGTGATATTCTGGACGACGGTCAGTTAAGTACTTTGTTCTTTGTCCTTGCGCCAGGACCCGGTGATAGTGGACCGGCAAGCGAAGAAGAGCTGCACGCGAACCTCGTCATCATTTTTCGCCGCGTCTGTGAAGAGTTAAGTCGCGAAGGCGCTGTGCTTGTTGTGGTGGAGGATCTGCAATGGGCCGATCCTTCAACTTTGTCGATTTTGCAAGACGTGGCAGAGCAGCTTACCAACTTGCCTGTTCTGTTTTTGGTGGCCGCGCGCTGCCCTGTGCCACAGGCGATGGAAAACAGCATCCCCTCGCTCGAGGTTGTTACCCTTCCACCGCTTGATGATGAGACTGCTGCGGCCCTGGTGGGCGCGGCCTCGGATGCGCAGCTTGACGATGAGACGGTGGCGCGGATCGTGTCACGCGGAAACGGCATTCCGCTTTTCATCAAAGAATGCGCGGCTGTTATGGCGGCTTCACCGGGACGGACGGTGGGGAGCATTCCTGCCTCGCTTCATGACCTGCTGGCGCAACAGATCGACGACGTGGGTGATTTACGTCGCGCCGCGGTTGAGGCGGCGGTCATAGGCAATACCTTCAGCGCACCACTTGTGGCCCATGTCAGCGATATTTCAGAAGCCGAGGCCAAAGATGCAATCAATCAGCTGGTCGCTACTGGCATATTGCAGCACCTGCCCGGGATGGGCGGCAGCACTGATGAGGTTTGGTGCTTTCGGCATGAGCTTGTTCGCGAAGCGGCCTATCAAAGCTTAGTACGAGATCGGCGCGCACTATTGCATCGGCGCGCTGCAACAGCGTTGGAAACACAGCCCGAAGCGGCACGCCAACCTGAACAAATCGCGCGACACTGGGAACTGGCGGGCGCGATCGAACGGGCTGTGGCCGCATGGATCGAAGCCGCGCGGTTGAACCTGCGACGCCATGCCAACCAAGAGGGTACACAGCATGCCAAGAACGGATTGCGCTTGCTGGGCAAACTGCCCGCTGAACGTCGCGATAAGGCCGAACTGGCCTTGCAGTTCCTGCTTGCGGCCGCCGAACGCGTCCGGATCGGTTACGGAGCAGAGCCCGCAATCAAGGCCTTTGACCGCAGCTTTGAACTTGCCAGAAAACTCGGGGACCGCCGCACTTTAGTGCGCGCAGGCCGGGGCCTGTTTACCGCAGCGATGGTCAAAGGGGATTATCACACGGCCGAGCAATGGGGTCAGGCGATGATTGATGCCTATGAGGATCATCATACGCGCATGGTCGGGAATTATGTATGTGGGTCCGCACTTGCGCCGCGTGGTCAGTTCCCGGCAGCGGCGGCAGCGCTTGACAGGGCAGCCTCTCATGCCGAAGCACACGCAGCCGAGGCTGGAAACAGTCCTGATGTAGCCGCGATGTTGCAGATCGAAAGCATGGGGGCATTAGTCGACAGCTTTCAGGGAAACACCGAACGTGCACTGGCACGCGCCAAAAGTGCAGTGGATGCAGCGGGCGCGCTGGGGCAAACACTGACATTAGCGAACGCGATGCATTGGCAGGCCGAAATTCATATGCAGATCGATCACCGTGATTATCCGCAGCTTGCCGAAAGGCTTGAAAAAATTGTTCGGGACGATTTAGGCCCTTATTATAAAGCGGTCGCGACAGCGCATCTTGCAGGTGCCGCGATACGCACGGGAGACGCTGCAAAGGGTGTCGCGCTACTGCAATCGGCATGGGATAACATGCACGCGACCGGAGCCGAGGCCGCTGGGGTTCTCGTCAATACCGAACTTGCGCGGGGCTTTTTGGACCTTGGCGATACTCCGCAAGGTCTCGAAGCGATCGAGGCTGGTTTGAACTGTGCGGAGCGCATGGACGAACGGAACTATGAGGCCGAGCTTTACCGGATCAGGGCAGCGTTGCTGATGAAGCAGGGCGGCGGGTCCGGTGAAGCTGAGGCCGCGTATCGAAAGGCGGCAGAGGTCGCACGTAGTCAGGGTGCGATCCTCTATGAGAAACGTGCGCTGAACGATCTGGTCGGAATCCGGCCCTTTGATACCGAGATTGCAGCGCGTCTCGCAGAGTTGGATGCCGATGGGGTTTCGGCCTAGGGTCGCCGGCCCAAAGCGCAGTCTTCCGGGGCAATCTTTAGTCCGACAAAATCAGCGACCTGCGCGAAGGATGAAGTTTTTAACAGCATCCGATGGCCCGTCTTGGAAAAAGTTTTGGCCGAGTAAAGGTTTTTGGAAACCATCGGGTTATTCATAAGCTGCGTTATTGCATCATACCCTACCATTGACGTCATCAGGTCACCCATAATGACGGTTCCCTTGTGCTGTTCGGCAAACAGGCCGGGAAACAGCTCGATCCGATCAACATTGCAATACAGCTTGCTCAGGTCAGCAACGAGTTCGTCGGCAAAGGGTTGATCTCCGACAAGGTCTGCAATGCTGGCGTGTCTTGTGCGACGAAAGTGATGTCGGTAGTCATTCAACGAAGGAAGCCGCGCTTTGCGCGTCAGCGCAACAGTAGCTTCAACGGGCGAGGGTGCGCCCGGTGCTGGCCGTTCAAACAGGAATTCAGGTGTGTTGCGCAGCGATATCCGCGCTGCAGGCTGACGAGAGAGTGAGCGGATCATTTCCGCAAGCCCCGTTTGTTCGACCAGCCGGGGGTTGAACCGGAATCCGTCCGGACCGATCTGGGCCCCGTCGATAATGAACCGTTCGGGGATCATTGAATGCCAGCGGTACAACAGATTGAATTCAATCGCGATCTGATTTGATTGATGCCAGCGTTGCCAACGATTGACGCCCACAGGCAGATGAAATGGCATGTTTGCCACGTGGCTGATATAGTCCTCGATCACCAGCTTGATCAGTAGCGCGATCAATGTGCAGCGCGTGGTCTGGAACACACGCTCTTTGTCCCAGCCTTCTGTGCCGCGCTTTTCGCGCCAAAGAAGATCGGCAAATGTATTGTGCGCTCGCATCATCAAAGTGTTGATGGCGGTGTAGCCGATCGTACCGTTTCCGTTGTCGAGTCCGGTTGCGTGAAAATCAAGCAATCTCTGATCGATTTCATTGCAGGTCAGCTCGGGGTGAGCGCGTTTCAGCGAATTTCGCAGTTTGCAAGGATCGTGAAGTTTCCGCCCGGCATTCTCACCCTGGGCAAGGCTGCCGTCAAAGGGCGGTGCCAGCTTGACGCCGCCGGATTGATCTTCGTGAAACAGCTTCGGCGGCCACATCTCGCCTTTGTCATCCATTCGAAACGCCAAGCGGTGGGTCATTTCGCCGGTCTCGGGGTCTCTTTCGCGCAGCATGTCGGTTTGAAAGTCGTTCAACCCGTAGATCTGACATAAATCGACCTCGTGGTTTGAATCCGTCTGATCGACCGGCCCGGACGATCCGAACGTGCGCAGGAAACTGTCCGTAAACCATTGCGCGACCGAGATAAAAAGAACTGTCGTCCCTTGCGGGCACATCAAGGTGAGCGGGCCGCCATCAGCTTGTGTCCGGCGGCGAAACAGATCGGCCACTTCGCTTTCAAATGGCAGGATCGGCGAAGGATTCTGAGGTGGGGTGTGGCGACCGATCCAGCGATGGGAATAGACTCCTGACCACGTTGTATAGTCCGCGCCCAGTGTGTAGGGCCGCGGCCGGTGAATCCGCGCCGCATTTGCCAGTCGCATGGCCGAGATGTAGCTTGTCGCGCGTGGGGCAATCTTGAACCCAAGTTTGATCAGATCATCAACATTCAGCATTTAAGTAGCTCCAACTGATCATCGGTTTGGAAACCGGGCGCGCGCCAGGCTCAGATAAGCCTTAAGCCGGATTGCGTTGATCGGTCCCAGAGGTTCGTGTTCAGCGGTCACTCGCCAAGGGGAAAATGACATAGTGTCGCCGTCATGGGGATCAAATTTTGCGTCTTTGGAAATGGTGACATCTGCAACGGGCGTGACCGTGTGGTGAAACGGGTCGAGCGGTGCGTCCGGCCCCGGTTCGCAGGCCCATCTGATGCGGTTGTCGAGCTGATCAAACCCATCACCGTCGCGTGGAGGTTCGATTATGCAGAACTCAAATCGATTGTCGCCCTCGGCAACGTCGTTTCGTAGCTTCTGGCTGATACCGTCAGCTTCATCCACCGGCTTTGTCGCAGTCTTATGTCGAACACTGCGGGCAAGGTATCGAACAGTCAGGTCCGGCCCCAGCCGATAGGGCGTGGTTGACCAGAAATGTGCCTCGAATGGCGATTGCATGTAGTTCGATGCAAAATCACTCGCAATCCTGAGGCGTTGCTTGCCTTTCCGTGTAGCAAAGGCGCGAAACCCGGCGCGCAGGCCTCTGGCAATCAGCTTTAACGACCACTTGCGCCGTTTGTTTGCCGCATGTTGCACGGCCTGCAGCGTGGCGATCAGGCTGCTCATACGCTCATATTCGTCGGGGAGGTAGGTGGGGAATGTATCCTGATCGACAAGAACAAAATCAAACTCATCGCTGAGTTGCGAAATGTTGAGATGTGCAAGTGCTTCGGCATCGATCAATTTGGGGCCAGGCACATCAAAAAGCTTGACCGCCATCCCATGAGCATCGGTTTTGCGGTCATCCAGATGCGCACCATTGGAAAAGCGAACTGCCGCTGTGTAGGTTGCAGGCTGGGCGAAAAGACCATGGCGCAATCGTTCCGGTAGCTTGTCCCGGATTGTGAAGGTGGCAGTCACGCATCCATGACTACGTCCGTGCTGCGCCCTTAGCCTTCGGCCTTTCCACTGCGCGACGGCTTCGAGATTTTGGTCGATAACATCGTCAACCACGTCTGAGGATGATGTGTATTGCAAGACATGTGTCAACGAACCCCCTTCCCGGATAAATTCCGGGCAATGATAACCACTTTAACGATGCATGACGGTCTGCATCTTCTAAATGCGCTTAGATTAACCCGTTTTCCATTTTCCTCCAAACGAGTGGGTTCTAAGCAATCTTGCCATATTTTTCGAATTGATCTGGAGCAAGCGTCTCAGCGTTGAAATGGCGTTTGTCATGCATCGAATTGATAAGCTACCAGCAAGCCGATCTGCCGTTAGAGAAGTCAGTCAAATAACTATTGACGCATTCCATGATCTCGGGCACTCAGACTCAAGATGGTTCCCAACGGTTCGCCCGAGGGATGAAAAGGGAATACGGTGAGGATTGCCATAAGGCGCCAAGTCCGTAACTGCCCCCGCAACTGTAAGCGATGAGCTACGCCAAACAGCCACTGGCCCAAGGGTCGGGAAGGTTGGCCGAGCGCGGACCCGCAAGTCAGGAGACCTGCCATCGAAAGTTCAACCAACCCGGGGCGGGGCGTCCTGGAAGGAGGCATAGATGGCACGTCAAGTGCGCGTATACATGACCGATAGCTTCCGCCTGCGCTTGGAAACAAGTGGAGTGGAAAATGCGAATACCGGTTAATCACTTCATTCTCGATCGCGATATCCGCAGAGGTGGTCCGCCTTTGGACGAATCTGGAATATCTAGAAAGTTATGTAATAACATTGCATACAAATTGTTGACGCTGTAAATGGATACGTGATGACGACCAATCTTGATCATATTCTTCTTGTGTGTACGAGCTGCCGGGGAGCCAAATCCGCCGGAACTCTGACCGGAGCGCTGGCGCAAAGCTTGCCCGAGGGGTTTGTGATCCGGCCGGTCCAGTGCATGGCAGGCTGCGACTACCCTACAACCATCGGTTTTCAGGCACCCGGCAAGACGCAATATCTGTTCGGTGGCATCTCCACAGATGAGGATTTGGACGCGGTATTGGAGTTTGCTGACCAGTATCGATGCTGTCCAGATGGCTGGACAAATGCAACTGATCGACCGCGGGCACTGTTCACGAAGACCCTCTCTCGTATGCCTTGGATCCAGCAGGAAGGCGCGGCATGATCAAGCAAACCTTTCTGATCGCCGAAAATCTCGAATATTACGCGCCCAGCGGAGAAGTCTTGCTGCAAGGCGTTTCATTTGAATTGGGCGAGGGGGCCATTCTCGCCATTGCCGGCCCGAACGGTGCTGGTAAAACAACGCTCTTGAATTTGCTTTGCGGGGCAGAGGCGCTGGCTTTTGGTGATGTTTGCATCAATGGACAAAGTCTAAAGCACCTATCTGCAAAAGAACGTGCTCGAATGATCGCTGTTGTAAGTCAGCAAGAGTTTCCAGACGCGCGGTTGACGTTGCGCGACTATGTGGCATTGGGGCAGATTCCCATTCGTGCAGATCGCTCGACCGAAGATCACGCGCGCGAACTCGACCGGATACTGAACCTCACTCATCTTGGTGCTCTGGCGGAAAAGCGGTTGGCGCAACTTTCCGGGGGTGAGCGTCAACGCGCCCATATCGCGCGGGCGTTAGCGCAGAACCCATCGCTGCTGTTTCTGGATGAACCAACCAATCATCTGGACCCGGACGCCAAAGGGCGGATGCTGTCGCTTGTGGCCGATCTTGGCATCACGGTTGTGATGATCGTGCACGACCTTGTCATGATCCCGGAATTTGCGACCCATGTGGCTTTGATGAAATCCACCCGCCTGACCGGCTTTGGCACAGTGGCCGATGTGCTGACGCCCGAACGGGTCCGCGAAACCTTTGGCGTCGACTACATGCGCTTTCATCATGAAGGCCGCGTGATCCCGGCGCTAGATATCCGAAGAACTACCGTTTCAACTTAAAATCAGGAGAATGTTGATGAAACAAATCTGGTCCGTGGCTCTGGTCACTGCCATTGCAAGCAGCGCTGCGGCACATGAGGTCACCGTCGACAATTGCGGCGAACCTCTGGTTTTTGAGACTCAGCCCGAGCGGTTGGTCGTACATGACATGAACATGACTGACATGGCATTTGCTTTGGGGCTGCAGGACAAGATCGTTGGACTGACCGGCATCACAGGCTGGTATAAAACCAGCCCCGAATTCGACACGTTGCGTGGTGACATTCCGGAACTTGCGCCAAAATATCCCACTGTTGAGAACCTTGTGGCTGCGGACCCAGATCTGTTTTTCGCAGGTTGGTATTATGGCATGAAACCCGGCGGGGACGTGACCCCGGACACGTTGGAGCCTTTCGGGATCAAGACGATGATCCTGACTGAAAGTTGTGTGCATCTGGACAAAAAGCGCCCCAAAGCCAGCATGGACTTACTGTTTGAGGATGTGCTGCGGTTGGGCAAAGTCATGCACGTCGAAGACAAGGCCCAGGCACTTGTGAGCGATTGGAGAAGTGAGTTGGCCGCGATCGAGGCACAGACTGCTGATCTGTCGAAGCCCCGCGTTTTCCTGTTGGATGGCCCCGCAGATGCACCTTTCACTGCAGGGAAATTTGCCATTCCAGACGCCATGATCTCGGCGGCGGGTGGCGAGAACGTCACCCATGATATGGAAACAAGCTGGGGCCGTACCTCGTGGGAAGCTGTTGCCGCATCCAACCCGGAGTTCCTGGTGTTGCTGGACTATCAGACTGGCAACGGAGCAGCAGATACCTTCAAGTTCCTGCAAGAGCATCCAGTGATGTCGCAAACCGATGCGGTCAAAAATGAACGCTGGATAGGTTTGCGGTACGAAGAGTTGACACCTGGACCGGCAAATATCGAGGCAATCTCGAAGATGGCGCAAGCAATGCACCCAGGTCTCAACTGATATGGGCCGATTGGGCCTGACACTTCTGTTGGGGGCGGTCGTCTTGGCCGCCCTCGTGCTGGTTTCAACGATTTATGGAACCACCTCCATCCCTGTGTCTGAGACACTCACAGCAATATTGCGGGGTACAGGCATTGGAGAAGGTGACATGTCACCTGTGCATCGGATCGTATTCGACCTCAGGCTGCCCCGCGCCTTGTTCGCGGCCGTGATAGGCGCCGGTCTCGGAATTGTGGGCGTGGTTCTTCAAACCACAACACGCAACGATCTGGCGGACCCTTTTCTCTTTGGTCTGTCCTCGGGCGCTGCTGCCGGGGCGGTATTTGTCATCACCGTGACAGGAGACATTTTGGGTTTCTGGACCCTGCCGCTGGCCGCTTTTTGCGGAGGGCTTGTTGCGTCGGGCGTCGTGCTGGCCCTAGTTCACGGACTGCGCACTAGCGCACCAGAGAAGCTGATCCTTGCTGGTTTGGCGGTCTCTTTCCTGTTTTCGGCCATCACCAACTATCTGATATTCGCCGGCGATAACCGCGCCGCGCATTCGGTGATATTCTGGATGTTGGGCGGTCTGGGTTTGGCCCGGTGGGAGACGTTTCCACTTGTCTGTGCTGGGCTGATCCTGATCCTGACCTATTCGCTGTATCGCAGCCGTTGGTTGGACGCGCTGTTGACCGGGGATCTGACTGCCACAACTCTTGGCGTTCCCGTTCAGGGGTTGAGATTCAGCATGTTCTTCACAGCGGCTTTGGCGACGGCGGTTTTTGTCTCTGTGGCGGGGGTGATCGGATTTGTCGGTCTGATGGTACCGCATATTGCCCGCGGTATCGCGGGACCTTTGCACAGCCATCTTCTGCCAACCGCTGCAATCGTAGGCGCGGCTTTGCTGACAGGTTCTGATATCCTCAGCAGGCTCCTGCTCGCCCCGCAGGAACTGCCGGTTGGGATTGTCACTACTTCCATAGGTTCAGTTTTTGTATTCTTGCTGTTGTTCAGAACGGCAAGAAACCAGCGATAAAGGTACACGACCGCCCGAGGCAGGGTAGGGCGATGAACAAACTTTTGCCCTTGCACTGATTTTCCGTCGCGCTGATTGCGTTCGACCTGGAGCTGGCACGCCTAGCAATCTTTATCGGTCGCGAGGACAGACATCCCTGTCGAAACGTCAAAGAAAACAAAAGGTGCCCGACCTCATCCCGGACAGTACTTGATAGACTGTCCCCCGACCACAGCGTTCACCCGGATGAGAATTTTGCAAGAGTCACCGATCCGGCAAATGCTATCTGTTGATTAAAGCTGACGACATAGTGTCGGTGTCAGTTATGCCCCAGATCGCCGCTACCGACGCCGACATAGGTTTCAAATCCCGACCCCAGAACCAAGGCTGACGAGTAGATGTTACGCAGGTCCACCATGCGGGCCGATTTCATTGTCTCGGCCAATTCACTAAGGTTCAGCGCACGGAATTCGTTCCACTCGGTCAGCAAGACAACCGCATCAGCGTCGGCGGCGGCCGCATACGGGTCGTCCAGCCAGTCGACGCCCGGCAACAGGGCTTCGCCTTCGGCGCGGCCCTGTGGATCAACCACGCGCACACAAGCACCGCCACCGATCAAGGCCGGGACGATAGTCAATGAAGGCGCATCGCGCATATCATCGGTATTGGGTTTGAAGGTGACACCTAACACCGCCACCGTCTTGCCATTGAAGCTGTCATCACAGACATCCCGGATTTTCTCGATCATCCGCTTCTTGACCTCGTCATTGACGCGAATGACCGTTTCTGTGATTTGCATTGGGTGGGCGTGATCTTGCCCGATCCGGGCAAGCGCCGCGGTATCTTTCGGAAAACACGAGCCGCCATAGCCGGGGCCTGCGTGCAGGAATTTGTTACCGATACGACCATCCAGACCAATGCCGCGCGCGACTTCTTTGACATCTCCACCAGCGCGTTCACACAGCCCGGCGATTTCGTTGATGAAAGTGATCTTAGTCGCAAGGAAAGCATTCGCCGCGTATTTGATCATTTCGGCGCTTTCCAGATCGGTGGTCAGGATCGGGAAGTCTCTCAGATAAAGAGGGCGGTAGATTTCTGCCATAACTTCCGTCGCACGCTCGTTTTCAACGCCAACGACGACACGGTCCGGGCGCATAAAATCATCGATCGCAGCCCCTTCGCGCAGGAACTCAGGGTTCGAAGCCACGTCGAATTCTGCCTTGGGATTGGCAGCCGAGACAACAGCATGAACCTTACGGTTGGTGCCAACCGGAACGGTCGATTTGGTAACGACAACAGTATAGTCGGTGATTGCCTGCGCGATTTCTTCGGCGGCAGCCATTACATAGGTCAGGTCGGCGTGCCCATCTCCGCGTCGCGTCGGCGTGCCAACCGCAATAAAGACCGCATCCGCCCCATCGACCGCAGCACCGAGGTCGGTGGTGAAGGTTAGACGACCCGCCGCCACGTTCTTGGCCATGAGCGTGTCAAGGCCGGGCTCATAAATAGGCACCTCGCCAGCTTGAAGCATTTCGATCTTGCGTTCGGATTTATCGACACAGACCACATCGTGACCAAAATCCGAAAAGCAGACTCCGGAAACCAAGCCGACATATCCCGTGCCAATCATTGCAATACGCATTAATCGAATTCCTTCCTATTGTTCTCGCCAACGGCACGCCATGGGTTCTGATTTAGATATGGCTTAACAACCGTGAGAGCCCGTCGTTTATATCCATTCGTGTGTTGGCCGAATTACACCGGGCCACCGTTTTGAGCCTGAGTGCCGCATTGATACTTGTGCTAGGTCAATCTCAACGGGTCGCTGTTCTTCGTGACGGAATATGCCTTTTGTGGTGGATTGTTCAAGTGCCGTTAACGCGGCTGAAGAGTACTCAAGCATGGATCCGTCAACACGGGGTAAGGCACGTCGGCAAAAAGGTCAGTGAGGCCAGTCCTTACATGCGCAATTGCGCTCGACCGAGAGTGATTTAACATTAGAAGTCAAATCATAAAAGTATCAGCGGCCGAAGCGGCCGGCCAAGCATTGTCAAAATATTTGAAATCATTGGTCGGAGTGAGAGGATTCGAACCTCCGACCCCTGCCTCCCGAAGACAGTCCCGGCCCCTTTGTTCACGCTATAACCCCTATTTTCCCCTCGTTTGGTCACGTTTCAGAGCCTTTCAGATAGGGGGTTTTCGTTACGCGTAACAGAAACTCTGATATTAGCCTGTGCAAAAGTGGACGCCCTTACTCCAGCCATCCAATCGAATTATCCGGTAACATCTTCCGCACAGGCCAAACGTTTTCCCGGCTGACATAAATGGTACTCCGGGTTTCACTTCGATGTCTTTACCATCAATATTGATTTTCATTACCTTCTCTCCACTGCTCTAAGTGCTGTTGCCTGATGTTCCGGTGAATGATGCCCGTAGATCTTTTCAATCGTCTCAACTGAGGTCGAAAAGAACCCGGCTGCGTCCCATGTGCTTGCGCCATTCTGGAGCGCCCAGGTTATAGCCGTGTGCTTCAGTGTGTGGGGTGTAACGTCCTTTAAACCGGCACGTCTCACAGCGTTGTTAAATGAACGCTTTAAACTGCCGACGCGCGCGCCCTCATACTCTACAGCCCATCTCTGACCGTTGGCTCTCCAAATCTTGAGATGCACGGCCAGTTGGCGGGGTATCTTAGCTGGCTTTCTGGCCTTTTTGGTCGAGCGTTCTGAATCGCCTTTGCGGTACATCAGGCCATTCTCCAGGTCGAACCGTCCCCCAAGTGTGTTCCGCTCGAAACCCATTCGCAGAATAGCGTCCTTACGAGTGCCGGTGTACAGGGCGATGATGATGAACTGCGCGAGGTGTCTGGTTTTATCGCCGGTACGGGCTGCATTGAGCAGTCGTGCCGCCTCCTGCCGTGTTAACCACCTTTCTTTGGGCTCTGTTTTGTCTGGCATCGTCACTGCTGGGGCGTTGGTCAGATAGCCTTCGCCGTGGCAGTAGTTGATAGCCGCCCTAAGTGTTCCTAATTCCTTTCGGGCAGTGCCTTGTGAAATTGGCTCAAACTCAATCGGTTCCTTGGTTTTAGGGTCGCGCTTTACAACCTTCTTTCGCCACTTCGCATATCGGCGGCATACTTCACCGCGCACATCGGATACTTTTAGATTTCCCCAAAATGGGGTTAAGGCTTCGACCGCGTACATTATCCTTGCCGGATCTGCGACGGTTGGAACATGTTCCTCAACGTAGATAGTCAGAACGCGGTCGCACGTTACGTTCGCTGGTTCATTGGCAGCACCTTGCCGTCCCTTTGTTGCGATGTACGTCGCAAGGACTCTCTCAGCTTCTGCACGGCCTGAATGGCCTGTGGATCTTGGGGGCTTTCCCGTGTCGAGGATATACCAGTTTGCTCTATGGTCGTACTTATGGAGTCGGGCTCCTTTGCTGGGCCTTGGCATTTCTTAATTAGCCTCCGGTAATCATTTCTATCTATTCCGTAGCCGCGCCCTATTTTTATTAGCAAACCATGCTCGGCAGCGGCGTTGCGAATTGCTTCTTTGGCGAAACAGCGCAATTCTTCAGTCGCCTCATCAAGCGATGCAATGTTGGGTATCGTTGTCATCTCGCCTCCTTATGCCGTTCATCGAAAGAAATGCTAATTTCCTGGCAGTAAGTGACTGACATGAAGCTACTCACATAGAGGGGTGGAAAGCACTCGTCGCCAAAGAAATTGTCACCAATTTTTAGCCGTGCCCGATTGACACGCCCGCATTCGTCCGAATTACCAAATTCAACGTGGATTTCGCCACAGAGAGAGTTGTTTAAGTCTACAGTGAAGGGTTTGCTGCCTACAAAATTATCATCATTGTAGAAGAGTACATGACCCTTCACCTTTGCGATGTTGAAGTCAGTGTCGGTCATCCCGCCGCTTTCTGCAGAACCTGCCCGCTATTCATTTTGATATACAGACGCGCCTGCTTCATGATTGGTTCATGGTGGGCTGCGATGTAATCGATAATCAGTTCTTGCTCGTCTAACTTCTGTTGCCGTTTGAGGCGTCCGCGCTTGATGTTGACGATGTTCAATGCTGCGCGTTTATAGCGTAGCGCTGCCTTGGCCTTGATGTACTGAATGCTCTGCTTTTCGCCTTGAGCGTCCAGAATATCCATTCTCTCTTCGATGGCCGCCACAATGGATGTCAGCAGCGCGAACGCGTCATCGCAATCATTCTCAGTTATTACATCGTCAACGGTCCAACCGTCGTTGATTTCGATAATCGGGATTTCGATATCGTCGTTCATCCTTCCTCCCCCCTTACCGGGTCATAGTTGGAGTGGGTCATGGGGTTACTTCCTGAACGTCAAGAGCGATGAATGTAGTTTCACAATTAGAGCACTCGATTTTTGGGGTCTCGGATGCGCCGTGCTTTACAATCTTAAACGTGGCTGATCCGCAGTCAGGGCAGTTCAGTAATCTCCGGTGGTCTCGCGCGGTCCCCTTGAATTCAAGGACACTCATGGTTTTCTGCTCCAAGGAGGCGACCAACGCAAAATCACCTGGGCTGGCCTAAGCACACCGTTGCCCATTGCGTTCGCGGGACGAATTTCCAAATCAAGGTTTTCCAGATTCAGGACGATCCAAGCCGGTGCATCTAGTGTGTGGCCCGCGCAATGTGAGTAGGTAGCAACCCCCGCCGCATTGAGTTCTCGCAGTAGTGGCGCAAGTTCGCAGTCCGAAAAAAACTCAAATCCATCTGCAAGGGTTATCGTCTCTTGCCGATGGTGAGGGCCACTTTTGCAGGGTTCATGCGTTTTCTTCGAGTATCGCGGCTTCGGGATGGGTTGAGAGGGCGCATTCGGTGCAGCGCCGAAACTTTTCCAATCGTTGTTACCGGGCTTGTTTCCCATCTACCCATCTCCTTGTTGTGTGAGGGCTGACATGGCGGTGTACCGGCGCTGATAGTCGGCTTGCGCGGCCGCTTTGGCCACCTCGTTCGACCCATATCCGGTTGAGACAATGACCTGCGGCCCCCACCACATACTGTCTTTGACAAAATACCTGCCAAACTGGGTTAGAGCACTCTCGCTTGAACCTTCCTCTTGTATGTGCGGATCACTTTCCCAAATCAGCGGCTTCACCTCCCGCGCCTTTGCAAGCTGGGATTGGAGGGCTTCGATCTCGGCCTCATAATGCCGTACCGTGTGAATGATATGGTCGGCATATGACGGGCTTAGGTGGTCTTTCCGGCGCTCGATCCAATCGGCAAGGTTGAGTATCAGTTCCCGCTCTTGTGTCATGGCTGCCTCCCAAATCTAGCGGCCATCCTTGACAAAACGCCCCATATTTTGTAGCGTTTTAATACACCACATTCGAGGCGCGATCCTCTGGGCGGTCCTTCGGGATCGCCTTTCGCTTTTCTGGGCCAGCGCCCTATAATCAATCCAAACACATACGGCTGCGCGAATGACGGCATCGGCACGTTGTCAAATATCCAAGCGGCTATTCTTCCTCTCATCCTCACTCCCCCTCTGCTTGAGATAGCAGGGCGCGCAAATGGCCCAACAAAATCGCGCGGGCTAGACACTCGTTCCAGACCTCGATCTTCCGCATCCCCTCCTGATGCCAGCCTTCGCTATCCACCTCCCAAATGTGGGCAACCCAAACACCCCCGTGCCGCTGAACAAGGGATTGAATTACCCAGCCTGTACATGCGTCCATAAGCGCCTTAGCGGCGTCGAGTGAGCCGCTGTCTGCAGATTTCGCGATGGTGCCCCAGTGAACGTGTTCCGTGTCTGTCAGAACAGGCTTGAAGTAATTGCTAAAATCGCTGTAGGAGGCCGTTCGCGCCTCAACCTTGTCGTGCAATGTCTTTAGTGCTTGGGTCATGGGGACACCTCGCATGTGCAATCATCAAGGTGCTCTTCGCATTCAACACAGTGGTTTTCACACCAGTTGCAGGGCGCATTGTTAGCATTGCAGTAACAGCCAAGCGGTTCGTGAATTGGATTATCCCCCACATAAACAATCTTTTCGCTAGATTGATTGTGTAGCTGCCGAAGTTCTTTGCTTGCTTCTTTCGCCGCCGCCCTCAAGTACCGAGCGAACCTGTAATCCTCACTGGTTCTCGCGCGATTGGAAATCCAAGATTCTGCGCGCTCAAGTAAACTGATTGCGTCGTCTATGTGCCGTGTATCCATCGCTCACCCCTCCCCAGCCAATGCGCGGAGGGCGGTTTCGCCACGCGATAACTTTAGGATTTCAGCTATTGCGGTATCGACGCCTACGTTATGGGCGACTTGTGTGTTGCCTTTGGCGTCTTTGATATGCGCGTTTAGTGCTAGATGGGCCGCGACACGCTTTAGGAAGTTCGCCCCCTGCACGTCCGCCTGTTGAGGCTGCTCATAGACAGGGTTTGGAATTTCGCCTACGGGGTGGTTGCCACAGCTTTTTGCACCGCAGCCCTGGCATTGCTCATCGTCTTCACAGTGACAGACTATGCAACCGCACGGCTGATTTCTGGCTAGTGTCCTCGCCTGTTGAGGGGTGGGCTGGTCGGTGGCGGTGGCGTTCTTGGCGTATTCGTACAAATCATGAGCGCGGTTGTTCATTTCGTCTATGTCGAATTCCTCAACTCCACCGGGAAGTTCGCCAATGGATAGGGACGCATCGCAATACTCTTGCCAGAGGCGCTCGACTTCTTTCCGGTCTGGTCGCCGGTCTTCAGGGGCGGGCTGCAGTTCATGCGGTGTGCCCACGCCGGGATTGCACTGAGGGCAAGAGCGCCGCATTTCATCAGTCAGGTGTACGCATGTTACGCTTTCAAACACCGGGGCGGGCTGGTCGGTGGGGGGCAAGGGCAGGGGCATCCAGTGGGTGACGGGCCATTGGTCATAATCCACCTCGCCTTTAAGATAATGATGTAACTCCATCCAAAGCCCGTCACAAAAACACGCTACACTTGGTTGATGGTGAATATCGTTTTCGACACTTTTAACCGCGATCCATGTCCCGTCATTCGGTGCAGTCTCGATTGGTTGCCAATTCATCGCCCAGACCCTCCGTTCGGTGCTTCTGGTAGTGGCATCCATGCTGTGGGCTGCGCGTCCTTGTTGAGAACTGAATGCATAATCCAGCGCTCAATGCCGTTCTCCCAAACACAATCAAAATGCCCACACGAAACACCATAAGGCGGCACATAGAGCAATATGCGCGTGTGGTCCCTCGGCGCGCTCTCCATATCCCGCCACACACCCGCAGCCTTCCGCAGATCATCGTCGTACTTGGCGATTGTCATTGGGTCGGTGTTGGCGGGGCGGGTGTTCCAGCGCCTAACAGCCTCCGCCTTTGTTTCGAAACCCATAACGCCGCCATTCTTTGCGCCGCATTTCACGCAGTTGCAGAAATAGCCGGTATCTGTTGGGTTCTCCTTATCTCCGCTGAATATATAGCCAGCGTCGGAGACATCATCAGACCCGCAAAATGGGCATGGCTTCAATGTGTCAGTCATTGTTCTTCCCTCGCTTTCAGCATCGCGTCGGCGTATTCGTAAGCTTGACGGGCAGCGATTTGCTCTCTCCGAATTCCGCTTGCATGTTCGCCGAACCAATTTCGAAGCTGCCAGTCTGAAGCGGAGCCAGTGCAAATGTTCGGGTTCGCCAAAGCCTGTGCCGCGAAGTAGTCGCGCAGGGTCATGCCCGAACTCCTTCGTGAGACTCCACCACCGCCGCGCCCTTCGAACATGTGGCTCGTGTCGTGTTCGGTTGGAAATGCTGATCCGCCTGTTCTGTCAGTCATGCTTCTCACCCCGCATTACTTGCGTCGTTACAGGCCGCGCTTTGGGCCGCAGAGAGACAGTCGGCGCTAAACATGCCCGCCACTTGTTCAGCTCGTCATGGGGGCACTCGCGGTCATCCTCGTTGCGCTCGGCCCGCTGTGGCTCTGCCTTCGGTTCCGGTTTTGCCTTCGCGCGCGGTTCCGGCTCTGGTGTCTCTACAGGTGGTTCTTCTTTCGGCGGCTCTGGGTTGGTGTTGATTGCCGATGCAGGAAGAGCAAAGACGATGATGGCGATGATTGCTGCTATGCGTGCGGTGTGTTTCATGGGGTTGGTCCTTCTAAGAGCGTCGTTGGCCAAGTGGCAGACCTGCATCGGCGTACCGTTTGACAATGTTCTCACCGAATGCGCGCAGCTCTCGATCCAGCAAAAACGCTTCGTCATCGATCGCGCCAAAGCCGGAATAGAAGCCATGTTGTGCGCCCGCATAGAACGCGTCCTCAGCTTCCAGTTTCTGACGAATTGGGAGATCACTGGGATCAGCCGCTCCGTATTGCGCCGCGCAATAGGCCTTGAATGCAGAAGCAAAACTCTCGTCAGCCATCTATCCGTTCCTCTCGTTTCCATTCGCGTGCTGGGGGTGGGTGGTCATGTGTGGCTGCCTCATACCCACACCAACAGCGCATAAGCCGCGCCCGTTGAGCCAAGAGACAGCAGGGTAAGCAGGTTGATCCGCAGTTCCTTGAAGGAGTGCAGTGTTAGGCCTGTTAGTAAGGCTGAGAGAAGGCCCAGTAGGAGGAGGAATGCGGCGGCGACGTGGGTCATGGGGTCAATGTCCCGAAGCGCTCGTAAACACGAATCAGTGTGAGCATCAGGGCGCGAAGAATATCGTCAAAACCCGCGTCTTTCTCGTTCCGGTGGCACTCGCTGCATGCGTGAAAAGCTAGGAAGTCTGGCGGCTTCACAGACATGCCAGCCACGCCAAATAGACGGATATGGCAGAGAACCGTTGTCTCTGGGTCGTGGTTGCAGCAACCCAGGTTAAGCAGGCAGTCTTGCCCTCTAGCGAAGTCCCGCAGCTTCTTAGATTTGTACTTAGCTGGCTTGGGGAAAAGCATGTTCATACTTCCGCTCTCCCGTGGTTGCTGTGGAACCCTAGGGATCTTTCAGCTTGTTCGCGCGCCAGAACAGCGCTTTCCTTATCTTGAAACGTGCCAAGGCAGTGCCGCTTACCACTAGCGGTTATTTGTGCCTTCCACTTGCCCTCCCTAGGGAACCAATAGACCCCAGTTCTTCCGCTGCTGTTGTCATGACGCTTTTTCTGATTCCTCGCGTTTTCAACGTGCTCAACTTCGCGAAGGTTTACGGCTCGATTATCAGCCTTGTCGCCGTTGATATGGTCGATGTAGAGCGCTGGCCATCTGCCTGTGTGAAGCGCCCATGCGACACGATGCGCTAACAGTCTTTGACCCTTAAAACCAAGGCGGCGATATCCGTCCCGCCGTATGGACACGTCTGCATATTTTCCCTTGAATCGAGCGTTCCAAGAATTTGACAACCGCTCGCAAGAGAATTGCTGAGCATCTCTGCCAAGCCAAAATATTCTGCCAACTGCAGCGTCGTAACGAAGGCAGCGCTTTAACTCATGGATTGGTGCTTCATTCATAGTCGTTGCTCCACTTGATGCCGTGCTCTGCCCCGTATGCGAAGATGAACTCCAGCAAGTCGCTCATCTGCTCCTTCGTCATTTTTGAAGTACGGAACCCCGCTGGAAATGGCTCATCATTCAGCCCTTGGATGAATTGGATTTCATGACCGCATGCGTGGCAAAACAGGGCCTTCCACTGATCTGTTGTGTATCGCTTGCCGTTATGTACGGCTTGGGCGGATACATCCGTGAGCAGGGCCCACATACGGTCGTTCTGGGGGATTGTACGGCCCGGTTTTTTCAGCGTCACAATGGTGCCGTCAGGTGCCTTTCCACACCATGCCTTGGCCTTCTCGCGCTGTGCGGGGCTATCCAGAACGACCGTTGCAGGCATCAGAACGGAATCTCGTCGTCGTCAACGCCGCTCGATGCAGGCTCGCTGTATCCCCCGCCGGACTGACCGCCTTGCTGGCCGTCACGCGGCTTGGGTTCGGTCATAAGCAACGATACGCGGCCCTCATTGTCAGGAAGGGGTAAGGCGTCGAGCACCAGTGAAAACCCGCCGTTCTGGCGTGGAAATGCAGCCCCTACTTTTTGCCAATACGTTTTGCCGTCCTTGCGCGGGCGGGGTGAGATAAGGTCAAAGCGCGTCATGCGGCCTCCTTCATCAGTTCCGATTTGCGTTGGTCTTTTGCTGCGATAACGTCAGCATCCTCAGCCAATGAGTGCTGATTGTGGTTGAGGTCCGACCAAATCGCCTTAAGGTCATCCAGCGATTGCGCGCCGTTTATGTTGCCTAGAGCGGTTTCCATCATCGCATCGTCGGCTTGTTTGTTGCGGGCATCCTCAGCGGCGTTGTAAGGAGCGTTCTTGACTTTGGACCAAGGGTCTTCGGTCCACTCCCTCCAATACGTCTTGTTGCCCTTCTGCTTCACGGCGCAGGCCACCCAAGGAGAGTCCAAGCGGTACAGGTAGCGGCCAATACCCCAATGAACGGCAGCGCGTTTCAGAGCATCTGAGATACCGCCCTTTTGTCCCTCAACGGCAGTTTCACCAGCGCCGTCAGACTTCCAAACCCATTCATCGGTAACTCGGATTCCGATACGGCAAATCGTCAGCCCGTTTGCGTTGGTGGTGTACTCGTCTTGCCAGTTGTCGGGGCCGCACACCTCGTCAAGCCGGTCCATGACGTCCCGAGCATCAATGTAGGCTAGAGCCATTGCTGAGAACCTGCCGTTGCGCTCATATGGCGTTCCCTGAACGCGCCAGCTAACTGACTCGCGTGGGAATTCTTCGGATAGTTTTTTGAAGTCCATCAATCATCCTCCGTAATCGGCAAACGGTCATGCAGTGCGGCAGAGAAGGCTTGACACCGCTGATCAAACTTCAGCATTTCTTGCAGCCCCTTTTCGCTGAACGGGTCACCCCGGCGCAGCGCCGTTGTCATCCGCTCAACTCCGCCAATCATCACAAGCGTGAAGGCGTCCTGTGGGCGGGTGGTGTCCTTCATGCGAGGGAGGCCACTCATTGGCCTATCTCCTCCAAAATCGCCTTGGCGCGCTCGTAATCAGCCCGGTTTCGCTTGAAAATCCGGCGCTGTGCAGCCCTCCAAAGCGGGTTAACGTATCCAGTTGAAAAGGCGTCTGGTGCGGCCTTGCCCATTGCTTCCGTGGATATATCCATGCGAATGCGGGCGACGTTGGCCTGTCCGTTCCCGTATGGGTCGGGGTAGAATTGTGGGGTGTCGTGTCTCATTGGCTTGCCTCCATAGAGGCCCCGGCAGGCAGCGAAACGCTCTGAGAGGGAAACGGAACCTGCCAGCCGGAGCTATTCCCGCCTTGCAGCGAGAAAGCGAAAACGAATGCGATATACGCAGCAGCCAGTGCGGCTTTGCTGAGCCCTTCCCAGATTCCGCCAGCAACGTATGTGGTGAAGGGAATAGGGGTGCTATCGAACTGATGGAGGTTGGTTATGTTAGTCATTGGACGCCTCCGCCTTGAGCTGATCGATTTGCTCAATCGCCTCGTCTAGCGAGACGGTCATTTTCTTGCGAAGCCCTGCAGCCCTAGTGAATATGACAATCATCGCCAGCAGAAAGCCGAACCACTGCATTGCGGAGCTATCCACGAGGACGCCCGGTCCGATGATTGCGAATGCGCAAGCGACACTGAATAGGTCACGCTTGGCGCTTTCGATCCATGACTCACGGACAACGATGATCTTAGGTTGTTTACTCATTGATCCACTCCCAATTCTTCGCCATGTCATGTGTGAATTTCGCGTGGGCGATACTGACTGCACCAAAGCCAACGGCAGTGCAGAGAATGAGTATCCCGAGGTTGTGGCGGGTCATCGCCCCGCCTCCTTCGGCTCAAACGGCGGTAACGGGTGGTTCTGTGGGCCGTACTCACAGAGGTTTTCAGGGTCGCGACGCGCAAACACTCGCTGCTCTGGCTCTAGGCGATACACAGGGCGGTCGAAGTTGAACTCAAAGTCTGCTTCGATAAGGGGTGTGAGGATCATGACTGGGCCTCCGGTAGAAGTGATTTGAGAAAGTCGACTTCGGCGCGGGCGGCTGAGAGAAATCTTTCGAACTGAAAGTAATCGTTCGCTTTATCGGCATCCCAATACGGAGTTTCGTAGCAGTATTGTACGCCGGTATGCTCCCTTACTGGACACCCCTCACAGTCGTTACCTCTGTGTCCGCGCCCATTGAAAATCTTGCACAGCGGGCAATGCAACATTCCCATTCTCACGTTGTCAAGGCACTCAGCGCGGGCATTCTTCTCCCACTTCGCAATACTGTCCTTGAGGGCTTGTAGGGTTGCGTCGTCCATCACGCGGCCTCCAGATTGCCAGCCTCAAGCTCGTTGCGGATTTGCTCGGCAACGCTTGCCTCAATCTCTTCAACGGTTGATTTGCTGGTGATAATGAGAAGCTGTTCGCGAGTCAGACGAAGGCCCGAGAAGTTCACCCACTCAACGCGCGCGGTAACTTCATATTCGTCGCCAAACTGACCAATAGTCGGATCAGCAGGAAAGAACTCGGTGTCGTAGTCAAATCCAGTCTGAACGTACTCAAGGTAACCATTGTCAGTTGGGAATTCGGTGTTGCTTTCGTAGCTGTACATGTTGTCCGTTCTCCCTCTCGTGTTAGGAAGAATATAACTAAGCAATTTGCGTAGTGCAAGACCAAAAATAAACAAATTGCGTATTTACTGAATTGCCAAAAATCCGCCACAAGTATTAATTAGATACTTAAGGCGGACAGTACATATTGGGGAATTGGACTGAGGGGTATTAAAAGTGAACGCTGTAGAAGACGCCGCAACTTTAGCACTGCTAAAGAAGGCGCGCCGTGAAAGCGGTCTATCATTAGATTTCTGGGCGGACCTGACAGAGGGGCTGGATTATAGTTCTCTAGAAATTCTAGTAGGCAAGTCGTCTATCTTTCCAAAGTACATAAATTCCAGCGGAAGCCCATAAGTAGCCCTTAAACGCTTCGCGCTTTGCAGAGAAAGTTCGCGGCGGGCGTTTTCGAATGGTCCATATACCTGTTCACTAAGCCCGGCGCGTTCAGCAAATTCTTTCTTTGAGAGACCGAGTATTTCTCGGACTTTACAAAGCCTTGCGCCCACGGCCTCGCGCTTATCTTCCATGTCTTCCAGCATGGTTGGCATGATATCTGATTCATAAAATTGCGCACTGAGCATTTTGCGTATTTACATACTAAGCGTATTGCTTAGTATAGGTCCTATGCTTGATAAACCATCGTTCGAAACTGTAGAGCAGTTCATTTCGTATGTCGGTCGGAGGCGCTTCCAGACAAACCTTGAGCTTAGTACTCAACTTGTCAGTCGCGCCATTAAGACCGGACTCATGCCTTCGTCCTGGTTCATTGACGTCCGAGGGCTTTGTAATGACATGGGCATCCTGACACCGGACCACCTTTTTCGTTGGAAAGATAAACGTCATGTTAAGCAAAATGCTAACGGCGTCGGGCAAATTCAAGGCTTAGAAAACGATATTCCTCCCGCCACCCCCTCAGAGGGCGTGTGATGACCCCTGCTTTCCAAAATCAATCAAAGGACTTCACTCATGGCAAAGACCAAGAGGCAATTAGACGCGCAAGGTCATACAGGCCCCATCTACGCAATCGGAGAACCTGTTCCCGCATCGACGCGGGGCGGACATCGCACAAAGGGATTGCCGTACAGCCGTTGCAAGTTACTGGACATGAAGATTTCCCAAGCGCCCGGAAGGCCCGGAAAACTTGTTCTGAAGCATCCCAAAAACGGGGTGAAAGAGTTACCCGCAACACTGGAGCTTGTGCGCCTCTTTATGCCAGCCGCCCCGGACAATTTCTATGCAGCAATGCTTGGTCGCTAACCCTTTCGGCATCAGGGGGCGTGTGAATGGGTAAGCGCCCCAAGATACTCTCTCAGCAAGTCTACCGCCTCGGTCACGTAGTCGTTCGCACAACGGACCACCGAGAGAACGGCAAGACCTTCGCCCTCAACCCAGACGTAGAGGGCGGCGAAAAGAAACCACTGTTCACCGGCCACATAGAGAAGGGCATGGGGACACAGTTGCGGCGGCTGGCACACCACTTTGACGACCTTGAGGCTGGTCTGATTGGTGATGACCAGTCGCCAGCGGGGCAGTGAGATGACCGAGCGCATCACAATCAAGCTGCCATGGCCCCCAACGGAGTGCCGCCCGAACTTCATTCGGTCAAACCACTGGTCCAAGTGGCGTCCGAAGGGAACCGCTTACAAAAAGGCATGCTGGGCACTAGCGCTTGAGCAAGGCGTGAACCGCATCAAGTGGCTCGATGGTCCTATCAGCCTGACATACACCTTCTACCCGCCCAGAGGGTGCCGTTGGGATGACGATGCCAAGGAAGCCGCATTCAAGACCGGACAGGATGGCATAGCGCTGGCGATGGGCGTTGATGATGGCCGGTTCCGCGTCGCGAAAAAGCATGGCGGCATCGTAGAGGATGGCTGTGTAGTGGTCCAAATCATCCCGCCAGTTGTTGAAATCGAGCATCGCGGAGTGATTGAGTGACTGAACCGAGCGAGTGCAGAAACACAATATCTAGACGTTCAGGTTACACCGCCGTGCCTAACGCGGTGTTCAGTGACAGTCGCCTATCCATGGAGGCGCGAGGATTTCTTGGCCTCATTATGTCTATGAAAGAGGGGTGGGTTTTCCGTAGGAAAAACCTCATGGAAACAACAGGTTTTGGTCGTGACAAGTATCGCAAGATTGTAAAGCAACTGCAAGAAATTGGCTACTTGGAAATCAAAAACAAACACGGTGAAGACGGTAGGTTTGAGGGCACGATTTGGGAAATCCATGATGACCCAGAGGCACAAGATGTTGACACCGAGGGCCTGAAAAACCGTCCCCCGGTTACCGAGGGCCTGAAAAACCCGCCGCCGGTAAAACCCGCTGGCGGTGAAATCAGGCCCCTTAAGGATAACAACCTTAATAAGGATACTAAACCTATTAAGCCCCCCAACCCCCCAAGGGGGGCAGGGAAGAGATTTAGAAAATCTGGATTCTCAGCATCACAAGAATCCTTGCACCGCATCCAAGCCCAACTCAAAGCCGAAGAGGAAACGTCATGAAGTTCGAAGAACGTAGAGACGCCGCCCTTATCGAAATCAGCAAATTCCTTGAGCGCTACACCCCGCCTCGGGGTATGACGCAGGACGCACAGGACGCCTCGGTACGGTCGATTGCTGAAGCTATGGCGCGGCGCTTGCCGGTAACTGGCCGTGATGAATTCAATGCCAATATCGAAAGGGTGCTTGAGAAGGTCGCGGACACTCACAGCAGCTACGCTTGGCCTCCGCAGGGTGTTTTCGTTGACGGCGTTCCCTCAGCGGGCGGGTCACGTCGCGCTCCGTTGCAGACGTATAAAACCGACGAGGTTGAACTTGCCGCTCGAAAAATGGAGGCAGGTGAAGGCGTTTCTGAGAAAGTCGTTTGGGGCGATTTGGGAACTCGGGCACTCAACGCCAACCTTATTTCAGGGGAAACGCTGGATCAGTACCGCGCCGCAAGTGTCCGTCAGTGGCAAGCAGCATATCGGGATGATGCGCCATACATGATGGGTGAACGTTTCGGTTCTGTTGTCTTGCCATATCTCCCGGTGACGGAGGCTGCGCAATGAACGCAATGTTGGAAATGGCCCGCAAGGAGAATGTCGCTGTACGTCGAGGTTGGGAAGTTGGCGGCAGCGTTCGATACCCCGCCTCGCTACCGCCCCGCCCGCGCCCCAAGCCTGAGCCACAGATGGAAGCAACGCCGAGCCCTCCAGAAGAGGGATTGAACGTCATGCCTGCCTTTGACGAAGCCTTGGAGCATGCCAATTGGTGTCGATCTCGTGGAATGTCGCCGCAAGACATGTGTCGAAGCATCAACAGTCTACATAACGCGGACACATGGGGCGGGGCGATTGCTCTACTGGAGCGCTTCATAGAAAGAATGAGGGCGGCGGCATGACCCTACATTCTCAGAAGATTTTCAGTGTCCGCAACGAAGACAAGGGGCGGGGCGATACCGCATTCGGCACCGAAGCAAGTCATTACACCGCAGAGCAAGCACGAGCATTAGAGGATTGGATTATCAGTGGTGACGTATCTCAGCCGCCAAAGGTTGGCCGTCCTTCAAAGTTCGATGTTTATCGGGCGATATTTCAACAGCACATCGAACTAACGGCGTCTGATGTATTTGTGAAGCTTCAACAGATGGGCAGGGGCGTAACCCAACACTCAGTCAGAAGCAGCCTAACCGAATACTGGAAGAAGGGGTTACTTGAGCGAAAGCGCGTTCAAAACATTTTCATATACTGGCTGGCTGATGAGGGGGGCACCAAATGACCAAGCGCAAACTAGGCCCTCTCTCTCTGGATAACGAAAAATACCTCAAGATTATTCAAGGCAAGAACGATCAGATTGAACGCCAGCGCGCCACCATACAGCGGTTGCGCATTCAGCGTGACGAGCTGCGGGCACAGATAAAGGGGTGATGTGTGATGGGCAGTGAGATGATTACAATCGCAATTCCGGAGTGGTTTGTTTGGCTGATGATTGCGGGCTTTGTGGTTCAGATAATCCTCAACATATTCACGATACGACTGAAACGGCGGCTTCATGAACAGAACTTGAAGCTGATGGATAATCTGATGCGCTTAGCGAGGATTCGGGGGCAGTGATGGAAGCGTGGGAAATCATAGCAATCGCAGCAATAGCTGGATTTGGCTTCAGGGCCGGTTGGCTGGCAATGGATACGATTGACGACTTCGGGAAATGGTTATCCGCGAAAATAGTGGGTAGGGCGAAGTCATGAACAGACGAGGTGTTCTCAGGCTTTTAGGTTGTGTGATGGACAGTCGCTCAGTGAAGGATTTTTTCTTTAGACTAATCCGCCCGAATTTCTGGCACCAAAACCACCCGACAAACCACGACTATAGTGATGCCCTTGAAAGCCAGATTGACAATGGAGCGGAGATTGTTGTTGAGGACAAATACTGCATTTTTCTTGGTGATGTCCGGGTTTGGGTTGGGAACTATCCATATGGTTTTGGATACCAGTATCCAGCGGACGAGGGTGCGCGGTTCTTGCCAAGCGCGCGTGTTCGGCAAAAGCTGAAGCGACGCCTTCCGAAGAAGCCGCCCCCTATATCAAGGCCAATCAATCCGTGGGGCGAATTGCATGGGTAAGGGCGACAAGAGAAACCGCAAGCAGAGTATCGGGATAGACTTAGCCCCAGCACCCCGGAAGAAGGCGCGGGGGCGCAAGAGAATGGCTGAGCTACCCAAAGAGCGCGTGGATCGTCACCCGGCCCGTGCGGCCCTAGAGGTTCGGGCAAAGCAAATGGGCCACAACCCCGACAAGTGGCAGCTCATGCAGTTCCAGGCGCTAGGGGAGCCCGCAGGACAGGTTCTATTCGCCGCGTGCACCGTAGAGGACGCAGTAGGGCTCTGGAGCGTCTATGCGGGCCTGACAAACGCTGAGGCGCGATATCACAGGGTATGCCTCGGTAAGAGTATGGCCGCAAAGGTGGCGAAGGTGGAATTTCTGCCGGAGTCATTCGAGGTTGATCTTGAGCAACAACCGGACTTGCGTGACGAGGACGAAAAACACCGTGACGCCGTGAACAACTGGGATAAATGGCGGGGTTGGTTTAATCAGTTGAGTTTAGCGGACCGTTCGATCATTCAATCGGTTTCACGGGGCTGGTGTGAGGTATTGATAGACGGTTCTATAACTCAGAAGGGGAAAGCGTTTGTAAATGCCGTAGAAAATCTATCAGAGCGGGTTGACTAAATTTCGGGAACGCGTATTATGGTTCCACCGAGATTGTTGTGAAAGTCGTTTCGGTTTTTTGATTCCGCTCTTTGGTGACAGCACTAGGTCTGGGCAAACCCGGGTCGAACCCTGCAGGTTGGTGTTGTCACCTGAGCGCGGGAAGCGTCGGGAAAATGGCAGGTAGGCAGCACGCGCTGACAGTCACCGAGGCCCGCGTTCAAACAGCACACAGCCGGAGTTGATCACCGGCACACGACTGGCCCCTCTACACGAAAGTGAACGGGTCAGTTTTCATTCTTGGCACCACGATAAACAGCTCAAGCAAGATTTGGTGCTGTAGCGGGTTTAATCTTCCGTATGGATGTGTTGGCCCGCAGTAATGTCGCGCTTCATCTCTGATGTTGTGCACCCGCTGCCTTCGGTTGGCGGGCTTTCCTCCCTCCCGCTACGGCGGCAGTGAAACGACACTGCACCGGGGTTCATGACCCGGCATAGGAGCATAGCCCGTCAGCCCCGGTTGGCGGGTTTTCTTGTTCGGTGTAGCTCAGTGGTAGAGCAGTGGTCTCCAAAACCACGTGTCCGGGGTTCGATTCCTCGCACCGTTGCCAGCTTTGAAATCACAAAATTAAATCACAAAAAACCAAGCCCCGAAGGCGCGCCAACGCCAACGAGGCTCTAACCGCACGATGATTGGAGCATCGCTATGGCTTACAGCCCTTTACCCTCCCCGGAGGTTCTTCGTCAATTGCTGGATTACAATCCAGGCACTGGAAAGCTTCGCTGGAAACATCGCGGGCCCGAGTGGTTTAAGGATGGCCGGTGTACTGCTCAAGGTGAGGCAAATAAGTGGAATTCGATATTCGCGGGTAAGCCCGCCTTAGCGTGCCTTGATAACTATGGTTACCCAAGTGGAACCCTGTTGAATGCCAGAGTAAGGGCACATCGGGTAGTTTGGGCAATCTGCAATAGTTACTGGCCAACAATGACCATTGATCACATCAACGGTGACCGCGCCGACAATCGGATCAGTAATCTTCGTGAGGTCTCGCAAAGCGACAATTGTAAAAATACTAAGATTCCCAACGACAACACGAGCGGAGTTGTTGGCGTCGGCTGGTGTAATACCCGAGGAAAATGGATCGCTCAGATTGGCTCGTTGGGGGTCAGGAAGCGACTAGGCTATTTTGACGACAAGCTAGAAGCCATAGCGGTTCGTAGGGCGGCAGAGAAAGAGATGGGGTTCCATCCCAACCATGGCAGAGCCACCTAGCTTCAAAGGCATGCAGTTGCCCGACCTGCACGACCAAAACGGGCACCGAGTATAAGGGCGTCAAGACTGAGAGGAACGTGGATGAAGCCGACAGCAACAGTCTGGGTCCATCCATTCGGGGTCGAGGTACCAATATTCGAAGACGATAAAAAGATCGTCCGCTACCACAAGAAGAAGTGGGGGATTGAGGGTGGTTGGAACCTGCCCGCATACGGCTTGGCTTCCCGTGAATACGACGCGGATGGTCAGGCCAGATTTGCATTACTGATTCCAGAGTCTGCTAACCTTGGTCTTATCGTTCATGAATGCAGCCACATAGTTGATTTGGTCATGGATGAGTGCGGCGTTCCTATCAATGTCGAGAACACGGAAATCCGGGCCTACATGCTGGCGACACTTTTCTGCGACGTGTGCCACGTTCTCAAGCGCGATTACGAATGAAACTAACATCCCGTGACTACGCAATAGCGACATTCACAGAGGCAGCAGTAAACCAACTCGATCACCGCATTATGTGGGCGTGTATTTCAGCAGCAGGCAAGCACACCAACTGCAAGGCACTGGACGCGAATGTCCAGGCCGCGATTCAGGCGGGTGAGTGGCTAAAATCAATCACGACTTGAAAAACAATCAAGGAAATCAAGATGGCAAACGGTCATGGAGGTGCCCGTTCCGGCGCTGGCCGGAAATCGGGTGCAGTATCGCAGGCAAAGAAGGCTATATCAGAAGACGCAAAAAAATACGGGGCTGACGCGCTGTCGGCTCTGAGTGAAATCATGAGAGATGTCGAGCAGCCTGCTAGCGCACGAGTATCAGCCGCAGTGGCCCTGCTGGACAGGGGGCACGGTAAACCCTCCCAGACAGTACTGGGTAGTGGTGACGAGGGTGAACACATCATCAAGGCGTATGGATGGCTTTCCCCGCAGGAGTAATCCAGTACGCCCCGCGCAGGGCATTCCTGCCGTATCACAACCGAACTGAACGCTTTGCATGTCTGGTGTTTCATCGCCGCGCCGGAAAGACGGTTGCAGCGGTTAACGACCTTCAGCGGGACGTCCTTACATGTGAGAGGCCGAACCCAAGGGTTGCCTATATCGCCCCGTTCTACAAGCAGGCCAAAGCCGTGGCGTGGGACTATGCAAAGCAGTTTGCCCGAGACGTAGAGGGCGCGAAGCCAAACGAAAGTGAGCTGAGGATAGACTACCCTCACGGGGGCAGGTTCCAGCTATTCGGAGCTGACAACTATGAAGCCATTCGGGGGATGTACTTTGATGCCGTAGTGATGGACGAGCCCGCTGATTTCCCAGCAAACGCGTGGCCCATGGTTATCCGTCCCACACTGGCAGACCGCAAGGGCAGGGCAACATTCATTGGAACACCCAAGGGCAAGAATGAGTTTTGGGAGACATACGAGCACGCCCGGAAGGATGACAACTGGTTCTGTAAGCTCCTCAAGGCATCAGTCAGTAGCATTGTAGATCAGGAAGAACTTGACGAGGCCCTGAAGATAATGGGCCAGGACAGGTTTGACCAAGAGTTCGAGTGTAGTTTCGAGGCCGCCATACAAGGTGCGTACTACGGTCACGAAATGAAAGAGGCGTCCAACGATGGGCGCGTGGCGAAAGTACCATACGAGCCTAGCTTGCCAGTCGTAACGGCTTGGGATCTGGGTATCGGGGATTCAACGGCAATCTGGTTTGCTCAGTTCCACGGGGCTGAAAAGCGGATCATTGATTATTACGAGGCCAGTGGTGCAGGCTTGGACCACTACGTTCAGCACCTCCAGGAAAAGAAATACCTCTACGGGCAGCATGTATTGCCACATGACGTAGAAGTGAGAGAACTGGGCACAGGCAAGAGCCGGTTAGAGGTTCTGAAGGGCCTTGGACTTACGGACATCACGATTGCACCGAAGCTGGCAGTTGATGACGGCATTCAAGCCGCACGGTCATTCATAGCGACGTGCTGGTTTGATGAAGAAAAGTGTTTCCGGGGTATCGAGGCATTACGCCAGTACCGCCGGGACTATGACGAGAAGGGCCGGACATTCCGTTCACGGCCTCTCCACGATTGGACAAGCCACGGTGCAGATGCCTTTCGGTATCTGGCTGTTGGGTATCGCCCTGCAACACCGCGAAGAAGCCCGCAGAAGCGCCGGGGCGCATGGGCAGCATGAGGTTGTGAATGGCTGATTTTGAAACACTTCAGGGTTACGCCCAAACAGCATGGAAAGCCCAAAGAGAATGGCGTGAGGAGTCAGAGGACGATTACGCCTTTGCTGATGGTCACCAGTGGACCGATACCGAAAAGAGCCAGCTAGAGGAACAGTCACGCGTTCCAATCGTATTTAACCGGGTTGGGGTGATGATTGCTGCCGTAGAGGGCAGTGAAATCAACAACAGAACTGAGGTTCGGTACATTCCCCGAGAGATTGGGGACGCCAAGCCTAACGAGGTTCTATCCGCTGGCGCTGAGTGGTTCCGTGACCAGTCAAACGCAGAGGACGAGGAAAGCGATTCATTCCGTGACCTTCTCATTTGCGGGCTTGGTGCTACTGAAACAACGCTGGATTGGGAAGCTGACCCAGAGGGCGAACCGGATATCAATCGACTGGACCCCCTGACATGCTTCTGGGACCCACACGCAGTTAACCGTGGGCTGGTCTCTGGGCGCTTCTTTGGCACGGTTGAGGAAATCAGCGTTGCGGACCTGGAATATGAGTTCCCCGGCAAGACCTCTGAGGAGGTTCATGCGGCATGGCTGACTGAGGCCCAAAGTGACGAAATCGAAGAAAACATACCGGGTGACGAATACAAGGACTCAGACGACAAGGCTGAGGACGAAAACAACACCGTCAAGGTTGTTCGCATCCAATATTGTGAGCGCAAGAAGGTTGTTGAGACGGTAGATCCTGCCACCGGCAAGCGCATGGAGATGGATGCTGAGCGGTGGAAAAAGGTCACTGAAACAGTTCCACTGGCAATGCCGTCTCGTGAATTCATCAAGAAAGAGTGGAAGCAGGCATTTCTAGGCTCTGACAGCATCCTGAGGGCTAACCAGCCAGACCCAGACGGCCCGACGCTGCAATTCATGACCGGGCACTGGGACCGGAAGAAAAAGCGGTTCTACGGACTCCTGAGGTCCATGAAAGACCCGCAGAAATTTGCTAATAAATGGCTGTCTCAAACGCTGCACATCATTAACAGCAACGCCAAAGGCGGTGTGATGGTGGAGGCCGGAGCAGTTCAAGACCCGAACCAGTTTGAGGAAAGCTGGGCTGCTGCTGACGGTGTGACATGGCTTGAAGAGGGCGCAATCACGCAGGGCAAAATCCACGAAAAGCCCAAGGCGGAAATGCCTGCCGCGCTCATGGGCCTGACAGAGTTTGCTATCTCGTCCATTCGGGACGTATCCGGCATCAATATGGAGCTTCTAGGGCTTCGCGACGCTAATCAACCGGGCGTTCTGGAATATCAGCGCCGCCAGTCGGCCATGACCACACTGGCACGGTTCTTTGACAGCCTCCGGTATTATAGAAAGCGTCAGGGACAGACGATTCTGAACTTCCTGACAAACCACATCGCGCCTACGGGGCGGTTGGTGCGTATCCAGAAGGAAGACTTAGTTCAGTATGTTCCCCTCGCGATGGATGAGGGAACACGCAAGTTTGACGTGATTGTCGATGATGCGCCGTCTGCTCCGAACGAGAAAGAGAAAGCCTGGGCAATCATTGAGGGCATGATCCCGATGTTGCAGCAGGCGGATCTATCGCTTGAGGACTGGGCTGACATTCTGGAATACAGCCCGCTACCGTCCAGCTTTGCAGATAAGGTTCGTGAAAAGGCTCAAGAATCCAAGAACAACGGCCCATCCCCACAAGAGCAACTGGCTGTAGAGGCACAAGTTGCCGAGGTTGAGGCCAAGAAGGCTGAGCCGCAGCTGAGGGCCAAAGAGCTTGAGTTGAAGACGGCAGAGATGGCGGTTAGATCAGAGACCGAAAGCGCAAAAATCGCACTTGAAAACCGTAAACTGGATATGGAGCAAGGTAAGACTGAGGCTGATACGCAGATTAAGGTGTTTGAAGCAATTAATCAGGGCCGACAAGAAGGCGCGGCATCTGCTCCCCAAGTAGACCCGGCTCAAATTAGTGAATCTGTGGCCTCACCAATCGTTCAGTACATGGAACAGCGCCTAACTGAAATGAGTGAGCAGAACATGCAGGGCTTGACCCAACTGGGGGACGCACTGGTTCAGATTTCACAGCAAATCGAAACCGGCAATCAGCAGGTTGTGGCAGCAGTCACAGCACCGAAGCGGGTTGTCTATGAGAACGGGCGTCCGAAGGGCGTTGAAACCGTCTTAAACTGAGGTAAATCAAAATGGCGACAGGTGACATTATCTGGTTCGAGGAGGCTCGAACCTTCGGATACTTTGCGGGCTGGGCCGGGACGGACGACATTAAGGTTGCCGTACTGGACAACACCACGGCTCCGACAGCAGCAACAGCAACACCGGCTTTAGGCGACTTCACCGAGGTTGGCGCTGCGGGGTCTTATACGGCTGGCGGAACATCGCTTGGCACATGGGCTGCGATGAACTCGGAATCCGGCGGTACAGGCACGGTTGATAGCGGCACAAATCCAACGTGGGCGCAGAACGCCTCGAATGATACCGACGCGCACTGGGGCTTGATTTACAACGACACCCAGTCCGGTGATCCAGCGATTGCCTTCGTAGAGTTGGGTGGGCCTGTCGATATGTCAGCGGGCTCTCTGACAATTACGTGGAATGCCTCGGGCATCGCGACCATCACCGCCGCATAAAGGGTAGCCCCATGACAATTCCAGTCTTTGACCGGACTCTGCCAGCATTGGCCGAGGCCGTAAATCATGCTGCGCAGGTGTTGCGTAATATCCGTGACACGGGCGGGGATTTGTCTTGGCGTCTGGCACATGACCAGCGTGAACAAGCACTAGTTCAGGCGCAACTGACTACTCAGGCGGTACTGGCACAAGTCCTGGATGCAGAGGGTGTACCTAATGCAGCGAATGTTGCTGTGGTTACGGACAAGCTTGCGGGCTATCCTGGCGCACCGGCGGACGGCATGGCGTTGCTGGCGCAATTCGGGGTCGTGGACGCAGCGGCCAAGGCGCTCAACGTCTTTTATATTTCTTGGCATGACGCTCTGCCGAATAGCGCATTTCGGGGATGGGACACATCTACCGGAAGTCTGCGCCGTGTTGACGTTCAGGCCCTCACGGAAGAACAAGCACGCCCCCTTCGTGAATCTGCCGAGTTGGATGCGCTGATTAAGGCCTTTGAAGCCGTAGGCGGCTAAAATGGCTATTACAGCCACAACGGGCAGCCCGACCACTACGTCGAGCGTCAGCTACAACGGAATGACCGGAACCACCTATCAGTGGTCTGGTGCGGGCTCGTTCACCGCTGAGGCCGACACAGTTGTTTGGTATTTGGTCCAAGCTGGCGGTGGCGGCGGTGGTGCCAGAAATGGTGCTGGCGGCGGTGCTGGCGGTAAACTCCCACAGACTGGAAACGCCAGCTTTACGGCTACAGCATCCACGTACAATGTTGCTGTTGGCCTTGGCGGTGCGGGCGCTGCGTCAGACAGTACCGATGGTTCTAACGGTGGTAATTCATCGATCACAGGCACAAATGCCCCTGCTGCAGCAGTAGGCGGTGGCGGCGGTGCCAGTGAAACGGGTGACTATGCTGGTGAAGACGGTGGCTCTGGTGGCGGCGGGCGAGGCTATCACGGATTCGGGGGCGGCTCAGGAACATCGGGGCAGGGTAACGCTGGCGGAGCTGGTTCTGGTAACTCAGGCGGCCCCGCTTACGGTTCTGGCGGAGGCGGTGGTGCTGGCGGCGCCGGTAGCGCAGGCTCCACCACTCAGGGCGGTGACGGCGGTGACGGCACAGCGTCCACTATCACTGGCTCATCGGTTACTTATGGCGGCGGTGGCGGCGGCGCTGGTGAAACCTCGTCTGCATCTGGCTCAGGTGGTGCTGGAGGTGGGGGTGATGGCGGTGCAAGCAGCACAGTTGATCCTACAAACGGCACAGACGGACTAGGCGGCGGCGGTGGTGGTGGAAAGTTCGCCTCCCCCGGCCCCGGCGGTGACGGCGGTGACGGTACTGTCATCATCTTTGTTGAGGATGCTGGTGGTTCCGACACAGATGTTGCGGCTAATACCGAAGCGCTAACTCTTACCGAATACGCAGCAAGCCTGACATTCGACGTTGATGTGGGCGCGAATACCGAGGCGCTGACTGTAACGACCCAACAGGCGAGTGTCGGTTTTGATATTGATGTGTTGGGAAGTGCAGAAGCACTCAACATATCAACGCATCAGGCTACGACAGCGCTTGATGTATCGGTTGGGGGTAATCTAGAGGCTCTAAGCCTATCCGCGCAGCAAGCAAATATTAGTCTTGATGTCGGCATATCGGCAAATCTGGAAGGTCTGACACTAACCACACATGCGGCGGGCGTTGCATACGGTTCCGGCATTCTCGCGAATGTAGAAGAGCTATCACTTAGCACAGCCCAAGCAGCCGTAACCTATGACGTTGAGATACCGGCAAACACGGAATCTCTGAGTGTCACCGCTTTACAGGCGGCGATTGCATACGACCTAGAAGTTTCTGCGGGAACGGAAGCTCTTTCACTCAGCACCAACGCGGCCAATATTGGCTTTGTTTCAGGTGTGGACGCTGATGCAAATGTAACTCAACTGATTTTGACCACTAATCGGGCTGAAGTCGAGGGAGCAAGAGGCAGCGCAGAACGTCGCGGTGGTGGCGGAAAGGGCCAAAAGCAGCGCAATTCACTGGAAGTAGGCCCAGAAGAACTCAAAGCCATTCTACGCAAAAAACGCCGTGAACGCATTGCTGCGCAAAAGCAGGCTGAAGAGAAGGCGCGAGAGCAAGCCGAACAGGCCAAAAAAGCGGTTCAGGCAGCTAAAGATAAGCGTTTACGGGAGGACACTCGCAGGCAGCGCGTTGTCGCCGCACAGCAAGCTAAAATCGAGGCTACGCGCGAACTGAAAGCAGCCGAGAAACGGATTAATTCAGCGGAACGCAGAATAGAGGTTCTGCAGGCCAAAATTAAGCAAATGGAAGAAGACGACGCGGTAATCGCGATGCTTCTAGTTGCATGAATCGAGGGGCAAGAGCAAATGAGCGACATTGACCTGTCACCGGAAGAGGCGGCGGCGTTTGAGGCGCATATTGCAGGGCAGAAGATCGACCTCGCGTCCATTACTCGACTGCATAAGGCAAAGGATGACTTTGCTGCTGCACAAGCAGACATCGACGGGTTTTTCCATAAGCACCGCAAGGAGCTTGCACATCTGGACGCGGCAAGGCGGTCAGCCAGAAATGCGTATATCAAAGCAGAATTTGATGACGGCGCAGCGATTGCGCGCATCGCCAAGAGGCACGGCCTATCTGTGTCTAGAGTTAGAGCGATCATCAATAAATGAATACCCGATGACCGGGTTTCGCCCGCCTGAGCGTAAACAGGCCACGTAACATCAACGGAAAAGATGATGAGCACGGAAGAACTGACGACTGAAGAGTCGACAGCCCTTGAGGCTATGCAGACCGAGGAAACAACGGTTGAGGAAACACCCGAGGTTAAAACCGAGGAAGGAACGCAGGAAGCACCTAAGACTGAGGAAAAGCCTGCTGACGAGTCTGAAAAGGAGAAACCCCCGGAGGGTTTTGTTCCGCATCAGGCCATGCATGCAGAGCGCCTGAAGGCTCGACAGGAACGCGAGCGGGCTGACGCGCTGGAAAAGCGACTCGCTGATATCGAAGCGAAGATATCCCCGCAGGAACAACCACCGGAATACGTCGATCCCATTGAAGATCCAGACGGATTCCGCAAGTGGGCCGAATACAGCGCCAAGCAAAGCGAACAGAAGGCCGAAACCGTCACTAAGTCTGTGCAGCAGCAGACAGAAGAGCGGCAGTTGATGGTCAAAATTGAGAATTACGAACGGGAATTCCTGCAGAAAACCCCTGACGCATCGGACGCAATCTCGTTTCTGTCTCAGGCAAGAACACAGGAACTCACGCAAATGGGCCACGGCCCCGCTGAGGTTCAAGCGCAGCTACGGCAAGACGTCATGGCTATGGTGCAGGCCGGTGAAGCAATCGGCATGAACCCCGCCGAACTTGCCTATATGCGCGCAAAATCAATGGGATACGAAACGGCTCAGCCCGCTACAGCCCCTCAGCAAACTGACGCAGAGAAAATCGCAGCCATGGCTCAGGCCCAGGAGGCCACAAAGGGCGTTGGCTCAAGCGGACCGGCTCAAACAGGGGCAATCACCGCAACGCAACTGGCAGAAATGTCAGAGGAAGAATTCGCCAAGCTAACCGATGAAGAAGTTCGGAAGGCAATGGGCGGCTAAGGACTAGTGCACCTCAACGCACCTTCGTTTGTCTGAACGTAAAACAGTCTTCGCCAGCCACGGGCGACATCGAGGCGGCAATGAAACCCTATAAATTCAGGAGCTTAGCATGTCTAAGACAGAGTTTGGGGTCAATCATCCACTTGCCGTCAAAGTTTGGTCTAAGCAACTCGCCGCAGAGGCGTACCGCAAGACCTATATCGGCAAGTTCATTGGTAAAGGCGAAGACTCGCTAATCCAGGAAAAGGTTGACCTGAAAAAATCCGCTGGTGACAAAATCACCTGTGGTCTGAACGTTCAGTTGCAAGGCGACGGCGTTCAGGGCGATAGCACCCTTGAGGGCAACGAAGAGGCGCTGCAGTTCTATGATGACTCGGTCATTGTGGATCAGTTGCGTCACGCGACCCGCTCTAAAGGCAAAATGTCGGAACAGCGCGTTCCCTACAATATCCGTAACACTGGCAAAGACCGGCTTGCGGATTGGTGGGCACGTCGCATGGAGACATCGTTCTTCAATCAGATTTGCGGCTACACCGCAGCTACTGATACACGCTTCACCGGCAACAACGCTGTAACCGCGCCGACTTCAAACCGCATTCTTCGCGGTGGCAACCAGTCGGATGACCAGTCAATCACTTCGGGCGATCCGTTCTTGCTGCAGCACATCGACGTTGCACGTGAGCGCGCGGAAACTTCCTCGACCGAAAACGATACTGGCCCGTTGATCCGTCCTATCCGCTACATGGGTGATGACTACTACGTCATGTTCTTGCATGACCATCAGGTCACCTCCCTACGCACGGATGCTGCAACTGCTGGCAACTGGGTTGATATCCAGAAAGCTGCAATGCAGGGCGGTGATGTTCGGGACAACCCAATCTTTACGGGTGCTCTCGGCGTGTACAACGGCGTTATTCTGCACAAGTCGAACTATGTCACCCAGGGCGTTCATTCGTCCACAGGTGCAGCGGTGGCCAATACCCGCCGTGCGGTTCTGTGTGGTGCGCAGTCGGCGACTATCGCTTTCGGTTCGGAGAACGGGGCAACTCGTTATTCGTGGAAAGAAGAGCTGTTTGACTACGGCAATCAACTGGGTGTTTCGGCGGGCTCTATCTATGGCCTGAAGAAAACCAAGTTCACGCCTGCGGACGACTCGGCAACCAATGCGGAGGATTTCGGAACCATCGTGGTTACGACTTACGCCACCGCAGCAACCCCAACCTAAGGAGGACCTGACATGTCTGTTAATGCTGCACAGCAGTATCACACCAATCAGGTCCATTTCCTGCGCGTTAACTTTACCTTTGCGAATGAAGATGAAACCATTTCGCTTGGGTGGGTTCCCGCAGGCGCTTCCGTCATTGGCGGCGGCGTGGTTGTGGCGACCGCTTTCAATAGCGGTACGTCCGACACCATGGACCTTGGATTCCGCAATGCTGGTGACGGCACTACGGCTGACCCCAACGAATACGCAACTTTGCTCGACATCACTACTGCGGGCGTAATTGTTGCTGATGAGTTGGCGACTGCTGGAGATGCCTATCTGCCTGAAGGCGCGGAAATCACCTTGACCTACAACAGCACTGGCACCGCCCCCACTGCGGGTTCCGGTTATGCCTACCTGACGTATCTGGTCGACAACTCGTAAGGAGAAGCCAATGCAACGCAATGGTAAGGCACCTAAAGAGTGCAAAAAAGGCGGCAAAGGCAAGTAATGCGCCGCCGACAAATATTTGCGGAGGCGGCGAAAAAGTCGCCTCCCAAGCTAACGCCAGCCGAGGAATACGAGCGCAAGTTCGGTGAAAAGCCGCACCATCGTATGAAGCTGGAAACCATTCTCAAGAGGTTGAGCGATGACACTAACAACAGTAGCGCTGTCCTGCGCTAAGCAGTTGGGCCGTGTGAATGCGGCAGGTACGGACATCACCGACCTTGAGGCTGAAATCAAAGAACAGATTCAAGAGACGATCCGTTTCTATAATCGCAAGCCCTATCACCTGACAGAGTTTCGCGGGTTTACGCTGGACACGGCTGCGTCAACGGTTTGGTATTCGTCGGTTGACCTGACCTCCGGTGACGGGGATCAAAGCAATACGTCGCGCACGGCGGTTGATACGAACCAGATCCTTAATATCACCTATTCTCGGGAAAACCCCGGCTCCAGTGGACTAAATGAACCTCTAGACCGTATTCCTTATGCGAAGTTTGAGCGCCTTCGGGAAGGCTCCACGCCACAAGGAACACCAACCTATTACACCTACTATGCCGGTCAGATTGGTATTTGGCCGACCCCTGACGGAGTTTATGAACTTTATTTCTCAGGACATGTGAAGCCAGTTGTTCCGACGAACGACAGCGACACCAGCGTTTGGTTTGATGAGGCCAACGAAATGATTGAGGCGGGTGCGCTGAAGCGTGTTTGCCTGAAGTATCTAAGAGACAAAGAGCGCGCCGCTGATTTTGGAATCATTGAGGACGGGGCAGCCCGCGCAATGGCACGGGAACACTTACTGAAGTCATCTACCGGCAAGCTCAAGGTGCATGACTGATGGATACAGAAATCCAGTTTGGCGAGTGGATGCCAGACGCGCCGACATATAAAAATCCGGGATGCGTGATAGCGGATAATGTCATTCCTACAACAATGGGCTACGGGCCTTTTCTGGGGCTTGTGGGGCAGTCTGATACTGTCTCTGACGATGTGCAGGGTGCGGAGCAGTTCTACGACAATAGCGAAACGTCCCTCATTGTTGGCGGAACAGACGACAGCCTGTTTGTTCGCAGAGCGTCTGTCACCGAAACATCAGGTATGACGTCGATTGGGGCAGGGGAAGCATGGGACTTTGCCCGCTTCAATGATTTTGTCATTGCAACATCGGTAAACAACTCACCTCAGTATCTATCGGATATTGATACGGACAACACATGGTCAGCCCTTCCGGGATCGCCACCCCAGGCAAAGCGATGCGCCAAGGTTGGTGAATTCCTAATGTTGGGCAACGTGTCAGGGGTGCCGAACAGAATTCAGTGGTCATCCTACAATAATCCAACCGGAAGTTGGGCGAGTGACAGGTTGACTCAAGCGAACTTCGCGGACCTGGATGCAGAACTTGGCTCTGTCCAACGTATTGTTGGTGGGCGCTATGGAATGGTGTTTCAGGAGCGAGGCATTCAAAGGATAAGTAACGTTGGCGCTCCGAAAGTCTGGAATGCAGACGTCATTTCTTCAAGCCGGGGAACAACAGCGCCCTTTTCAGTCGTGACGGTTGGGTATCTGTCCTATTTCCTCGCTCAAGACGGGTTTTATATCACGAACGGCTCAGCGATTGAGTCCGTTGGCACAAACCGCGTGAACGAGTGGTTTTTCGACAACGTGGAGCAATCAACAATAGTTGAAACGCACGGCGCAGTTGATTGGCAGAATGAATGTATCATCTGGGCGTTTAAATCTGACGCTGCAGGCGATTTCAACAGGTTCATAATCTACAGTTGGGCGCAAAACAGGTGGTCAACTGGCACCGTAGATGTTGGCTGGCTTGTCGGAACAGCAAAAGACGCGGTGAGTATTGACGCGTTGGATGCAATTTACGGCAATCTGGACGCTATTCCGCTGTCATTGGACGCGGTGGAGTTCAAAAGTGGACTAAGCCGCCTTGGCGCTTTCGTCAACAGCTCAACAACGTCTGAATTCAACACATTCACCGGGTCACCACTTCAAGCTGAGTGGGAAACGGGTGAAGCCCAGCCCGTACCCGGCAAAAGAGTGTTTGTGGATGAGGTCTATCCGAAGATTGAAACCGAGAACATGAATGAACTCATCCAACTGAAAATGCGGGGTAACAGAGGGCAACGGACGGTTTCAGCGCAAAAAGAGGTGGGCTGGTCGGGATTTGCTCCGGTTCGGGGTGAAGGGCAGCAAGTGGCTGTGAATATGGTCAAACCAGCCGGAACAGATTGGTCTGACGCTCAAGGCGTTCAGGTTTCTTACAGCGTGGCGGGCAGCAAATGAAGGACCAGCTACGATTTACAACAGATGTTGAGAACAGGTCAGCACTCAAGGCTCCGAGGCCGATTGATATTGTCCAACTACAGACAACCGTTAGCACTGTTGCAACGGCAAGAACCGATGCGGATTTTCA
Organism: uncultured Ruegeria sp.; assembly: GCF_947500045.1. Lineage (GTDB taxonomy): Bacteria > Pseudomonadota > Alphaproteobacteria > Rhodobacterales > Rhodobacteraceae > Ruegeria. The sequence goes on along the minus strand of NZ_CANMQQ010000008.1, from coordinate 157,421 downwards.
GATTGAATCCCTCGTTGCTAATAACACCAGCGGTACGGCTGATTATGTGACGGTTCATCTCGTTCCAAGCGGCGGGTCGGCCTCAACGGCTAACACAATCGCCTATCAGGTGGTTGTTGCTGGGAATGGCATGACAGTCATCTTTGATCGGGAAAAGCAGGGGTTACTGCAACCAGGCGCGACTGTACAGGCCCTTTGTGGCGTGAATGACCGCGTAAACATCTGGGGTTACGGGTTTGATTATCAAGGCGTTTACTCATGATTAGGGGCGTTCCAGCCGCAGAAATCCCAAGCTTGCTGGATAGTCTGAAGCCCTTCATTGAGAAATTTGCATCCATATCGCGAGGCAGGTTCACGGTCAAAACACTGTTTCAAGATATCATGGAACGCGACCGTCAGGTTTGGGTTGCTGGTGATTTCCAGGCCGTGTGCATGACTTCAATTGGGCTGAGTAGCGTGAACATAGATTTCTGCGCTGGTGTTCGTGCAAGAGAATGGCAATCGGATCTTGAGCAGGAAATCAGGACGTGGGCAATAAGCCTCGGAAAGAAAAGAATATTCGTAACAGGACGGCGCGGCTGGGAGCGCTTTGGAAAACCGCTTGGTTATAGGGAAATCGAGCGCAACTATATGTTGGAGTTGTAGAATGGCAGGCGGCGGCGACAAACAAACAACGGTGCAAAAGTCGGACCCCTGGGGGCCGTCTAAGCCGTATCTCAAGGGGGCTATGCGGGACGCGGAAAGCCTCTATGAATCTGGGGGTATGAGCGCTCAACCCTATGCCGGCGACCGTGTGGCCAATCTGTCCGACGCCACGCAACAGGGCATGGCAGGCATTATGCGGGCCGCAGACGATACAAGCCTGATTGACGGGGCTGGCGGCGCCCTAAACCGCATGATGAACCCGGAGGCTTATGGTGAGCGCCTTGAGGGCGTAAAGAACAATGCATTAGGATCAGCAATTCCTGCGGCTGTCAGTATGTTCTCTGGTTCGGGCATGGCGAATTCAGGGCAGGCAATGGATTATGTCGGACGCGCGGCAACTGAGGCTGTGGCTCCTTATGAATACAACGCCTTCAATCAGGCGGAAGGCCGCGCAATGCAGGCAGCAGGAATGGCCCCGGGAATTGACGCAGCTCGATATACGCCCATGCAGCAAATGTTGGGCGTGGGTGCGATTGAGCAAGACCAAAATCAGCGCGAGATAGATGCTGACATGGCGCAGCACTATGAGGCTGGAAATAAAAGAGCGAATGACTTGAACGCCTATACTCAAATGTTGTTGGGATATGGCGGGCAGGGCGGCACCTCTACTGGGACCACGAGCGGAGGCGGCGCTGGTGCTGGCGACATTATCGGCGGTGGATTGCAGGGTCTGGCTATGACTAATTTGCTGTTTCCAGCTATGTTTGCCTCAGACAGACGCCTGAAGCGCGACATTGTTCAGATTGGCGAAACACCGGGCGGAAACAACCTCTACGCCTTCAAATACAGGGGCGACAAAACCCAAAGGTTTGGTGTCATGTCTGACGAGGTTCCACACGCTGTTGCGTTCCAAGTCGGCGGCTTTGATATCGTGAACTATCAGGAGGTCGCGTGATGTTGTCGAAGATGTTTGCGCCGGAGAACTCCGAAAAAACTGCGTTACTTCTGCATGGGCTTGGCGATTTGTTCAAAGGCGGCTCTGGCGCGGGCACCATGAGCACCATTTACGACATGAATCAGGCTGATAAAAAGCGCAAGGACGAGGCAGCAGCGCGCGCTCATGGGATGGAGCTTACGCGAGGTGCGCTGACTGGCATGATGGGTACACCGTTCAACCCGCCAAGTATGGCCAGTGTCCCGACCCCCAAGACGCCAGAGCAGGCCATCGCAGGCGACACGATGACCGCATTGGGGAAATCGAATTCTGATGTAATTCGCAGTGGATTGGTGCGCCGTGGACTTCCCGAACATGTAGCAGATGGTTTTATTGCCAACTTCAAGGATGAGTCGAACCTTGATCCCGGGATAAACGAGATTAATCCGACTGTGCCCGGTTCGCGTGGCGGGTTTGGCCTGGCTCAATGGACGGGGCCCCGCCGTGTCGCCTTGGAGCAATTCGCACAGCAAAGAGGTTCAAACGTATCAGACATTGATACACAGTTGGATTTCTTGGTGCATGAGCTTCAGGGCACAGAAAGCAGTGCGGGTCAGTCCATTCTCAGCACCCGGAATGCTAGCGATGCAGCGCAGACTATTGTTCGAGATTTTCTGAGGCCAGCACCGGAGCATCAAGAAAGCCGTTCACGCCGGTATGCGAATATGTCACCCGAACGCGCGGCAGAAGTGTTACAGAGTCCTAACGTCCCGGATGCTGTAAAGCAGATGGTTCTTGCGCAGTTCAAACCACAGGAAGCTGATAAGCCCACATCGCTACGTCAAAACGTAGAATGGATTATGCAGCAAAACCCCGGCATGGATTTTCGAGAAGCGCTCAAGGTTGCAAAGGGCGGTACGAATGTCACCGTGAATAACCCAGGACAGGCCCCCGTTCCTGCATACAACAAACTGCCAGCCGGTTTCGTCTATAAGCGTGACGCAAACGGTCAGGTGGAGATAAACGAACAGGGCATACCTACGGCTGTGCCAATCATCGGTGGGCCGGAGGATACAAGCGTCGAGGACGCTAATGCGGCAGAAGCCAAAGCCACATCTGCTAATTTGGTTCTAGATGAAATCAGCATTGCAAAAGAGCTGATCGCCGGGGAGTCTATGCTTTCACCAGCAACGGGTATCACCGGAAACATTGCATCCAACATAGATAGCACCCGCGCAGGTGCGCTCAAGAACCGCCTCACCACCATCAAGGCAAACATCGGCTTTGATAAATTGCAATCTATGCGCGATGCATCACCAACTGGCGGCGCACTTGGTCAGGTTTCTGAGTTTGAGAACCGTCTTTTGCAATCGGTATTTGGTAGCTTAGAGCAGGCCCAGAGCGCTGAAGATATTCAGTACAACCTCGACCGCCTAGAGAAGCTCTATACCCGCATCATTCACGAAGGCATTCCCGATGAGGAGGCTCGTGAAATGTACCGGCAAGTAGAGCTAGGTGAGAACCACACGAACATTTCTGATGAGGATCTGTTCAAGAAGTACGGACTGAACTAATGGCTACCTATGAAGAGTTGATGGGTGCGGCCCGGAAGGCCGATAGTGCCGGTGACGCCCATGCGGCCAAGCGTTTTCTCCAACTAGCAAAAGAATCTGCGCCAAAGCCAAAATCCACGATGCAGACCATCAAGGATAATATTTTTGGTGACAACGATCCGTCGACGATGAACCTAGGTGAGAAAATCGGCACTGCGTTAAATATGGCAGGCGAAAGCTTGACCCTAGGGTTGGTTGGGGATGAAGCGTCTGCCGCTGTTGAAAGTGTCTTACCGGGTGTGGACTATGAGGAACGTCGCGACCATTATCGCGGACAACAAGAACAATTCAAAGAAGAACACCCCGTTGCCGGTATAGCCTCCGAGTTAGCTCCAGCGGCTATACCGGGACTCGGTACGTTTTCAGTTCTGAAGACGGGCAGCGGCTTACTGAGAACCGCTAAAGCTGGTGGTGTGGCGGCGCTGTCTGGCGGAACGTATGCATTCAATGAGGGAGAAGGTTCATTTGAGGATCGGAAATCTCAAGGATTAAAAGGTGCAGCGTTCTCCGGCGGTTTCGGCATTGGAGTTCCTATCGTTGGTAGCCTCATGGGCAACATCGCCCGTCGCGCAGCGCGTGGCCGTAAAATCAAGCAGATGATGAAGTCAGCGCCTTCATTGGAAGAGTTGCGCACCAAGGCTGACGAACTGTTCAAGAAGGCTGATAGAGTTACCAATATGGATAGGAAGGCTCTGACAGAAGCCGCACCGGGAATTCAGGACAGAGCGTTGCGTAAGGGTATGGATGAAGTCCTAACCCCTCAATCTTCGCGCACTGTGGATCGTGTTATGGATGCCGCTACTGATCCGAATCCGAACATGGGTTTCAGGGACCTGGATGTTCTGAGGCGTCAGGCCCAAATCCCTGCTGGAAACGTGAGCAATCGGGTGGAGTCTTCAGTTGGCGGTCGTTTAGTGAATGACATTGATGATGTGCTGAAAACAGCCGCCCCAGATACTGGCAGCGAAGTTGAAATGGCCCGTAAGATGTGGGGTCAGTTGCGTCGTAGTGAAGTTATTGATGAGGCAATGTATCGCGCCGGGCGTTCGGCTTCGGGATATGAAAATGGCATCAGGAATGAAGTGCGCTCAATCCTGAAAAACCCCAAGAAACGAAAGATGTTCAGTGAGGATGAAATCAAGGCACTTGAGGCTGTTTCAGACGGTACGGGTGTATCAAATGCCCTGAAGAAAGCCGGTAAGGTTGGAATAGGGCAGGGCGCGCAGAGTAATGGTTTGATGGCAATGCTGGCGCTAAAAGAGTTCGGACTAGCCGTCCCTGTAATCGGTAGTGCAATGCAAAAACTCGGCGAGAAGGCAACGCAGAGAAATGCGGAGATTGCTCGTGCTCTCGTCACATCTGGCGCTCAAATCAGTGATCCCATCCTTGAGGCAGCACGGCGTCATGCAATTGACACCCTGTTGACGAGAATGGCGGGCAGAGGCGGCGCGAACGCGGCTACAGTGGTAGAAGGTACAGAGTACAAAAGATGAGCGGTGCAGCAATCATTGCGTAGGTTCCGATCCTCTCGACGCCTTTCTCCTCATCGGAGCTTGCAATCCTAAACCCGGTTGAGAACATCCAGAAAAAGAAGTTTCCGAAAAATACACCGACGATAATGTCCCAAATGGTCAAGCTGTCCATTCATCAAACCTTGGTGTTGTAGAGGGAAAAATCAAGACGTTAATAGCAGTTGGTGTTGGTGAACACGCCAGTTGTTGTGGACGTACAGTTTAGCGGCGGATTTGGCTGGCTGGCATTTTGAATGGCGGTCCCGCCTGCAAGCAGTGCAGCAGCGCTGTCCAAATTCGCCTGCTCAGCAGCCTGACGCTCATGCTGAAGGCACTGAGGTCTTTGTGGATGCTGGTCGGTTATCCCGTAAGCATCACACCGATCCCTCGCAACTGACATGAAATATTCCTCGTTGTCGCAACCGGCTACAATCCAAATTGTCGAGAAAAATAGGAGTAATTTCCGCATTCTAAATCCCTTTCCGAATGCGGGTAAGTGAATCCACTCACCCCTGAAATGTCAAGGAGTCAGTCGTCTAGGTCAACCTTGCGGACGCCTGGGCGACTGACTCCTTCTGCATCAATGTTGTGCTGGCCGGGCTGGGCTTCGTCATCGCTCTTTGAGCTAGCTACCCCACGAAGAATTGCCAGCAAAAGAGACGCAGGCCCGGCAAGCGAGCCGTCTGGGTCTTTCATGGTGTCCTCTAAGCCATCTAGTAACTTATTCGCTTTTTCTGGCTCCATCGAGTTGAGCCTATCGATAAGAGCGGAAATCAATGCGGCTTCGTCTGGGTCTACCGGGGGCGGGAACGCTTTTTCTAATGTCTCAATGATCAAGGCGTTCATCGACAACTTACCAACGGCGGCGGCCTCTATCCGGTCGTAGAGTGCTTGAGGCAGTCGAAGCGTGGTTCGTTTTAGCTTGGCGTCCATGCGGCGTCACTTTCTTCTTGACGTCGCACCGACGCCGTATTAAGTTGACGCCTATCAGACGTCGAAATAGGAGATACAGAACGAAAATGGCTAATGCAACTGAAACCGCCCGCACGACCGTGCGTCTGCCAGTAGGAGTTAAGCGTTGGTTGGAGGTAAAATCCTGCGAGAAGGGCATCTCGGCCAACACATTTGTCAGCCTGACTCTGCAGGAGAAGATGGAGGAAGACGTAGAAACCCAAAAGTAAAGGCCACGGAATGGATTGGCGTCCCCGTGGCCTTCTTGAAACCAACTTTGGTAAGAAAGGTTTACCAGATGAATATAGTACCATTTAACTTCAAAAACAAGTCCGTTCGAGTAATCGAAATCGAGGGGGAACCCTGGTTCGTTGGCAAGGACGTTGCTTTAGCGCTCGGATACAGTAATCCGCGCAAGGCATTGCTGGATCACTGCAAGAAGGCCCAACATGTAGGGGGGTCACGATTCGTTACTCCCCCCGAAATGGACCCACAAACCAAGATCATCCCCGAAGGTGATGTTTACCGATTAATCATCCGGTCCAACCGCCCAGAAGCTCAAGAGTTCGAAAATCTGGTTATGGATGAAATCCTGCCGACGATCAGAAAAACTGGATCATATGGAGCGCCCAAGCTGCCAACCATGACTGAGCTTGCGCAGATGGTTATTCAATCTGAGACGGAAAAAGCGGCGCTTGTTGAGGAAAACAGGAAGCAAGCGTGTCAGATCGTCAATCTGGAGCCCAAGGCGCAATCATTTGACAGCTTTTTGGCAAGCGATGGGTATGTAAACCTGCGTATGGCTATGCGTGAGATAGGCGCAAAGCCCCATAAAGCATTGGAGTACCTTAGAAGCGAGAGGCACATGTTCTCCGAGGGGGTGAATGCGAACACCCCAAAAGGAACACTGATTTCACGAGGATACTTCAAAGTAGTGCCTGTCAAGAACACACGAGATGGCAAAGTCTACCCACAGACTGTGGTTTCCTCTCGGGGCTTAACTTGGCTTGATAGGACGATCCCCGACGAACTTAGGATCGGAGGTGCGGCATGAAACGCCGCGCATTCCTGAAAACCTCACTGCCTGTCGCTGCGGGTGTAATCGTAACCGGCGCTGTCGCCGAAGAACCGCTCGGAATATCAGCGAAGCAAGCGCTTGAGGCAATCATGTCAAAGGTGGTCCCACTGACCCACGCACACTGTGGTGTCGACAAGGATTCTTTAAAATGCCTCTGCGACGAGCTTGGTGTCGAGTGGGCAGACGCCTGGTGGAAGAGACAGGCCGCAACCATCTAACAACCAACATCAACAACACTAACTAAGCCTCGCTTTTTGCGGGGCTTTATCTATTTGGAGGCACCCTATGGGTATCGGAGACTACGACACCACGCCAGGGAATAATACGGACGTCAACGGCATCAACATTGCCGAGAGTTGCCCCGCAGCTAACATCAACAACGCTATTCGGCAGGTTATGGCTGACATTGCCTCTGAGGTCGTAGGCAGAACGCTCGACGGGACTATCTCTGGCACCTGGACATTCTCCGGCGATCCGGTGTTCTCTGGCAGCCCTGACTTGTCTGGAGTAGGCAACGCGGGGGAAATTCTTGCCGCCTTAGGTCTAACCGGCGCGCTTATGCCGTTTGCTATGTCCACTGCGCCCACGGGGTGGTTGGAGTGTGACGGTTCTGCCGTTTCAAGAACCACATATGCAGCGCTCTTTACGGCGATAGGAACCACCTATGGCACGGGTGACGGTTCAACTACCTTTAACCTGCCAGACTATCGCGGCGAGTTCATTCGAGGCTGGGATAACGGTCGAGGCGTGGATTCTGGCCGAACCATTGGCAGCGCTCAGGCAGATGAGCTTGAGGCGCACACTCACGATATCTTTGTATCAAACGAAACCACAGGGTCCAGTGTTTCAGCCGGGCCACGTTTAGTCGGGTCAACCACATCAAACGCGGACCAAACATCCGGATCGACAGGTGGAAGCGAAACCCGCCCGCGCAACGTCGCCGCGATGATCTGCATTAAGACGTGAGGTGGCGGGAATGACATTCAAGGAAGCCTTGGATCACGGATTGCAGAGCGCCGTGACCTGGATTGTTGTTGGCCTTCTGGGCGGTATTTACTGGCTGGTTCGGCGTGTGTTTACCAATCAGAAGCAAATCGAGTCTTTGCAGAAATCACTCGAACACAGGGACGATCAGCGTGCCCGCGACATGAATGAGTTTCGCAGTTCATTCAAAAGGCTTGAAGATTCCCAGAAAGAGCTGCGCGAAGACGTCAAGAACCTTTTCCAGAGGCGATCCCCATGAAATCCAATGCAAATGAAGCGATCCGTCGCATTCTCAAGCATGAGGGCGGGTTTGTTAATCACCCGCGTGATCCGGGCGGCGCAACAAACAAGGGCGTGACTATCGGAACCCTGCGCAGCCTTGGCATGGATCTGGACGGAGATGGGGACGTTGATGTCACCGACCTCAAGCGCTTGACCACAGATGACGCGGTGAAAGTCTACAAACGGTTCTACTGGGACGCTGTACAGGCCGATATGCTTCCGAATGGAGTTGATTACACCGTTGCCGACTTCGCAGTTAATAGCGGTCCACGCCGCGCGATCCAGTACCTTCAGCGAGTTGTGGGCGTAACTGCAGACGGACACATAGGGCCGAAGACAATAGCAGCCGTTGGATTGATGGCCCCGAAAGACGTCATCAGGCAGGTGAATGCCCGCCGTCTCGCGTTCATGCAGCGACTGAAGACATGGCCAACATTCGGCAAAGGCTGGCAGCGCCGCGTGGATGAGGTTCTGGCGCATTCTCTCGAATTGGCGCGTGGTGCAAGTCACATCGTCTTGCCCGGTCCAAAGCCCAACCCATTCGCGCCGTTCTTCAAAGCAATCATCGAATTTATCAAAGCACTAGGAGGCCGAAAATGACGGGCTTTAAAACAATCGGTTTCGCCGTCGCAACCGCTCTGGTTCCGGTTCTCAGCATGACCGAGGCCATTAATCTTGTTCCACCGGAATATTTGGATGAATACATGCTGGGCGTTGCCATTGTGACAGCGCTACTGCGCGCCAAAACCAGTACGCCGATATTCAAGTCATGATTGGTCGCATTCTGGGCTGGCTCACTTCTGGCCCATTGGACCGGATTTTGGACACAGTAGACCGCAAGGTTCAGGCCCAGACCGACAAAGAGAAAATCAAGGGCGATATTATCCAGGAACACTATCGCCAGCGTGGCGATTGGATGAGGGCAGGGGGCTTTACTCTCATGCTCCTGTTTGCTGCCCCTCTGGCTTTCTGGTTTGGCTCTGTAGTCGTCTACAGCGTGTTCTGGTGCCAAAGCTGCGCATACCCTCAAGCATGGTCCATAGCGGCGCTACCGCCCCCCTTGGATGAGTGGGCGGGGCTGATGATTGTCAGCATATTCGGCGTGATCGGAATTTCCCGCCTTCGGAGGTAGTCCATGTGGATATGCACCCTTTCTCGCCGGGTACATAGGTTTCTGACGGGCAGGAATGAGTCATTCTGTTCCTACGCATATCACAACCAAGACAAGCCATTCTGGGCGCTTTTCGTCCGCGTTTTTGGGCGGGAACACTGCCGAAAGTCTCACGCTCGATATCACTAACCAGCTCTGATTGGCACTGGTAACCCGCCAATCCAACCCGTGGGGGAATCTTACCATGAGATTATTGCTTTCAACCGCCTTGGCGGCGCTATTGGCATGGCCTGCATTTGCTCAGAACTGTGCGCCGAGAGACGAAGTAATTACGCGCCTTGCTGAAAACTACGGCGAGTCCCGTCAAGGTATCGGTATCGCCCGACAGGGCGCGGTTATGGAAATCTTCGCGTCCAACAACACTGGAACTTGGACAATTACGGCAACGCTTCCAAACGGGCTAACTTGCCTCATTGCTTCAGGGCAATCTTATGAGTCGCTCAATGAAGCGATTATTGAAGGCGACCCGGCGTAAACCATGACCCCCGGACAGAAAGAGGCCCTAGAGGCCGTTGAACTGCACGGTGGTATCCGCCCTGCAGCCCGCGCACTCGGTGTAGCATATAGCGGCCTTCACGCGCGCTACAGACGGGCATTGGAGTGGCTTGAGGCCCCAGAAGGCCAGAAGTCAGCAATTGAGGTCAGCGGCCTAGATATCGGCACAGCAAAGCATGGCTGGCGAGTTATCCAGCGTGAGGACGGCTCACGAGATAGCGTGTTCTGGAAGGCGGACCCAGGAGAACAAGACAGCCTGATTGATCGCATCAAGGACGCATTTTCAGACCTTCCTGCAGCGGACCCAATCCCAGTCCCACCACACAAGGCAAAAGACCTCCTCACCCTGTATCCAATTGCAGACGCCCATATAGGCATGCTGGCTTGGGGTGCAGAGACTGGCGAAGATTACGACACCAGCATTGCGACAAAACGGCTGGTGAATTGGCTTGGGCAGGCTGTGGAAGCCTCGCCACCCTCTGAGACAGCGGTGATACTGGACGTAGGGGATCTGACGCACGCAGACGACCAGACGAACCAGACACCGCGTTCTAAGCATGTTCTGGACGTGGACACGCGCCATTTCCGAACCATCGACATGACAATTGCTGCGTTGGTTACTGCAACAAAACTGGCCCTGAAGAAACATAATCGTGTGATTGTCCGCATCCTTCCCGGCAACCACAACCCTACATCCTACATGGCGGTGCTGTTTGCTCTGGCTGAGCATTTCCGCAATGAACCACGCGTTGAGGTGCAGAAGGAACCGGGCGAGTTCTTTGCCCATCAGTTTGGCGTCAACATGATTTGCGCACATCATGGGGATAAGGCGAAAGCCGAACGAATGGTTCTGTTCCTGGCTGACGAATTCCCCGAAATGTGGGGCCAGACACGTCATAGGTTCCTGTGGACCGGGCATCTGCACCACCACAAGAGCCAAGACATAGGTGGCGTAAAGCACGAGCAACTTCGAGCTCTAACCGCGCGTGATGCCTATGCCGCCAGTCACGCATATTGCGCGAGAGCCCAACTGCAGGCCGTGACGTATCACCGGGAAAAAGGCGAAGTTGGCAGAGTGAAGGTGACCGCATGAACCTCAGAACAACCGAAACCACCACGGGCACCATAAAGATCCATGACGGCCAATTGAAAGTCTACAACGGACAGATTGAAAGGGTGGCGCTATGGCCCAGACTGAAATGACAGGACGCAAGGACGACAGTGCAAAGGTGCGCATGGAATTGCTGCCCCCCGAACTTCTAACCGCTACAGCCGATATTCTTACATTCGGCGCAGAGAAGTACGACGCCCGGAATTGGGAAAAAGGCATGGAATGGGGCCGCGTCTATGGCGCGCTTCAGAGACACCTAAACGCTTGGTGGTCGGGCGTAGACACAGATGACGAAACCGGCAAATCTCACCTCCACCATGCCGCTTGTTGTGTGGCATTCCTGCTTACCTATGAGGCGCGCGGAATCGGCAAAGACGACCGCCCCTAAATACCTCCCCCTCGAACTAGCCCGGCTCTTAGTGGTCGGGCGTTCTTTTTTGCGTTTTAGGGGTGTGGCAGAAGGCGGAGGTGTCGATCCCCACTCCCATCTCTGGGAGCGCATCCGCTTCGAACGGAGCCGCAAGGCCGCTTGCGTTCGCCTTCCATGGCGGTAAGCTGAGGTATCGAACCCCACACCTTTCGGTGCCATCTCGTTTCCAACGAACGCCGGGACCTCCCCGGATAACTTACCTTGGCGGGTAGCTGAGGGCACGATCCCCAACGATTGCTCGTCAATTCGCTTTCAAAGCGATTCCTGTTCCCAACAGGTTAACTACCCTTGGCGGTGAGCAGTGGTCTCGATCCACATTCTAAGAGAAAGAACAGAACGATTAGCAGTCGCCTCCGGTCCCCGACCGGTTTACTCACCTTGTGAGTTAGAGACTGTATGATCGTTTCGTGAACATGCACCTTGACTATACGGTTGGTGCAGAAAAAGCAACCTTTAACCGTGCAATTCTTCCCCGGAATCACTATATTATCAGCATGATACGATGGCGTGAGGTTTGACAATGACTGACTTTTCTAAGCCCGGAGACGGATACGTGGCGATTGGCAAAGGCGATACCTGTCTCACGGTTTTTACAAGCCCAGGTTTTCACGAGTTCACCGTCCCAGAAAATGGCAAGTATCGCATTGAAGGTTGCGGGGCTGGTGAAGCTGGTAGCTCCAATACAGGTGGTCGGGCTGGTGAGCCATTTGTAGAAGAATTGGACTTAAACACCAATGATATTATTGAGTGCTCTGTTGGTAAAGGTCTGGTTCGCAAAGAGGGTAGCGGCGGCGGAACAAGCACAGTTGTTCGAATAGTGCGCGCTGCATGACACGGCTCAGACGGGCCAAGTATTGTAGGTGAGATATGGACGTAGAGAGATATTGGATTGTCGATTTCAAGGCATATGCGTTCGATACCGAAGAGCAGGCCCGTGAGTTTCAAGACAAGCTGATTGACGCATTCACAGCAATGCCAGAGGCAGAGGGATTCGGTGCGTCAAGCACGATACGGGAAGAAGTGGAAGCCACCACCTGAGCCATAGAACCCCACCCTATACCTCAAGGCACCCCAGTCCGTTAATTAAGCGCCGCTTGTCTATAACGAAACGGGAAATCTGAGGCACAAGCTCACTTGTGTATAACAGGTGAGCATCAAGGCACCCCCAACCTGTAGTACTGCCTAATCCCCACAGGACGCCTGCCACAGTGTGAACACCGCATACGGTTCAGTATGTCGTGGAACGTCGAATCCGGCCCCAACTTCTCAAGCAACTCACTCGGCCAAAAGTCCCGCCCCCGGTGACATAGCTTATCCTCACAGCAGACATGTACCCCGAAGTCCTTGGGAATATCGGCTATGGGTAGGGGTAGGATTTTGGTCATATCGTGCGGGTTTTCGTTACGTGTAACAGAAACTCGGGATTTTTGAGAGACGGAAAGTCAGACTAAGCTTTTGATTTTATTGGTCGGAGTGAGAGGATTCGAACCTCCGACCCCTGCCTCCCGAAGACAGTGCTCTACCAGGCTGAGCTACACTCCGACCGTGGCGGGTGATCTATACCTCGTGATTTGGATGTGCAAGAGAGATTTTGGGCTAGCCCGAATGTGAACAAATGGGTCTGAACCGGGACCGCACAAGGGTTTGGATTGGCGGCTCGAAGCACCTTCAGTTTATGTTGGATCGTTTGCATGCTGTCCCTCCATTTGGTCTAACATGGTGAGCGAAGCATATGATCCAAGTAACAATGATGTGGACGTAATTGCGAGTTATCCCAGAGGATCAGTCCGAAACAGCCGAACTTTTGTCCCGCCGTGATCTACGATCGGACCTGGGGAAAGCAACGGCAACCGCGTTGCCCGTGCAAGCCCGGGGGTGGTGGTAATTATGCCGACCCGCCATCCTTTGAAGCGGCTGGACAGTACCTTTCCTAAGCTTCCATAGAGGGAACGCAGGCGCTTTTCATCTCCGATGCGAGCGCCGTAAGGCGGATTTACAATAACGAGCCCTGCAGGCCCTTCCGGGGGCTTGATGTCACTGACAGCACGGTGCTGAAACTTGGTGATGTGATCCACATTGGCATGTCTAGCGTTCGACAGCGAAGCTTCAATAGCGCCTTCATTTCGATCTGAACCATAGAATTTCAAATCGGTTTCGCTTGGACTCGCCTGGTTGCGCAATTCTGCCCAGGCGTCTGGGTCGAACCTCGCTAAAGCCTCGAATGCGAACTTGCGTGATCTTCCCGGTTTCAAGCCAAGGGCGATCTCGGCGGCTTCGATCACGAAAGTGCCAGAGCCACACATCGGATCCAATACCGGCTCGGAACCATCAAAGCCGCATTCGCGTAGAAACATGGCGGCCATGGTTTCACGCATCGGGGCCTTGGCAACGGCTGGTTTATGGCCGCGTTTGTGCAGTGGCTCGCCGGAGCTGTCGACCGAGAGTGTACACATGTCTTTTTCGATTCGAAGCAGCACCCGTACGGGGCCATCCGATGATATTGGTGCGCCAAGCGTCTCGGAGATGGCGCGTTCAATACGTTGGCGTGCCGCGCCTGCATGATAGATACGTGATTTTCGGCTGGTTGCTTCGACCTTTATTGGAATATCGGCTCTTAGGAAGTCAGCCCAGGGAAACTTGCGTGCCCGTTTGTCCAGCTGCGCCAAATGGACGGCAGGGAAACTGCCAAGGCGAACCAGAACCTTGTTGGCACCACGCAGCTCAAGATTGGCGCGCCAAACCTCGGGCCAATCGCCACGGCAGACGATGCCGCCTGCTACTTTTTGCACACCTGAGAATCCGCGCTCGACCGCTTCGGCGAAAAGCGGAGCGTCGAGGCCGGGAGTGGCGATCAGAAATATCTCGAGATCATCGTTGCTGTTCATTTAGGCTGCTTACACCGGATGTTCTGTGGGTGCGATATGCAATTTGAGGGCAAAACCCTCTCAAATTGAAACTGAATCATAAGAATGTGAATGTCTTGCGCAATGTTGAGCGGTAACAGGTTTGCGTTTGGTCTCATCCCCGCGTAAAGGAGCCCTGATCGGAATTACGCTTGCGGATTCTGGTCGGTTTATGGTGCTTTTGCGACCCGACCGATCGGAAAACTCGTGTTATTTCTTGCCACCATTGTAAAGTGGCAAGCAGCAGGCGCAGGACAGAGGCTTGGAAGAACGTAGCAACATGCAAACTTTCAAACTAAAAAAAGGGTTGGATCTGCCGGTGGACGGCGCCCCCGAACAAAACATCCAACCGGGGCCTGAGTATTCCAGAGTTGGTGTTTTGGGAGGTGATTATCCGGGTCTGAAGCCCCGGATGCTGGTGCAGGAAGGTGACGAGGTTCAGCGCGGCACGCCGCTATTTTGTCATAAGGACGCGCCTGATGCGATGATGGTCGCGCCGCTGACCGGGAAAGTTGTCGCCATCAATCGCGGCGCACGGCGTGTTTTGCAGAGCGTCGTGCTCGAAGTATCCGATATTAACGATACAGGTGTTGATTTCTCGGGTGTTGGCGACGCTGACACTGCCGAAGGTGTCACTGCCAAGCTTTGTGCAGCCGGGCTGTGGACGGCGTTCCGGACACGGCCCTATTCGAAGATGCCCGAGCCGGGGACAAAACCAGAAGCAATTTTTGTCACTGCGATGGATAGCGATCCGCTGGCCGCCGATGCATCCGTGGTGATTGCCGATGCGCCAGAGGCTTTTGCCTTAGGGTTATCCGCCATTTCGCATCTGACCGACGGCAAGACCTATCTGTGCCACAAGGATGGTGATGCCGTTCCCGGCGCCGATCTTTCGGGGGTTGAGGCTGCGGCATTCTCGGGTCCGCACCCGTCCGGGTTGGCCGGGACACATATTCATTTTCTTGAACCACTTGCCGGCAGCAAGCAGGTCTGGACCATTGGATATCAGGATGTAATCGCCATTGGACGTCTGGTGCAAACCGGACATCTTGATCCGAACATCGTGATCGCTCTGGCTGGTCCTGGTGCAAAGCAACCGCGCTTGATCCGCACAGTCATGGGGGCCTCGACCGAGGATCTGACCCGTGATGAGGTCAATTTGGATGGAGCCGCCCGGATCATTTCGGGCTCGATTCTATCCGGGCGCCATGCCGAAGGCCCGACTGCGTATCTGGGCCGCTTTGCGCGTCAGATCACCATCATCCGCGAAGATCCCGACCAGATTCCGATGGGTTGGATTCGTCCAATGCCGTCGAAATATGCGGTGCAGCCGGTGCTGGGATCGGCCTTTGCCAAGAAACTCTATGCCTTGACCAGCAACCTGAACGGTGGCCGCCGCGCAATGGTGCCCACCGGCACGTTTGAGGAGCTGATGCCGCAGGACTACCTGCCGACGCAGTTGCTGCGCGCGCTGTTGGTGATGGACACCGACACTGCGCAGGCGCTGGGTGCGCTGGAGCTGGACGAAGAGGATCTGGGCCTTGTAGGTTTTGCCTGCCCGGCGAAATATGAATATGGGCTGGCGCTGCGCGACTGCCTGACCAAGATTGAAAAGGAGGGCTGATCCACATGGGTTTGCGCAGCTTCTTTGACCGGATCGAGCCGAACTTTACCAAGGGCGGCAAGTACGAGAAGTATTTCCCCATCTACGAGATGGTGGAAAGCTTCATCTACACTCCGAAAACCGTAACCTCCGTCGCACCGCATGCGCGTTCTTACGTGGATATGAAGCGGATCATGACCTATGTCGTGATCGCCACAATCCCCTGTATCCTATGGGGGATGTGGAACACCGGCTATCAGGCGAATTCGGCCATTGCATCGCTGGGTCCGGATGCTGCTACAGGCTGGCGGATCGCCTTGCTGCAGATGTTCGGCATTTCTCTGGACCCGTCCAGCATATTTGCCAATGTCACGCACGGACTGCTCTATTTCCTGCCGATCTATGTTGTGACGCTGGTTGCAGGCGGGATCTTTGAGGTCATCTTCGCGACAGTGAGAGGTCATGAGGTAAACGAAGGTTTCCTCGTTACCTCAATGCTTTACACGCTAATCATGCCGGCGACTACACCGCTATGGCAGGTGGCTTTGGGCATCATCTTTGGTGTTGTAATTGGTAAGGAAGTCTTTGGCGGCACCGGAAAAAACTTCCTCAACCCCGCGCTGGTTGGTCGTGCATTCCTGTATTTCGCCTATCCGGCGCAAATGTCGGGCGATGCAGTTTGGACACCGGTTGACGGATTCTCGGGCGCGACCGCTCTGGCTGTGTCCGCTGCAGAAGGGGTTCAGGCCCTGGCTGCGGAAGGTATCACTTGGTCCAGCGCGTTTTATGGCACTATTCAGGGCAGTTTCGGTGAGACATCGACTTTGGCCTGTATGATCGGTCTAGCCTTCCTACTATTGACCAAGATCGCGAACTACCGCTTGATTGTGGGATGTCTGGCGGGAACCATCGGCTTTACCCTGCTGCTAAATGTGATCGGATCGGACACCAACCCAATGTTTGCCATGCCCTGGTACTGGCACATCGTTCTGGGCGGGTATGCGTTCGGTCTTGCCTTCATGGTGACAGAACCGGTTTCGGCCAGTCACACCAATCTGGGCCGCTATGTCTATGGTGCGCTGATCGGTGTCATGGTTGTGTTGATCCGTGTGGTGAACCCGGCTTTCCCCGAAGGCATGATGCTGGCAATCCTGTTCGGTAACGTCTTTGCACCGCTGATCGACTATTTCGTCGTTCAGGCAAACATCAAACGGAGGGCGCGTCGCCATGTCTGATCCGCAATCCTCAGAACCAAAGGGCGCGATTGCCAAGTTTTTGGCGGCATCGCCAGATTCAGTTGGCAAGACGATCTTTGTCGCGGTCGCCGTTTGCTTGGTTGCATCGATGGTCGTCTCGGCTGCAGCTGTCAGCCTGCGCCCCGTGCAGGAAGCGAACAAGCTAAAAGACAAGCAGGTGAATGTTCTTCAGGTGGCGGGTGTTTATGAGCCCGGCATCAATGTGACCGAAGCCTTCGCGGCGTTTGAGCCGCATGTACTGGACCTTGCCACTGGCGAATTCGTCGACGATCAGTTCGACCCGGCCAGTTTTGATGATATCGCAGCGGCAAGTGATCCGGAACTGAGCGTTGCTTTGGATGATGACCCTGCCGGGATCGGGCGCAAGGCTAAGTATCGCGTGATCTACTTGCTGCGCGACGATGCTGGAGCTTTGGACAAGGTGATCCTGCCGCTGCACGGTTATGGCCTATGGTCTACGCTTTATGGCTTTATCGCTTTGGAGAACAACGGCAACGATATTTATGGCCTGCAATTCTATCAGCATGGCGAGACTCCGGGTCTTGGCGCCGAGGTGGACAACCCACGCTGGAAAGCGCTGTGGAACGGCAAGAAACTGCGTGACGATGCGGGCGATCTGCAAATCACGGTTGCCAAAACTCAACCAGCTGCCGGTGCCGATTTTTATGTCGATGCGCTGGCGGGTGCCACGCTGACCTCGGTTGGTGTAGATAATCTGGTGAAATTCTGGATGGGCGATGCGGGCTTTGGCCCCTTCCTGGCCAAACTGCAAGCAGGAGAGTTCTGATGTCCCAGACCATGAAAGAGCTGCTGGTCGATCCGCTGGTCGACAACAACCCGATCACTTTGCAGGTGCTGGGCATTTGTTCCGCTCTGGCCGTTACGTCATCACTTCAGGTCGCCTTTGTTATGGCGCTGGCGGTGACCTTCGTGACAGGTTTCGCATCGATGTTCATCTCGATGCTGCGCAACCAGATCCCGGGTTCGATCCGGATCATCGTGCAGATGGTGATCATCGCCTCGCTGGTGATCTTGGTGGATCAGATTCTCAAAGCCTACGCTTTCCAAATTTCGAAAACACTGTCGGTTTTCGTTGGTCTGATCATCACCAACTGTATCGTCATGGGCCGTGCCGAGGCGTTCGCGATGAAGAACCCGCCGATGGCTTCGTTCATTGACGGCGTGGGCAACGGTCTGGGCTATGGACTGATCCTGATGCTGGTCGGCTTCATCCGCGAGCTGTTTGGCTCGGGCAGCCTGTTCGGTGTGACCATCCTGCAGACGGTGAACAATGGCGGCTGGTATGTGCCAAATGGCTTGCTGTTGCTGCCGCCCTCGGCCTTCTTCGTGATTGGTCTGCTGATCTGGGCCTTCCGTACGTGGAAACCAAACCAGGTCGAAGAACGTGAATACAAAATCCAGCAGGTAGAGGCGCACTGATGGAAGGGCTTATCTCTCTGGCCGTAAAGGCCATCTTTGTCGAAAACCTGGCGCTCAGCTTCTTTCTGGGGATGTGTACCTTCATCGCCGTGTCTAAGAAGATTTCAACAGCGTTGGGTCTGGGTATATCGGTCATGGTCGTGCAGGCGATCACCGTTCCCACGAACAACCTGCTGCTCAGCTATCTGCTGAAACCGGGTGCGCTGGCTTGGGCAGGTTTTCCGGATGTGGACCTGACCTTCCTTGGCCTGATCTCGTATATCGGCGTGATTGCGGCGATGGTTCAAATCCTCGAAATGGTGCTCGATAAGTATTTCCCGCCGCTTTACAACGCACTGGGTATTTTCCTGCCGCTGATTACAGTGAATTGCGCCATTCTGGGTGGGTCTCTGTTCATGGTGGAACGCGACTATAACTTTGCCGAGGCGGCCACCTATGGCGTCTCGTCAGGCTTCGGTTGGGCGCTGGCAATTACTGCGATGGCAGGCGTGCGCGAAAAGCTGAAATACTCGGACATTCCTGACGGCCTGCAGGGGCTTGGTATCACCTTCATCACCGCGGGACTGATGGCTATGGCCTTCATGTCCTTCTCGGGCGTGAAGCTGTAGGGAGGGCGCAATGGAAACCTTTAGCCTTGGCGTTGTCCTTTTTACCCTGATTGTTCTGGCGTTGGTGGCCATCATTATGGCGGCCCGTTCCAAGTTGGTATCGACCGGCAACGTCAACATCACCATTAATGGTGAAAAAACCATTGCCGTACCTGCGGGTGGCAAGCTTCTGCAAACTCTGGCGGCCGAAAAGCTGTTTGTTCCCTCGGCGTGCGGCGGCGGTGGCACCTGCGCGCAATGCCGGGTGCGCGTGCATTCCGGCGGAGGGTCAATCCTGCCGACCGAAGAAAGCCACATAACCAAACGCGAGGCCGCCTGTGGTGACCGTCTATCGTGTCAGGTTGCGGTCAAGCAGGACATGAACATCGAAGTCCCCGAAGAGGTATTCGGTGTTAAAAAGTGGGAATGTACTGTTCGTTCAAATGAGAACGTAGCGACCTTCATTAAAGCGCTGACGCTGGACCTGCCAGAAGGTGAGGATGTGAATTTCCGCGCTGGCGGGTACATCCAGATCGAAGCACCCGTGCACCAACTCTCCTATACCGATTTTGATGTGGAAGACGAATATCGCGAGGATTGGGATCGCTTCAATCTGTGGCAGTACAAGTCTACTGTCGCGGAACCGATTGAACGCGCCTATTCGATGGCCAACTACCCGGATGAAAAGGGCATGATCATGCTGAACGTCCGCGTGGCCTCGCCGCCTCCGGGATCGGAAGGCATCCCGCCGGGTCAGATGTCTTCGTACATCTTCAATTTGAAACCGGGCGACAAGGTCACGATCTCGGGTCCGTTTGGTGAGTTCTTTGCCCGCGAGACCGAAAAAGAGATGGTCTTTATCGGCGGTGGTGCGGGTATGGCCCCGATGCGCAGTCACATCTTCGATCAGCTCAAACGCCTTGAGAACCGGAATCGAAAGATCAGCTTCTGGTACGGCGCGCGATCGAAGAAAGAGATGTTCTTCGTCGAAGACTTCGACACGCTGGCAGAAGAATTCGACAATTTCGACTGGCACGTGGCGCTATCGGATGCGCAGCCAGAGGATGACTGGAAAGGTTATACCGGCTTCATCCATAACGTGCTGTTCGAAGAGTACCTCAAGAACCATCCGGCGCCCGAGGATTGCGAATACTACATGTGTGGCCCGCCAATCATGAACCAGTCGGTCATAAACATGCTGCTGGATATGGGTGTGGATCGCGAAGACATCATGCTCGACGATTTCGGCGGATAAGTAAGTTTGATCGGCTCCAGTCTTTGAAGCCGATCTTTTTCGGCTGAGAGCTGGTCTGGCAACCGGTATTGGTTCCCCTGTTTTCGAACAAATGCCACGCCGATTGTGCCTCTGTAGGCGGCAGGACAAATGTTAACCGGATGGATCAAAAGGCTTGTCGCCCCCAAGGCCCCGTCTGATCAGGCGGTGGGTCTGTCTGCACTTGCGCCAGCGGAAAAATTCTATGCGATTGGGGATATTCACGGTAGGCTGGACCTGTTGCAGAGATTGCTTCCTGAATTGGAAGATGATTGCACATTGGTATTTGTGGGCGATTACATTGACCGAGGGGAGTGCAGCGCACAGGTGTTGCGCCAGCTACGTCATCTGGACAACAACACGGATCGCCGAACGACCTGCCTTAAAGGCAATCATGAGGATATGCTGCTTGGGTTTCTTGACGATCCAAAAAAATTTGAGCGTGTTTGGCTGCACAATGGCGGAGCTCAGACGCTGGCGTCGTTCGGCCTCGCTGATATCGATCTGTCCGAACCAGAAGCCGTGGCCACAGAACTCCGCAAGTCTATGGGTGAACCTCTGTTGGAATGGCTGTCTGATCTGCCGCTAACTTGGACGAGTGGCAATGTGACGGTTGTTCACGCCGCGCTTGATCCTTCGCAAGCGATTGACAGGCAGCACGAACGTACTTGCCTATGGGGTCACCCGCAATTCCGGAAAAAACAGCGGAAAGACGAGCAATGGGTGGTTCACGGCCACACGATCGTCGACCAGCCGCGCGTTGAGCGCAGTGTAATTTCCGTAGATACAGGTGCATTTGTTACCGATCAGCTTACAGCTGCCGAAATTTCACCTGGCTCGGTTCGATTTATTTCAACCACCTGCACTGGAATCGGGCGGATTTCGGCGTAAGCCTCTATCCGACGATCATCTGCTTCATTCTCAGGGCTTCATATTCCAGTTCTTTCAACCGGAAATGTACGACATCCCCAATGGTGATAACGCCTTGTAAGTTGCCATCACTCAGCACAGGCATGTGGCGGAACCGACCTTCGGTCATGGTTTTCAGCACGTCGTTCAAATAGTCATCGGGGCTGCAGGTCTTAACCTGGGTTGTCATCAGGTCAGCTACGGATTGCGGCAAGGTCTGACCCGGTGTTTCCGCCATACGGCGCACGATGTCACGCTCGGACAGAATGCCTTGTAGTGTTCCATTCTGATCCGTCACAACCACGGCACCAATGCGTTTTTCCCGCAGGATATCCACAACCGAATGAATCGTATCATTGGGCCGCACCGAAAAAACGGCATCCCCTTTGCCTTCCAGCAGTTTGGCAACCGTTGACTGGGTGTGTGACAGGTTGGTTTCAACAGATTGGCTGCGGGTTGCTGTTGCGGCCTTGTCGCCGCGGGTCGGGGGCTGGTAAGAGCTTGGGGCCATGGGCGGTCTCCTGTTTCACCGGTATTGTCCTTATTTTCCACCTTACCGCAGGGACCGGCCCTGTATAGGGTGCAATTTCGAAAACCGGCATAACTTGGCCACTTTACAAGGAGTTCCATGCTTGTGGGCAACCTGTATCTGACCCCGCCTATTGCCGCCTTCATTTTCTTTGCCGTCGTCGTTTGCGGTCACAATTTTCGCATGGCATGGAAACAGCAACCACAAGGGTGGCAAAAACGTGCATGGCTCTTTGGTATCCCCGCTGCTGCAGGGCTTTTTGCACTGGCGTTTTTACCGCTCAAGGTCTGAGGCCAGTTTGACTCTGAACAGGGCCGCTGGCATATGCCGGGCAATAATACGCTCAGGAGATTGCCCCATGCGCCCACTGATTGCACTGGCTTCACTGCTGATTGTCTCGGCCTGCCTGTTTGACAAAGAACCTGAAGTGCTGCGCCTGTCTGGCGAGACAATGGGCACCACTTTCAACATTACAGCAATTGGCGATGATCTGGATGAGGCTGCGCTTGGCCAAGCGGTTCAAGAGACGCTGGCGCAGGTCAATGCGCAGATGTCTAATTGGGATCCGAATTCCGAGGTTTCGACCTTTTCAGCCTCAAACAGCACAGATCCGATGCCGGTTTCAGATGAATTTGCCTTCGTGATCAAAGCCGCAAACGAGGTTCACGCAATATCTGGCGGCACGTTTGATGTCACCCTAGGCCCACTGATTGAATTATGGGGCTTTGGCCCGCGCAAACCCGAGGATCCGATTCCAGCCGACGCTGAAATCGCTGCAGCGTTGGGGCAAGTGGGTCAGGCGCGGTTGCTGACGCTTGATGACGCGGCGGGCACTCTGGCCAAGTCAGATGCAGCGGTCGGGATCAACTTGTCGGCCATTGCCAAAGGATATGGTATTGATGCAGTGGCTGCGCGGCTGCGCGAAGCTGGGATCGAAAACTATATGGTCGAGATCGGTGGCGATCTTGTGGCTATGGGTGAGAATGACAAAGGTGAAAGTTGGCGGATCGGTGTCGAAAAACCCGAGGCTAGCGCGCAGGCAATTCAATTGATCGTGCCTCTGGTCAATCTGGGTATGGCAACTTCGGGTGACTATAAGAATTTCTTCGAACAGGACGGCGTGCGGTACTCGCATATCATTGACCCGACCACCGGGCGCCCAATCACCCACACCACAACCTCTGTCACGGTATTGGCGGACAGCGCGATGATGGCGGACGCCTGGGCTACGGCGATGCTGGCACTGGGTCAGGAAAAAGGGCTGGAACTGGCCGAGGAGCATAAACTTGCTGTGTTCTTCATCTCGCGGGATGTGACAAGCGGGGAAGAAGCCTATATCACCGTACAAAGCAGCGCGTTCAAGGATGCGCTGGGGACCAACTGACCGGTAGGAACCGCTATGAGCACCTTTATTCTGGCCTTCATTCTGTTGCTTATCATCATGGTTGGGATGTCTCTGGGCGTGATGCTGATGGGCAAGACCATCAAGGGCAGCTGCGGTGGTCTGAACGCGATTTCGGGGGCCGACAAATGTGTGGTCTGTCAGAAGGATGTCGACCCGGATAGCCCTCTGCGCGACCAGTTGCAGTGCAAGCGTGCGAAAAAGATGCTGCAACAGATGGAAGGCTAGGATAACCCTCTTGGCATGAGCAAAGCCAAGAACATCCTTTTCATCATGTTCGACCAATTGCGCTGGGATTACCTCAGTTGCTACGGACATCCGCATCTTCATACGCCGAATATCGATCGTCTGGCCTCGATGGGGGTGCGCTTTACCCGCGCCTATATCCAGTCGCCGATCTGCGGAAGCTCTCGCATGTCGACCTATACTGGCCGCTATGTGCATTCTCACGGCGCGTCGTGGAATGGTATCCCGCTGAAAGTCGGCGAGATGACCATGGGCGATCACCTGCGCAAGGCGGGAATGGATTGCTGGCTGGTTGGCAAAACCCATATGAGGGCTGACGCCGAAGGTATGGCCCGGCTGGGCCTGGAACCCGATAGTCTGATCGGAGCACGGGTGGCCGAATGTGGCTTTGATGTTTTTGAACGGGACGACGGGATGCGCCCCGAGGGACCGGATGGCTTCTATGATCCCGGTGGCGCCAAGAAGTACAACGAGTATCTGAAAGACAAAGGCTATGAGAGCGACAACCCGTGGCATGACTTTGCCAATTCGGGGTTGGACGCAGACGGCAATGTGCTTTCGGGTTGGTTTCTGAAGAACTCAACCGAGGCTGCGAATATCGCCGAGGAAGACAGCGAAACGCCCTATCTGACCACCCGTGGTATCGAGTTCATGGAAAGTCACGATGGGCCATGGTGCTGCCATCTGAGCTATATCAAGCCGCATTGGCCTTATATCGTGCCGGAACCTTATGCCTCGATGTATGGTCCCGAGCATGTTTTGCCTGTGGTTCGCTCTGAGGCCGAGCGGCAGAATGCACATCCGGTGCTTAAGGCGTTCATGGACACGAAAATTGGCCAGACATTTTCGCGCCAGGATGTGCGCGAGGCTGTCATCCCGGCCTATATGGGTCTGATCAAACAAGCCGATGACCAGATGGGGCGGTTGTTTGACTGGATGGAGCAGACCGGGCGGATGCAGGACACGATGATCGTGCTAACCTCGGATCACGGTGACTTTCTGGGCGATCATTGGATGGGCGAGAAAACCTTCTTCCACGACGCATCGACCAAGATGCCATTGATCGTCTACGATCCATCGTCCGAAGCAGATAGCACGCGCGGTACCACATGTGACGCGCTGGTCGAATCCATCGATCTGGCCCCCACGTTTCTGGAGATTGCTGACGGGGAACCTGCCGGGCATATCCTTGAAGGACATTCATTGCTGCCAATCCTGCATGGTCGGGCTGACAGTACAGCGCGCAATGTGGCGATTTGTGAGTACGATTATTCTGCCTCTCCTATTGCCCAGATGCTGAATGCTTCGGTTCGGGATGCAGTTATGTTCATGGTGACGAATGAGAAATGGAAGTTGATCCATTGTGAGGGGGGCTATCGCCCGCTTTTATTCGACCTCGAAAATGATCCGAACGAACTGACCGATCTAGGCGAAAGCGCTGAGCATGGGGACGTCATTGCCGAAATGTATGAGCACCTGTTCACCTGGACGCGGCGCCAATCGCAACGCACCACTCGGTCCGAGGAACAGTTGCTGAATATGCGCGGCTCTAGCGGTGGAAAGGGAGTGGTGGTCGGGATCTATGACGAAAACGATGTGCCGCTTGAGCTGACCGTAAAATATCGCAACCGCAAGGCGCGGCCATTTGGGGACTACAAGTCAGATTAATTCTATCCCTGTAGCCCCAAAAGACGGTTCAACCTTGTGCGAGCAAGGGGTAGAAGACGACAACGCCGCCGCAATCGGAGAGCTTTCATGACTGCCCCCAAACCTGTTGTTCTGTGTATTCTTGATGGTTGGGGCCTGTCCGATAACACCAAGGCGAACGCGCCGCATCTGGCCAACACGCCCACATTTGATGCGATCATGGCCGAAGGCCCCCATGCGCAATTGATCACGCACGGGCCCGATGTGGGTCTGCCGAGCGGACAGATGGGCAATTCCGAGGTCGGTCACACCAATATTGGGGCAGGGCGCGTGGTTGCGATGGATTTGGGGCAGATCGATCTGGCGATCGAAGACGGCACTTTCTTCGCCAATCCAGCGCTGCAGGAGTTCATCTCCAAGGTGAAGGCGGCAGGCGGGACAGCCCACCTGATGGGGCTGGTATCGGATGGCGGTGTACACGGGCATCTTGATCATATCGTAGCCGCCGCCAAGGCCGTCACCGACGCGGGTGTCCCGGTGGCAATGCACGCCATTACCGATGGACGTGATGTGGCCCCGAAGTCAGCCTTCACCTATATCGCAGAGCTGGAAGACCGTTTGCCTGAAGGTGCGAAAATCGTCACCGTTTGCGGTCGGTACTTTGCTATGGACCGCGACAATCGCTGGGAACGGGTGTCTGAGGCCTATGACGCCATGGTCAAGGGGCAGGGGCGTATCGTGTACTCAGCGCATGAGGCCGTGGATCATGCCTATAACCAATCCGAGACCGATGAGTTTATCGCGCCCACGGTGCTTGCCGGATACGTAGGCATGCAGGATGGCGACGGGTTGTTCTGCCTAAACTTCCGTGCCGACCGTGCCCGCGAAATTCTACGCGCCGTTGGAGAACCCGGTTTTGAAGAGTTCGACACAGGCCCACGCCCGCCGCTGTCGGCGCTGCTTGGCATGGTCGCGTATTCCGATGACCACGATGGGTATATGACGACCGTGTTTCCCAAACGCGAGATCGTGAACACCTTGGGTGAATGGGTCGCAAAACAGGGTCTGCGCCAGTTTCGGCTGGCCGAGACCGAGAAATACCCGCACGTCACCTTCTTCCTGAATGGCGGCAAAGAACAGCCCGAAGGGGGTGAAGATCGTTTCATGCCCAAATCGCCTAAAGTGGCGACGTATGACCTTCAGCCTGAGATGTCTTCGTCCGAGGTGACCGAAAAATTTGTTGAGGCGATTCATGCAGGCTATGACCTGATCATCACCAACTATGCAAACCCCGACATGGTCGGCCATACTGGCGACCTGCAGGCTGCGATTGATGCCTGCGAAGCCGTTGATCAAGGTTTGGCAAAGGTGGTTGCCGCCCTGAAACAGGTCGGGGGCGCGATGATCGTGACTGCAGATCACGGAAATTGTGAAATGATGATCGATCCGGAAACAGGTGGTCCGCATACGGCGCATACATTGAATCCGGTCCCGGTTGTACTGGTTGGAGGCCCCGTGGGCGCAGGCCTGCGCAATGGGCGGTTGGCTGATCTCGCGCCGACGCTGCTGCAACTGATGGAGCTACCGAAGCCCGTTGAAATGACTGGGGAAAGCCTGCTGACATGAGGTTGGGTTCGATCCTCGCTGCGGTATTGATTTGGTCGACGACTGTCGGCGCCCAAAACAGCCCGTCAACGGCGGCGCTGGAAGCAGCCGGGATGCTGGAGGAAGCATCAATTGCATTGACCGAGGCCGACAGTGCCCGCGACCGCGTCAAGGCCCTGACCGGAACGATACAGGCCTATGAGGCCGGTTTGACCGCCATGCGGGACGGCCTGCGCCGTGCGGCACTGCGCGAGGCGCAATTGTCTGCGGAATTGCAAGTGAGAGAGCAGGAAGTGGCGCAGCTGCTGGGTGTATTGCAGACCATCGAAACCACCGCACCACCAGTGTTGATGCTGCACCCTTCCGGCCCATTGGGGGCCGCACGCACCGGTATGATGTTGTCCGAGGTCACGCCCGGTCTGAACGCCAAAGCTCAGGCTCTTGCCAGTGATTTGCAAGAAGTGCAGACGCTGCGGCAGCTTCAGCAGAGCGCGGCCAATACGCTGACGGAAGGTTTGACTGGCGTGCAGGATGCCCGCACGCGGCTGAGCGAGGCTATTGCGGATCGCACCGATCTGCCGCGCCGGTTCGTCGAAGACCCAGTTCGTACCGCAATCCTGATATCTTCGACAGAAACTCTGGACGGGTTTGCCAGTGGACTGTCCGAGATATCCGATGGCGAAATTGAAGACACCAGTGCGGATGTCTCGGACCTTAAAGGTCAGATCACACTCCCTGTTCAGGGTATTTTGCTTCATCGGGCAGGAGAAACGGATGCCGCGGGGGTAACACGCGCCGGTCTCGTGCTGGGAACTCGGCCCCGTGCCTTGGTAACGTCACCCACTGCAGCAACGATCCGCTACCGTGGGCCCTTGCTGAATCTGGGAAATCTGGTGATCCTCGAGCCACAACCCGGGCTGCTCTTCGTATTTTCGGGCTTGCAAGAGGTGTATGGCAAGACCGGTGAGGTGATTCCCGAGGGCACTCCGGTCGGTTTGATGCCAGGCGAAACACCGGAAATCGGCGCTATTATGTCAACAAGCGGTGATGGCACTGGAACTGACCGGTCAGAAACGCTCTATATAGAGGTAAGAGAAGACAACAGCCCAGTGGACCCGGAATCATGGTTCCGGACGGACAAGGATGGATAAACGAGTATGAAGAAATTTGTGATGGCCGGACTGGCCGGCACCGTGGCAGGGTTAATTGCAACAACACAGATCGCGGGCCCTTTGCTGGCGCAAGAGGCCGAAAGCAAGGCCGGTGTCTACGAACAGCTTGATCTGTTCGGCGATATATTTGAGCGTATCCGCGCCCAGTATGTCGAAGAAGTGGAAACTGATGAGCTGATCGAGGCTGCGATTGATGGGATGCTGACCTCTTTGGATCCGCATTCCAGCTATCTATCGCCCGACGATGCGGAACAGATGCGTGTGCAGACACGCGGTGAGTTCGGGGGGCTTGGTATCGAGGTCACGCAAGAAGAAGGTTTTGTCAAAGTTGTCTCGCCCATCGATGACACTCCGGCGGATGCTGCAGGGATCGAGGCGGGCGACTTTATCACCCATGTTGACGGCGAAAGCATTCTGGGTCTGACATTGGACAAAGCCGTTGATCTGATGCGTGGCCCGGTGGGATCGGAAATCGTGATCACTGTTGTCCGCGAAGGTGAGCAAGAGCCGTTCGACGTTACCATCGTTCGCGACACGATCAAGCTGACCGCAGTGCGCGCGCGCACCGAAGGCACCAGCGTCGTGCTTCGCGTCACAACCTTCAACGATCAGACTTACCCGAACCTCAAAGATGGCTTGGAAGAGCAAATCGAAGAAGCCGGAGGCATCGAAAATGTTAACGGCATCGTTCTGGATTTGCGAAACAATCCAGGCGGGCTGCTGACACAGGCCATCAAGGTCTCGGATGCGTTTCTGGATGAAGGTGAGATCGTTTCGACCCGAGGTCGAAACCCGGAAGACGGTGAACGGTTTAACGCCACGGCTGGCGATTTGACCGGTGGCAAGCCCATCGTGGTTCTGATCAACGGCGGTTCGGCTTCGGCTTCGGAAATCGTCGCGGGCGCCTTGCAGGACCACCATCGGGCGATCGTGGTTGGCACCAAGAGCTTTGGTAAAGGATCAGTCCAGACCGTTATGCCAATCCGGGGTGATGGGGCGATGCGTCTGACGACATCGCGCTATTACACGCCTTCGGGCCGCTCGATTCAGGCGCTTGGCGTCAGCCCGGACATCATTGTAGAGCAACCGCGTAATAGGCCTGAGGAAGAAGAGGACGACGCAAACGCCCGCACACGGTCCGAGGCAGATCTACGCGGCAGCCTGAATAATGACAGCCTGAGTGAAGATGAAATCCGCCAAATCGAAGAAGATCGCGCCAAGGCCGAAGCCACCGCAGAACTGCGGGAAGAGGATTACCAAATGGCCTATGCCATCGACATCCTCAAAGGTCTATCGGCCTTCAATCCAACCGGACCTTCGCAATAAGGATAGGGGCCGCCACGCGCGGCCCTGCTCCCTCGCTGTTTCAGTTCAGCCTTCGACTTTGTGCAGCTTTTTCTCGTCTAGCATCAGGGCAAGAACGATACCAGCGGCGACCGAGATGGTGGCGAAGACGAAGGCCATGTTCATACCGGTATCAAAGGCTGCTGCAATGGCGGCCTTAACCTTCTCGGTTTCACCCGAATTTAGTTTCTGAAGCACCGCTTTCGCAGATTCTGTGGTCAAGGTTCCACCATTGATCACTTTCAGATCGGCCTCGGACAAATTGATGCCTGCGGCGGTTAATCGAGATTTCAGGCTGGACAGGCTCGACGCGTACATGACTGCAGTCGCACAGGCGACAGAAATGGCACCGTAAACGAGATGTGTCATGAAACTTAGACCGCCAACCAGACCGGCGCGTTCTGGCTTGACCGCGCATACAGCAGCAGTACCCGAAGGGCCGACCGTCAATGTTGCGCCCAACCCAATCATGGCCATTCCTGGCAGGATCTGAAGATATCCGGACCCGGCGGGCATCAGGACGACGCTGGCTGCGCCAGCCGTTGCGCAAATATAACCCCAAAAGAGCAATCGTTTGGGTCCGAAATCATTATATAGCGTGCCCGAAACGATGGATCCGACGGCCAATAATACCGTCAGTGGTGCCAATCCCAGTGCAGATTGAAAGACGGACCATCCAAGGACTTTTTGCATATATTGCGGAAAATACAGCAATCCGACAAAAGCGGCCGATACGTTGAACATATTCAGACCTAGTGTGATCAGAAACTCCCGGTTCTGCATCAGTTGCGGCAGCAGCAAAGGTTCTTTGACCCGCTTTTCGATCCTCGGAAACAAGAAGAACAACACTGCGCTGACAAAGAACAACAGCAAGAGCGGTAGCGAGGTCCAGCCCCAGTCGGCCCCGACATCCAAACCATAGAGCAGCAGCAAAACAGCGAAAGATAGGACGCCCATACCGGCAAAGTCGATACGTTCACCTGTTTTGTGCTCGGTCTCGCGCTCCATCAGAAGAATGGCCGTCGCCATCGAAATACAGGAAAACACCACGTTGGCCAGGAAAAATAGCCGCCAATCACCCAGATTGACAACTGCCCCACTGATCATCGGACCGAAGACATTGCCGGTGGTAACCCCGGCCAGGATCAGCCCCATAACCAACGCGCGATGTTCTTCTTTTGAAACCTTGGTCGCCCCAAACGCAAGAGTGCAGGGCCAGACGCATCCGGCACCTATCCCTTGCAAGGCGCGCGCCCCGATCAGGTAATCCAACCCGGGCGAGACAAAGCACAAAACAGAAGCGAACAGGAAGATACAAAGGCCGATGATCATCATCTTGCGGTGACCATACATGTCACCCAAGCGACCTCCGGCCACCATCGTCATGGCAAAAAACAGGGCATAGATGTTCAGAACCCACTGGGTGCTGGTGATGTCTGTGTCAAAGCTGTTTTCAATGGCAGGGACCAGCATCAGGGCTCCGGTGAAATCGATCCCGATCCCGAAGGCCGTCACCATCAAGGCGATGACTTTTATGATGCTCGTGCGGTCCATAGTCTCATCAATTGAAGATGGGAAGCTTCAATGATGCATGGATATGACTGAAAAGAAAGGAATACTTCCGAAGATCGCTGTCGGCTGGAGCGCCAGGAACAGATTCTATGATGACTGAGACCGGCGGAACGCGCGCTTCAGCATGTCAAGTTCCGCGCGAAGCAACGCAACCTCGGCCCTCAGATCGTCGGCGGCAGGAGATCCGGCGATGATGGTGAAATCGCCCAATTTCTGATTGGTCGCCACGTCACGAATTAAGATGCAGTGAACGCCTTCGGTCATGATCGAAAGGGGCACCGGGATGCGCAAATCCCATCCGTCTTCGTCGGGCGTCAGCTCGACATCTGGCAATGGTTCACCAAGATACAGCACCTCAACCTGTAGAGCGGTTTCACTGGTCAGGTGGCCTTCCCATACAGCGTTTTCAAAACGGATCGGGGTCAAGCTGGTTTGCGTCATCATATGCCTCTACAGATCGGCCCGGTGGTGGCGGCAGAATGTCAGATCGCGCAAGATTATGCGGTTCATTGCCGGTTCATCAATGATTAGGTCCAGCCAGAGTTTTTCAATTCGTCGTTCATGCAGTTCCAAATGCGCAAGGTCAAAATCCACCGAACTTTCTGACATTGAAAGATTGAGTTCTCGCAGAACCTGCTCAGTGTTTGGACCATGTTGGATGTTAAGCCGGGAATACACAGTTGTCGGGCGCTCGGATTCAATCACGGTGTCCACCCGCATCAGATGCTGGCGTGTCAAATCAATGGCGGCATCCATTGGAAGTTCGACCGAAAGTGACAGAAATGTACCTTGAAAATCAAAGACCTCAATCGCCAGACTGAAGGGAGCCAGGTCCTTTCCCCGTCGATTTCGTGTTTGTTGCATTGCGATCTCTGCCAGAGGGCAATCATGAAACAGGGTCACCTGACTGTCTATTCCTGCTTTGCGCGGTGCTGAGGCAAGTCCTTTGCGCAAGGCCGGTTCGCGCCAAAGATCAGGACGCCAGGACCAATCGGTTCCCAGCGGTCTCGGAAACTGGTTCGAACCAAGCCGCGGCTGGATCAAACGACTGTCTGCTGTTTGGATGACCCGCTCTAGTTGCCCGCGCAAATGGCGCGCCTCGTCCCGTTGGCGGCGCAATTTGGGCAATGCCATCTGATCAGCCTGCTGTTCAGCCAGCCGCCACTGCGCGATTGCCTTGCGTCGTATATAGCGATCCAGAAATCCGCCCATCGTCCTATCATCCAAACCTGCTTCTGTTTAGTCAAAGTCAAAGCGAGGGACAAACACGTCTTGATGATTAGGGCGCGATATTTTCTGAAATCTGGTTAAAGCCCATCGATCAACTGAAATTTATGGCAACGACACTTCACTATTCTTGCAAAGGGAAGGGCTGCAGCTTACCGTCGGCGTTCTGGTCGGGATGTAACCCGAATTATCCCCAGATCATTAAGTTTCACGACGAGGCAGGGGCATGGAACCCACCCTATTTTCATTTATCTGGAAGCACTCGAAAAAACAGCAATTGGTGCTGCTTTTTTTGACGGTTTTGTCGTTTCCTTTCCTCTATGCCTCGTTGGAGCTTCCAAAACAGATCATTAACGACGCCATTGGTGCGCCGACGGATACCGTGACATTCCTTGGCTTCACCGTAAGCCAGGTGCAGTACCTGATGATTCTGTGTTTTGCGTTTTTGGCGACGGTCATTGCCAGCGGCGTGATGAAGATGCGCATAAACACTATGAAAGGCATTCTGGCCGAACGAATGCTGCGGCGTCTGCGCTTTACTCTGATCAGCCGTGCCATGCGATTCCCCAAGTCCTATTTCGCGACGACCAGTCAGGGTGAACTGGTGTCGATGATCACGTCCGAGGCCGAACCGATGGGTGGGCTGATGGGCGATGCCATCGCGCAACCGGTGTTTCAGTTTGGTCAGATGATGACCATCGTTACCTTTCTGTTCATGCAAAGCGTCTGGTTCGGGCTTGCCAGTATTGCGCTGATCCCTGTGCAGGCTTGGTTGATCCCGAAGCTTCAGCGCCAAATCAACCTTCTGAACAAGGATCGTATTCAAGAAGTCAGGCGATTAAGCTCTGAAATCGGTGAAAGTGCCGCCGGGATAAGTGACCTGCGCACCAATGGTGGTTGGCGTTATCGTCTGGCTCAGTTCAGCCATCGTCTGGGAACCTTGTTCGAGATCCGCTTCAAGATCTACAACAAGAAATTCTTCATGAAGTTCCTCAACAACCTGATCACTCAGATGACGCCTTTCCTGTTCTATTCGGTGGGTGGTTACCTAGCGATCACCGGTGAGGTGACGGTGGGCGCGCTGGTAGCAGCTTTGGGTGCCTACAAGGATCTCAGCGGCCCGTGGAAAGACCTTCTGACCTACTACAACCAAGTGCAGGACATGTCGCTGCGCTGGGAGATTGTGATCGAGCGGTTTGCCCCTTCAAACATGATACCTGAGCGGCTGTTTGAAGGTGTCCCCGCATCCATCCCGCATCTGACGGGGGATATCGAACTTCGCAATGTTACGGTTCGTGACGACGACGGTAAGACCATCCTAGAAGATATTGATCTGATAATTCCGCAAGGCGCGCGGATCGCCATTCAGTCGAAACATGCCTCCGAGCGAACTGCGCTTGCTCAGCTGCTGACACGTGAACTGCTGCCAGTTCAGGGAGAGGTCCTGATGGCAGGCCACAATCTGAACGATCTCCATCAGGCGGTGATCGCCGCGAGGATCGGTTACGCCTATTCGCGACCGTATTTGTTTGATGGAACGCTGGGCGACAACCTTTTGATGCCCTTGCGCACGCATCCTCAACACGAAGAAGATGCGTTACGTGTCCCCACGCGCCGTCAGATCGAAGCGGTGCGCGCGGGGAATCCACCCGATTCCCTTTCCGACGAATGGATTGACCCAAGTCTGGCAGGCCTTGATGACATCGAGGATATCCGTGACTGGTGGTTCCAGCTTGTCGAAGCAATGGGCATTGACGAGTTCATGTTCCGTCGCACATTGCGATCACAATTCGATCCAATGGTGCATTCGGCGTTGGCGCAAGAAATCGTCGAACTCAGAGATACCGTAGCCGATCGCTTGCAACAGCGTGGGCTGGATAA
The DNA here is from genome assembly GCF_947500045.1 of uncultured Ruegeria sp. GTDB lineage: Bacteria > Pseudomonadota > Alphaproteobacteria > Rhodobacterales > Rhodobacteraceae > Ruegeria. The sequence continues at coordinate 123,620 of NZ_CANMQQ010000008.1, read as the reverse complement.
GTTCGTTTACCGGTTCGATCCCGATCAGTTCAATCCAGCCGTTCCGTTGGGCGGTAACCTGCTGTTTGCCTCTCCGGCGCACGACATCGCACCTGATATTCTTGCGGGTGACGGGCGGTTCCTGTCGCTGTTAAAAGCAAACGATCTGGATGATGACGCGCTTGGAATTGCCGAAGCTGTATTGGAAACTTTGAACCAGACCTTTGGGCGAGATGGGGCAGATCACCCGCTGTTCCTGCGGTTGGGCATGTCAAAGGATATGTACCATCGACTACTTGATATTGAAGAGCGTCGCAGAACCAAAGGCGAAGATTCTATTGGTGATCAAGAGCGTGCGTTGCTGTTGACCGTCCCATTCATGCTGACCGCCGAGCAAATCGGCCCCAGTTTCCCTGAAGAATACAAGGACAAGATTCTCTCGATCCGTCACAGCCAGGCAGAAAGGCTAAGGGATGCGATGGGTTCGATGTTTGTGCCAGTGTCGCCAGATGTCTACGTTCCGCGCCTGACAGCAATGGAGAATGCGCTTTATGGTCGGGTGTCGATCATGGCTGGTGCGCACGCGGAAGAGATCGAAGATCTTGTGGCCGAAGTGTTGAACGAGGCCGGGCTGCGCCGCAGGGCTGCCGCGATCATTTATGACCTTCCGTCCGGTTTAGGGGGCAACAATTTGCCGACCGTGTTCCAGGAACGCGCCGCGTTTTCGCGGGCGGGGATAAAACGCCCCGATATCCTGATCCTCGACAAGGCCCTGGCCAGTCATGACTCGGAAAGCCGCCTCCGAACCCGCCTTAAGCTGCGCGAATTGCTGCCCGATTCAGTCATGATTTTCATGGAGGATCATTTTGCCCATCCTGAAGCCTATGATCTGTTTGTCGAAATCAAAGATGGCCGTATTGACGGTGTCTCGCGCGTGTCTACCGAGGACGAAGTCGACGGGCCAGATGACCTGAGCCGAAAGCTCAAAATCATTTCGTCGAACGAGTTGTTCTCGCGGGTGGATGGGCGCAATCAGCGCCTTCTGGCATTCTCGGCGCAATGGTACGAAGCGGCTGCAGGTCAGACCATATTCTCGCGCGGGCAGGCTCCGGATGCGGCCTATCTGTGTATTTCAGGTCAGGCGACCCTGAACTGGCTGGACGAACACGGCGATATGCGTTCGATCTCGACGGTTGAGCCGGGCCGCCTGATAGGGGACCTGGCGATCATTACAAATGAACCGCGTCAATTGGATTTGGTGGCCCTCACAGATTGCGCCTTCCTGAGAATCGGAGCCGAGGAACTACGTGCAGTCATCGAAAGTGATGCAGGTGTTGCGGTGAGGTTACTTGAAACCGTGGCAGGCTATCTGACCACTGTGTCCGAACGGTTGCGCGATCCTAGCACCCCAATTGGGGAAGACCCGGCCCTTGTGGGTGCCGGGCAAGACAATGAAGGTTAGAAAGAGCTACGACGCCTATCGTAGCCATGAACACCTGCTAAGCGACGCCCGCAGATATCCCGATCTTTGGCGCCTGTTTGCGGGTATCGCACTGGTGTCGGTGGTTGTTGTGGCGCTTAATGCGATCTTGTTCGCCATCATAGCCAATCTGACTACGCCAGGGTCAGCGGCTGGCTTTCTGACGGGTGCGTCCCCCTTGGCACTTCTCATCGTGCTATCTAGCTTTATCTTCGCCACCCTTGGCGTAGCACTGAGTGCGAGGCTGTTTCAGCACCGTTCGCTTGCCTCGGTAATTGGAGGGCAAAGTTTAGCAATACGACAGTTCTGGCGCGTCTTCCGCGCGCTGTTGCTGCTGAGTGTGGCCGTATTTGCGCTGCCGCCCTACAATCTGGGTGCACCTTTGGTGGCGAATCTGCCTTTCGCCAGATGGTTGCTGCTATTGCCGCTATCGATCGTAGCAGTCCTGATCCAGACCAGCGCCGAAGAAGTTCTGTTTCGGGGCTACCTGCAACAAAGCCTCGCCGCACGGTTTCGATCGCCATTGATCTGGATAGGTCTGCCATCAATATTGTTCGCGGCCGGACACTATAACCCGGCCACCGTGGGCGATAACGCACTGCTAATTGCGATTTGGGCACTTACATTTGGGATTCTGACAGCTGACTTGACTGCGAGGGCAGGGACACTCGGGCCCGCCATAGCGCTGCATTTCTTTAATAATTTTGCGGCCCTTCTGGTTATTTCGTTGCCTGACAGTCTTAGTGGTCTGGCCTTGTATCACCTCCCTTATCAGGCTTCAGATGCAGATGCGCTAAGGCCTTGGCTGCTTGTCGACTTTGCGCTGATGATCGTCGGGTGGCTTACGGCGCGACTGGCCCTCAGGCGTTGATTGCATTTCCCGTCGTTGCGCCTTATTTGACGTCAACGCCGCATTATCAAGGTTCCGACATGAACTGGATCACAAACTACGTCCGCCCCCGGATCAACTCGATCTTCTCACGCCGCGAAGTGCCCGAAAACCTTTGGCATAAGTGTGATGAATGCGGAACCATGCTGTTCCACCGCGAGTTGGCAGATAACCAGAATGTCTGCACCCAGTGTGATCACCATATGGGGATCACGCCACGAGACCGGTTCAAGCATCTGTTCGATGGCGGTATATTCTCTGAGGTTGATGTTCCGGCCCCCAAGGATGACCCGCTGCAATTCCGGGATCAGAAGAAATATCCCGACCGGATGAAAGCAGCGCAGAAAAAGACTGGCGAGAAAGAGGCGATGCTGGTCGCACTGGGCGAAATCGGGCGTACTCCGATCGTTGCTGCCGCGCAGGATTTCTCATTCATGGGCGGGTCTATGGGCATGTATGTTGGCAATGCCATCATTGCTGCGGCACAAGAGGCCGTTAAGCTGAAGCGCCCGCTGATCTTGTTCTCGGCAGCTGGCGGTGCGCGGATGCAAGAAGGCATACTGAGCCTGATGCAGATGCCGCGTACTACGGTGGCGGTTGAAATGCTCAAAGAGGCGAAGCTGCCTTATATCGTTGTGTTGACGCACCCTACCACAGGCGGTGTTACCGCATCCTATGCCATGTTGGGTGACGTTCATATTTCCGAACCCAATGCTCTGATCTGTTTCGCGGGTCCCCGTGTGATCGAGCAGACCATTCGCGAGAAACTGCCCGAAGGTTTCCAGCGCGCGGAATACCTGTTGGATCACGGCATGCTCGACCGTGTGACCAAGCGCACCGAAATGCGGGAAGAGCTGATCACCATCACCCGAATGCTGACGAATCAGCCGCCGGCAGTCAAAGGCGATCTGCCAGCGCCTGAACCGGAAGAAGCCACTGCAGAAGCACCAACCGAGGATGCGGTCGAGAAATGACCACCCAGAGCTCGGATGTCATCCTTGATCGGATGATGGCGTTGCACCCCAAGATCATCGACCTGACCTTGGACCGCATGTGGCGTTTGCTGGCTGCGCTGTACAATCCACAGACCAAGCTACCCCCGGTCATTCATATCGCCGGAACCAATGGCAAGGGCTCGACCCAGGCCATGATCCGCGCGGGGCTTGAAGGGGCAGGGCATACGGTTCATGCTTATACCTCACCCCATCTGGCCCGGTTTCACGAGCGCATCCGATTGGCCGGAAAGCTGATTTTGGAACCTGACCTCACCGCCGTTCTGGATGAATGCTACGCCGCAAATGGTGGCGAGAACATCACCTATTTCGAGATCACCACCTGCGCGGCACTTCTGGCGTTTTCGCGCACGAGGGCGGATTATACATTGCTCGAAGTTGGTTTGGGTGGGCGTCTGGACGCCACCAATGTTGTCGAACAACCTGCGTTGACGGCCATCACACCTGTTTCGATCGATCACGAACAATTCCTTGGTGATACTCTGGGCAAGATCGCCGCAGAGAAAGCCGGAATTATTAAACCCGGCGTGCCCTGTATTGTTGGCCCACAGCAAGATGAGGCGCTGGAAGTCATCGAGTACACTGCAGCCCGCCTAGGCGCACCGCTGCAGGTTTACGGGCAACATTGGCATGTGCATACCGAAAATGGGCGTTTGATTTATCAGGATGAAACCGGATTGCGTGATCTGCCGATGCCAAACCTGCTGGGGGCTCATCAGATAGTCAACGCAGGGGCAGCTCTGGCCGTATTACGTCACCTGCAAATGGGTGATGACGCTTATGAGGCCGCAGTCACCAAGACTGAATGGCCCGCGCGTATGCAGCGGCTGAAATCCGGCCCCCTTGTCGATCAAGCCCCACAGGCTGAACTGTGGCTGGATGGAGGTCACAACGCCGCCGCAGGCATCGCATTGGCTGGTGTTCTGTCGTCATTGCCGGAACGGCCCACGCATATGATTTGCGGCATGTTAAATACGAAGGATGTCACTGGCTATCTCGCACCATTGGCTGCAAAAGCCGACAGCCTGACCGCCGTATCCATCCCCGGTGAACAAAATACGCTGAGCGCAGAAGAGACCGCTGCTGCGGCTGCCAGAGTGAACCTGACGGCGACAACGGCCGATAGCGTCGCGGATGCGCTTGCCGCCATCACCGCTCAATCCCCCGATGCGCGGGTTCTGATCTGTGGGTCACTTTATCTCGCCGGTAATATCCTCCGAGAAAACGCCTGATCCTTCACGTGGTCGAAAATACTCCGGGCCGGGGGTAGGGGGCCTTATTGTCCCCAATCCTTATCCTGCATCTCGCGCAGGCGGGACGCTGTGCGCTCAAATTCGAACGTGCCTTCCCCTTCGACGTACAGCATCTCGGGCTCAGCAGCGGCAGAACAGATCAGCCGGACCTTTGCTTCATACAACGCGTCGATCAACGTGACGAAGCGCTTGGCCTCATTGAAATTGTTGCGCGACAAACGCGGTATGTCTTCAAGCACCAGAACTTTCAGCGCTTCTGCAATGGCCAGATAGTCGCCTGGTCCCAGCATCCGTCCGCATAGGTCGTAAAATGAGGCCCGCGCCACTCCGTTTCGGAACGCGGGCAGCACCACCTCGCGCCCTTTAACCTGCAGGGTCAACGGCTCTGCGGGTCCGCCAGACAAATCATTCCAAACGGCACGAATCTTATCGCGCGCTTCGGGTCCAATAGGTGTGAAATATACCGGCGAACCTTCAAGCCGGTTCTGCCGATAATCTGTAGGTGAAACCAGCTCCCACACTTCCAGCTGTTCTTTGATGTGCTGGATAAAAGGCAGGAACAGTTGCCGATTCAACCCATCCTTATACAGATCATCGGGATGCCGGTTCGAGGTTGTGATGACAACCACCCCGCCCTTGTGGAGCATATCAAACAACCGCCCCACGATCATCGCATCGGTGATATCGGTAATCTGCATCTCATCAAATGCCAGGACGCGTGCGGATTTGATCACAGCCTCGGCCACTGGGGCCAGCGCATCTTCAACTCCATCTTCGCGCGCCTTGTGCAGGCCGGTATGGATTTCCTGCATGAATGCGTGAAAATGGACCCTGCGAACCGGTATGTCGCCCAGCGTCTCGACGAACATATCCATCAGCATCGACTTGCCACGCCCAACGCCGCCCCAAAGATACAAGCCTTTGGGTGGGGGCGGCGCCTTGCGGAACAAACCGCGCTTGACCGGTTCGGCCAAAGCTGTGCGAATTCGGTCAAACCGGGGTAGCACTGCCTCTTGTGCGTCATCCCGGGTCAGCGACCCATCGGCAATATGATCTTCATAAAGCGAAATCAGATCCGTCATGAGTTGAGCCATACCGTCCGGTTCGTATGTTGAAAAGAAACCTTTTTTCCTGACCCATCAATTTTGCTGAACTGGTGTCACAAAACTCCTGAATTGACGCTTCGAACTACGCCGCTAACGTCTGACAGAACTGAAGTCCGGAGCCCCGATGCCGCAACCTGTCCACCTGCTGAATCCGATCCTGATTGTCGGTTGCATCGTCATTACCGTCAGCTTTGCAGTGCGCGCCTCATTCGGCGTGTTTCAGATTCCCATCGCAGATGAATTCGGATGGTTGCGCACCGATTTCTCGATGGCGATCGCGATTCAGAATCTGGCCTGGGGGATCGGGCAGCCGATCTTTGGTGCCATAGCCGAAAAGATTGGTGACCGGCGCGCTATTGTTCTGGGTGCCTTGACCTATACGGCAGGAATGGTTTTGTCGGCTTGGTCCGTCACCCCCTTTGAGCACCAAATTTATGCCTGGCTTGTGGGTTTCGGGATCGCGGGTACGGGGTTTGGCGTGGTCCTAGCGGTCGTCGGACGCGCTTCGACTGACGCGAACCGTTCAATGTCATTGGCGGTTGTCACTGCGGCGGGCAGCTTTGGGCAGGTGATCGGGGCACCCACCGCTGAATGGCTGCTGACATTCCTTCCTTGGCAACAGGTTTTCCTCGTCTTTGCGGTGGCAATCCTCGCGTTGATCCTGACGTTACCGTTCATGCGCGCACCTCAGCCGGTCAGTAAGACCGAACTGGAAGAAAGCATGGGGCAAATCCTGGCCAAGGCGTTCCGCGATCCTTCATACGCACTGATTGCAATCGGCTTTTTTAGCTGCGGTTACCAACTGGGCTTTATAACTGCCCATTTTCCGGCCTTCGTTACCGAGATGTGCGGCCCAATCCAGCCCGGAGGCGTGCTGCATTCGATTGGCATCACGACGACATCCGCCCTGGGGGCGGTTGCCATTTCCCTGATCGGCATAGCCAACATAGGCGGCACGTTGCTGGCGGGGTGGGCAGGTAACCACTTTCCGAAAAAGTACTTGCTCGCAGCGGTTTACACCGGACGGACAGTTGTGGCGGGGGCATTCATCGTGTTCCCGATCACACCCTTTTCTGTTATCGCATTCTCTCTGGTAATGGGATCGCTTTGGTTGGCGACGGTTCCGCTGACATCTGGCCTTGTCGCGCATCTTTACGGTTTGCGCTACATGGGCACGTTGTACGGGATTGTTTTCCTGAGCCACCAAATCGGCAGCTTCCTGGGCATCTGGCTAGGAGGCCGCATGTACGACCAGTACGGTGACTACACCATGGTTTGGTGGATTGGTGTCGCAATCGGAGCTTTCAGTGCCATTATCCACCTGCCCATCCGGGAAAATCGCGCGTCAGCTGGCGTGACAGCTTGACTTAAACAGCCTCTTCCTTGGTCAACAGCCCTTCTGAAACCAATCGATCCGCCCATCCTTGTGGATCGAGGAAATGGTGTGTTTGCCATCCCCGCGCCTTGGCCGTATCGATGTTTTCAATCCTGTCGTCAGCGAACAAAAGCGCAGATGGTTGGGTACCACAATCGGCTTCGACCATCTCGTATATCGGCATATGAGGCTTCACTGCCTTCATCCGGCCCGAGACATACAGTCGATCAAACTCATTCAGGAACGGATAGACCGTGGTGGCATAATCGAAATTCTGCACCCCAAAATTGGTCAGGGCAAAGATCGGAACCTTCCTGGCGCGCAACGCGCGTAGAAGTCGCACAGAGTGTGGGATGTCAGGCGCAGCCAGTTCAATCCAGTTGTCGTGCCACATCCGAATTTCATCGCGCCACTCAGGGTACTTGTCTGCCCACCTGTAAATCGTATCCGTGAAGTGATGGCCCTGATCGACCAGATCGTTCATTCCATGTAGATCGACCTCGGCAAACATGGCTTGACGACGATCCTCTCCGATGACGCGATCATAGTAGCGCTCGGGCTGCCATTCGATCAGTACGTTTCCGATATCAAATACGACAGCTTCGATGGCCATGCTGCAGTCCAGTTCGATCCAATACAATTATCGCCGACTGAACCAAGCGCGCAGCGGATATGCAAGCGCCAACCGCAGCGCGGCACGCGCTGCCACGCCCAACGGAAAGTTGCGCATCTTTGATGCGCCTCTGACCGGCGGGAGTGCTATCCGCGCAAGGCGGCACGGACTTCCCGCTCAAGCACGTCCAGAAACCGCGATCGGTCTGCTTTACCAAACGGCTTACCTCCACCGCCAGCTCCCAATGGATTGGCGGCACGAAGGTCCGCCATCAAGTCGCGCATAGCGAGTTGTTGACCAATATTGGCCGCGGTGAATGCCTCGCCACTAGGGCGCAGTACACGGGCCTCGGCTTCAACGCATTTTGCGGCAAGCGGAATGTCTGACGTCACAACAATATCACCCGGGCCGCAACGCTCGGCGATCCATTTGTCCGCCTCATCCGCCCCCGCGGAGACAACCACCACCTGTACCAGCGGGTTGGCTGATGGGCGCAGCCCACCGTTCGAGACCAAAACCATCGGCACCTTGTGCCGGGTCGCCACCCGTTCAGCTTCGGCCTTCACCGGGCAGGCGTCACCATCGATATAAAGCGTTGTCACGCCTCTTTGGCCTGTGCAGATTGCTTCGCCTTCGAGGGTGTTTTGCGCACCTTGAATTCCTCGGGAATAGGCATCCGGTTAAACGCATCCAGACCGGCGATCTTATAAGCCTCAGCCAGAGTGGGATAGTTGAATGTGTTCTGAACGAAGTAATCCACCGTGCCTTTCAGGTTCAGCACCGCCTGCGCGATGTGGATCAATTCGGTTGCACCTTCACCCACGATCTGCACACCCAGAACCCTGCGAGTTTTGAGAGAGAACAGCATTTTCAGCATGCCATGTTCCAACCCCATGATGTGCCCGCGCGAGGTTTCGCGGAATCGGGCCACACCTACTTCATAGGGTATTCCGCGCTCCTGCAATTCTTCCTCGGACATGCCACAGGTTGAGATTTCGGGCACCGAGTAAATCCCATACGGATACCACGGGCTTTCCGGCAAAGTCGGTGTTTCCAATGCATGGCAGGCCGCGACCCTCCCTTGCTGCATCGACGTAGAGGCCAGCGAGGGATGCCCAATGACATCTCCTGTTGCATAGATATGTGAAACCGAAGTCTGATAGGTCTTGCTGTCAACGCTGATACGGTTGCGGTGGTCGGTTTCAATTCCGACAGCGTCAAGATTGAGGGCCGAAGTCGCCCCCATGCGGCCTGCCGCAAACAAAAGCATCTCAGCCCGCACGTGGCGCCCGTTATCTAGGGTGACCTCGACATGGCCTCTGGTATCTTCAATCTTTTCGACGGCTGAGCCCAACCGCAAATCCACGCCGTTTTCGCGGATCTGATGCGTGAAGTCGTGGATCAGTGTCTTGTCAATGAAATCCAAAAATGTCTCGCGCGGTTCAATCAGCGTCACGCGGACATCAAGTGCCGAAAACATGGTGGCATATTCAACGCCGATCACACCGGCACCGATCACGCACAGCGAACGCGGAATCTCTTCCATCTCAAGGAAATCATCCCCGTCGACAACGGTTTTGCCGTTGAACGGAACATAGTCGGGACGATAAGTCTTTGTGCCGGTGGCAATCAGGAACTTAGCCGCAGTCAGACGCGTGGATTCGCCTGCGTCCGTTGCCACTTCTACCTCATGCGGTCCTGTGAATGTGGCAAGCCCGTTCAATGTTTCCACATGGTTTCGGTTAAACTGATGCTCCAACACGTCGACTTCGTGATCGAGTGTCATGTGCAAACGCGCTTTCAAATCTTCCGCACTGATCTGATCCTTAACCCGGTAGGAGCGCCCATAAAAACTGCGTTCGCGCCATCCTGACAAGTTCAGCACCGTTTCCCGCAATGTTTTCGAAGGGATTGTGCCGGTATGAACCGAAACACCACCCAGCCGATCTTTGCGGTCGATCACAAGTACCCGGCGCTGCAATTTGCCCGCCTGAATGGCCGCAGCACGCCCTGAAGGGCCCGAGCCGATGATAATCAGGTCGTAATCATACTTGCTCATGCCTTAGTCCCCGTACAGCGCTTCGGCGTGGAAGGTAATGTGATCCTCCATGAAGGTGGACACGAAATAATAGGAATGGTCATAGCCAGGTTGCAGGCGATATGTTGCCTGCTGGCGACGCTCGGCTATTGCCTGTGCCAACGCTTCGGGGCGCAACAGATCCATGAACTGATCATTAGCACCAGTGTCGATCAGCACGGGGCCGTCAAATCCGGTGCTTTTCATCATTTGCGACGCGTCATGTTTGGCCCATGCAGCCTCATCATCGCCCAGATATGCGCTCAGCTGTTTGCGACCCCAATCCGCCCCCATCGGGTTCGAAATCGGAGAGAAAGCCGAAACCGACCGGTACCGCCCGGGCAGGTTCATCGCCAAAGTTAACGCACCATGCCCGCCCATGGAGTGTCCGGTGATTGCCTGACGATCAGCATCAATCGCGAAGTTTTCGGTTAGCAGGGCGGGTAATTCCTCGGCCACATAATCCCACATGTTGAAATGGGGTGCCCAGGGTTTTTGGTTGGCGTTGACATAGAAACCGGCACCTTGGCCGAGATCGTAATCTTCATGATCTGCAACATCCGCGCCGCGCGGCGAGGTATCTGGAAACACCAGCGCAATTCCCTGCTCCGCGGCCCACCCCTGAGCACCTGCCTTTGTCATGGCGTTTTCATGGGTGCAGGTCAGTCCTGACAGATACCATAGAACCGGAACGGGGCCATCCTTGGCCTCGGCTGGAAGAAAAAGTCCAAATGTCATGTCACATTTGCAAGCCGAGGAGGCGTGGCGGTAGACGCCTTGTACACCACCAAAACAGGCATTTTCCGAAAGGGTTTCCATCAAGCTATCCTTGCGTTGTATCGGTGCCATGGCTAACGGTCTGCAGCGTCGACGTAAAGTGCGGGTGCTTTCGGCGGGCGTATTTTTCGAAAAGGTGAAGATCAGTAGCCGCTGACCCAGCCAATCACCAGTGGGACGGTCAGTATGCTGGCCATGGTCGAAAGCAGGATGGCCGCAGATGCGCGTTGTGGAGCCACGCCATAATATGCGGCCAGCATGTAGACATTGCCTGCAACGGGAAGCGAAGCCGCTGCGATTGCAACCATTGCCGGGAAGGTGGCAACAGGGATCAACCAAATCACCATAAGCGCGACGAAAAGGGGATGAAGAACCAGTTTGCAAAAACTAAGCCACCCAGCGATCTGAATACGCTCGGCCGACTTATCCGCCAGGGATGCACCGATGGCAAACAGCGCACTGGGGGTGGCCGCTCCGCCAAGTATGGTCAGAAAATCGTTCAATGGGGCAGGGACCGGGATCTCCAGCGCAGACCAAATCAAACCTCCAGAAATCGACAAGATCATCGGGTTCTTCAGCAAGCCGAACCCGATCAACCGTATTGTTCCAAAACTGAGACGGCCATCGCGTCCAACATGAATCAGAATGACGATCAGCGAAGAAAAAACGACTAGATCGACAGTCAGAACCAGCATTACAGGCCCAATGGCCGCTTCTGAGAACAAAAGTGCGAGCATCGGCAAACCTAGAAACCCGACGTTGCCAATGGCGGCGCACTGGGCCTCGACCGCCGCTGTGGGTAGATCCAGACTGCGCAGATAAGCGATAACCATTGCAATCGCGTAGACGCAGACGGTGCCGATCAAATACCCGATCACCAGACGGCCGTCGAATATCTCGGCAAAGGGCAGTGTGGCTGCAAATCGAAACAGCATCGCTGATAATGCAAAGAAGAATACGAATTTAGTCAGATACAAGGTCGCATCGGGTGGGAAGAAACGACTGCGCCCGGCCCAGAATCCCAGGCCGATGATTGCGAAAAAGGGGAAGGTACGCAGAAATATTTCGACCATGGGAATGTGTTAGCACGGTTGGCGGGGGCCGCAAGGCCGACGCTTAACGATGTAATAGTTGATGGTGCAGCCTGGTGACAAAACCGCGACTAAGGTGAAAAGCGTTGAAACTGAACCGAGCGGTTTATAGTGTTGGCGCATACCGCTTTCAGGAGACATCATGACCCAAGCCGCAACCATCCTGCGTACAGGCCGCAAATTCGATCAGGTTTTATGCGGGGCCCGAGAGGTGTTCATGGCGGATGGGTTCGAAGGTGCAAGCGTCGATGACATTGCGCGCGCAGCTGGCGTGTCCAAGGCGACGCTTTATAGCTATTTCCCCGACAAACGTCTTTTGTTCACCGAGGTCGCCCAGACAGAGTGTCGCCTGATGGCCGAGCGAATTTTGTCGATGATTGATGAGACAAAGCCCGCACGTGAGGTACTTACAATTGCCGCTACGCAGCTTACGGCCTTTCTTGTTTCGGACTTTGCACAGCAGGTTTTTCGGATTTGCGTTGCCGAGCGCGATAGATTCCCAGAGCTCGGCAAAGCATTTTATGAAGCCGGGCCGCAAAACGGACAGCGCCAAATGGCCGAATATCTGACCAAGGCGGTCGCCAAAGGAGAATTGGTGGTCGAGGACGTCAATATTGCCGCCGAGCAGTTCTCGGAATTGTGCAAAGTCAGGCTTTGGGGACGCGCTGCATTCGGAATTCAGAACAGTTTTAGTCAGAGTGAGATTGACAAGGTCGCCTTACAGGCCGTTGACATGTTTCTGGCCCGATACGGCAAGTGAACGCGACAAGCTTTGCCGTCATATCGACACTTTAGGTCATGTGGAAACACTATGGTGCGGGTGGAGGGACTTGAACCCCCACGCCTTGCGGCGCCAGAACCTAAATCTGGTGCGTCTACCAATTTCGCCACACCCGCAACCTGATGCCGAAGCATCGACGAGGCGCTGAATAGCAAAGCTTTTGCGTGAGTGCGAGAGGTAAAGTCGCGCAAAACACAAGATTATTATTGCGTCTATGGAAACAATGAAGTGACAAATTGTTTTTCACCGGGCTCTATTTGAGCGGAACACAGATGCATGACAGCAAAATATGATGCTTGCATGGTGCTTAAACCGCCTATGAAAGCAAGGGGCGCAGGGTGTAACCACTCGCTTGATGACTCGATCAAGGTGGAAAATATTCGACAATTTTTTGTTTCTAATTAGGGGACATTGCGACCGTTTGAGGGGTAAAAAATTATCTCGCATACGTTGAGTGAGACGGACATCGTTGGGGTGTGGGTAATTCCGCAGGAGTTTCAGAATAGAGTATATGCAACCTCAGCCCAAATACATCGAGCCCTGAACTGACATCATGTATCTAATAATTAAATATTGCAAACAATATGTTATATTCTAATTTTAAAGTTAACAAGCCCGGCATTTACCTCTTGTTTCGCTCTGTCCACGACACCGGTAATCGCTGGCACGGCAAGCAGGTAAATTGAAGCTTTCTACTTAAGATTGAGTGGCAATCATAATTGTGCCACATTTCAAACGCCAAAATATCCTATTCGCGTCAAAATAACACCGCGGTAATCGTAATTGATTGGGCGCAGGAGTTAATGAGTCTTTTTGCCTTCGGGCGCCGTGCGAGTTTCTGCTCAACTCCAGAATAAGGGTCTCTGTCGTGACCAACCAGATCAAATCCGCTGCTTCCGAGCATGACGTTGTAAGTCTTGCTCGTGATAGTTTCATCGGCGAGCTGAAAACCCTGAACCGCCAGCACCCTGGCACAGGTTTCGGCGTCGCACTAAGAACTCATGCAGGCAATCGCTATTTGCTGGCCAATGCCCGCATGCCATTGCCTGCCCACAAGTCAGATGATTTTCCAACGGGGCGACGTGTCGCCTGTCTGGAGAATGGTGAAGGTTTCAGTTCCATCGAGGTTTTGGCTGATTCTTTCGCATACGAATCAATTTCACCGCAAACCGAGGCTGTGATCCTCGGTAACGCATTGGACCTGATCGCACGCATTGACACGCTTGCGAGCTTACCCGACGGGGCAGGGAACCAATTCGCTGCAACTGGTACCGGAGGCTGACCATGGCGCGTAACGACCACCTTCTGTCTGTTGGAAACGAGGCTCTGTCCGAGATGACAGAGACAATGACCTCGCTGACGACACAGATCGATCAACTGACAGAGGTGGCGGATGCGCGTTCATCCGCGCGGCTGGCTGCGCTCAAGACCAAGATGGAAAACTTTTCGGCAAGCGTCACAATGGTGGGGCAGGTGAAGGCCGGGAAATCTTCGATCGTGAACATTCTGGCGGGGCGGCCAAACCTGTTGCCGTCAGATGTGAACCCTTGGACATCAGTAGTTACCACGCTGAACATCAACACCCGGACGGAAGGGGACACCAGGTCAAAATTCACCTTCTTCGAACAGGAAGAATGGGACAATCTGATGGTTGGGGGCGGGCGCCTGGGCGAGCTGGCCAACCGCGCTGGTGCTGACGATGAGATGGATGACATCCGTCGTCAGATTGGCGAAATGAAGGCCAAGTCAGAAGAACGGCTGGGCAAACATTTCGACCTAATTCTGGGACAAAGCCACCAGTACGATTACTTCGATGACGAATTGATTCAGCGCTATGTTTGCCTTGGGGATGAAGACGATCCGGATATCGATCCCAAGACCGGCCGTTTTGCAGATGTGACCAAATCGGCAGAACTTTATATGGATATCCCGCAATATCCGATATCGCTCAAACTTTGCGATACGCCCGGTGTAAACGATACCTTCATGGTGCGTGAGCAGATCACGTTGCGCAGCCTGCGCGGATCAGAGGTGTGTATCGTCGTTCTGGCCGCCAGTCAGGCGCTGACCACAATGGACATGGCGCTGATGCGGATTATCGCTCAGTTCGAAAACCGCCAGATCATTCTGTTTGTGAACCGCATCGATGAGCTGTCGGATCCGGTCAATCAGGTCCCAGAGATTCGGGATCGTATTCAGGACACGCTGAAACAGAACAACATTGACGCAAGTACCAGCGTTGTCTTTGGCAGCGCGCTTTGGGCTGAGGCAGCGATTACCGGAAATCCGGACATTCTGACCGAAGAATCGCGTGACGCGCTGAACACCTTTTATCTGGCTGCTGGTTTTGGTGATCAAGCCGCTTCGCTGGACAAGATCTGGGCGCTTTCCGGATTGCCTGATTTGCTGCTTGCAATGAATGAGCGTATTGCCGAAGGCGCAGGGACACGTCTTTTGGATCGCGTGCGCCATCGTGCGCGCAACATTGCCAGTCAGATTCGAGCGACGGCCGTTGCCAAGACGCTGTCAAAATCGGACGGTATCGTCCGGGATTTGGATGGCGCATCGCCCGATGAAGCGATCGCGAAAGTTTCAGCCGAGTACGAAAAGAAGACCTCGGAACTGACAACCAAACTGCGCGATAAAGTGTTAGAGAGACTGGCCTCGGCCGAGGCAAACTTTGTCAAGCGCGCGACGGATTCGCTGATCTCACATCTGGAACAAAACGGTGAACAGGGCACGTGGCAATACGACCCAGCTGGATTAAGGACCTTACAAAAGGCCGCTTACTTCAGCTTTGCGCGTTCGATGCGCAAGGATGCCGGGGTGCTATATGCGTCCGCCGCAGCGGATATAGAAGCGCTGTACCAGAAGCTGTTGGGCAACCATCTGGGTGAATTCAACATCGAAGCCCCAATTGTGCCGCGCGTGCCACCGCCTTTGGGGATCGGGCGCACGATCGCGCTTGACCTGCAAAGCACATGGTGGCGTCGTTGGTGGCAACGCCGAAAAGGCTTCGAGGCCTACGCCGCAGATTACACACGTCTGATCGCGTCCGAAGCAAACTCGATCACCAAGGACATCGAGGAAAATCAGATTGCCGCCGTCTTGGAAAACGTTCGCGCCACGCTGACTGATTTCATGGCCGAGCAGAAAGACACGTTACTCAGCATCTCGCATTCGCCTGACAGGGCTGCAGCGCAGATCGCCGAGCAAAAGCCACAGAAATCGCGTGACGACATTCTGGGTGACATCCTGAAAGATCTTAGTAACGAAGCAGCATAAGAAGAGTTATGGTAAATAAATCACAAACCCGCTTCGTCTCTCCCAAGGCCTGGAACCGCATCGAGCAGTGGTCCCGCCGCAAGCCTGTGTTTGCGCTTATGGGAGAATTCAGTGCAGGCAAGTCGACTTTGATGAACTTCTTGCTGCGAAAACAGGCCTTGCCCACACAGGTCACGGCAACTCAGCTGCCGCCAGTTTGGTTCAGTTGGGGCAATCGGCCAGCCTATATTAAGCGGCACGATGGAAGCACGCAGAATATCGAGCTTGATGAACTTGAACAGGTTGGTGTCAACGACGCACAGTTTGTTCGTATCTTCCTGGAAGCCGATATTCTTGAGGCCGTTGATCTGATCGACACCCCCGGCATCTCGGATCCAAAGATCTCGACCGATGTCTGGCAACGCGCAGTTGGTCAAGCCAATGGTGTATTATGGTGCACGCACTCGACCCAAGCCTGGCGTGAGACCGAGCGTGCAACTTGGGTCTCGCTTCCTGAACGTCTGCAAAACAAATCAATTTTGCTGGTCACGCGTGCAGATGCTTTGGGTCAGAAAGACCGGCAAAAGGTTCTGCGTCGCGTGAACCGAGAAGCAGGTCATCTGTTCAATCGCACAGTCCTGTTTTCGGCGCGTGATGCCATTATGGCCCGTGACAAAACGGGTGACGCCGAACTTTGGTCGCGCAGCGGCGGTGGCAAGATGGTCGACAGTTTTCTGGAGATCACCGAGCAGATCATGGACAACCGTGCCGATATGCTGGCCAGATATCAAATTGATAAGTCCTTGTCTGATGCGCCCAAGGTAAGCCCCTTGCGCCCGGAAAGTCGCACCGAAGATGTTCCATTGACGATGCATGATCCTCTGGCTGAGGGTTCATCCGATCAGAACACTGATGTTGTCACCAGCTTCCCGGTACGCCCTGCCCGCGTGGAACGACGTACGGAAGATGTTGAACGCGCTCGGATTGATGTGGACGAAGCTGAACGAATGCGCGCCGAAATGGTGTCTGAGGCGGAACCGGCTGAGGAAGATCTGCGCGCCCTGTTCTCGGACCAATCCGAAGATCCGTTGGATCTGAACATTCTGGCGAACCCTGCACATGATGTGGATGAGTTCGCCTTCATGGATGATGAGGAGGAGGATCAGGAAGACGCCGAGTTGATCGTTCTGGCCCCCGAGGATGGCCAAGAAGCAACGGTTGAAGCATCGGCGTCGGATGAAAATTCGACCGATGACGAGGGTGAAGCATCGGAGCTCGAAGTATCAGTCTCATCGATTACGTCTTTGCTTGCGGAGCAGCCTGAGGAATCGACTGACGAATACGAGCCGGAACCAGAGTCCAATTCGCTCACGCCGGGTCAGGTGGTTGAGTTGAACGGAGAAACCGTGATCAATGGAGCGGCCTCTGAAGACCAAGTGGGCAATCCTGCGGAATCGCCCCTCAGCGCCTCAGAAATGTGGAGCGAAATCGTAGCCCGCGAAAGCCTGCCAGACGATGCGCAGGGCCTGAAAAGCGCCTTTGCAGCGTTTCTGTCCGAGTATGATCAGATTGCGCAGGAGCAGATCACCCGCAATTCCAAAGCGGCGCTGCGGGCAGTTCCGGATGCCAACAAAACGAGTGGAGCGGAGTGGCATGCAATCTGACATGCAATTAAAGGCGGGTATCTGAATGTCGATAGAATCCGCCCTGACCTCGGCCATCGAGACCATACCCGACTGCATCGCAGCCGGGTATGTTGATATGGAAACTGGAATGTTGCTGGGAGTTGAGGCATCAGACCGCGAAAGCTCTGATGCACTTGAGAATCTTGCGCTTTCGGTTGCCAATCTGTTTCAAGGACGGGGTGTAAAAGGCTTTGAGGAGCTGTTGCGCAATGCAGAGATAGGCGAAACGGAACACCCTGGATTTGGGGAAATCGCGGTGTTTTCCAATGATCGTCTGCACATCTTTCTAAGAACACAGAAATACCCGGATCACGTTGTCTGTTATATCTGTCGCGACAGCGCAAATATTGGGCATGCACTTACAAAATCACATCTCAGCCTCGGCACGGTGGCTGCCGCAGTTTAGACTGGACCAGAGGGGGTTCACGGCATGATGGATAGCGAAATACTGGAATTGCTCGAAGATATCGGGCGATCCTCGGTTGCGCGATTGTCTCCGATGGTTTGTCTGTCTGGTGATACAGCGCAGGCAAGGCGCGACGAGGTATTGACTGCAATCCGCAGGACAATCCTGCCTCGGAGGCTGGAATTCATGGCGGCGGATGGCGGCATGCTTGCTGTTGAGGTGAACAGCTCACGGATTACCGATGTTTTCCGCTGTGTCGAAGGCCCCCTGCCAGATTTCGAAACCGAGGCACGTGAGCACCTGACCGATCAGCTGGCCCGTCTAGTGTCAGATATCGCCGTTGCGCCCGGTCCGTTGGAATTGGTTTCGCTCAGGCCCGATACGGCGCTTGAAGCGGATGATGTCGGTATAACCTTTTCCGAGGTTGAAGCAGCCTGCGCCAGAATTGATTTGCCGGAAGAACCACGGATGTCTGTGGTCCCGGATGCTGTACCAGAACCAACGTCTCAGGACCAATCAGGTGTTGCCGAAGCGTTCTATGACGGTGCCGAGCGCTTTGCGCTGGGGCGTTTTCTGATTGAAGAGCAGAACGAAGAAGCCAAACTTGACGGGCTTTGTGCCGAAGGTCAGCAAGCACATCCTGACAAAGATCTATTGGCTCGGCTCACCCAAGATTTGTCCAGCTGGCAAGCCGATGGGTCTGATACTTTGTCGCAACCACAACTTATCGTTATGCGTCCATCGGGAGGGCAACGTGTTGGCCTTGCGATCGTTCACGACGATGCCGAGGTTGCAGCCGCCTTTCATGACGCCCGCAAACTGGGTGCCGTCGTCAACCTTTGGAAGTCCCTAAAAAGCGCCGTCGAATGACCGCGTTCCTGCCCAATAGTGTCCATTTTGCAAAACTAGCTATATAATACGAGTTACCAGGGTAAATCTTATGAGTGAGTTGAGCCGCCGCGAGCTTATTCGCATCGCAGAAGACATGAACGGGATGAGCAATGACGAAACACGTCACTTCATCTCGCGCATCATTGACGATCTATCGAACCTCAAACCTTCGATTGCGTTCGTAGGCCAGATTAAGGCCGGTAAGTCCCGACTGATCAATGGGTTCACCGGGCAGGCAGAGTTTCTGCCTTCGGATGTAAATCCCTGGACCACAGTTATTACCGATATGCATTTTGGTCATCCGTCCGGCCGGTCGTCGGGTGCCGAGTTTCGTTTCTTCGACAATCGCCAATGGCAAGCGCTGATCGCCGAGGGTGAAGAGCTGCGCAATATGTTCCCCGATGAGGAGGACAGCTATAAGCGTGAAATGATCGAAGAGCAGGTCGAGGCGATGAAAACCCGCGCCAAGCTGCGTCTGGGCGAAAGCTATAAACACCTGCTGGGTCAGCATCACGATCTGGATGAACTGAATTCGGATGATCTTGCACGCTATGTCTGTGCGGGGGATGATCCGACGGATGGTGATCAGTATGACCCCGGTTCTGATCGGGGTCTTTACAGCGATATCACACGCAAAGCCGAGGTCTATTTCGACATCGGCCATTTTCCTTATCCTATAACAGTCACCGATACGCCCGGCGTCAATGACCCGCTGTTGATACGTGAAGAGATCTCGCGGCAATACTTAAAAGAGTCAGATTTCTTTGTTGTAGTTCTGTCGGCGCATCAGGCGTTGTCGCGCGCCGACCTGAAACTGTTCCGCTTGATGCAGGCTTTGGAACTTGGCCAGATCGTGGTCTTCATTAACCGTGTGGACGAATTGGGCGGCGGCGCTGACGATGCCACAAAGGTCCGTGCCGACGTGATGGACGGGCTTGAGCAGGCCCTCGGGAATTCGGACATCAATGTCCTTATGGGCAGCGCTCAATGGGCGCATTACGCCCTGACCGGTGATGAAACGGGAATTGATCATGATCAGATTCTCGCATGGCTTCGCGCCCATCCTCAGCAGATGAAGCAATATCTAGATGGTGTTGAAGAGATCAAACAAGGCCCCGGCCCTATCAGTCGTGAGGGTGTATTGCGCTTTGCCGCCATGATCGCATCAGGATTGCCTGATCTGCGCCGCCATGTGACCAAAGCCCTGACCGAAGGTCCACGCCAAGAACAGCTCAATATGGCGTGGCAGCATCTAAACAGCTTTGCCCAGGGTGAGCTTGAGCGTAGCTCAGCACGGCTGCGCGCGATCGAGGATCAAGATGGGCCAGACACAGCCGATATAGAAGAAAACAACAAGACGCTTGCGGACCTGCGCGCCTTGATTGCCGAGAAATCTGAAGCCATTACCAACGATATGGACGATGTACTGGCCAACTTACGGGGCGTGATGGATGATACGGTGTCCGAGGCTGTTTCGATTGTTGTCCGTGGCCCTGATGGTCAATCCCCTCTGCTGGCCAAGGATGGTGACACCGAGTTGAACTTTACACCGCTGCGTGAACGTATGCGCGAATTGGTTCAGGGTGCAACCCAGGTAGTTCGTCAGCGGATGCTCAGCGAGCTTTATGCGATCGACATGCAAAGTAACGCCTCTCTGCGTGCGCTGCCCGGCTGGCAGGAACCGGCTGATAACCGTATGAACACTAGCGCTGTGCGTTGGTTCCGTCCGGACACCAGCGCGCTAACCCGTGGTATTACGGTCGAGCTGCGTGTGACATGGCTGTCGCGGTTGATTTCACGCCGCAGCGTACTGAACCGTGCAGAAAAGATGATCGTTCAAGAGTTCGAGATGATCGGCGACGATCTGGTGGATACCGCCAGAAGTGATCTGATCGAACGGATGAAAACTGTCCTGGATCACTATCTGGCGCTTCTTGCCGGACATCTGGAACACCGTGCGGGTCCCGATGGCACCAATGCGCGCACCGATGCGCAACGTGCGGTTGACCAAGCCCGGCGCATCGGCGATGAACTGAGTGCGGTACATGGAGCCGCACCCGTGGACACGCGACAGGCAGAGGCCGCAGAATGATTGATTTCCCCGGAACCGAGAAGGAAGTGCGCCAGTTGGAGCGTTTCCTGACCGCCACCGAAAACGTACCCTCTTCGGCAGAGCTGGAAGACATGCGCGCCCGCGCGCTGGCCCATGCCGAGCGGCTTTCGAACGCGGTATCAATCGGTTTTGCAGGGGAATTTGGTGCTGGCAAGTCCAGCCTTGCAAACATGCTGGCAGGGGCTGACATTCTGCCCACTGGGCCGCAGCATCTGAAGCTGCCTTTGGTCATTGTGGCCTTTTCTGAAACACCAGAAACAACAGTTGGCTGGTGGAACAAGGAACCCAAGGTTTATTCCGGAATTGCGCTGGAAAAGGCGGCGGCGGACGAACCGGATTTCATCTCGGTCGGGTTGAACACGCCTGCCCTGCAAGAGATTTCGCTGTTTGATCTACCCGGTGCCGGTGCGCTGGACGATACATACAAGCAGACCCTGAGTTTGCTGGAATATGTGGACTGCGCGATTTGGTGTACCAACGGCACCAACGCCTGGCGTGAGACCGAGCGCCACCTATGGTCACAAGTCCCGCAAAAACTGCGCGACAACAGCCTGTTGGCCGTAACACATGCTGATTTGCCCCCAGTGCGGGATTCGCTGGATCGGGTTGTGGCCCGTTTGAACAAGGAAAAAGGTGATCTGTTCAAGGCCGTCGTGCCAATTGGAACTCCGGTTGCCGTGCGCGCGATGGCACAGGAGCCCGAACCTGATTTTGATCTGTGGGAGACCTGCGGCGGTCAAAATCTGGCAGAACAGGTGTTACGTCTTGCGTCTGATTACCGTCGCCACGATCTGGAAGCCGCACAAAAAGATCTGGCTGCAGAGTTTATGCCTTATCTGGAGCAGCTCACTGGTTCAGCTGTGGCCGTTGATGTTGAGGCGGATGGCAATGCGGTCCAAGCAAGCTTGGAAACCGCCCTGCCCCCTCTAGACAATCCTATCCTTGAGGATTGGCTTGCTGCAATTGCAAGTATCTACAACGACCTGCGCGAAAGCTCAGATATTGAGCCTGCAACCTTCTTGCAAAGCTGTCAGGAAATTGTCGAAGACTTTGCCGAAAGGTTGGAATCAGGCTCAGAAATCGATCCTGAAGCCGACTGGATTCCGGCCGAGTTCGAAAAGGCGACCGATTTGCTGCTTTTGCTTCAATTCGAAAGCGGCGACGCACCGCTGAAGGATGCGATAAGCATCCTCGCGCAACTCAGCGACAACTTGGCATGGGCCGGAAGTACAGTGGCTTCGGCGCATCCCAGAACCGGCACGTAGGTTTTCCCGCAACAATTGAGCCGCAATGCAGCGATTCGAAGCGGTTGGAATCACGCCCCTATTGTTTCGAATCCGTGGACCAAGCGTCTATTTCAGCGATATAGAATCCAATAAACTCATCGCTAAATTACAACATCTGGTATTGTAGCGTCCATGTCATACAATATAGGCGATTTGACTTCTCCTGATCCATACTGAAGCCATCAGGCGGCCCAAATAAAGTCAAATTTGAAACGTCTAACCGTCTCAAGTGTCCTGCGGTTGTGTTTGGTTGTGAGTTCGCGGGCTGAAGCCCTGGTAATTTGTGCCGCAGAAAAACGAGTAGAATGGGCGGGAAGAAATGAGCCACAACCAGGCGGTCGGTGCAACGCACGACGAACCTCAGATTGAAGGACTGCAGCCAGGCGCAAAGCTTTTGCGCGGTCAGTATGAGATCCTCCGGTTTCTCAGCAATGGCGGGTTTGGAATAACCTATCTGGCCCGCGATAGCCTGGACCGTGATGTGGTTATTAAAGAATGCTATCCGGGCGCACTGTGTCAGCGGAACGGCGATCTGGTCGAGCCTTCCAATCCCGATCACAAGGATGATCTGCGCGCGATTATCGATCTGTTCATTCAGGAAGCCCGCAATCATGCGCGGTTGGTTCACCCAAATATCGTCGACGTGCATCAGGTGTTCGAGGACAACAACACCGCCTATATCGCGATGGACCTGATCCGCGGTTGCGATCTGCTGGATTATGTCGAACACCCTGAAAACCAAAGCGGACCGAACTTCATTGTTCAGGTCACGGAAAAGATGCTGTCAGCCGTGTCGTTCATACACCAAAGCGGTATGCTGCACCGCGACATCTCGCCCGACAATATTCTGATTGATGAGAATGGTGAGCCAATCTTGATTGATTTCGGCGCAGCCCGTGAACAAGCGGCAAACAAGTCGGCTGCGCTGTTGACGTTGCGGGTGATCAAGGATGGCTATTCCCCGCACGAGTTCTATGTGCGTGGCGCGGATCAGGGACCAAGTAGTGACCTGTATTTACTTGCCGCGACTTTGTATCACGCCATAAGTGGCGAGCGCCCGATCGATGGTCAGACGCGTCTGAACGCGTTCAACAATGATCAGCCTGATCCATATACGCCGCTGGCAGGACGTTTCAAAGGGTACCCGGACGGGTTCCTTGAGGCGATTGACAAGGCGATGGAGGTTCACACCACTGACCGGTTGCAAACTGCGTTGGATTGGTTGCGCATGTTCCGTGGTTCGGGTGTGATGTTTGACAGCTTTGCGTACCGTCCGGTTTCAGTGATCGTTGGGATGGACCGCAAGGACGAGCAGGCAGAAAAAGAACGGGTCAAAGCCGAAAGCGAAAATGCCGAGGCCGTCGTGACCGCGCTGTTAGCTGGGAACACCGATCTGGCCCTTGGAAATGAGGAAAAGCCCGAAAACGATCTTGCCAAGTTCGCCCCCAAGGACGAAGCCGTTGCCGCTGTCGATACCATTGTCAAAAGCGGCTCAGGTGGCAGCGGCAAGGCAATTGCCGGTGCAGTGGTTGTATTAGCGGCGCTCGCAGCGGGTGGGTTTTTGATTATGTCGGGCGACAAATCAGCGCCTGAGGCAAGCACGGTTACTGCACAGGCTCCGATCACGCAGGCACCTCAAGATGCAGAACCGGAACCGGTCGAGCAGACCGCTGAAACCGCCAACGGGACACAACAAGCTGAGATTGCATTGGAAGAAGAACCCAAGGTGGTTGCGGCAGAACCGGAAACAGCGGTGAACCCGGAAAAACAAACAGAAACGACGCAGGAAGAACCTGTCGAGCAAGCACAAGTTGCGTCAGAAGAGCCAGCAACAGCTGATACTCAACCAGAGGCTTCCGTTGAGCCCGAAGCTTTGCAGCCACAGATCACGCTGAACGAGGCCGCAAATACAGCTGACGAGGGTGCGACCCCATTAGAACCAGTAAATCTGACTGACAATCAGGTGGCCTTTGGACATTGGGATATCGAAGTACCCTTTGACATCTCCAAGCGTCGCAGTGCGACAGGCAGCGTCATTGCGATCAATGGTGTCAACGCAAATCTCGATATGTCAGTTATTGGCGATTGGGTTAAGCGTGGAACAACGATTTATAGGCTTAATGGCGAGCCGGTCCGCCCGGATGCAACTTTGGTCTCGCAGGTTCTGAGTGATTTCTCGGTCGATCCGGATGGCTATATCCGTGTGGCAGCCCGCTATCGTGAATTGGGGCAGACACGCGCGCAAAACGGGTTACTGGCGCTGCCTGCTCATCGCGTGTTCGGGCTGCAGAACGGATACACTTTCGATGTTCATCATGCTGGAGATGCGGGTTGGCAAACCGTGGTCGCAACGATCCCGGAAAACAGCGCGGGCGACCTGCAGATCGGTGACGTGCTGCTGCGCGAAGAACAGACTGGTACCGCGATTAATCAGCCGGAAAGCCTTGATGGCGCGCTCTCAAAACTTGTTTCGGATAAGCAGCCCCAGGCGCGCTTGAACATACTGCGCAATGGCGGCGAAGCCGCTGCGGTTATGCAGCTAACGCAGGAGTAATTACACCGGTTTAAGTGAAAATCGCCAGTGTGTGTACTGGGGGCGACCTCAACATCGTTGCCCCGTCGGGAACCGGCCCGTCGCGAAGTATGAGTTTCCTTGTTTCCTATTCATAAGTGCCCCTGCCCTTTGGGCAGCGGTTTGTCGCAGACCCGTGCGGTAAGTCCCGCACCAGAAATCAAAGAAGGTGTCGTCACCATGTTCAAATACAAAAGCCCTCTCAGCCGGCTTCTCGAAGGTGCCGGCAAACCGAAAGAAGATGAAGCGGTAGAAACCGAAGCGGTACAGGACGAAAAGCCTGAACCGATTGCCGACTTTAACGCGCTGCGTGCTGCATTGGCGGGTGGCAATGTGAGTTCGGACAGCTATGAAGAATCCGACGAATTGATCCCCGAAGGCCCTATGCCGGAGTTCGAAGAAGAAGATCAGATCGTTGAAGAAGAAGCGTCTGAAGCACAAGAAGCTGAAGAAGAAGACGAGCAGATTGTTACGCTTCATTTGAATGTTGAGGATGAAGACGACGACGAAAAGACACTGGCCGCGGTGGCTGAAATAGCGACTACAGAGCCTGAAGAAGTCTCCGAAGCGCCGGCCGAGGTAGAAATTGTTGCAGAGCCTGCGCAGGAACCAGAGCCTGCGATAGTCGAGGAGATCCCAGAGCCTACAGCTCCGGCCGCTCCCGTGGAAGACCGGCGCTCGCGCGTGAAGACCACATTCTTGGGCTTTGAAAGGGCTGACACCCACGTTCAGGAATTGATCGAAACCGCAGAACCCGTCGCAAAAGCAGAGGCTGTGCAACAGACCTTCCCCGTTGGCTGGTTGGTTGTTACCGCCGGTCCGGGCCGTGGCGCTGCGGTTACATTGACCGAAGGGCTGATGCAGATTGGCCGAAACGACGATCAAGCGATTCAGCTGGATTTCGGCGATACCGGAATCTCGCGCAGCAACCATGCGGTCATCGCTTATGATCCGGAGGACCGGAAATGCTATTTGGGTCATGGCGGCAAAGCCAACTTGGTGCGTCTGAATGGCAAACCGGTGCTGAGCACCATCGCCCTGTCAAACGGTGACCTGATCCGCATCAGCGAAACGTCGATCCGTTTCATGTCCTTCTGCGATGATGGTTTTGACTGGCGGGATGCCGATTAATGCTGGCAACCCCTGCATATGATATTGCGCTGATCCTGCATCAGGGTCGGCGCGACTCGCAGGAAGATGCGATTGCCGCACGGGTCTCTGACGCTGCGGACGCGGGATATGTCGTCGTCGCCGACGGTATGGGAGGCCATGATGCGGGTGATGTGGCTTCGCAGCTGGTCATTTCTGCATGGTGCGACGCAATGGATGCCCAGTTGGATGGGCCCGACCTTGCCCAGAGCGCTCTGCTCGACGCTCTGCCGATGGCCGCGATGCAGGCCAACGCCGCGATGGGAAGCCATAGCGAGGAAAACAAGGTCAACTTGGGCTCTACCCTTCTGGGCATGCTGATGCTGGATCAGCAGATCTTCTGGATCTCGATCGGTGACAGCCCGTTGTACCTGTTTCGTGACGATACATTGTCGCAGATCAACGAGGATCATTCGATGGCCCCGATGATCGACGCGCAGATGGAGCAGGGTTTGCTGAGCGCAGATGAAGCGCAGAGGCATCCAGATCGCAATCAGCTGACTTCGGTCATTATGGGTGCCGCGATCCCGAAAGTGGATTGTCCGGAACAACCACTGGAGCTTGTTTTGGCGGATATTCTGATCCTTGGTAGCGATGGCCTGCAGTATCTCGACAATTCCGAGATCGAAACTTTGCTGCGCACCCATCATCAATCCCCGGCCCGCGATATTGCTGACGCGCTTCTTCAAGCACTGCACGCCAAGGCTGATCCCGATCAGGACAACATTTCGATCGCTGTCGTGAAACCGGCAAAGACATGAACAAGGCAGAGAAACAGGACACAATGAGAACCCATCTTATCATATCCAGCCTGGCTCTTGCAGCTGCAACAGGCGCGGCTTCGGCGCAAGAGGCCTGTTCAACCTACGAGATTCAGCGCGGCGACAGCCTGCGAGAGCTGGCAATCGCAGTCTACGCGACTGAGGACTACCGGCTGATCTACGATATAAATCGCGATGTCATCGGTTCGAACCCGAATATCATTCGTGTAGGAGATATCTTAACATTTCCTTGCCTTGAAGATATCGGCCGCGTAGCGCTGATACCGGATACCGAGGCTGGTCGCATGGCGGCTGAAATGGCATCCGAGCTGGTTAAGGCCGCCGAAGCGCGCGCCGAGAGAGCCATTGCCGAGGCTGAGGCCCGCGTCGCAGCGGCCGAGGCAGAAGCCCTGAAGGCAAACGAAGATGCGGTGATTGCGGCAAAAGCAGAGGCTCGAAAAGAGATCGAAGCCGCCCGCGCCGAAGGTGCGGCACTGATCCGTGATGCCACTGGTGGTGAACGACTGGAAATTCGTGACCGTCAAATCTTGATGATCACGAGCGGTAATTATGCTCCGTTCACCGATGAGGCTTTGCCAAATCGCGGACTTTATACCGACCTCGTCGAAACGGCGATGCTGCGCGCTGCACCCGAGCAGCCTTATAAGATCCAGTTCGTCAATGACTGGTCCTCGCATCTTGATCTGCTGATGCCGACCCTTGCCTTTGACGCGACATTCCCTTGGTCGCGTCCGAACTGCGAGGAGGCTGAAGGCCTGTCTGAAAGCGATCGCAACCGTTGTGACACCTACAACTTCTCGAATCCTTTTTATGAAGTCGTAGACACATTTTTTGCAAAAGACGGTTCAGGCTACGAACAGACGCTGACCTACTCGGACTTCGCCGGCACCACGATCTGTCGACCGGAGGGATGGTCGCTGTCACATATGGATGCTGTTGGCCTGTATGCACCGGCAATCACACTGATGCGCCCTGTTTCGCCAGATGACTGCTTTCACGCGGTCATGGATGGTACCGCCGATATCGTCGCGATCGAGGCCCATCTCGCCGTCGAGGCAATCGGGCGCTTGGGTTACGAGCATCAGATCATCGAAAACCCCAACCTGGCGGCGATCAAATCGCTCAACGTCATGACGCACAAGGACAGTCCTGATGGGGAAGCAGTTCTTGAAACGCTGAACCAGGGTCTGGCGATTATGCAGCAATCTGGCGAGTGGCGCGACATCGTTTCAACCGCCCTGCGTTATCAAATGGAAAATGGCTAAGGCCCCAGTTGGCCTGACAAAACAAAAGTCTGGAGGAAGTGGACATGATTAACAAGAAACTGAGGAAAGCAGTGCTGTCGGCATCAGCTCTCACCGCCCTGAGCGCAGGCGCTGCAGCCGCGCAAGAGGCGTGCTCTAACTATACAGTGCAGGATGGCGACACCCTGGCAACCATCGCCATCGCTGCCTATGGTACGTCGAACTATCAGCCAATCTTCAACGCGAACAGGAACGCGATTACCAATCCTGGCTCACTCGAGTCTGGTCTGGTTCTGGCACTGCCGTGTGAGGATGGTCGCCTGCCTAACGGTCAGAGTGCGCAAGAATTGATCGCTGCGGAAGAACAGCGTGCAGCAAGCGTCCAGCGTTCAAGCGTTTATGAGCCGCCGATCAAACTAGTTACTGGGAATGGCTGGGCACCTTTTGCGGATGAAACACTGAATGGTGGCGGGTTCATTGCCCGCTTGGGAACCACAGCGCTGAACCGTGGGGGCAACGCACGCGATTACTCGGTCAGCTTCGTGGATGACTGGAATTCGCACCTTGAAACGCTGCTGCCTCTGGGTGCATTTGACATCTCAATGGCTT
This sequence comes from uncultured Ruegeria sp., assembly GCF_947500045.1. GTDB lineage: Bacteria > Pseudomonadota > Alphaproteobacteria > Rhodobacterales > Rhodobacteraceae > Ruegeria. The sequence continues at coordinate 95,185 of NZ_CANMQQ010000008.1, read as the reverse complement.
GGGTCATGCCAGATTGTACCAACCGCTCATTCGAATGGTCGGTGGAAACTGAAACGCGTTGCACACAGTTCGATTCATCCGTTTCTGTCTATGACACCGTATTTGGCGTGTACACTCTGCCTGAGAGCCCCTACGCGTCGGCCACAAGCTATGAGGAATTTAAGGGCGCCGCGATCTGCCGCATGACGGGCTGGGGGCTGTTCGACCTTGAAGCGGGTGGTTTGGGTGCGGACGATTACACCCGATTGGATCCGGTTACCGCGCGTGAATGTGTTGACGCGGTTCTGACAGGAAGTGCAGATATGGCCACATTTGAGGTCCAGCTTATGGCAGATACCATGGGTGAAATGGGTCTGACGCAGAAAGACCTGATTGAAAACCCGTTCGTTTCAACCACTCAGACACTCCGGTTTATCGCGCATCGCAGCAACCCATTTGGCAAGCAATACCTCGCGATGCTGAATAAAGGCCTGAATGAGATGCGTGAATCTGGCGAGTGGTATGCGATTGTTTCGGACACCCTACGTGAGCATAACAATAAACTAATAGCCGCATCGAACTGATCCCTCGGTTCATACGACCTCCTGGGGGCCAGTCTTGGGACTGGCCCTTTTTTATTCATGCGCAGGTTTTCCGTTCTAGCGGTCCAACCTAAAAATTGTGGCCGCGCAGGCCACCATCTTGGTGTATTGGCCCTTTTGTACATGCATATATTCTTAATATGACACTTTTTGTTCAATAAAGCCGCCTCTCTACGGGAATCCCCCAATATTCAGGGCGAGCAATAGGCGTAGGATAAACTCAACTGCACCGGTGAGGCGTAAGCCCCACCACTCACTCAGAAAGGGGCTGGCTATGGGGGTCAGCCCTTTTCTAATTCTGAGAATGAAAAAACCGGCCCGCGAAGGGACCGGTTTCTTTTTTATGTTTTGCCTAAGACGTGGCTTAGCCGATTAGCGCGTTCAGCGTCGCACTCGGGCGCATCACTGCTGCTGCTTTGGCCGGATCGGTGTGGTAGTACCCGCCCAAGTCTGCAGGCGCGCCTTGGGCCGCTGCCAACTCTACCAAAATCTGGTCTTCCTTGTTTGCCAGTTCTTTCGCAAGCGGTGCGAACTCGGCGGCAAGATCAGCATCATCGGATTGCGCAGCCAGTGCCTCGGCCCAATAGCGTGCGAACCAATAGTGGCTATCGCGGTTGTCTGGCTCGCCGACCTTACGACTGGGCGACTTGTTGTTGTCCAAGATACCCTGCGTCGCGGCTTCGGCAGCAGCACCCAGCACACCCGCTTTGGCATTGCCCTTGCTGTCGGCGACAAAGTTCAGGGATTCACCCAACGCACAGAACTCACCCATGGAGTCCCAACGCAGATGGTTTTCTTCGACCAGCTGCTGCACGTGCTTGGGCGCCGAACCACCCGCGCCGGTTTCAAACAATCCGCCACCATTCATCAGCTTGACGATCGACAACATCTTGGCCGATGTTCCGAGTTCTAGGATCGGGAACAGGTCGGTCAGGTAATCCCGCAGCACGTTGCCCGTGATGGCGATGCTATCTTTTCCGGCCGTTATGGTCTCTAGTGATTGGCGGGTCGCTTCGCGCGGAGCCATAATCTGAAAATTGCCGGCAACGCCCGCAGCTTCAAGCGCCGGTTTGACGTATTTGATCAGTTCGGCGTCATGGGCACGGTTTGCATCCAGCCAAAAGATTGCTTCGGAACCGGTCAGACGTTGACGGTCCATCGCCAACTGAATCCAGTTCTCGATCGGCGCTTTCTTGACGGTGCAGGCCCGCCAGATATCCCCCGCTTCGACGTCGTGAGAATGCAGCACGTCACCGTTTGCCAGAACAATGCGAATGGTTCCATCGGCAGGTGCCTGGAATGTGGTGGGGTGGGATCCGTATTCCTCGGCCTTCTGTGCCATCAGGCCGACATTTGCCACGGCACCAGCAGTCGCTGGGTTCAGCGCACCATTAGCTTTAAAGAAGTTTATCGCTTCATCATAAATCGATGCATAGCAACGATCCGGGATCACACAGTTTGCATCACCCTTGGTTCCTGTTTCATCCCAGCCTTTGCCGCCAGCGCGAATTACGGCGGGCATTGAGGCGTCGATGATCACATCCGACGGGACATGCAGGTTGGTAATGCCGCGATCCGAGTCCACCATGTACATCGAAGGGCGATCACCTTTGATCGCGTCGATTGCGGCTACGATGTCTGCATTGCTCTGAACCCGTTCAAGTAAGTCCCCAAGCCCAGAGTTCGGGTTTACACCCAGCGCATCCAGTTCCGCGTCAAATTTATCAAACACAGGGGCCAACCATGCTTTGACGGCATAACCAAAGATGATCGGATCACTGACCTTCATCATTGTCGCCTTCAGGTGCAGCGAGAACATCGTGCCGTCTTTTTTGGTATCTTCGATGGCATCCGCCAGGAAGGACGAAAGCGCCTTGACCGACATGAAGGTTGCATCCGCAACGGTGCCTTCGGCCAGGGGCCAACTGTCTTTCAAAACTGTTACGCTGCCATCCTTACCGACGAATTCAATCTTTGCATCGCCCGCCTGAGCAGCCGTGATCGTCGCCGATTTCTCATTGGCGTAGAAGTCATTGCCCGACATTGAAGACACTTTGGTCTTGCTTTCCGCGCTCCATTCACCCATCGAATGCGGGTTCTTCTGTGCGTAGCTCTTCACGGCACGGGCTGCGCGACGGTCACTGTTGCCCTCGCGCAGGACCGGGTTCACTGCCGAACCCTTGAGCGTGTCATACCGCGCCCGGATCGCTTTTTCTTCGTCGGTCGCAGGTTCCTCGGGGTAGTTCGGAATGTCATAACCCTGCGACTGCAGCTCTTCGATGGCTGCCACTAGCTGCGGAACCGAGGCAGAGATATTGGGCAGCTTGATGACATTCGCATCCGGGGTCTTCACCAACTCACCCAGTGCTGCTAGATCATCAGTTATGCGCTGTTCGTCGGTCAGGTTCTCGGGGAAGGTCGCAATAATACGCCCAGCCAGCGAAATATCCTTGGTTCCGACGCTGATACCAGCGGCCGAAGCAAACTTGCGAATGATGGGCAGGAACGAGGCGCTCGCCAATTCAGGCGCTTCGTCTACAATGGTATACAATACGTCGAAGTTCGATTTTTCTGCCATTTTCCCTTACCTTTTTTAAGCCTTTCAGGGGCGTGCGATCCAAGAGTATGTGCCGCTGTGATATTGGCACCGAGCCGTGAGGGGACGCGACGGCCCCACGGGTGACTCTGATTTGACAGGGTCTCCCTTAAATGAGGATTGGGCTGGGATCAATCGTATAGAGCGGCGCGAATTGACACGGGTCAGCAGGCTTACGGTGTCATAGGCGAAACATAGTGGCTTAACCCGATTTGTACCTGTTTGTGCAGAACATAGGCTTCTATGGCGCTATCCAAGTGCTCCGGCACTCCTCTGCGCGCTTCGTGTGTGATCGCGATGCCCTCTTTTTCGATCAGACCTATGAGAATTTTTCTTCCATTGGACCCTGTATCGTCCAAAAATTCTTTGATTTCATTTTTGGCGAGGTCAGTTTTTCCGATACCTGCATAGAAGAAAACGCGCTGCAGCCATCTTGCGTCTTGTCGGAGACCAATCCAACTAAGAGCCCTGTTGTACATCCCTTTGGAATAACCGAGGAATGTAGTTTCTTCTTCGGCCAAAAGATCGAGATACCTTTCGACATACGCAATTCCGTTGTCATCACGACCAAGTCGAAAACTCACGAGGGCCAGATAAAACGTGCCATCTGGCGAGTTAGGAAATAAATCTTCATAGGTTTCAGCTGCGGCTAATGCGCGTTTCATGTCACCCGAGTGCCCAAGACTATGGAACATTTGACTGGTGTAGACCCACTCCTCTTCCGGCCATGTCAGACGCGAATGATCCAGTAATCTCTGGACCTCGTCATGATTGTCTTCAATGAGAAGCAGGTCTATCAATTGCGTCATAGCATCCTGATGATTTGGTGCAATCTGTAGCACCACTTCGTAATCAAGCTTTGCTGCCCCGAATTCACCACGCTTACGATACAGCTTTGCCCTGTTATAAAGGACGTACGCATCTTGATTATTGAGCTGTAACGCACGTTCAAAATCCGCATCAGAAGCCGCGCGGTCATCTAACGCGTTTTCTGCATATGCCCGCCAGACTAACATTCGAGCGCTTGATGGGGCATAGTCCAAAGCCTTATTAGCGTCGTGAATTGCACTGCTGTACTCACCCAAGCAATAGTGAGCCTCTGCGCGTCGGGCATAGAATAGATATATGTGCTCTGCTGGTTGGTCGCCAGCCTCAAGCATGGTTGTGCATGCGGCAACTACGTCTGCTAATTTGGCTGATTTGTTGATGCAAATGCTCTCAATATCCTTGGATTTGAGTGGTTCCGCGAATCAAAGAAAAGTGGCAGCACATATTGTTAGCAACGCAGCAATGCGAACCTTCATCTACACTCCCTTGGGTTCAATCAACTCATCTAAAGGTAGTATTTCTTATGACGCTTTACAAGTGAACGAAATCGCTCAACACCTTGGAAACAAAACCTCAAATCGTGTTCCAGTTTCGGAATGCTCCAGCGAAATCTGCCCACCATGTGCGGCCAGAAGATTTGCAGCAATGGTCAGTCCCATGCCGGTCCCTCCCTGCTCGCGCGTTGTCGTGAAGAACGGGTCGAAAATTTGATCCCGGTTTCCGCCAGATATTCCCGGTCCATCGTCTTGAACATTCAGCCGTCCGGGTTCTGCCGACAGATATACGCGCCCTGCCCCGTGTCGGCGCGCGTTGTCCAGAAGTTGTTTCAGGACGATCCTCAGGCCCGAGGCAGCGAGCGGTAGTGTCTGATCGCCTCCTTCGATGCTGAGGTTCAGTTCGGGGAACGATACGCTTATCTCATTGGCAATATCATTGAGCGCTACTATTCCGTGATGTTCGGGCACCCTCGCCTTTGCAACACTATTAAGTGCGCTCAGCTGTGTCTGCATCTGATCGCTTGCGCCCAGTATTTGATGTAACAACGCGCGGTCCTGATCCGAAAGCGTTTCGGTCTCTGACAGCAACTCTCCTGCTGCGCGGATCGCTGTGACAGGGGTTTTCAGCTCATGAGTGACGTGATCCGCAAACACACGGATCGACGCCTCGCGTCGCTGCAGGGTTTCGGCCATGCCCAGCACCGAGCCAGCAAGCCGTGACAATTCCTGCGTTCCATAGTGATCGGGCGGATCAGCGCGTTGCCCTTGTTCTATGGCACCTGAATAGGCAGCCAGAGCCGATATAGGGCGGAGCAAAAGCCGAACCATCAAGTATCCCAATAACCCGGTTGCGCACCCGATCAGGACCGCCAGAAGGCCCGCCGCATTGCGAAACCCTATCTCTGGCCCAAGATACCGCAGCGCAATCAGGCCAAGCAAAGACAGGACGAGCGTTCCAGCAAGCCCTCCCCCAAGAACAAACGCCAAAGAAGGGCGCCATTTGCGTCTCAGCCCGGCCATGCACCCATCCGCAACCCGATTCCGTGTACGGTTTCGATGGCACCGATCCAGCCTTGATCCCCCAGTTTGCGACGCAGGTTGCGCAGATGACTGTCCAGCGTACGGTCGGCAACTGCGCTGCCCGAACCATAAATCGCATCAATGAGTTGAGGACGCGAGACGATGGCCTCGGGTGTCTGCATCAATCGGCGCAAAATCGACAATTCGGTTGCGGTTAGGGCAAGCGTTGCCCCATCAACCCAGACCGAATGACCCGAGACATCCAGCTCGACCGGACCATGCCGCAGAACCGCTTTCGCACCTTGGGCCGTGCTGCGTTTCAGAATGGCCTTGATCCGCGCCACCAACTCACGCGGGCTGAAGGGTTTGGTGACGTAGTCGTCTGCCCCCAGCTCAAGGCCTAAAATCCGGTCGATCTCATCATCGCGCGCGGTCAGGAACAGGATCGGGACGTCCGAGCGCGCCCGGAGGCGGCGGCAGACCTCAAGCCCGTCGATCTCGGGCAGGCCGACATCCAGTACGACAAGATCGGGCGCCTCGCGCAATGCGTGGGTTAGCGCCATTTGACCATCGCGGGCGGTGAGCGTCTGGAAGCCCGCGCGTTCCAGCGTGATCGAGACCAGCTCTCGCAAGCGCGGATCATCATCCACGACGAGGATTTTCATCAACCTTCTCCGGTATAGGTTCGACAGCCAGACTACGGATCACCCGATCTGCGCGAAAGCCCCAATCCCTCCAATTCTCGATGACTGGAGGCGTTGCGCAAGTGCGCAGTTGTTTGTCTTTCATCAATTCGGCCGCAGCCATTTGGTTAAGCTGGCAGGCATAATACATGTCCAACCGCACCGGGTGCTCTATGTTCCAGCGGGCGATCAGGGCTGCGAAATTAATAAAGCAACAGGCATAGAGCACACCGAACCCCAGAACCGCGGATCGCAGCAGCAGCCACCGGTTCGATTTGCCGCGCAGAATTTGCCAACCCGTCAGGCACAACCCAACCGCGACTAGCGCCATCCAGATCGCAGCGTGGATGCGCAGATAAGTCAGGCCATAGGATTCTACATATAGCGACAGGCGCATCAGCGATGAGATCACCAGCAGCACGTTTTGCACCAACCACAGCATCATCCATTTTTTCAGCCCCTGCCGTTCGTTCAGATAGGGCCGTGCAACCAGCGCGAACGCGCCTGCCAGCAACGCGGTTGCAAGCAACGGATAGGCCCCGCGATGGGCGTATTCAGCGAAGCTCATCCCGTCGGGCAACTCGGCATTCCCCCAGAGGAACACCATGTCTAACCCGGTTTGCACCGCCAGAAGCAAGTTAAACACGATCAGCGCGTTAGCGACGGATTGGGCATTAACCCCAAAGGCTGGTAAGTTGCGTTTCAGCTTGGGTCCAAACCGAGGGGCGAGCAATTCTGGTTGCAATGGAACAGCAAGAAAAGGCCAGATTACTATCGCGGTTCCAAGCCAGAACAACAGCCGGTCAAACCTAAGATCAATGTGCCAGAACCGATCGATCCAATCAGAAAGGACGGGATTGGCCGAGATCATGAGGGCACCCAAAATCAATGCGCCGCCTGCGGGGAAACTCCATTCGCGCAGAACACGAAGTGCCACCCCATCTGTACGGGCAGCAGAATGGCTGTGCCGCGCTGCCTCAATCCCGTGCCGGATTGCTAATACGGGAAGCAGCGATATGAACCGGCGAATTGAGGCACCGTCTCGTTGCCCCAAAACAGCCCAACACAGCGCTGTGATCGAGCCGCAAATCAGGAAGGCCACTGACAAGGCCTGAACATATTCTACCACGGGCAGTATGCTGAGCGTCAGTAGGATCGCGGGTCCCGCCAGGTCTGCATTGCGACCCAGCAATACCCGTACAACGAAAGCGATGGACAGTGTAAAAATCGCCAGGGAAAGACTGGGCGGATGGTCGAAAAATAGCACATCAGCCAACGCGATCAGAACGACCAAACCCACGGCAGCATGGCGCTTGCCTGGCCCTGTCATGCCGCCATCTCCGTTTTGGTGCCTGTCTGGGGTATCCAGCCACCAGCTATCCTGCAAAACCGACGCGGGAATCCCGCGCACTATGAACTGTCCCATAAACCCGCTCCTTCTTTATGCAAGTCTTGTTTCGGCTGCGCTGGTGCAGATCGCTGCGTAGCAGTCGTGCAGTTTTTGTGCAGAGTTGCGGTTCATGGCCAAAAGGCCTCTTTCCCTTGCACGTGTCGGTGGCTAAGACGATTTTCCAACCGCAAGTCAGGAGGCCCCTTTGGACCGTATCGCTCGTACCATCGCCACCGAGATTAATGCCCGCCCGGAACAGGTTGGTGCAGCCGTCAGATTGTTGGACGAAGGCGCGACGGTGCCTTTTGTGGCCCGTTATCGCAAGGAAGTGACGGGTGGTCTGGACGATACGCAATTACGCACCCTATCTGATCGCCTGACTTATCTGCGCGAGCTTGAGGCCCGGCGCGAGGCGATTCTGGCCTCGATCAAGGATCAGGGAAAGCTGACGGAAGATCTGGTGAAATCGATTGCTCAGGTAAGCACCAAAGCGCAGTTGGAAGACATTTATCTGCCCTATAAACCCAAGCGTCGGACCAAGGCGATGATTGCCCGCGAAAATGGTCTGGAGCCTCTGGCCGACGCCATTCTGTCCAACCGGTCTGTGGAACCAGAGGGTCTGGCCGAGGGATATTTGAAAGAAGCCGTTCCAACTGTCAAAGACGCGCTGAATGGCGCGCGCGACATCATCACTGAAAGGCTGACCGAAAATGCTGCCCTGCTGGGGGAGTTGCGCAGCTTCATGCAACGCGAGGCGCTGCTGCGCGCGAAGGTTGTTGAAGGCATGGAACAAGAAGGCGCCAAGTTCAGCGATTACTTTGATCATTCAGAGCTTTGGTCCAAAACTCCGTCACATCGGGCACTGGCCATGTTGCGCGCGTCGAAGGAAGGTGTCGTGACACTCGACATAGCCCCTGAACCCGAGGCCGGTGCGGCAAGGGCCGAGGCGATGGTCGCGGCGCATCTGAACACCCGGAGCGATGCGCCTGGTGACAAGTGGTTGCGCAAGGTTGCGGGCTGGACGTGGCGGGTAAAGCTGTCGCTATCGATGATGGTCGAGTTGATGGCCGATCTGCGCAGTCGCGCGCAGGACGACGCGATCAAGGTGTTCTCGCGCAATCTGAAAGACCTGCTGTTTGCGGCTCCGGCGGGTGCGCGTGCGACACTGGGGCTGGACCCGGGCATTCGCACCGGTGTCAAAGCGGCAGTTGTAGATGCAACGGGCAAAGTGATTGCGACGGAAACGCTCTATCCCTTTCAGCCCAAGAACGATCTGCGCGGTGCTCAAGCAGCGATCCTGAATCTGATCTCGAACCACAAGATCGAACTAATCGCCATCGGGAATGGCACTGCCAGCCGTGAGACTGAGCGGCTGGTGACTGACACGCTGGCCTTGCTGCCCACGACCGCCAAAACACCCACCAAGGTCGTTGTGTCCGAGGCCGGGGCTTCGGTCTATTCCGCATCCGAACTTGCCGCGCGCGAGTTTCCCGATCTTGATGTCTCGCTACGCGGGGCGGTTTCGATTGCCCGCCGCCTGCAGGACCCGCTAGCCGAACTGGTCAAGATCGAGCCCAAAAGCATCGGCGTTGGCCAGTATCAGCACGATGTGGACCAGCACCGCCTGTCACAATCACTGGAATCCGTGATCGAAGACGTGGTGAATGCGGTGGGGGTTGACCTGAATACGGCCTCGGCCCCCCTCCTCTCGCATGTCTCGGGCCTTGGGCCGGGTCTGGCCGAGGCAATTGTCACCCATCGCGATATCAATGGTGCCTTTGCATCTCGTAACGATCTGTTGAAGGTGGCCCGCCTTGGTCCGCGCGCTTTCGAACAATGCGCGGGCTTTCTGCGTGTTCGCGATGGGGCAGAACCGCTGGATGTATCCTCGGTTCACCCAGAGGCCTATGAGGTTGCCCGCCGGGTGGTAGCGGCTTGTGGGCGCGACATCCGCCAAATCATGGGTCACGAGGGCGCGTTAAAGGGGCTGAATGCCGAGCAGTTTGTGAATGACACATTCGGCCTGCCAACGGTCCGGGACATCTTTGCCGAACTGGAAAAGCCGGGCCGAGACCCGCGCCCAAGTTTCAAAACCGCGTCATTCACCGACGGCGTTGAAGAAATCACAGACCTGAAACCCGGCATGGTGCTGGAGGGGACCGTGACCAACGTCGCCGCCTTCGGTGCGTTTGTCGACGTCGGCGTGCATCAGGACGGGTTGGTTCACGTCAGCCAACTGGCCGATCGTTTCGTGAAAGACCCGCATGAAGTGGTCAAGACCGGACAGGTCGTCAAAGTCAGGGTGGTTGAGGTCGACGTTCCGCGCAAACGCATCGCGTTATCCATGCTCAAGGACGGTGGAGCCTCGGCCCGCGAAGATAAAGCAACGCGGGGAAATGGAAAGCCATCCCGTCCAGCAAAGCCAAAGGACCACGGGCGCGATCACAATGGACAAAGCGATCAGAACAGTGCGTTTGGCGACGCGCTCAGAGATGCCTTCAACAAACAATAGGAAACTTCATAATGTTCAAATTCCAAGATGCTCAGGCGCAATCTGCCAGCCAATAAACCAATATATCCTTCCGTTAATGGACGTCCCCGCAGAGTGAAATCACGATAGGGCGCTGACATTCAGGTGTTGCAACTCGGAAAATGATCTGGATGATGCTCAGCCATGATGGCCGATAAATTCGGCCAACCGCATGAAATTGCGGTCACAACAAAAAATGGGGAGAGAACTTATGTCATTCAAAACTCTGATGCTTGCCGCAAGCGCAACAGCGATGATCGCGGCGGGTGCTTCGGCCGAAACACTGCGATGGGCTCGTGCCGGTGACGCGCTGACGCTGGATCCGCATGCGCAGAACGAAGGCCCGACCTCGGCCATGGCGCACCAGATCATGGAAACGCTCGTGATGCGCGATCACTCGGGTGCGCTGGTTCCGTCGCTGGCGACCGAATGGGCGCCATCCGAAGAAAACCCGAATATCTGGGTGTTCAAACTGCGTGAAGGGGTCACCTTCCATGATGGTGCCGAGTTTGACAGCGAAGACGTTGTGTTCTCGCTGAACCGTGCCATGACGCCGGATTCCGACTACAAGGAGCTGCTTGCTTCGGTGAAAGAGGTGCGTGCGCCGGACAAGTTCACGGTCGAGATCGAAACCGACGGCCCGAACCCGATCATGCCCAACAACCTGACCAACATGTTCATGATGGACAAGGGCTGGGCCGAGGCGAACAACGCCGTCAAGGTTCAAGACTATGAAGGTGGCGAAGACACCTTTGCGGCCAAGAACGCCAATGGCACCGGCCCATACAAGCTGATCAGCCGCGAACCAGACGTGAAAACCGTTCTAGCCGCTAACGAGAATTATTGGGGCAAGGACGAGTTCCCGCTTCAGGTTACCGAGATTGTCTATACACCGATCCAGAATGCCGCGACCCGCGTGGCCGCGTTGCTGTCGGGTGAGGTGGATTTCATCCAAGACGTACCGGTGCAGGATCTTGAGCGTGTGGCCGGAACCGATGGGCTGGACGTGCGCACCGCGCCGCAGAACCGGGTAATCTTCTTCGGCATGAACATGGGTGATGCCGATCTGACCTCGGACAATGTGGACGGAAAGAACCCGCTTTCAGATGTGCGTGTACGTCAGGCGATGTCCAAGGCGATCAACCGCGATGCGATCCAACAGGTCGTTATGCGTGGTCAGTCGGCCCCTGCGGGTATGATCTCACCCCCATTCGTGAATGGTTGGGACGCGGATATGGATGCGTCCTCATCTACCGATATCGAAGGGGCCAAGGCGCTGATGGCCGAAGCGGGTTACCCTGATGGCTTCTCGCTGACGCTGAACTGCCCGAATGACCGCTACATCAATGACGAGGCGATCTGTCAGGCGGCAGTAGGCATGCTGGCCCAGATCGGGGTCACGGTGAATCTGGACGCAAAGCCAAAGGCGCAGCACTTCCCGCTGATCAACAATCTGGAGACGGATTTCTACATGCTGGGCTGGGGTGTTCCAACCTACGATTCGGAATACATCTTCAACTTCCTGGTACACTCGAAGGGTGAGAAGTACGGCTCGTGGAATGGCACGCGGTATTCCAACCCGGATCTGGACGCCAAGATCGTGGCACTGGCCTCGGAAACGGATCTGCCCGCGCGCGATCAGCAGATCGGAGACATCTGGCAGGTTGTTCAGGACGAACAGCTGTACATTCCGATTCACCACCAGGTGCTGAACTGGGGTATGAAATCGGGTGTCGGCACCATCGTTGAGCCGGAAGATTCTCCGAAGATCAAATACTTTGAGATGAACTGATCCATCCCATATGAACGTGTTCAGGGCGCGATTTCGCGCCCTGTTCTTATTTACGCTTTTGGTAACGGACCCGTGATCTCAAAATGAGAACTCCTTTACGTGGTGGAGAAAAAGCGGGATTGTTTCAGCGCTAACAGGGAGATTTCGCCATGATCCTCAGAAACAGTGCCATTGGCCTGGCCATGTTGCTTGCCAGTACAGCTCAAGCTGCCGAGTTCAAATGGGCCTCGACCACCGATCCGCAGACGATGGACCCGCACGCGGTTAACTCAGCTCCCGTCCTTGGGTTTCTGAACAACGTCTACGAAGGTCTGGTTCGCCGCGGTAAGGACATGAGCGTTGAGCCCGCTTTGGCCGTGAGTTGGGAGCCAATCGGCGACGGTGAGGGCTGGCGGTTCAAGTTGCGCGAGGGCGTGACGTTTCACGACGGCAGCAGTTTCGACGCGCAGGATGTGCTGTTCAGCTATCAGCGTGCTTCGGGCGAAGCTTCGGATACCCGCAGCTGGTTCGCGCCTGTCAGCGAGGTTATCGTGGTCGACGACTACACAGTTGATATTATGACCACCGCGCCCAACCCGCTTTTCCCTTCGTCGATCGCCAACTGGATGATCATGGATCAGGACTGGACCGAGGCCAACGATGCTGTGGTTCCCGACAAAGAGACAGGCAACTATGCGACCATCAACGCCAATGGCACCGGTGCGTTCAAGGTAACCGAGCGCGAACCGGGCCTGAAGACCGTGCTGGAACCATTCGATGGCTGGTGGGGGGATGTTGAACACAACATAACCCGCGCTGAATTCAACCCGATCCAGAACCCGGCCACCGCCGTAGCGGCGCTACTGTCGGGCGATGTGGACATGATCAACCCGGTGCCGATTCAGGATGTGGCTCGTCTGCAGCAAAATGGGGAAGTGGATGTCATTCAGGGTATCGAAGCTCGTGTGATCATGCTGGGCTTTGACCACGAGGCCGAGGCGCTGAAATATACAGACGATGCGGGTAATCCGAACCCGTTCCGCGATGCACGCGTGCGTAAAGCTGTCGCTCAGGCAGTTAATGTGGATGCCATTCTGGCCACGATCATGCGCGGAAATGCCGAACCCGCCTCGCAACTCGTCAGTCCGGCCATGAGCGGGTATTCACAAGTCAGCTCCGAACGTCCTGCGTTTGACGTGGAAGCAGCCAAGGCCTTGTTGGCCGAGGCGGGCTATGCCGACGGGTTCTCGTTTGGCCTGAAATGCCCCAATGACCGTTATCTGAATGACGAGGCCGTCTGTCAGGCGGTCGTCGGCATGCTGGCACAGATCGGCATCACCGCTGAGTTGGAAGCGATGCCGGTACGCAACTACTGGCCGGAACTGCGTGAGGATAATTACGACATGTACCTGTTGGGTTGGAGCCCCGGCACATTCGACGCTGAACACCCGATCCGATTCCTTGTCGCGACCCCGAATGAAGAGAAAAAGCTGGGTAGCTGGAATTTCGGCGGGTTCTCGAATGCGCGAGTCGACGAATTGCTGCCGATGATCCAGTCGGAATTGGATCAGACCAAGCGGCAGGCCATGTTGGATGAAGTCACGCAGATTTATCAGGACGAACAGGTCTATGTACCGATGTATGTCCAGCCTCTGGTCTGGGGTACACGCAACAATGTCGAGCTGACGCAACGTCCGGATAACTTCTTCCTGCTGCGCTGGGTGACGGTGAACTAAGCCATGGGCCTGATGATTGCCGGGGTTTATCACACCGAGGATCCGGCACCTGACAGCACGCTTGACGGTGAATTCCGCCGCCAAGCCTCGACCGTCCGCAACGCTTTGCCCAATGGGGCGCTGGAAACGGGGCGGTTTCACCTCTATGCGGCGTGGAACTGCCCATGGGCGCATCGGGTGTTACTGGTCCGGGCGGTCAAAGGGCTGCACGATCTGATATCCGTCGCCTATGCTGAACCGCGCCGCACAGAGGATGGTTGGGTCTATTCAGATGGTGCGGATGAGGTTTATGGCGCAACCGCATTGCATCACGCCTATGCGCGCGTCAGCCCGGCATATACCGGGCGGATCACTGTGCCGCTGCTCTGGGACAGGGCCCAGAACAGTGCAGTATCAAACGAATCCGCTGATCTGGTGCGGATGCTGGGAACGCTGCCGGGCCATGGTCCCAATCTGGCGCCGCCAGAAAAACTGGACCAGATTGATGTCTGGAATGAGAAGATCTATGCGCGCCTAAACAACGGCGTCTACCGTGCTGGTTTCGCGCGCAAACAAGAGGCCTATGAAGCTGGTTTTCGCGATGTGTTTGCAACACTGGACGAGATTGAGACGCATCTGGTCAACAGCCGATATCTCTGCGGTGACACTCTGACCGAGGCCGACCTGCGCCTGTTCCCGACATTGGCGCGCTTTGATGTGGCATATCACTATGCCTTCAAATGTAATCTGCGTCGTCTGATCGACTATCCCAATCTTTGGGGCTATGCGCGCGAGATATACGCGCGGCCTGGCATCGCCGAAACTGTGAAGTTCGAAATATACAAACGGGGTTATTTCTCACCTTCCGAGCTGCGTAATCCGTTAGGCATCGTGCCGTTGGGTCCAGATATCGACTGGACCACGCCGCATGACCGAGATCGCTTGACCACCCGGTCGGGGAACGCATAGACAGACCCACCAATGGGGAAAATCAATGTTCGCATATATCGTCCGCAGGATGTTCCAATCCGTGATCGTGCTATTGGTCGTGGGGCTTGTGGCATTCTCGATGTTTCGCTTTGTCGGCGATCCGATCGACAACATGCTGGGGCAAGAACGCACGCAGGCTGATATCGATCGCCTGCGGACCGAGCTTGGGTTGGATCAGCCCTTTGTGGTGCAATACGCCAAATTTCTACGGGGTGCTGTTCAGGGCAATTTCGGCGTCTCCTATCGGCAGGGGCGGCCCGTTTCAACGATCCTGGTTGAACGCGCCCCGGCCACGTTGGAGCTGGCCTTTGTGTCCGGCTTCTTGGCAATTACGATGGGCATTGCACTCGGCGTCTTCACCGCGATCCGACGACAAGGGATCGCGGCAAATGTGATCATGACGGTATCCCTGATCGGAGTATCGCTGCCTACATTCCTCATAGGTATCCTGCTGATCTATGTCTTTTCGGTCGAGCTTGACCTGCTGCCCAGCTTCGGGAGGGGCGAGACGGTTATGATTGGCAGTTGGTCCACTGGGTTCCTGACTGCATCGGGTCTCAAGGCATTGATATTACCTGCAATTACGTTGGGTCTTTATCAAATGACGCTGATCATGCGTTTGGTCCGATCCGAGATGCTGGAGGTTCTGCGCGCTGACTACGTTCGCTTTGCCCGTGCCCGAGGATTATCGGACCGTGTCATCAATTTCCGACACGCGCTGAAGAACACTCTGGTGCCGGTGATCACCATCACGGGCCTGCAGCTGGGTTCGATCATCGCCTTCGCGATTATCACAGAGACGGTGTTCCAGTGGCCCGGGGTGGGCCTGCTGTTCATCAACGCGATCCAGTTCGTGGATATCCCCGTGATGGCGGCGTATCTGATGCTGATCTCGGTGATGTTTGTGACGATCAACCTGATTGTCGATCTTCTATACTATGCCATTGACCCGCGCCTGCGTGTCGACGCGAGGGCCACATGACCGAAACAATGGAAACCCCGAAAGCCGCGCCCAAGTCGCGCATGGCCAAATTCTGGGACAGTGATTTCGCCTGGTCGTTCCGGCATTCTCCGGTCGCGGTGATCGCGTCGCTGGTTGTGGTCGTTTTGTTGCTGGTCGCAGTTTTTGCCCCGCTGATCGCGCCGCATAACCCCTTCGACCCGGCGACACTGAACCTGATGAACGGGTTCACGCCGCCCGGCACCCCCAATGCGTTCACGCAAGAGACCTTCCTGCTGGGTACAGATGACCAAGGGCGCGATGTATTCTCGACCATTCTTTATGGTCTGCGCATATCGCTGTTCGTTGGCGTCTCTGCTGTGCTTCTGGCGCTGATTATTGGCGTCATCCTCGGGTTAGTCGCGGCCTATTTCGGCGGCTGGATCGAGACTCTGATCATGAGGATCGCGGATGTTCAGCTGACATTCCCTGCCATTTTGGTCGCTATGCTGATCTTTGGGATCGCCAAAGGGATCACCCCGCCGGAATACCGCAACGAGATGGCGATCTACGTTCTCATAATCGCGATTGCCCTGTCGGACTGGGTACAGTTTGCACGTGTGGTCCGTGGTGCAGCCTTGGTTGAGAAAAACAAGGAATATGTGCAGGCCGCGCGCCTGATCGGGCGCGGATCGTTCCCGATCATGTTCCGTCACATTCTGCCGAATGTTCTCAGCCCGGTCTTGGTTATCGCCACCATCTCTCTGGCGCTGGCCATCATCGCCGAGGCAACGCTGAGCTTTCTGGGTGTTGGCGCACCGCCGACCCAGCCGTCGCTTGGTACGCTCATTCGAATTGGACAGGGCTTCCTGTTCTCGGGCGAGTGGTGGATTCTATTCTTCCCTGCCTGCACGTTGTTGGCCCTTGCCTTGTCGGTCAACCTGTTGGGCGACTGGTTGCGCGATGCGCTGAACCCCAAACTGCGGTGATTTCATGAGCCTTCTGACCATCCAAGACCTCACCGTAGAATTCCCGACCCGCCGCCAGCTGTTCACAGCGGTGGATCATGCCAGCCTGTCCGTTGAACCCGGCGAAATCCACGGGCTCGTGGGGGAATCCGGCGCCGGTAAATCCACCATCGGTGCGGCTGTGATGGGCTTGCTGGAACGTCCCGGCCGCATCGCAAGCGGCCAGATCAAACTGGGCGGCGACCAGATCAGCGGGATCGATGCCGAGGCCATGCGTGGACTGCGCGGCAAGAAGATTTCGATGATCTTCCAGGATCCGCTGACCTCTCTGAATCCGCTATTTACAGTGCGCGAGCAACTGGTTGAGACGATCCAGGCCCATTTGGGAGGCTCGGAGGCGGAGGCAGGCAAACGCGCCCGTGACCTGATTGACCGCGTGGGCATCCCCGATCCGGATACGCGTCTTGATCAATACCCGCACCAGTTCTCGGGCGGGATGCGGCAGCGCGTGGTGATCGCCCTAGCCTTGTGCACAGAGCCGGATGTGATCATAGCGGATGAGCCCACCACGGCATTGGATGTTTCAGTTCAGGCGCAGATTCTGGGCCTGATCAAAGAGTTGGCGCAAGAGCGTCAGGTCGGTGTCATCCTGATTACCCATGATATGGGCGTGATCGCAGATACCACTGATCGGGTGACCGTGATGTATGCGGGCAAGGTTGTCGAAAGTGGCACCACCGCGCAAGTAATGGGCCAGCCACAGCACGAATACACCAAGTCTCTGATCGCCGCCGTGCCGCGCCCAACGCTAAAGTTGCACAGGTTCCCGCAGATCAGTTATGGCGGTCGCGAAACGCGGTTTGCCATCGAGGATATGGCGCGCCACTGGCCCAAAGTAGACAACGACACCAGCAAACCGGTCCTTGAAATCCGCAACCTGACCAAGAAGTTCCTGCAGCGGCGCGGGTTGCTGCCATGGGACCGGACCTATTTCACAGCCGTCGACGAGGTCAGCTTTGATATTCAGGCCGGAGAGGTTTTTGGGGTTGTGGGTGAGTCCGGCTCGGGCAAATCCACCGTCGCGCGGATGATCGCAGGGCTATATCCCGTGGACGGAGGCACAATTGATTTTCAGGGCAAGCGGGTCAGTGATCTGAGAAACCGCGCCGTTCAGGACGAATACCGCAAGAACATCCAGATGATCTTTCAGGATCCGTATTCTTCGCTCAACCCCCGAATGCGGGTGGATGAGATCGTTGCCGAACCCATCCGACATCACCGCCTTATGGATCGCGCAGACATCAAACGCCGGGTGGACGAACTGCTGGATCAAGTGGGGCTGGGCCACGAAGCCGGGTTGAAATACCCACATGAGTTCTCGGGTGGTCAAAGACAGCGGATCTCGATTGCCCGCGCGCTGGCTACCCAGCCCCGTTTTCTGATCTGCGATGAGCCAACCAGCGCACTGGATGTTTCGATTCAGGCACAGATTCTGAACATCTTGAAAGATTTGCAGGAACATCTGGGCCTGACGATGCTGTTCATCAGTCACGACCTGCCGGTGGTACGCCAGATGTGTGACCGGGTGGCCGTGATGAAGCAGGGCCAGATCGTTGAGGTTCAGGAAACCAGCGATCTGTTTTCCAATCCTCAGACCGAATACACACAGGAATTACTTAGGCTGATGCCTCAGCTTGATGATCTGTCGACCGATGGTCTGGGAATGGAAGCAGAATAAAAACCACTCAGGCCCTTCTGAGCGGCCTATTCTTGTTTACCGATCTTGTTCGAAAGAACGGAATTCGGTTGCGATTGCCGTTGCAGCAGCGGACAGCAGTCGTTTACCATCTTCCGGGGTGGCCAAGGCTGAATGTGATCCGACGCGCCCATCTGGGAACTCGGAACGGTGTTCCTCAGGCGGTCCGTGTCGGTCTCCTGCATGATCACGCACGAATTCGGCGCTGAGCTTCTTGGGTGGTTCAGAAGCTTGATTGGCTGGCAACGCACCCAGCAGAGATTGCGTGATTGCAATCTCAGAAGGCGTCGCATGCATCCCTTCCCATTCGCCATAAAGCTGTTGGCGTAATGTGTTCACAGCGGTCGGCTCCCACCAACTGCGGATCATCAGTTGATTGTCGGAAAGGGCTGCCTCGATCTTGCGAAGCGGTTCCAGATTGGCGCCGTGGCCGTTCACCACGAACACACCCTTGAAACCTTGTGCCAGTAGCCCGGTGATGACTTCATTTGCCATTGCCTGGAAGGTTTCGGCCGAAACCGAAACCGTACCGGGGAACCCGGTATTGAAAGGTGCCGGCGTATAGGCCAGCGGGGGTGCAACTATACCCCCGCATCGTTCTGCTGCGGCAAGCGCCACTGCCTCGGCACAAATCGTGTCCGTACCAATCCGGCCCATCGGCCCATGCTGTTCGGTCGAACCAACTGGCAGTAAAACCGCAGCCCCTTCGTTGATACGGGCGTCAACCTCATACCAGGTCATATGATCAAGCTTCATATT
Organism: uncultured Ruegeria sp.; assembly: GCF_947500045.1. GTDB lineage: Bacteria > Pseudomonadota > Alphaproteobacteria > Rhodobacterales > Rhodobacteraceae > Ruegeria. The sequence continues at coordinate 76,161 of NZ_CANMQQ010000008.1, read as the reverse complement.
CTAAGTCCGAGCATTGATCTGTGTTGTCGGCAACAGCCCGGATCAGAGACCCCACCGCTCTTGGTTTTCGACAAAGAAGCCCTGAGCTTTTTTCACTTCGATCCAGCTGTTTACATAGTTGATCCAGACCTGATCATCCTGGGGCAACAACATCGCGATCGGTGACGGTGATCGGGGGCCGGCGTTCTTGACGCGAACAACCGGGAATTTGGCTTCAAGCGTCGAACCTTCGATATTTGACGTTATGAACACGTCTGCCCGGCCAGCCAGTACTTCCTGAAAACCACGCGCCGGAGCTTCGACCACTTTGATATCAGCATTCGGGAACCACTCGCGCACGCGTTTCTCAAAGGTCGTCCCCAGTGTTGTCGCAACCTTCACGCCAGGTTGGTTGATCGACTCGTATCCGTCGAATTTGTCGGCCTTGTCTTTGATTGTGTAGGGGAATAGTTCAACAGCGATGTAGCTGTCAGAGAATCCGGCCACTTTCATGCGCGGCGGCGAGATCGAAGCCGAGCCGGTGATGTGGTACTTGCCCGCAACCACCCCATTGACCAGAGTTTTCCAATCTGTTGGGACATACTCAACCTCGACACCCAGATCCGCAGCCATCGCGTTCATGATATCGATGTCGTACCCTTTGTAACTGTTGGTCGCCGGATCGCGCAGAGACATTGGATTCCAGTCGCCCGTTGTACCGACTTTCAGCACACCAGAGTCCAGGATTTCGTTCAGCGCCGATTGGGCCTGAACTGCGCTGCCGAGCGCAAGGCCAAGCGCTGCAGCGATTGCGACTTTGAATAAATGTTTCATGTATTTCTCCTGTTGGTGGCGTTTGGCATTTACCAGCTAGATTGTTCCTTGATCTAAACGCAAAGACCACGGTAACCTCAAGAAAATAATTGACTGAGAATAACAAGGGCAGGTCATCTGATGCCAGACGCCGCAATCGAGCTAGTCGATGTGAACAAATGGTATGGCACGTTTCATGTGCTAAAAGACATCAATCTGACGATCAGCAGCGGCGAAAAGGTGGTAATCTGCGGTCCCTCGGGTTCCGGGAAATCCACTGTTGTAAGATGTATCAACAAGCTTGAAAAACACCAGAAAGGCACGATCCGCATAGACGGGGTTGAGCTAACGGACGACGCCAATTCCGTCGCCACGATCCGATCAGAGGTCGGTATGGTCTTCCAGCAGTTCAACCTGTTTCCGCATTTAACGGTGTTGGAAAATCTGACCCTTGGTCCGATCAAGGCACGCGGGCTAAGCCGCAAGGAAGCCGAAGAAAAAGCCCGTCACTACCTTGAGCGGGTTCACATTCCGGATCAGGCAGAAAAACGACCACTTCAACTTTCGGGTGGGCAACAGCAGCGTGTGGCGATCGCGCGTTCGCTATGCATGGAGCCGCGCGTTTTGTTGTTTGACGAACCCACTTCTGCACTGGACCCCGAGATGATTTCCGAGGTTCTCGACGTGATGGTGGAGCTGGCGCAGGAAGGTATGACCATGGTGGTTGTCACCCACGAGATGGGCTTTGCGCGCAAAGTTGCAGACAACATGGTGTTCATGGATGCGGGTGAGATCGTCGAACAGGGCAAGCCAGAGCATTTCTTCACCAACCCACGATCTGAGCGGTGCCAGAAGTTTCTAAGCCAGATACTGCAGCATTGAGTTGGATAAGATGAAAAAAGCATTTCTGTTTCTCCCCCTCTTCCTTCTTGCAGCAGGGTGTTCGTCCTCGCAGACTTGGGGTTGGTATGTGATCAACCCGACCACGGAGTCAGGCTGGACCAACATCAAGTTCCTGATTTCGGGGATGGGCGCCACGATCCAGATCTCGTTAATCGCTGCGGTATTGTCGATCGTTATTGGCCTGTTAGTGGCGTTGCCGGGTCTGGCCGAAAGCCGCGGGTGGCGATTGGTGAACCGTATCTACGTGGAATTCGTCCGCTCAATTCCCCTGCTGCCGATGCTGTTCTGGGTGTTTTACGGCCTGCCCATCGTCTTTCAGTCGATGGGTATGAACATACCGATCGATCCATTCTGGGGTGCGATCATCACGCTTGCAATCTCGGACAGCGCCTTTACCGCCGAGATCTACCGAGCAGGCATTCAATCTATTGCCAAGGGCCAAAGTGAAGCGGCCCAAACCATAGGCCTGAATTACTTTCAGACAATGCGCTACGTGATCCTGCCACAGGCCATCCGACGCATTCTGCCGCCTTTGGCCAATCAGTTCATCTACGTCGTGAAGATGAGTGCTTTTGCCAGTGTCATCGGTATGCAGGAACTGACACGGCGTGCAAACGAGCTAGTGGTCACAGAATATCGTCCGCTTGAGATCTATACCTTGTTGGTCTTCGAATACCTGGTGCTCGTTCTGATCATTAGCGCTGGGGTACGCTGGCTGGAACGCCGTATGGGTGCAGATGAGCGCGGATAAGGAGAATCCAATGGATTGGAAAGAGTTCATGGCCGAGACCGAGGCCAACATGGGAGCATTTTCGAAAGAGGTGCCCGAAACAGTACGTGGCTTTGGTATCATGGGCAAAGCCGCCAAATCGAATGGAGCGCTGAGCGAGAAGACCAAGGAATTCATGGCGCTCGGTATTGCCATCGCTACGCGCTGCGACAGCTGCATTGGCTTCCACGTCCGCTCTCTGGTCCGACTTGGTACAACCCGAGAAGAGCTATGCGAAGCGCTGGCGATGGCCACCTATATGGGGGGAGGTCCCTCTTACGCATACAGCGCGAAGGCGCTGAAGGCTTTTGACGTGTTCTCACAGTAAAAGGCCTGAATTCGAAGATTACTTCGCGCGGCTCTCGTGTATCCGGGTCGTGGCCCAAGGAAGTTAGGGCAGCCAATTGCCTCCGGCACCTTAGGCAATCGTGTCAAAGCAGGGTTGTTGGGGCCATGAGTTCTTTGCGAATGTCAAAACCTGCTTCTTCCGCCGACCAGTTCATATCCGGCTGGAAATTCGCATGACCTTCTTCGTTCTTTGTAGTCAAACCGGAAAATGACGGCTTGAGCCGCAAGACGGTAGGCGTCATACGTGCCCCAGGACGTACGTCCCAAGCACGGACAACAAGGAAACAGCCTCATGCAAAAGGTTCTGATCACAGGTACCGCTGGATTTATCGGCTTTCATCTTGCCAACCTTTTGCTCGAAAACGGGAAACGAGTTCACGGCTACGACGGGATGACGGATTACTATGATGTCCGCCTCAAGCAGAGCCGACATGCGCTGTTGCTGGAAAACCCGAATTTCTCATGCGATGAGGGCATGTTGGAAGACACAGCCTTGTTCGACAAGATGGCCGATGCGTTTGAACCGGATGTGATCATCCACCTCGCAGCCCAGGCTGGCGTTCGGTACAGCCTGGAAAATCCGCGTGCCTATGTCGAAAGCAATGTCATAGGGACATTCAACGTGATGGAAGCGGCGCGGCGTCATAAAGTACAACATCTGCTGATGGCATCCACCTCGTCGATCTACGGGGCCAATCCCGATATGCCCTTCGACGAATGCGAAAAAGCGGATCATCAACTGACTATGTATGCCGCCACCAAAAAGGCAAACGAAGCCATGGGGCATTCCTATGCACATCTGTGGGATCTGCCGACAACCATGTTCCGCTTCTTCACGGTCTATGGCCCGTGGGGGCGCCCGGACCTTGCGTTCTTCAAGTTCACGGATGCGATCCTCGAGGACCGCCCGATTGACATATACAACCACGGCGACATGTATCGCGACTTCACCTATGTAGATGATCTGGTGCGGGCTATCTCTCTGCTGATCGATGTTGTCCCGGTTCGCCCCAAGACGCCAGAAGACATTGCCGAAGGTGACAGCCTAAGCCCCGTTGCGCCATATCGCATTGTGAACATTGGAAATTCGGACAAAGTGCGCTTATTGGACTTCATTGATGCAATCGAAGAAAGCCTGGGCAAGCCCGCGATCCGAAATTATATGGAAATGCAACTGGGCGACGTGCCTGCGACTTGGGCCAATGCAGAATTGTTGCACCGACTGACAGGATATCGCCCTAAAACCGAGATAAAGGATGGCATCCAGGCCTTTGTGGACTGGTATCGAGCATATTACGGTAGATAGAGCCCGCAGAGTGGTCGAAGCCTGAATCTGCACGCCTTCTGAAAGAATAAATCGTTTTCTGGGAAATCGGCAGCAATCAGATTGCTTGTTTCAGCGCCTCGATGATTTGCTGTTGCGTATTTTCCTGCAGATAAGGGTGCATCGGCAGGCTGATCACACTTGCGGCAGCCTGATCCCCCAGGGGCAGATCAGCATTGGGGTCAGATACAGCAGGTTGCTTGTTCAATGGCAGCGGATAGTGCACTGCGGTTGGAACGCCTGCGTCCTTGAGCCTGGCCTGCACGTCCTCGCGTTTGTCCACGCGAATCGTATATTGCGCCCATGCACTGGTGGCCCCGTCCATCAGTGCCGGAGCCGCGATGTTGGTATTTCTCAACAGCGATTTATAACGGTCGGCAACCGTGTTTCGTAAAGCCAACTCATTTTCAAAAACATCAAGTTTGCACAGCAAGATCGCGGCTTGCAGCGTGTCTAGACGACTGTTTACCCCCACCCTGATATGGTGATAACGCCGATCCTGCCCGTGTCGAGCAATCTGGCGAAGAATGATGCTCAGCTCATCATCCGAGGTGAAAATGGCACCGCCATCTCCATAACAGCCGAGGGGCTTCGATGGGAAAAAGCTCGTGCAGGAAATCGTTGACAGGTTCCCTGACCGTTTGCCATGCAGGGAACCCCCAAAACTTTGAGCGCCATCTTCTATAACCGGCAATCCGTGTGCCGAAGCCACTTCGTTTATACGTTCAAAATCAGCGGGTTGGCCATAAAGTGACACCGGAATAATGGCTTTTGTTCGCGGCGTAATTGCGGCGTCTAACTTGTTGGGATCAAGATTATAGCTGGTTGGATCGATATCTACATAAACTGGCGTTGCGCCCAGCAGTCTGACGGCTTCGGCCGTGGCAATATATGAAAATCCGGGTGTGATGACTTCATCACCGGAACCAACCTCAAGTGCCATAAGGGCAATCTGCAAAGCATCCGTCCCGTTGGCACATGAGATGCAGTGCTTGGCACCAGTGAATGCCGCCAGTTTGCCTTCCAGTTCGGCAACTTCAGGACCAAGGATATATTTTCCGTGGGCCAACACCCGTGCAATACCGGCATCCACCTGATCTTTGATACGTTTTTGTTGTTCTGCTAAGTCAATAAACTGCATTGCTTCAAAACCGCCCTACCCGTTCAACAAATTCTGGCCCAATCAGCCGATAGCGCCGGCCTTTAACATGGGATGCTGCTCACCCTTACCGATTTGCACCTGAGCATTCCGGATATGGCTCACCATCTCAATCGCGGGGCGGTTCTCATTCAGTCCAAAACCCTTACCCGCCAAGATTTCTTCATAACTGCGGGTATGCAAATCAGCAAAACCGCCCGAAAACTCAATTTCTTCCCCATTTATTGTGATGGATCTGTACGTACGGGCCCCGGCTTGCCGGGGCTCATCCGGAACATCGTTGATATCCAGTGACAAAAACCAGCGGCACCGCGCATGTTCGAACTCCAGATAGCCCGCAGCCTTGGTAGGAGTGTTCAAGTGAACATGGTTTTCCTGAAGATCACCAAACAGAAAGTGTAGCATGTCGAAGAAATGCACCCCGATATTGGTGGCGATACCACCGGATTTGCGAACATCGCCCTTCCAGCTTTCCAGATACCAACGTCCACGGGATGTGATATAGGTCAAATCGACTTCGTACTTGGTGTCGCTGACACTGTTTCTGATTTTTTCTCTCAGCGCGATGATAGAGGGGTGAACGCGCAGCTGCAGAATTGTATTGACCTTCTGCCCAGTCGCGTTCTCGATTGTTTCCAGCCCGTCGATGTCTTCCGGATTCAAAACCAGAGGTTTCTCACAAATCGCATCCGCGCCAGAACGAAGGGCAAATCGCATGTGGCTGTCATGCAGGTAGTTCGGCGAGCAAATCGACACGTAATCGATCTTGTCGTTTACGTTTCGGCGAAGCACATCGACATAACGGTCAAAGCGTTCGAATTCGGTGAAAAAATGCGCATCCGGGAAGTGGCTATCGATAATGCCAACCGAGTCGCTGGTATCCAAAGCCGCCAGCAAAATGTTCCCGGTATCCGTGATCGCCTTCATGTGGCGCGGCGCAATGTATCCAGCGGTACCTATTAATGCAAAGTTGCTCATTCAATGCTTCCCAAGTGCCCAATTAGTGCTTCTGCGCATCCAAGAATTTTGGCGGGAAGTCAATAGAGAGGACTTACAAAGCAACTTCAATCGCACTGGAAACCATAATCAACCTCTGCTAGAGCGATCCGGATTGTTAATCTAGATTGGTCTTCGCGCGCATGTCAGGCATCCACGGAAAATCTCCCAAAACGGTTTTTTGTTTAACCTACCACGAGATAACGGCAGATGCGCGCGTCCTGAAAGAGGCGCGTGCGGTTCGTTCGGCAGGGCACAATGTTCACATCTTTTGCGACTGGCCTGGGGGTTTGCCACAGAAAGACAATATCGATGGCATGCAGGTCACCCGGTTCAACTGGCAATCATCGGAGCGAATTACCGAAACTATGCTTGAGCGGTTCTTTTTCATAGATCGCGTATCCAGCGAAGTAAGGCTGCGCATAAAGCCATATATCGAGGCGGCCACACAACTGAACGCCCTCAAATCCAAATTTCGAACCTTCCTCTCTGACGAAGAATTACAGATACTCGACCCAATGTACTATAAGGACTGCAGTGGTCGAGAGCGTCGCACTCGAAAATCCAAGCACAAGCGATTGCTTTGGAAAACCAGAATCAAGTGTGGGTTCGGCGAGCGCCGACAAGAATTAAAGTCCTTCATGTGCAAAGCCCGAGAGGTCAGAGAGGGTTTTCATAACCTTTATCAGCTCGAATCGCTGATTTTCGCTGAAAACCTTTGCGGATTGGGATTTGATGACACGCCCGACATCATCCATGTTCATGATATCTATTGCCTCCCTGCAGGTGTGGTCCTTGCGAAGCAATTTCAAGCGAAACTTATCTACGACGCACATGAATATGAACCAGCACGGGCGACGAAAAACCCAACAAAAGGTACGAGTTTTGCAGAAAAACTAGAAGATGATTGTCTTCCCTTTGTTGACCAGATGATTACGGTCTCACCGTCGATTGCCGAGTATTATTCCCGACGTTTCAAGAACAGACCAACCCTTATCTTCAATGTGCCGGAAATCGATCCTGAATTCCTGTGCGACCTAGATGAGCAAGTCGTGGACTCTTTGTGCATCAGGGTCAATTCGGGTATCGCCAAAGATAAACCGCTTATTGTCTTTACGGGTGGTGTCCAGTCAGCTCATCGAGGATTGGACAAAGTACTTGAAGCACTCGTGATGTTGCCCGATGTGTATCTTGTTGCATTGGGGCCAAGACATAAACGCGATGATAAATGGCTGTTGGATATAGCTCAGGACCTAGGCGTAGCTGATCGAGTCAAGTTGTTGCCACCCGTTTCCGCTGCTGATGTACCAGTGGCGATCAAATCTGCCGATGTAGCAATTTGCCCAATTCAGGATGCGTCGTTGAGCTATAGGTTTTCTATGCCGAATAAGCTTTTTGAAGCAGCGTTTGCCGGTCTGCCAATCTGTGTTTCCGACCTTCCCGATATGCGCGATTTCGTTGACAAACTGGGATTAGGAAGATCGATGGACCAAACGGACCCACAGTCTATCGCGATGGCGCTGCGGGACGTGCTTGAGCAACCTGAGCGTTTCAAACTCGCCACAGATATGGCCGAGCGCCTTTGGGCCGAGTATAGTTGGGCAGCACAAACCAATAAGCTTAAGACACTATATGAAGGCATCTAGTTGCCGGTCCCGAGGCGGCAGAACGGACGTGTACTGGGATTGGACTAGATAGCCTTGTTTACATAACTGCTTACCATTGCCCTTTTCCTCCAAGTGGCTATTAGAGGGTCAACCATGTAGCGCGATCATGCAGCTGGAAAATCAACGAATTTCATACGGCACGCAAATTATGAATACGAAGACACACAAACCCAAGAACTCTACGTTAAAAGCTTTACTGAAGAAGCTATCTGACAAACAGGCAGTGATCGGAATTGTCGGATTGGGATATGTTGGACAACCACTGGCGCTGCGATACTCGGAAATCGGATATAAGGTTCTTGGCTTTGATCTTGATGAATCAAAGGTGCAGGAGCTGAACTCCGGCCACAGCTCGATTGAACATATCCAAGATGCACGTATCGCCGAAGCCTTGGGTAACGGTTTTGAAGCTACCACGGATTTTTCGAGAATTGCTGAGGCAGACGGCATCATGCTGTGTGTCCCAACCCCCCTAAATAAATATCGCGAGCCGGATCTGAGCTTCGTTACAGATACCTGTGATCAGATTGCGGATCATTTGCGCACGGGCCAGGTGGTGGCATTAGAAAGCACAACATATCCCGGTACGACCAAAGAAGAGGTATTACCGCGTCTTGAGAAGCATGGGCTAAAAGTAGGCGAAGACCTGTTTGCCGTCTATTCGCCCGAGCGAGAAGATCCTGCAAATCCTGAATATACCACAAACACGATCCCAAAAGTGGTTGGCGGCCATAGTAACGCTTGCCTGAAGGCCGGTCTTGCGCTGTATGAACAAGCAATCGACAAACTTGTGCCGGTAAGTTCGACCGAAACTGCTGAAATGACAAAACTGCTTGAAAACATTCACCGGGCGGTAAATATAGGTCTCGTAAACGAAATGAAGGTCGTGGCCGACCGGATGGGGATTGATATTTTCGAAGTGATCGATGCGGCGGCGACCAAACCGTTTGGCTTCACACCCTATTACCCTGGACCAGGTCTTGGTGGTCATTGCATTCCGATTGACCCGTTTTACTTGACCTGGAAAGCACGCGAATACGGCATCAATACACGGTTCATTGAATTGGCTGGCGAGGTGAACACCGCCATGCCGGAATACGTGTTTGGCAAACTGGCATCCGCGCTCAATGAGCGCCGCAAGGCGGTACGCGATAGCAAGATCATGGTTCTGGGCATCGCATACAAGAAAAATGTAGACGATATGCGAGAAAGTCCTGCAGTAACTTTGATGGAGTTGATCAGGGATAATGGCGGCGATCTAAGCTACTCCGATCCGCATGTACCCACATTCCCAACGATGAGAGAGCACTTCTTCGAGCTTTCGTCCGTCGATTTAACCCCTGAAGTTCTGGCGGAGTATGACGCGGTAATTCTTGCAACCAACCATGATGCCTTTGATTATGAACTGATCAGGAAGCACGCCAAACTTCTCATCGATACTCGTGGTAAGTACCGCACATCCGAGGGCCACATCGTTCGTGCCTGAGCAATTTTCCGGTAGGACCAATTCCATGTAGGCTGCAAAAAAGCAGCCTGAAGTGACGTTTTGAGCGGGCGATGCGGACCAGCGTGACAATGTCGGCATGTTCCTGCCGCTCTCGAACCGTTGACGGAACGAAGACCGCCGAAAGAGAGCGCAGAGAGGATAACGCGCGTTGTCCCTGCCCGACCACACCGATATAGTCACCACAAATGTCGGGTCGACTTCGGGTTCCGAAAGTCTGGCTTTTGACGAGTTCCATTTGTGAGCAATCAAGGGCCATCCGCGTGAGCTTGAAAAATCGAAACACCCCACCCCAGCGTCACGAGCTGCGAAATGTACGCAATCAGGGCAACAGTTTCCTTGCGCTTGCCTTTCTGTTCAGCGTGTTTGTCAACATGCTGATGCTGACTGGTCCGTTGTTCATGCTGCAGGTGTATGATCGCGTACTCGGATCACGCTCGGTCGAGACCCTGTCAGCACTGTTCCTGCTTGTCGCGCTGCTTTATGCACTGATGGCGATGCTGGATTATGCGCGCGGTCGGATCGTCGCAAGATTCGGGGCGCGCTTTCAGTCTGCCCTTGATGAGCGCGTGTTTGAGGGGACGATGCGGCGTGCATTGTTTCCGCAAATTCGGTCAGCACCAGCGACGGCTTTGCGTGATCTGGAGTCTATTCGTTCATTGTGCGCCTCCCCCGTATTACTTGCGGTAATGGACATACCGTGGACCCCAATATTTCTGGCGGCAATTTTCCTGTTCCACCCGCTGCTTGGCTGGCTGGCGGTAGCAGGTGGCGCAATCTTGGTGGTGATTGCCCTGCTTAACCAAGGGCTTACCCATCGCAAAGTGGCCGAAGCTCAGACCGCCACTGCCAAGGCCAACGCCTTTTCTGAACACGCCCGGCAGGCCGCTGAAGTGGTCAGGTCGCAGGGGATGCAAGAAGATGTCTCGAAGCGTTGGCTTAAACAACGTACCGAAGCGCTCTCTCAGTCCATTTCAGCCAGTGATTGGACCGGCAGTTTCACTTCGCTAACCAAATCTCTGCGGCTGTTTCTGCAATCGGCGATGCTGGCGCTTGGCGCATGGCTTGTTCTTCAAAATGAAATGACGCCCGGGGCGATGATTGCGGGCACGATTCTTTTGGGTCGTGCATTGGCACCGATAGAAATGGCCGTAGGCCAATGGTCGATGATTGAACGTGCGCGTATGGCTTGGATCAACCTGAACCAGTTCCTCGATTCTACACCGCCCGAGGAATCGCGTACAAAACTGCCCACGCCCAAGGCACATATTGTGGCAAAGGGCCTGACCGTAATTCCGCCGGGTGCCAAAACACCAACACTTCGCAATGCTGCACTTGAGCTTGAGCCCGGTCGGGCGCTTGGTGTGATCGGTAAAAGCGGATCAGGCAAGACAACGCTTGCAAAAGCGCTGCTTGGATTGTGGGCCCCGGCTGCCGGGGAAATTCGATTGGGTGGGGCGACACTTGATCAATACGACCCGGATGACCTTGGTCAGCACATTGGCTATTTGCCGCAACAGGTGACGCTGTTCAATGGCACTGTGGCTGAGAATATCGCACGAATGTCACAAACGCCTGATCCCGAAGCCGTTGTAGCAGCAGCCAAAACTGCAAATGCGCATGATTTGATCCTGGGGCTCGAAAAAGGGTATGACACGTTCCTTGAGGGGAACGACAGTCAACTGTCTGGCGGGCAAAAACAACGGATTGCGCTTGCGCGGGCGCTTTACGGCAATCCTGTTGTGTTGATTTTGGATGAACCAAACTCGGCCCTTGATGCGGATGGAACACTGGCTCTGAACACAGCGGTTCGTGAGCTTAAGAAAGCTGGAAAATCGACGATAATCATGACCCATCGCCCACAAGCCATTTCAGAGTGCGATGATCTTGTGGTGGTTGAAAAAGGCCAGATCGTTAAATCCGGCGGACGCGATGAGGTTCTGAATACGATGGTGCAAAACGCCAATGTCATAAAAAGGCACCTAAATAAGGTGGGTGAATGATGTCAGACAACAGTTCACGTCCGGCGTGGAGCATCAAGGCTCCGGCGATTGTAGGCATTTCCGCTTTGGCCATTCTTATTCTGGGATTGGGGGTTTGGAGTGTCCGCACCGAACTCGCAGGGGCTATCATCTCTCAGGGCGTGATTGAAGTACAAAGCAAGCGTCAGGTGATCGAGCACCCTGACGGTGGGGTTGTCGGGGAAATCTTCGTGCGCGACGGTGATTCTGTCATACGCGGGGATTTGATGTTGAGGCTCGATGACACATTCCTCGCGTCGGAAAAAACCATCGTAGAATCGCAGCTGTTCGAGTTGCTCGCCCGGATGGCTCGGCTAGAGGCAGAAAGGGATGGAGCAAATTCCGATGCGCTTGCCCAAAGTCTGCAAGAACTCAAGGCCCGCGAAATGATCGATGACGATCTTCTGGCAGGCCAGAGGCGTTTATTTGATGCAAGACTGAACACTTTATCTCAGCAGATCGATCAGTTGGGCAAGCAGAAGGTCCAGATCGAAAACGAGATTGAAGGTATTCAGGCACAGCTCGCATCGCTGAATACTCAGGTTGATCTCATCAGAACCGAACTCAAAGATCAGCAAGGGTTGCTGCAACGGGGTTTGACACAAGCCAGCCGTGTATCTGCCTTACAAAGGGAAGAAGCGGACCTGACGGGACAAATCGGTCGGCTGGAATCGACGATCGCCCGTCTGAACGGTCAGATCGCCACGACCGAAATTCAGATTGTCGAACTGCAGGCCACCCGACGCGAAGAAGCAATCACCGAGCTTCGAGACGTTCAATCTCGCGTGCTTGAGCTGGCCGAGCGTCGTCTCTCGCTCACTGAGCGTTTGTCGCGCCTGGATATTCGCGCACCTGTTGCGGGCACCGTTTATGACAGTCAGGTGTCCGCTATCCAGTCTGTGGTACAACCGGGCGAGCCGATGATGTATGTCGTGCCTCAGGATACTCCGTTGTTGGTTGCAGCACGTGTCGACGCGTTGCATGTTGACCAACTGCACCGCGGGCAGGACGTCGCCTTGCGGTTTCCGGCCTTCAACCAACGCGATACCCCCGAGATCGACGGTCATGTCATCAATGTTTCGGCAGATACCTTCACTGACGAGGCCAGCGGCTTTACCTTCTATAGGGCTGAAGTGGTGCCTGATGAGGGCCAGCTCGCGCGGTTAAACGGTCAGGAATTGCTGCCTGGGATGCCGGTCGAGGCTATGATCAAGACAGATGAGCGCACGCCGCTTTCCTATCTGATCAAACCCTTCGCCGATTACTTTTATCGTGCCTTTCGGGAATGATCCGGGCGGCGCAGCCCATATTCAAACCGCATCGACATTGCCCAGAAGAACCGAGGTCATGTCGATCGACAAAGCTCCGTCAACTATGGTGACATCTGCCCCGGTGTCGTAAACTACGTTGTTTCTGGTGATACCGGAAAGGTCTGCGTTTGCGTCCAAGAACACCCATTCGGCGTCATGCTCTGTGGATTGGCCAACAGCGACCTGAAGAATGGCCAGTGCATCGAGCGCATTAACGGATCCATCCCGGGTAATGTCGGCGGCGATGAAATTTTCTGCAACCGCAGGGCCCCAGGTCGGATCAAGACCGACAGACATACGCAATACTTGCAGCGCGTCCAGCGCGGTAATCTCGTTGCTCGCCGTCGAATAAGATTTGATAATTTCCAATTGGCCAGAAAACACCCCATCCGGTACCTTCAAAGCAAACTCACCGTATTCATTGGCTTGGGCCGTAAGGGGAGAGCCGCCATCAGGCGTGAACCGAATTTCTGCATCCTTTACTGCGAGATTTTGAGTGGCGGAATCAAGGGTGAACATCCCTGCAAAGCCCTCGGATGCATTGTTGTCTGGCCCTGATCCCAGATCGACCGGGATGTGATCCGGCCCACCGAAACCCGCCCCAAATACCTGTGTACTGGTCAACGGAGCGTTGGTGTCGGAAATCAATTCAATCGTCTCGCCACGATAGGCTATTCGGGCCCCAGTTGCAGTTGACGTGAAATCCAACTGCGCAGGCGTTCTGAGGAAGGCGTAGTCTGACAAGTCCAGTCGATCTGTTCCAATTTCAAAATCTGTGATTACAGATGGGCCGCTGTTTTGGCGAACAACAAATATATCCGCACCCGCCCCTCCCGTCATGATCGTCGAGCTTGTGCCAGTGATCAGTATGTCATTTCCTGCTCCGCCATTCAGCGTCGTGTCAAGAATGCCCCCGCTCAGCAGGTCGTCTTGCGCGGTCCCTGTCACCGAACCATAGCCTTGTGCAACAACCCCAAGATCAGCAACTGATACGTTGAGTTGTGTCAGGCCCGCATCCTGTTGAGCGGTAGCAAATATCTGCAACTCATCCCCCACATGCGCGGCACTGAGGGTTTCGACATTCTGTAGCCCGCTTTCCAACGTGTCTGCGAAACTGTCCATATGGATGAGTTGCCCGTCCGGGGTCATCGTGAACAGGCTAACACCGTCATCCCCGCCCCCCGCCAGAACAAAAACCCGTCCTGCAATCTCGACCACCGCAAGGTCCTGCACGGATTCGAATCGTGTGTGCAATGTATCCAGGATGTGGTCGGTTGGTCTAAGCTGGCCGCTACCGCTCAGTTCCATAACGCTCAGCGAGTTACTTTCTGAGCCCGCAACCACAACCCAGGATTTTCCGTATGCCTGTACAACTTCGATAGCTGTCGGTGCGTTTATGCCCAGCGTTTGAATTGATGCATTGCCATCAACAGCTGTTAGCGTGCCGGTATTTTGATCGACAGAATAAGACAGAATGGAATTACTTGCCGTCTCAATGGCGACAACGAATTGTTTCGAACCCGCTTGCAGCGACTGCAACTCATTTGCTTGACCCACAACGGTATTTATTAGGTTCAGCGTCCCGTCGGCATGGATGCGATAGGTTGCGAGCTGACTGGTATCTTCATGCGCAAGCGTCAGAATGTCATGCGCCCCAACCGTCATCTGGGTTGCTGCGGATATATCTCCGCCACCAGATAAAGTGACGGTTTCGTGTAACTCGCCGATAGTGCCGTCCGTGTTCAGGTCATACCCGATCAGGCCCGTCGCGGTGTCAACATCCAAAATAAGTTGATCGTCATCCACGAGATCGATCGGAATGCCGATTCGCCCGACCTGATGTGCGATTGTCGCTTCAAAGTACTGCTGATCCACTGCTTGCGCCGCCACTCCGGCTTCAAGGCGCCAGGACACGATCCCGCCACCGGGTCCTGTCGTGCTATAAAGATACGTTGCTCCGTTAAATGTTTTTAAAGCGGTATCGCCGATACCTGAATCGAGCGCTGCGGTCCCCGTTGCCACCACATCTTTGAACTGAAGCATCATCGCTCCTACCCCCAACCACCCCTGTCAGTGGAAACAGGATGGAACGATGCCCAGCCGAGAACCAGAGCAGAAATGTGGTGAAAACAAGGGCTTCAGTTTCAGATTAACTCAAATTTTCAGGTTCGCCCGCATGGGTTACCAAATCGAAACACACATGAACGGATTCGAACCGGGAACTGCGGGACATGCAAGTGCCTGCGTCCATCAAATGTGAGGGCAACATGACCAAAAACACCGTCTCGACCGAAAATTCGAACACGGAAATTCAGCCCTATGCGCAACGCAAGCGCCATATTCATGAATGGATCGAAAAAAAGCTCGGTCGTTGGGCCAAACGTGGATTTGCCGGAGGCCTGGGATCAACGCTGATGGCACTGCCAGTGCTTGCTCAGGCGACGGATGAGCAGCTTGAATCCTATCAATTTGCCGAGGCCATCCCTGGTGTCCGGGCCGCAAAATTGCTGGCAAACGGGGACGTGCAATTGAAGCTGGTTGATGGCCGAACGGTTATCGTTAATGCCGAGAATGTCCAGATTCTGGACAACGGCACAATCATGCTGGCAGATGAAGTTGTCGGAGAAATTGCCGAATTTAGTGTTGCTTCCGAAGCTGCTGGTGCGACCGCTACCGCTGGCGGGGTTAGCGGTGCAGGGCTTGCGTTGGGCGGCCTTGGTCTTGCCGGTGCGGCAGCCGCTGCAGGCGGCGGCGGCGGTGGGGACGACGACAAGGACGATAGTGAGGTTCCGTCAGTAACGCCATCGCCACCACGCCCGCCCAGCCTTAATCTGCAGGAGTTACAGACAAACGAGCTCAACAATATCAGCAGCCAGTCTACCACCCCTGAGGGCACAACTTCGGTCGAAGTCACTATTGGATCAATAACCAGAACCATCTCACCTGATGCCGATGGGGGGTGGAGCGCTTCGCTAACCTCCGCCGAAGCCGCCGGGCTGCCTCAGGGAATTTCAACAGTTACAATCCGCCATCTGGATGGGTCCGGGACGGAACTTTCGACCGAAACTGCCCAATTTGATGTTGATACAGTTCCACCCACATTGGCAATTACCGCATTTTCCGCTGGTACCGTTTTGAACACAGCCGAGCAGGGTGAAAACCTGGAAATCTCAGGCACAACAGATGCCGAGAATGGCCAAATCGTTGCGGTTACAGTCGGTGGACAGACATATCAGGGGGCCGTCTCAGGCGGTGGTTGGAGCATTACGGTTCCAGCTGCAGACCTTGCGGCGCTGCCAGATGGAGCAAATGTTGCGGTGACGGCGGACATAGCGGACCGCGCAGGAAACCCCGCTGATCAGGCAACCGGTGCATTTGATACTGATTTTTCTGCCCCTGCTCTTACTCTGAACCCTATTGGTGGAGGTTCCATCGACTTGGCAGATGTCGGGGGCGATCTGGTCCTGACCGGTACGACCACAGCTGAGAACGGTCAGACAGTTACTGTATCTTTCGAAGGTCAAGATTATGTCGGGGCCGCCTTGGGCGGCAACTGGTCCGTGACAATTCCAAATGCCGATCTGTCGGGGTTGGTGACTGGAACACCCGCCTCAGTTTTGGTCGTAGTCAATGATGCTGCAGGCAACCCGGCGGCACCGGTCAGCGCCTCTGTTCCGGTCGATCTGACCGGCCCCTCGATCGCGATTGCCCCCTTATCCGTGGGTACTGTTTTAAACGCAGTGGAGGTGGGTTCAAATCTGATGGTAAGCGGCACGACAGGGAATGTAACTGACGGGCAGCAAGTTACGATCTCGTTGAACGGACAGACCTACACCGACTTGGTGTCGAACGGGAATTGGGGCGTAGTCATCCCGTCAGCGGACCTTGTCGCGCTGGTCGATGGTGGAAGCTTTGATCTAACAGCAGATGTCACAGACGCCGACGGCCTGCCGGCCCCACAGCACAGTGTCAACCTGACCAAAGATGTCTCGGCCCCTAGTCTGAGCATCGATAGTTTTTCACACGGCACGGTCATGAATGCGACGGAGCGTGACGCTGATCTAACCATATCAGGAACTACATCTGCCGAGGGCGGGCAAATAGTGACGGTAAATCTGAACGGACAAACTTATTCGGGTGTCGTTACCGGGGGATCATGGACCGCAACTGTACCGGCTGCCGACTTGGCTGCACTGTCTGATGGGGCCACGGTGGTTGCCACAGCCGATGTGTCCGATCTGGCGGGTAACCCTTCGGCACAGGCAACGGGCAGTTTCGATACCGATTTCACACCTCCGGCCCTAACGATTTCGACCCTATCCAGTGGCCCGATATTGATTATCGCAGAGCAAGCTTCTGACTTGATCGTTTCCGGAACGTCTGACGTCAGCAACGGAACGCAAGTCACTGTTCAAATTGTAGATTCAAGTGGCGCGGTATTGAGCAGTGGCACCGCCTCGGTCAGTGGTGGGGCCTGGACCTATACCGCCGCCGCAGCTGATCTGAGCGGCTTACAGGATGGAGCGTCATATGACGTGAACGCATCAGTTTCTGATGCAGCAGGCAATGCCAACAGTACCTCGACAAGTTTCAGCACTGATCTTGATGCGCCTACGATCGCACTGAACCCACTATCTGTTGGTCCTGTACTGGATGTCATTGAACAGGGAAATGATCTTAGCGTTTCCGGCACGACCTCAGCCGATGATGGGCAGACGGTTACGGTCAGTCTGAACGGTACGACGTATACATCGGTGGTTTCGGGTGGCGGTTGGAATGTAGTTATCCCCACCGCCGATTTGCTCGGACTTTCTGATAATGATAATTACCAGATCACGGCATCCGTTGAGGATGCGGCGGGGAATCCGGCGAGCAATGCTCTGGCTACGTTGGGTACAAATTTCCAACCGATCCTAAGCCTGAATACACCCGGAACGAACAGTGCCGTTTCACTATCCGATGCACAAAATACCGGTTTGACAATCTCAGGTGGGTCCGCCGGTTTGACGGGGGGGCAGTCGGTAGATGTCATGTTGAATTCGATCACCATCGGGAGCGCAAGCGTCGCCGCTGACGGCAGTTGGAGCTTGGCCGTGCCTGCTTCTGCCTTCGCCGCGATCGAGGCTGGCGATGCGCTTGGTTTTTCTGCACAAGCAACTGTCCCGGGTGGTTCCGACCCGGTACCGGTCTCGGCTGAGGCTTTCGCTCATATTCCAGCGGCATATACAATCGTGGAAGCCGGGCGAAGTGGGTCAACGGTGACGTTCGAGATTTACGCAGATCCGGATCGTGACATCTCAAGCGGCCTGGCATTTACCGCCGAGTTGGGTTTTGACCCCTTGGTTGCGACCTATGATACCGGATCGGAATCCGAGAACGCCGATTTCAATCTGTTTTTGGCAAACCCAAGCGGAGCTTCCGCGATCAGTTTTGCGGGAGCAGCCACAAGCTACGGGGATTTGTCGCAACCTGTTGTTACATTTTCGATGACCATTCAGGATGCGGCTCAGCCAATCGTATTGACCATGACCACCCCGGATGGGGGACCATCGCAGCTGCATCTTGGCACTAGTGGTGCCGACCTCCTGTCGGGGTCAAATGTCGACGACATTCTTCGCGGTGGCGAGGGTGACGATATCATTGATCTATCAGGTGCGGGCCGTGACGTTGTTGTGTTCGAAGCCGATCCGGCAACCAATGGTGTCGATAGTATCCGCAATTTCACGCTCGGGCAGGCAGACGACGCATCGGATGCGTTTATGTTTCAAAACCTCGATACCAACACGCTACGCGGTGACGGCACCGGAGTTGAGTTGTTGATGGCCGGGGGGGCAATCGGCGCGAATACTGGTTTTGTCGGCCTGGCAACTGCGCTTGCCGATCTTGACGTCAATACAGTCACAAGTGCTGCCGAAAACCTGTCGGGTGCACAAGCAGGAGACGAGATTTATCTTCTTGCGACAGACGGCTCAGACAGCCTTTTGGTCAAAGTGGGCTATTCAAATTCAAACACCGCTTCGGTTGAAACACTTGCGCAGTTTGACGGGCTCTCGGACCTAAGCGGGCTGACCTCTGAGAACATTCTGTTGACGGACCCGACCGGCGCTTCTGCCTGAACCGCGGCGAGCAATTGGCGAAGTCACAAATCGTGACTCCGCCGCTTCTGTACAAGAGGATCACATGGCAGAGAACGGCCTTTTTCCGATCAGTGTACGGCGCCACAGCGATCGATACTGGCGCCGCTTCACATCCTATAGATTTGCAATGGGCATGGATGCCTGTCCGATCGTAAGCTCCGAGATATTTCAGATAGCATCGTCCTTCCCGATCGCATTCAAGCTGCGGGAGGGAACTTACCTGCCGATGGCGATGTTCTCGGTTGATGCTGCATTGGCCACACCCATTGTTGACCAACAGGGGCGTTGGCGCGCGCCATATATTCCGTCAGCGTTACGCTGCTACCCGTTTCAAACTGGGCCCACCAATATGCGCGACTGCCTGACCGGGGCAAGATTGTGCTTGTACGTAAACGAAAGCTCTGGATTGGTCACGCGTGATCCCCGGGACAATCCATTCTTTAGCAGTAGAAACAAACTGTCGCGAAATCTATGTGATGTACTGCAATTCTTGCAGCTTCGGGAAGCCGCAGTGGTCGAGGCGCGCCGTCTCTGCTCATTAGTCGCAGAAATGGATTTATTTGTTCCACTTCAAGAACATGAAGGCACTACTTTACCTGAAAATTACTGGGGCATTGATGCGCAAAGGCTCTGTCGCCTGCCCGATGCTTACAAATTGACATTGATTTCCAGCGGCGCCCTACAACTCATCCACGCGCATCAGATCTCACTGTCCCATTTGAGCTGGCTGGCGCGCGCGCAGAATGAATTGCCCGGCAAACATGCATCCGCAAGCGATACGCTAAACGGGTTCTTAACTGCGATGGCCAATGATGAATCTCATGACCAAACAAGAGCGGAGATGATCCATGCGATGGGTTGACCATGTTTTTAAACCAATGTGTCTGCTGATCATTCTACTGCCAATCTGGGCCTGCACACCCACGCCGGATGTGACTCGCGTCGAAAGATCATTTTCAAGCCAAACGACGGGAGCGGGTGCTGTCGCACCATCAACCAACCTGACAAATAGCCCCTTTGGTCAACGCGTTCGGTCAGCAGTTCAAAACAGCCCCAACGTCGCACGGAGCGACTCTGGGCTGGATATAGCAAAGGCAAACCGGGATGCAGCCCGAGGAGCATTTTTACCGCAGGTGTCATTGGGGCTACGCGCTGGCTCGGATCGGGCGTTATCAACGGATGGAGAGGTTTCACCATATCTGCGCATATCGCAACTTGTCTACGACGGGGGTGCGGCGGCAAATGACCTAACGGCGGCTCATGCGCGCGTTCTTGAAAGCCGCGGGGATCAACTCCAGGCTGCCTCAGCCACGGCTTTGGCCGCGATCGAAACATATGTCATGGTGCTGGACCGAAGGGAGCTCCTGGATATCGCTCGTGGCAATGTTGAAGTTCACGAAGACATCGAGAAACAGATTACAGACCGGGTATCGGGCGGGCTTGGCTCGAACGCGGATATGCTTACAGCGCGGTCTCGCGTTGCCGATGCACGTACCCGTTTTGCTGACGCAAGGGCGCGTGTTGACCGGGCCGAGGCGCGGTTCCGAGAAGTTTTTGGCGCGCCGCCAGGAAATTTACACCCTCCGCTTCCCGCGCCTGAATTGAGCCGCAGCGACAGTCAAATCGTATTGGACAGCCCTCAGGTTCGAAGAGCCAATGCCTCTGTGATCGCATCACGAGCGGAACTGGCAGTCGCCCAGGCCCGACGTCATCCTGACATTCGTATTGCGGCATTTGCCGATCACGACGACTTTGAAACCGCTGATTTTGGAGTCGACTTGTCCGTGAACTATCAGCTGGACAGCACGGGCCAGCGGCGCGCTGCAATTACGGCAGCGGCCGCTCAGCTCGAACAGGTCGAGGCGGATCGTGAGTCATTGATCAGGGAGATTGGTCGAGAACTCGGATTTATCCGTTCGGACCAGAAAGCCGGTGCAGATCGTCTTCGCGAGGCGCGAATAGCTACGCAGGCCAACGCAGACAGTGTGGCGGCGGCAAGGGCGCAATTCACAATCGGGCGCCGGAGCCTGATCGAAATCTTGGATGCACAACGGGACTATGTGAACGCGCAGGAAAGATTGATCCTGGCGGAACAGAGCTTTTTCCTGACCAACTACGCGGCGTTAAGTTTGACCGGCGATATTCTTGACCTGCTGGGTATCAAGTTGAGCAACTGGGGTGGATCATAGTGAAGGATGATCATGCCATATTAACGGCGCTGGAAAGCTGCCTGTTAAATGTTGCGACTGCGCTCGAACGACCATTGGCCGCTGCAACTCTGCACGCGTCCCGATCCGGAGAAGCTGATAAACTAACGGTCCGTGATGCAATTGCAGTAGCACAGAGCGCGGGGTTGCAGGTTGGTTTTGGCGCTCAGAAGCTAAAGGCATTTGACACGGCGCTGGCCCCGGCGGTCCTGCTGATGAAGGACGACCGTGCCGTTGTTTATCACGGTCGGTCGAAATCGGGTGGATTAATACTCTATGACCCGGCGTTGGGTAATGGCCTCGGCGAGGTTTTAGAAAGCGACCTTCGTGAAAGCTATACGGGTTATGCCCTTCTGTTCCGGCGTTTGCACCAAGACGAGACCGAGCCATCTAAACCCGAGTACAGTGGGCACTGGTTCTGGTCCGCCCTCTCTGCGAACCGGTGGTCTTATGCTCAGGTGGCGATGGCTGCGGCGATGGCGAATATATTGGGCCTTTCCACTTCGGTTTTCATAATGATCGTCTATGACCGGGTATTGCCGAACGAAGCGACTGAGTCTCTCATAGCCTTGACCCTTGGTGTGTGTCTGGCCCTGGTGTTTGACTTTGCGCTAAAACTATTACGCGCCGGTTTTATTGATCGCGCAGGGCAACGGGCTGATAAGTTCATGGGGCGCCGGATATTCGATCAGATGCTGAATATCCGCATGACCGCCCGCACCGGTTCAACCGGAGCGATGGCCAGCACGGTACGAGAATTCGAAACTTTGCGTGAGTTTTTCACCTCAGCCACGTTAGTTGCAGTCGTGGACCTGCCGTTCATCGCGATTTTCATTCTCACAATTTACTTGGTTGGTGGTCCTTTGGCGTTGGTTCCGGCACTTGCCGTACCCATTGTGTTACTAAGTGGGCTGGCAATCCAACCTATGTTGGCACGGCTCGCCGAGAAAAGCTTTGCGGACGGTCAATCAAAACAATCTGTACTTGTCGAAGCTGTATCGGGGCTTGAAACGATCAAAACTACGACCGCGGGTCGCCAAATGCGAACCCGCTGGGAAAACGCAATCGAGCGTCAGTCAGAACATGGGACACGCAGTCGTGCCATTACTCAATTTGCCTTGAATCTGACCGGGTTTACGCAGCAGGCCGCACAAGTATTGATCGTGTTTTATGGTGTGTTTCTTATCACCGACGGCCAAACCAGTATGGGTGCACTTATCGCATCGGTTATGCTGACTGGCCGAGCGTTGGCACCATTGGGGCAACTGGCGCAAACTCTGACGCGGGTCAATCACGCGCGTAGCGCATTTCGCAATCTCGACAAACTCATGCGGGCAGATACCGAACGACCCGAAGGCCGTTCATGGGTTAGCCGACCCAAGGTTTCTGGCCGCATCGCGTTCAACAATGTTCATTTCGCCTACCCAGATCAGCAGGATGACGCACTAAAGGGTGTTTCCTTTACGATCGAACCAGGAGAGAGGGTCGCAATCCTTGGCCAGATCGGGTCGGGAAAAAGTACAATCACGCGTTTACTGCAAGGCCTTTATCAACCCCGTGTGGGTTCAGTTACACTGGACGGGCTGGATATTCGCCAGATTGATCCGGGTGATTTGCGGCGCAACATCGGTTCTGTTCTGCAAGATATTTGGTTGTTCTCAGGCTCTCTGAGGGAAAATATCAGCAGTGGCATGATACGTCCGCGTGACAGTGATTTGATCCGCGCTGGTCGGATCGCCGGGGTTGAAGAGTTCGTAGCCAAGCACCCTCGGGGTTATGATCAGCACATTTCTGAACGGTGCGAAGGTCTATCGGGTGGTCAACGACAAGCGGTTGCGCTGGCCCGGGCGCTAATCGGTCGCCCTCCGGTGCTGGTTCTGGATGAGCCAACCAGCGCGATGGATATCAAATCCGAGGCTGAGACAATCAAAAGGTTGGAAACGGCAACGCAGGATACCACAATGGTGATCGTGACACATCGCACCAGCTTATTGGACCTGGTGGACCGGGTCATCGTGATTGAAGACGGGAAAGTCGGTATGGACGGACCCAAAGCCATTCTTGCGCAATATGTTCGCAAACCCGGGAGGCATCTGAATGTCGCGGCATCCTGAACTAAGGCAGCTGGCCCGAGAAATGCAGGGACGGGCACCGCTTCGGGGTTCTCTTCTATTGTTCCTGATCCTGGGGTGCATCATTTCTGCAGTAGCGTGGGCTAAGTTCACTGAGCTGGACGATGTCGTCCGTGCAGATGGCCGCATTGTTCCATCTGGCGATGTCCAGATTATTGAAGCCACCGAACCGGGTGTTTTGCAATCGCTGTATGTACACGAAGGGATGGTTGTCGAAGCCGAAACTTTGCTGATGGAGCTCGACAGCAATCAGATCGAACGCGAATTAAACCAGGAACAACAGCGCGCCTATGCTCTGATGGCTCGCGCACAGCGGCTGCAAGCGGAAATCGATGAGACGGCTTTGCAGTTTGACAATAGCTTGTTGAGTGAGGCCCCCAGCGTCGTGCAATCGGAAACCGCGCTTTATCGGGGCCGGCAAGCGGAGCTTGCATCCGAAATTACCATTCTGAACCGGCAGCGCGAGCAAAGGCAACGCGAATACGAAGAAGGTTTGGTTGATCAGGTGACAACAACTGAGACACTAAATGTTCTCGCTGAAGAACGTGCGATGATGGTGCCCTTGGTCGAACAACGCATGGAACCCGTAACTACATTGCTGGCATTGCGTCGTACTGAGGCCGAGTGGACTGGCCGAAAAACCAGGGCCGAGGCCGTGATCAGCCGCCTGAAGGCCGGTCTTGATGAAATTGATGACAGGGTTAGTGCCACGCGCAGCAGATTTCGAAGTGCCGCCCTTACGGATCTGGCATTGGTCACGGCTGAGCTGTCGGCGTTGCAACCTGCCCTGCCTGCATTGCGGGATCGGGTTTCACGCGCGCAAATTCGTGCACCGGTTAGGGGTATTGTGAACCGAATTCACCGAACAACAATCGGCGGATTGGCACGTAGTGGTGAAAAACTGATTGAAATCGTCCCTCTAGATGACCGGTTGTTGGTTGAGGCCTATGTTCGCCCCAAGGACATCGCATTCCTGCATGCAGGTCAACAGGTTAAGATAATGATCACAGCCTATGATTTCTCCCGATACGGCAGCTTGGACGGTGAGATTATTCGCATTGGGGCCGATGCGATCACGCGTACTGAACGGAGCGAAGAAGAGGTCTTTGCAGTCGAAATTCAGACCTCGGATACCATGCTGGATGGGTCTGGGATAGCGGTCGAGATAATTCCCGGGATGATTGCCGAAGTTGATATCCTTGCAGGCCGAAAAACGGTGCTGGATTACCTGCTCCAACCGGTTCTAAAAATCAAGAACCGGGCTTTGCGTGACTGAGGAGGCCAGCGCACTGGGGTTCGAACGATTATCGGCCAGCGTTATTGGCTAGCCGTTAAAATTATGAACCTGATACTTACCGCCACTTTACATCGCCCAGAAAGATGTACCCTGCCCCGTATATTGTTTTGATCAGGCGTGGATTTTTGGGGTCCTCTCCCAGTTTTGTCCGCAACCGCGAGATGCGCACATCCATCGCTCGATCAAAGCTGTCACCGGCACCCCCACCCAACATCTCTTGCATTCGTGCCCGGCTTATCAAGCGTTTGGGGCTTTCGAGGAAGAGGCGTAGGACTTCGCCCTCGGCGTGACTGAACGGTGTCTCGGCACCATCGTCAGCAATCAGAACATATCGGTCAAAATGAGCAATCCATCCGTTGAATTCGGCGGCATCAGAACTTTGTACTGCAGGGCCGGTTGAACGCAGGCGTGCGCGGACACGCGCAATAACCTCTGCAGGGTCGAATGGCTTGGTGATATAATCATCTGCGCCAAGCTCCAGCCCGGTTACCCGATCTTGAACCTGTGCCCGGCCCGAAATGATGATGACGGCGGCCCCCTGCTCCAGCGCCAATCGATGCACCAACGCCAGCCCGTCAGTATCGGGCAGCGACAAATCCACAAGACAAACATCCGGTGTGACCCGTTTCAGCGAGGCTTCGAACTCGCGCGCGCGGGCAAAGCTCTGAGTACGAAATCCGGCGTCCTCCAAGGCGTCTGTCAGGATCCGACGTATCTCTGGCTCATCATCAAGAATGGTCACCAATGGTTGGGTCATCTATGCGGCCTCGGTTCGAAGTAGGGCGGAGAGTTGTTCGGGAGTGAACGGTTTGCTCAGAACAGGTGCACGAGTCAGCGCTTTGGTATGCAGAGGATCGGAAATCGGCAGGGACGTCATCAATATACAGGGCAGTGCGCCCTTCAGATGATCGACGATATCAATACCGGTGCCCTCTCCTTCCAACCGGATATCTGACAGCACCAGCGCGATGTCATCTATGTCTGACGTCAAAGCCAGTGCTTCCCCAACCGAGCTCGCCTCGATCACCGAACAGCCCAAGCCAATTAAAATTTCTCGAAACTGACTGCGCAGCTCATCATTATCCTCAACCAGCAATACAAGCCCCGCTTGGGCTGGTGGTGCTGCTCGGAAGGGCAGGCGCAATACAACAGAAGCCCCAGAGGGTGTGTTCCGCAAGTTCAAATCCCCGCCAGCCAGCTTAACGGTGTCGTAGACCATAGGAAGCCCCAGCCCCGATCCATCGCTGCCTTTGGTGGTGAAAAATGGGTTCAGCGCTTGTTCCAATGCGTCAGGGGTGAACCCAGAACCCGTGTCCGATACAGTAATCTCGACCCAAATGTTCCCAATTGCGTGGGCGCTGATCGTAATCTGGCCTGACGTGCCACAAGCGTCTCGTGCATTCAGCACAAGATTTAGCAAGGCATCCTGAAGCATACCGGGGTCGAGCATCAGCGCCCTGTCGGGCAGCGTGTTCACCACAGATAATCCCATACCGCGCGGCAGCGAAGGCGTGGCTAGTACGCGTAAATCTTCGAGCAACCCGCGCATATCCGTGGCCTGAGGGTGTGGTGTACGATTACCAGTCATGTCGGCGATGCGATTCAGCAATTGTCCACCGCGACGCGCGGTCTGCTGTGTGGCGGTGACAAGTTGGCTGGCTTCTTTGGGTAAATCCATCTTTTCCAGCCGGGCCTGCATACCCAGAATAATAGTGAGCAAATTCGAAAAATCGTGGGCAAGCCCGCTTGTCATCTGGGCTGCCATTGCTCTGCGCCGCGTTTGCTGCAGGGCGACGCGGGCCTGAGTTTCCTCAGTGATATCCACCGACATGACATAAACACCACCTGCTTTGTCCGGCGTGAATGACACGCGAATGCGTCGTGAATCCTGATCTTCGGTAAACTCAAAAACTGAAGGTTGTCCGCAATATGCTTGCTCCAGTTGCGGTTTCACTCGGTTATAAGCGGACGATCCAAGTGCCTGAGAAATATGAAGGCCCAGGATTTCCGAGGGTCGACCGGGCATGACTGAACTGAGGCGCCGATTTGAATAATCATATCGACCATCTTCATCCAGATGAGCGATATGGGCGGGCATCATCTCGGTCGTCATCCGCGTGCGCGCCTCGATCTCGGTCAGCTGTCGTTTGGCCTCTTCCAGCGCCGTAATCGTCGCTGCTAGTTTGCGGTTCGTTGCGGAAAGCTCTTCGGCGTGGCCCAAAAGTTGATCTGACAGCTCTTCCGAGCGGGCACGCAGCAAATCCTCGACCTGTCTGGTTCGCGTAATATCGGTATAGACGGCGACCCACCCCCCATTGGGCAAAGGCGCACCTTCCACCGAGATAACCTGACCATTGGGCCGGGTACGTTCCATGTAATGCGGTTCGAAAGCCAAAGCTTGCGCAACGCGGGTTTCAACCATTTCGTCAACGTCACCGTCCGAGCCATACTCGCCCCGGCTGGCAAGAAAATAGATGGTGTCGTGAAACAAAGCACCCGGTTCGACAAGCTTGTCTGGCAGGCCGAACATTTCCTGAAACCTCAGATTGCTGACCACAAGGCGTAGCTGACTGTCATAGATCGACAGGGCTTGCCCGATCAGATTCAGGCCAGCGGTTGTCATCGCCTTGATGTGTCTTTCGGATAATTCCAAACCCATCCTCCACTGCGCCCATAGGTATCACCAGTTCAAGCGCAGGTGTAGGCAGTTTTGGCTATCCATGCAGCGGCAAATTGTTCGCGGCGCGGTATGCTTGTACATAGCCACGCGCGACAGATCGAACGGCCGTTCCGATCTGCGAGTAAGCCTCATCAGGCAGGTTGGCGAAGGACACCCGCGCCGACCAACCGGGTGCATCAAAACCGCTGCCATTCAACAAGACGATGCCGTAATCTTCGGCCAGTTTGAACGCGATATCCAATGGCTGAACATTCTGCTTTATCCATGTCACAACGTCTTCGCCGACATATTTCCGCAACCAGTATTCGAAATCGATGATGCCGTAATAGGCATCATAATGTTCACCTGCCTGTACCTCGACCCCCATCGCCTCTGTCAGTAGCTTGAAGCGGCGATGAACCAATTCCATACAGGCGGCCTGATAGATTTTCTTACTGTCCACCAATTCACAGAGTGAAAACAGTGTCATCATGACCTGCTGCGGCAGCGATAGACCCGCTGTGTGGTTCAAAGCCACATCTCGGCTATCTGCCACCAGCCGGTCGACAAAGCGGATATCACGCGGCGTTAGGCTGAGGGTTCCATAGCGCTTGTCCAAGGCCTGTTTAATGTCGTCCGGGTGATCAGCAAGCTTGAGGTCGAAGATGTTGTCCTGCGCCACAGCGATCACACCAAGCCGCCAGCCAGTGCAGCCGAAGTATTTTGAATAAGAATACACCCCGATCGTATTGCGGGGCAGATGTCCCATGACCGACGTAAAGTCATGTACGAAGGTGCCGTAGACATCATCCGTCAGTACGATCAGATCGGGCCGGTGATTTTCCACCAAATCCGCCAGTTTCCGCAAGGAGGCAGTGCTGAGCGCAACAGAGGACGGATTGCCAGGGTTGACCAGGAAGAACGCTTTTACTTTGGGGTCTTTCAGTTTGTCGACTGCAGCATCAGTCAATTGGAAACCGTCATCCTCGTCAGTCTCAACATGGACGGATTCTAGGCTGTAGTCCTCCAACTCGGGCATTTCCAGATAGGGTGTGAAGATTGGCGTACACAGCGCGATCGTATCGCCAGGGTTCAGCAGGCGATTGGCCTTGAGTGTTTTGAAAATATAGCACATCGCCGCCGTGCCGCCTTCAACCGCGAACAGATCAAACTGGGCATCTGGCCGGTGGCCCCGGCACATGGACCACATCAAGTATTCATGTGCAATCGTCGCGTTGTGTTTCAGGATGCGGTCGGGAACCGGATAATTGTCGCCGATAATTGAATCCGTCAGTTCATGCACAAACTCATCCGCTTCGAAGTCAAACGCAGCAATGGCATGCGTCACGACCTCAAGCAGCGTGTCTACCCCCGGCGTCTTTGCGTGCTCAGACGCCCAGTCCTGAAACCGCTCATGACAACCTTTCTGCGCAGGCATACCACCCAACCCGGCAGGGTGGTTCATCACACGCTTGGATTCGGTTATGGCAAATTGTCCGAGGGCAAAGAATGCTTCACGCGGGCGGGTGGCGACCCAATTGGGATTTCCGCGACCTGCGTTCAGAAAGGCACTGTTGGCCTTGTGTGCTTCGGCTGAGGCCAGTTTGATCAGCTCATCCTTGATCTGAAACGGGCTGAGCGCTTCGTAGTCGTGCAGCGTTACTCTATCCATCGTTCAAACCTCTCCAAATCAGCTTAGGATCAAAACTACGACCATCCCGAAGATGGTCAGTAAGGTGTTGCCGATTGCATAGGGCATCCCATAGCCAAGTGCCGGGATACGGCTTTGCGCGGCTTCTTGAATCATGCCCAATGCGGCCGTGGTGGTCCGTGCACCCGCGCAGGCACCAAACAGAATTGCCGGGTGGAATTTGAACACGTAATGCCCAACATAAACGGAAAAGATCATGGGCAGCGAAGTGGCGACAATCCCCCATAGCAGCAACGCGATACCTGCCTGTTGCAACCCGGCGACAAAACCCGGCCCAGCGGTGATCCCGATCACCGCGATAAAGACATTCAGGCCCAGCGTGTTCATCAACCAAAGGGCCGGCCCGGGTATTCGACCAAAGGTCGGATGCACGGTACGCAACCAGCCAAGGAGTAGCCCTGCCAATAGTGCGCCACCGGTCGTCGAAAGGCTGATAGGGAAGCCTCCCATCATAACCGACAGCGTTCCGATGATCCCGCCAATGAAAATCCCCCATCCAACAAAGGCCAGATCCGTGGTGTCGACTGGGCGATCTGCATAACCGATCTTGGCAATCGCGGCCTCAACATGCCGTTTACTACCCTGAATGGTGATGATGTCACCTCGGTGGACGACCGTACCCGGCAACAGCGGTAAGTCCTGCATGTTCCGCATCAGTTTTGAGACATAGATGCCCCGTGAAATCGACAGTTTGCTTAGCTCTTCAAGCGTTTTGTTATGCACATCCTTGCTGGTGATCAGAACGTCCATCTTCTCGGATGGAATACTCAGCAAGTCGGGTGCGTCGGCCTCAGTCAGGCTGGTTTCAAGCAAGCCCACCAGATCGGCGCGACGACCCGAAAACATCACGACATCCCCGACTTGCAATATCGTGTTGTCGTCAACCTCGATGATCTTGCCGTCGCGCCTTAGGCGTTCAGCATAAATGCGCACGCCGGGCATCAGGTCTTTGACCGGTTGCCCCAGAAAATCGCTTCCCTGAGGTATTTCAAAAGCGCGGGCTTCGATCGCCCGATACGCCGAGACGATGCCGTCACCGGATTCCACCGCTAGGCCACCGCCGAGCTTAGCCTCATATTCCTTGCAAGCCGCGACCAGATCGACACCGATCAATCGCGGCCCGATCTTGGCTAGAATGATTGCCGAACCAATCGTGCCGTAGATATAGGTCACCGCGTAAGCCACCGGGATTTGGTTGGCATAGGTCTTGGCTTGTTCCGCCGACAGCCCCAGATGGCCGATCTGGTCGGTTGCAACGCCAATTGCAGCTGAAATCGTCTGCGACCCGGCATAGAGACCAGCGGCATAGCCAAGCTCTAGCCCCGCCACCTTTGCGGCGATGATGGGGATCACGAGGCATAAGGCCAGCACGCTGAGTGCAAAAAACACCTCGCGCGCACCGTCTACTTTCAGGCCGCGCATGAATTGCGGTCCAACACCGTAGCCCACAGCGAAAATGAACATGATGAAGAAGGTCGATTTAACCGCCGAGTCGATGTCGATATGGGCCTGTCCAATCACGACCGCCGCCAGCAACGTTGCGGTGACCGTACCCAGGCTGAAACCCATCACCTTCCAAGGGCCGACAAGAAAACCGATACCAATGGACAGAAACACCGCCAGCTCTGGATAGTTTTGAAGAACATTCACTAGCCAATCGACCATTATCCACCTCTCAATCCTCGCCCGACAAGCATACGAGGCAGATGCCGGTAACAAGGCGAAGATGCGCCCAACAAGCCAATTTAATTACCGACCAAGCCGCCTGTTCGAAAAACTCAACCAAACTCGAAAAATTCTGGATTTACGATACCTCAAGACGGACGTTTGTCTATGATTATCTGAATATTAGCGGTTCTGAGCATCGGTTCCCTGTTGGGTGGCTCCAACCAAAGCAGATCGGACCCTCCCATACGTCTAGCGGGTTGCCAGCTATCGCACCGTTTCTACAAGTCGCGGGGCAGCGGAATTAACTGTCACACCATCGCCATGTATCGACGCAAATTCTTGGCTTGTTTGAACAATTCCATTGCAGCCAACCGGTGTTTGACATCACATACCGCCATGACACGGCCAACGATTACTTCCGAGACCCGCGCAACCGAAGTTTGCATTCGGATTGCAGGGGATTTGCGAACGCAAGCGCTGGATTGTGTCGAAAGAGATTTCGCAGCGCTCAGACCCAATGGACAAGACGTCGTTCTGGACATGACGCAGTTGCAAGCGCTGGATACCGGTGGGGCCTGGCTTGTTGCCAATCTTGCGCAGCGGATGACGTCTGCAGGCGTTCAGGTCCGGTTTGTAGGTTTGACCCCCGCACATTCTTCGTTGATCGAAACGGTGTCACACAACATCCCCGAAGCAACCGGAGAAGAGCTGCCACCCCGCGGCTTTATTAACTGGGTTGCCCGAATTGGTGAACGGACCTTTAGTGCGTGGCAGGATACGCTGTCGATCGTAGGGTTTCTGGGGCTAACCCTTCACCGGCTGGTTCGGACATTGATCATGCCCTGGAGGCTTCGTCGGGCCGCCTTGTTCTCACAGATGGAACAGGTCGGCTTCAAGGCGCTTCCCATCGTTTCGCTGATGGGTTTCCTCATTGGTGTCGTTCTGGCTTTTCAAGGCGCGACCCAATTGAAGCAATTCGGTGCCGAAATATTTGTGGTCGAGTTGATTTCAATCTCGATCCTGCGCGAGTTGGGTATCCTGTTGACCGCGATCATCGTCGCCGGCCGCTCCGGCTCGGCCTTTACGGCCTCGATCGGCTCGATGAAGGTACAGGAAGAAATTGATGCGATGCGTACGCTGGGGCTGGACCCGATCGAGGTTCTGGTCATCCCGCGTGTGTTGGCCCTTTTGATCATGCTGCCCATTCTGGGCTTTGTGGCTGACATGGCTGGTTTGATCGGCGGTGCGTTGATGAGTTGGATCGATCTGGGCGTCAGTCCAGGGATGTTCCTGACCCGGTTGAAGGAAAACACCGGCGTTTCGCAACTTGCTGTTGGGATGATCAAAGCGCCGTTTTTTGCACTTGTGATCGGGGTCATTGCCTGTTGGCAGGCCATGCAGGTCAAAGGATCATCCGAAAGCGTTGGTCAACGTACGACGGCCTCGGTTGTGCAGTCGATCTTCATGGTGATCGCCATTGACGCCCTGTTTTCGATCTTCTTCTCAAAGTTGGGGGTTTGATATGGACGCGTCAGCGCTGCCGGGCAAACCCCAAACCGATACAAAACGCGAAGCCGTTATCCGTGTGCGAAATCTGACCAACCAGTTTGGTGAACAAGTCGTGCATCACGACCTTAATCTCGATGTTTGGCGTGGTGAGGTGCTGGGTGTTGTCGGTGGTTCGGGCACCGGTAAATCTGTGCTGTTGCGCACCATCGTGGGTCTGAATAGACCAAAATCTGGAAGCATCGAGGTGCTGGGCGTCGATGTTCTGAACGGCCCCGAGGAAGATCGTCAGCGCATCGAGAAAAGCTGGGGTGTCGCTTTTCAGGATGGAGCCTTGTTTTCTTCGCTAACCGTACTGCAAAACGTGATGGCACCCCTGCGCGAACATACCGGTATCAGCGAAAACCTGATGGCTGCACTTGGTGGGCTCAAGATCAGTTTGGTTGGGCTGCCTCAGCTGAGTTGCAGCAAGTTCCCTTCGGAACTGTCGGGCGGGATGCGCAAACGCGCAGCACTGGCCCGCGCCTTGTCATTGGATCCTCAGATCGTGTTTCTGGACGAACCAACTGCCGGGTTGGACCCGATCGGAGCCGCCGCCTATGATGACCTGATCCGAGAGCTTCAGCACGCGCTGGGACTGACTGTATTCATGGTGACGCATGATCTGGACAGTCTTTACGCCATATGTGATCGCGTTGCGGTACTTGCGGAAAAGCGTGTGCTGGTTGAAGGTCCGATAGAAGACATGACCAAGGTCGATCACCCTTGGGTTCAGGAATATTTCACAGGCCCCCGCGCCCGCGCGGCACAACAGAAGGGGCAGGACAGGTAGAGGCGATGGAAACCCGAGCGAATTATATCCTGATCGGCGCATTCACCTTGGCAGGGATACTGGGTGCATTCGGCTTCTTTCTTTGGCTCGCCAAGTTCGAAGTGACCCGGCAATACGCCTACTATGATGTTCTGTTTGACAATGTCTCAGGTCTGTCAGCGGCTGGAGGCGTGAACTATAACGGCCTGCCCGTCGGGCAGGTTATATCTTTGAATCTGGATAAGGATGATCCTTCAAAGGTGCGGGTCCGACTGGAAGTTGACGCGGACATTCCGGTCACCAAGGAAACCATCGCGCAATTGCAGTCTCTGGGTGTGACCGGTGTTGCGTATGTTGAACTGTCAGGCGGGTCACCAACGGCGCAGAGATTGCCTCAGAACAGCATAATCACAAGCAAGCGCAGCTCGATCCAATCACTTCTGGAAGGCGCTCCAAAAGTTTTGGACCAGGCTGTCACGCTGCTGGAAAACCTCAACTCTGTCGTCGATGATAAAAACCGCAAAGCCGTGTCAGACATTTTGACCAATCTTGCAGATGCTTCTGGCAAACTCGACAAGACCCTGTCGGATTTCCAGTCATTATCCTCTGATCTGGGCGGCGCGGCAAAGGATGTAGGGGCGTTCACCAAGCGGCTTGAGACACTGGCGGACACCGCAGAAACGACGTTCAGCACGGGAACTGAAACGCTTAATAGCATTAAAAACACTTCAGATGCCGCCAAGCAGACTCTTGAAACTGCGAATACCACAATCGCCAATGCCGATCGCGTGCTGCAGCAGGATATTCAACCCTTTATCGAGCGGGGCTCGATCCTGGCTGAAAGACTGACAAGACTATCGGATGAGGGCAGCGTGACACTTGGCGTGATCAGCGAAACGGTATTGAACGCAAACAAAACTCTGGATTCGGTTACTTCGACCATGGATTCGGCCAAAAGTACGTTGGATTCTGCCGAACGCGCGTTTGACTCGGCCAATCGCGTGATGGATGAAGATATCTCGCCGGTCGCAGCTGACGTAAGCAAGGCCGCCAAACAGGTTGCTGAAACCGTCACGAACATAACCCAAAAGGTTGATCAGATTTCCGACGATGTTCTCAGCGCTTCGCAATCGGCGTCTGATTTGTTGAGTACCATCGATGGAATTGTTCAGGATAACCGTCGACAGGTCTCCGACTTTTTGCGCGTCGGATTACCTCAGTTCATTCGGTTTATCGAGGAATCCCAGCGTTTGGTCATCAGTCTTGACCGGCTGGTTGATAAAGTCGAACGCGACCCTGCCCGCTTTTTGTTAGGCACCCAAGCATCGGAGTTTCGTCAATGATACGGCCCTTAACACTGTCGCTGGCCTTGGTCGCGTTAACAGGTTGTGCTGGTTTGGGGACATTGAGCCAAGCCTCCAAACCCAACGACCTGTATCTGCTAACACCCAAAAGCACGTTCTCCTCATCGCTGCCACGTATCCAGACACAGATTGTTGTCGAGGAACCCACGGCGACGGCGGCAGTAAACACGGATCAAATCGCTGTGCAGCCCACCTTGCTGCAGGTTCAGTATCTGCCAAGGGCGCGCTGGGTTGATCGCGCGCCGCTGATCGTTCAGGCGCTGATGGTCGAAAGCTATGAGAATTCCGGCAAGGTTGCTGCGGTGGGACGATCGACTGTTGGTTTGCGTGCAGATTATGTGATTGCGCCGGATTTACGCGAGTTTCAGGGCATCGTTATCAGCGAAACCGAGAACTCCAAAACAGTTCGCGTAGAAGTCCGCATCAATATTAAGATTATCGATGAATACGAGGACAAGATTATCGCATCCAGCTCATTCCAGGAAAATGTGATGGCAGCCAGCGACCAGACCCCAGATCTGGTCGAAGCCTTCGATGTGGCCTTAGGCAGAACCATGCGAGACGCCGTCGAATGGAGCATCCGCAAAATCAATAGCCACGCGCAAAACAATCCGCGGACGAACCCAAGCTAAACAGGGTCAGAACTGGTTGGCCGAAGCAACCTGCCATTCGGCCGCGTATTCCTCTGGGAGGGGTTCAGCCAGCAATGCACCGTCCTCCAGAATGCTGTAAAGCTCAGCATAAGACCGCTCTCGCTCATCTGCTGTGCGGCGGTGAATATCGGAAGGCCGCAGGTCAGACACCTTTGCTTTTCCCATCGCCCCCAAAATCTCGCGGAAGCTTTCCAAGGTCGCGTCGTGGAACGTGTGTACGCGCTGGCGTTTCTGCGGCACGTTCACGGCCCGCCCACGGATCGGATCCTGCGTCGCCACGCCCGAGGGGCAGCGATTGGTATTGCAATGCAACGCCTGAATGCATCCAACCGCAAACATCATCGCCCGCGCCGCGTTGCACATATCTGCACCCAGGGCCATTTTTTCGACCATATCGAAGCCGGTCGCGACCTTGCCTGAACAGATGACGCGCACCTTATCGCGCACACCAATCCCGCGCAGGCAGTTGTTCACAAAGATCAATGCCTCGTTCAGTGGCATACCCAGACGATTGGTAAATTCGACAGGTGCTGCACCGGTGCCCCCCTCGGCACCGTCCACAGTGATGAAATCGGGCAAAATCTCTGTCTCAAGCATGGCTTTGCAGATCGCCATGAATTCTGAGGGCTTACCGATACACAGTTTGAAGCCAACCGGCTTTCCACCCGACATGTCGCGCAGATGCTGCACAAATTGCATCAGTTCGGTTGGGCCATCAAAGGCCGAATGTGTGGGGGGTGAAATAACATCCTGATGAACTGGAACACCACGAATTTTCGCGATCTCTTCGTCCACCTTTGCGGCAGGCAGCACGCCTCCATGAGACGGCTTTGCGCCTTGCGAAAGTTTGATCTCGATTGCTTTGACGACACCATTCTTGGCTTTTTCGGCAAACATGTCCTTGTCGAAACCACCCTCTGGTGTTCGGCAACCAAAATACCCGGTGCCGATCTGCCAGATAATGTCGCCACCCTCGGCCAGATGATGCGGAGACAACCCACCTTCGCCGGTATTGTGCGCAAATCCACCATCCTTGGCGCCACCATTTAATGCGCGGATCGCATTGGCGCTCAGCGCGCCAAAGCTCATCGCCGACACGTTCAGGCGCGAGGCGCTATAGGGTTTGTCACACTGAGGCCCACCAAGAATAATCCGTTCTTCGCTTTCAGCGACATCCTTTGGCGAGAGTGAGTGATTTGCACGATGATAACCAACACTCAGGATATCGTACTGTGTGCCAAATGCCTGCGTATCGACCTGCCCCTTCGCCCTGGAATAGACCAAGCTGCGGATAATTCGGTTAAATGGCCGGCCGCTTTCGTTGGTTTCTACGAAATATTGTCGGATTTCGGGGCTCACAAATTCCAGCATG
This sequence comes from uncultured Ruegeria sp., assembly GCF_947500045.1. Classification (GTDB taxonomy): domain Bacteria; phylum Pseudomonadota; class Alphaproteobacteria; order Rhodobacterales; family Rhodobacteraceae; genus Ruegeria. The sequence continues at coordinate 39,851 of NZ_CANMQQ010000008.1, read as the reverse complement.
TAACGGAAGTGGCCCAGCACGGGGTAATTGTTCAACACGTTATGCTTGGTCGTTAGCATATCGTACAAACCGACGACGGCGTATGGGATCAAAATAACCAACAACCAATAGGCTGGGGACCAAAAGTAACCCCACAGCAAGGTCAGCGGTAAACCCACATAGCTGAGTATATAATATAGCCTGCGAACAATCATCCCTGACCTCCCTGGGTGGCGTTATATGAGCATAGCCTCGGCTGGATCGTGGACGTGAAGCCCAGCAGTTGACCCTGACCCTGAACCAGATTCAACTGAATGTGCAAGACCTTGCTATCATGGTCATGGTTTGGTCCGAGTAAGCGAGTTCAGTTGATCACCCCCGGCGCAAACTGTATGCGGAATAAAACCCGGGTAAGAGCGAGATCAACCAAAGTGTCGCAAACTGCATCTGCAGTCAGACATCGCGCCCTGATGTACACGGCCGTCTTCGTCGGTGGTGCCGCAGGGTCGTTGTTACGCGAGCTGTTTTCGGTGACGGTTCCAGGGGCTCCGTTCCTGACGACGACATTCGGGATTAATGTCGTTGCCTGTTTCATCCTTGGCTGGCTCTACGCCATTCGCCACAAGGTTCACACCCATGTGCTGCATCTTGGGGCCGTCGGGTTTTGTGGTGGTCTTTCAACCTTTTCGTCATTTGTGGCAGAGTTGGAACGCTTGGCCGAAGCCAGTGGATGGTCCGTCCTTGTGGCATTCGCGGCTGAAATCGCAGTTGGTCTTGCTGCGGCAGTTTTGGGCGAAACGTTGGGGCGTAAGCATTTCCCGCAGGAACACTCAGAATGAACGAGCTGCAATTGCACGCCATATTTGCATTGGGTGGCGGAGCGGGCGCTGTATTGCGGCACTGGCTGGCGCTGCGTGTGACGCATGATCTGCCTTTCTCGACACTGATCGTGAATGTTCTGGGCAGCCTTTTTTTAGGTCTGTGGATCGGCTACCTGGGTGGTGCCGCCGAAATGAGTGAATACCAAAACAGATTGGTGTTTGGATTTTGCGGCGGGTTTACAACGTTTTCCAGCTTTGCCTATCAGTCCCTGCAGTTGCATCGTGAAAGAACCATCGCATTGGCGGCTGGGAACATACTGCTCAGTCTGTTTCTGTGCTGGTTTGCGCTTTGGCTGGGGCTTGTCCTGATGGCCTGACATTTCGACCTGTCGGCAAAGCTCATTCCGGTGCCGATACCGATATTTTAACCTTAAAGGGGGACATTCTTGCGACTTCGACGCAGATCACATCATGTGCATTCGTATGGCCAGATTGCCCAGAACCCAGACCGTCCCGCCGATGATTATCAGCAAAACCAGTGTAGAGAAAAGGATCAGGTCCAGATCTTCCCGGCTGCTACGGCGGCGGTCGATATGCAAGAAATAGACCAACTGCAGAACCAGTTGGGCCAATCCCAAAAGGCCAATGGTTAGATAGACCCCTCTGGTCTCAATCCCGAACTGATAGGCGACAGCGAACACCACCAAAGTTAGCAGAAGCGATCCACCATACCCGATGACATAGCGGCGGCGCTCGCGCTTATGCATGTCGGCGCGTCTATCCATAAGCCAGCCCTCCGAAATACACGATTGTAATGATGCCGATCCAGATCAAGTCAAGGAAGTGCCAGAACAGGGCCAGCCGCACCATGCGCGACATCAGCAGATCGGTCAGGCCGAACACCTTTAGCTGGATGCCCAGTACAATCAGCCACAGACAGCCAGATGCGACATGTAGACCATGCAGCGGGACCAGACCGTAAAAGGCCGAAAGGAAGCCGCTGCGCTGTGGGACACCGCCCTGCTCTGCCATATTCATGAAATCACGGATCTCTAGTGCCAGAAAGCTGAGCCCAAGGGCCAAGGTCACTCCGAACCAGAACACGACCCGAGCCCGGGGCAGGTTGTATTTCAGCGCCAGCATTGCCAAACCCACGGTCAGACTGCTGGTCAGCAGGATCAGGGTCTGGGCAAAGATGCTTTTCAGATCAAACAATTCATGCGGCCCCGGCCCACCGGCCTGTGCATCGATCATCGTGATGTAGATCGCGAACATCAGGCCGAAATAGACAAGGTCGCTCATCAAGAAGACCCAGAAGCCGAAAGTGACAACCTCGGTCGCCTTATGGGCGCTGGCGTGATCCTCGCCGAGGTTGATCCCTGGATAACTGTGTCTGGGTGCGCGCTTCATGTCACCGCCTCCATATCCGGGCGGGCGAGGCCTAGGTTTTCAGGGGTGCTTTCGTGGTCACGATCCACAGCTTTGGTGCTGTGGGCCAGCTCCAGCCAGGCTTCGTGTTCCTTGCGGACTTCTTCGGCCGGGATGATGATTTCGGTGCTGGTGTCGAAACTCCAGATGATGAAGGCAAGGATCATTGCGATCGTCATCAAAGCCGCCAGCCACCAAATCCACCAGACAAGCGCAAACATCCAGACGCCGCTAAGCACGCAAAAGGCGAACCCAATGCCCGTGTTGCGCGGCATCTCAATATCTTCATAGACCTCCGGCGTGGGATAGGCCGCGCCGCGCTCTTTCGTGGCGGCAAAGTCATCTCGGTCGGTGACGATGGGAATAATGGCAAAGTTGTAGGGCGGCGGGGGCGATGGGATCGACCATTCCAGTGTGCGCCCATCCCACGGGTCGCCTATGGGTGCACAGGATTTATCCCGATCACGTATGCTGACCCACAGCTGAATCAGGATCGAGAACAACCCGCAAGTGATTACCAACGCACCAATGACTGCGGTGATCATGTAGGGGTGAAAACTGGGATCCTCCCAACTGAATGACCGACGGGGCATTCCCATCAGGCCCACGAAATACAGCGGCATGAATGTTAGCAGGAAGCCGACGGTCCAACAGAAGACTGAGACACGGCCCCAAAACTCATTCAGGCGAAACCCGAATGCCTTGGGGAACCAGTAGTTATATGCAGCGAGCAGGCCAAACAGCACGCCCGGAAGCAGCACGTTGTGGAAATGTGCCACAAGGAACAGCGTGTTGTGGACCTGATAGTCAACTGTGGGATTGGCGAGGACCACGCCACTGAGGCCGCCAATAACGAACAGCATCAAGAAAGAGAGACTATAGAGCATCGGGACAGAAAACCGAATGCGCCCGCGATAAAGCGTTGCCATCCAATCATAGACCTTCACGCCGGTCGGGATAGCGATCAACATCGTCGCAATGCCAAACACCGCGTTGATCAGCGCGCTTTGACCCATGGTGAAGAAGTGATGCAGCCAAACCGTAAACGACATGATTGCAATCGACATTGTCGCGATGACAAGTGAGTTATAGCCATACAGGCGCTTTGCAGAAAAGGTGGCAAAAACTTCGGAATAGATCCCATAGGCGGGCAAGACCAGCAGATAGACCTCGGGGTGGCCGAACAACCAGAACAGGTTGGCATAGTTCATCATGTTGCCGCCCAGATCATTGGTGAAGAAATGAAAATCCAGATATCGGTCGGCAGCCAAAAGCAGTGCGGCGACACCAAGCGGCGGCATGGCAAAGACAATCAGGATCGAGCTGCAGATGATCGTCCAGCAATACATCGGCAGCCGCATGAATTTCATCCCCGGCGCGCGTAGCTTGTAGATCGTGACGGCAAAGTTGATACCGGTCAGCGTGGTACCAACACCCGAAACAACGATAGCCCATATCCAGTAGTCCGGCCCCACACCAGGATTGAAAGCGGCCCCGGTATAGGGCGGATAGGCGGTCCAACCTCCGGTCGAGAACTCTCCAACCACCAGCGATACCATCAGCATCATTCCGGCCGAGACGGTAAGACCAAGGCCGATCTGGTTCATGACCGGAAAAGCAACGTCCCTTGCGCCGATCATCAGCGGCACCAGAAAATTTGCCAAGCCGAAAACAAAAGGCACGGCCACAAAGAAAATCATTATGGTCCCATGCGTGCTGAACAGTTCGGCAAAATGTTCTGGCGCGAGGAACCCGTCCCCCGGCCCTGCTGCCTGCTGCGCGCGCATTACCACGCCTTCAAGCACACCGCGTGCCAACATGACGATGGCGAAGACGATATACATTATGCCGATCTTCTTGTGATCTGCACTGGTCAGCCAATCCCGCCAAAGCGGCCCCCACAGACGGAACCATGTCAGTAGGCCGACCACAGCCACGACACCTATGATCACAATGGCAGCGGCGGCATTCGCGATGATCTCATTCGCGCTGGGGTTCTGGATTAGCCCGGCAATGGGGAATGCGTCCCAAGTCAGGCGACCAAAAAAACCGGTGTCGGAGGAGTTCATTGGCTCGCCTCCTGCCCGAATTCGGCGGTTCCGGGTTGCTTGTCTAGCGGCAGAGGTTCTCCGCTGTGATACCGATGCAGGATCGAATGGAACAGATCGCCCTCTTCCAGTGTAAAGTACAGCGCATTGAGCGGCATAAGTGGGGTCCCCAAAGCCGCCTGAACCTCATCACGATCCGTGCGCATGGCCAGTGTCCTGTAAGTGTCTTCGGTCAATGGTATTCCGTGGGCACGAACGCTTGTCACCCAAGCGTTGAAATCCTCGGGTTTCATTGCCTGCGTCATGAATTTCTGCTTGGTGAAGCCGCGGCCATTGTACTGCGTGTTCTCTCCCTGCATCGTCTCGGGCGCGTCCGCCACCACATGCAGCTGCGTCGTCATGCCGGGCATGGCGTAGATCTGGCCTGCCAACGCCGGGATCATGAAAGACTGCATCACCGTATCTGTCGTCAAGGTCATCGCCACCTGTTGTTTTATCGGGATACCCAGCTCTCCTACGCTGGCGATGCCGAGGTCAGGATAGATGAACAACCATTTCCAATCGAGACCAACCACCTGCACGCGTAAGGCGGGTTCCTCTCCGAACGGGGCTGCGTAGGGATCAAGACGATGGGTGGCCTTCCATAGGTAGAAGGACAGGATTGCCACAATCACCATCGGTACGCCCCACATCAGAAACTCAAGCTTCGCCGAGAAGTCCCAATGCGGTTTATAGGCCGCGTTTCCACCCCTGCGCCGACGATATCGCAGCGCAATCAACGGAACCAAGACCAGTACCGGGATCACCGCGATCAGGATCAGCGCGGTCGCACGCAAAAGGTGCCTCTTTTGTACCGCCGCAATCGGGCCCTGAGGGTCCATGAAACTGTCGCTTGCCCCCGCGGCCTGGACCGACACCAACAGCGCAACAAGCGTTACGAGGGCGGATATGGAGACAGGGGACATCCGGAAAAAGCTCACGCCTGATGATCCTCTTGCGGCTGGGGGTTCCCGGCAACTATTGGCAGAGTCAGAACTTTTCTCAAGGACTTTTACAAATTTACCCCAACATCCCCCTGTTGACATGCGATCTTTCGCGCGCGAGATCAGTTGTATGCGTATAGTTTTTGCTATCCTCACCCTTGTTATGTTGACAGCGCCCTTGAACGCGCAGGATCGCGCTGCAGTTGAACGTCAGTTCCAGAATTGGCTGCAACAGACCATCTGGCCACAAGCGAAGGCCAAAGGCGTATCGCGACGCACGTTCCAGCAAGCCTTTGATGGGGTGACGCTAAACTGGGACTTGCCGGATCTAGTGCCTCCGGGCAGCCCTAAAAAGACCCCTAAGGCACAGCGTCAGGCCGAGTTTGGCTCGCCCGGCCGGTATTTCAATGCCGGATCGGTACAGGGGGCTACTTCGGTTGGACAAAAGATGGCCAGACGCCACGCTCAAACTCTGACGCGCGTTGAGGCTGAAACCGGTGTCCCTGCCCGTATAATACTGGCCATTTGGGGACGCGAAAGCGGTTATGGCCAGGTCCCGATCCGCCATAATGCCTTTCAAGTTCTTGGTACGAAGGGTTTCATGAGTACGCGGGCCGACTATTTCACCACCGAGTTGATCGCCGCGCTGCAAATCGCTGAAGCCGGCCATGCGCAGGGCCGCACCCTTAAAAGCAGTTGGGCCGGTGCATTGGGGCAACCACAGTTTATGCCCACAAATTTTCTGACCTACGCGCGCGACGGCGATGGGGACAATCGGGCTGATATCTGGGGGTCACCCGCAGATACGATTGCTTCGATCGGCGCCTATCTTGAGAAACACGGCTGGGTTAGCGGCCGAGATTGGGGGTTCGAGGTCAACGTGCCCACTGCAGTCTCTTGCGCACTTGAGGGGCCTGATCAGGGACGTCAGATCCAGGATTGGGCCACGATGGGTGTCAGTCGCGTTTCAGGCAAGCCATTTCCGGCACACGAGCTGTCTGCAGAAGGGTATCTGATGATGCCTGCCGGGCGCAGCGGTCCGGCCTTTATCGTCACACCCAACTTTTATGTTCTCAAAGACTACAACACCAGCGATCTGTACGCCTTGTTTGTGGGCCATGTCGGCGACCGCATTCAATATGGTGTCGGCGACTTTCGCGGCCGCTGGGGGAATGTTGGTACCCTTTACCGATCAGACGTCGCCAGAATGCAGCAGGCGCTTGTTGATCAGGGGCATGATGTAGGCGGTGTCGATGGCTTGCCCGGATACAAGACCCGTCGCTCGATCGGGCGCTGGCAGGAGGCATCGGGGGATCAACCAACGTGCTTTCCGAACGATAGCCTTAAAGCTGTTTTGAAGCCCTGAAGCTATACCTGATTCGCCATATTCGAGTGCCGAGGGAAATCTATTCGCCCTTTGCAATATGTAGGGCTTCACGAAAATGTCATTCAGACAAAGCGTATCAGAATAATATTTCCACACCCCTGCCTGATCCGGTTTCATTCGATCTTTGCAATCCCATTTGAGTGCAAAACCCTTTACCTTTGCCTAAAAACCAGCAGATTTTTGCGACAGTGAAAGACAACTTTCGCAATCAAACATCCGACACTGCCCGGAGCAAAAGGTCTAAAATTTGGACTCTGCCGCGATCTAGATCAAGGTGAACGCACCGCAATTGCCGGAAACACATTGGTAGACGGGTGCCCGCTGCAAAGCAACCGGGGCATCCGGCACCACAAAAAAATGGGAGTAATCACTATGCAAAAATTAGTCCGTACTTCACTGGCGGGGCTGTTGTCCTCGACCATTATTGCCGGCGCAGCAATCGCAGCTGGCACACATCCGCAAACCGGCGAGGCGCTGGCGGATGATCAAACATTTATCTATCGCATTTTGGATGAGCACAGCTCGGTCGATCCGCAAGTGGTCGAAGATGTGTCCGGCGCCGAAATCGTGCGCGACCTATTCGAAGGTCTGATGAACCAGGACGAAGAGGGTAATCTGGTCCCTGGCGCTGCCACCGAGTACACCGTCAATGACACCAAAGATGTCTACACCTTCAAGCTCCGCGGTGATGCGAAATGGTCAAACGGAGACCCCGTAACTGCAGGTGATTTCGTTTTTGCCTGGAAACGCGCTGTCGATCCTGAACTGTCATCGCCCTATGCGTGGTTCATGGAGCTGATGTCGATTGAAAACGCAGCCGACATCATTGCGGGCGACAAATCAGTGGATGAGCTGGGCGTCAAAGCCATTGACGACCAAACGCTGGAAGTCCGCCTGAGTGCTCCCCTGCCCTATTTCCCGCAGATGACCACCCACTCGACCACCTTCCCAGCGCCGCAGAAAGTGATCGAAGAGTTTGGTGACGCTTGGACCAAGCCTGAAAACATCGTCTCGAACGGCGCCTATGTTCTGACAGAACACCTTCCGCAAGAACGCTCCGTACGTGAGCGCAACGAGATGTACTGGGATAACGACAATACAATCATCGACAAGGTCGTTGCTTTGGTCATCAACGACGAGAATGTTGCCCTGACTCGTTATCTGGCGGGTGAGCTGGACCGGACCGAAATTCCCGCTGGTCAGTATCCTCGCCTGAAGGAAGAGCACCCAGAAGAAGCCATCAGCTTCCCACGCCTGTGCAACTACTATTATACCTTCAATGTCTCTGACAGCGGCCCTGAAGCCTTCAAAGATCCCAATGTTCGCCAAGCTCTGTCGCTGGCTGTGGATCGTGCGATCATTACCGAGAAGGTTCTGGCAGGCGGTCAGCCTGAGGCCTACACATTCGCGCCCGAAGCAACCGCAAACTTCACCGTACCGGCTGTTGAGATGGCATCAATGTCTCAGGCCGAACGCGATGAACTTGCCAAAGAGCTTCTGGCAGAAGCAGGCTATGGTCCTGATAACCCTCTGAGTTTCCAGATGGTATACAACACTGCAGAGAACCACAAAAAAGTCGCGGTTGCTCTGAGCCAGATGTGGAAGCAGAAGCTGGGCGTCAATGCCGAGCTGGCGAACATGGAGTGGAAAGTCTTCCTGGAAGAGCGCGGCAACCAGAACTTTGAGCTGGCACGCGGTGCATGGTGTGGCGACTACAACGAAGCCTCAACCTTCCTTGATCTGCTGCAGTCGGATTCCGGGTACAACGACGGTAAATACAACAACGCGCGCGTTGATGAACTGCTGACCGAAGCCAAAACCTCGGACGATCCAGCACCGCTCTATACCGAGGTGGAGCGGATCATCGCACAGGAAACTCCTGTGATCCCGATCTATCACTATGCTGGCGTCTACATGATGGACAGCGATGTGGGGAATTGGCCCGTCAATAACGTCGAGCAGAACTGGTATTCGAAGAATCTTTATAAGATCGCCGAATAATCGTCATTGAACCACGCCCTGTCCCGGATGTCTCTGTTTGGGGCAGGGCCAATAATTATGGGGGCATGAAATGCTTGCCTATAGCCTGCGGCGACTGCTTGTTGCCATCCCGACGATCCTGCTGCTGATCGTCGCCTGTTTCTTCCTGATGCACTTTGCGCCCGGCGGGCCCTTCACCTCGGAACGGCCATTGCCGCCGCAGGTTCTGGCCAATATCGAGGCGCGTTACGGGCTGGACCAACCGCTGTGGAAACAGCTCTGGGACTACCTGTACAACATCGTCGTACATTTCGATTTCGGCCCGTCCTTCAAGTTCAAGGACCGGGACGTCAACGACATCATCGCACAAGGTTTTCCGATCTCTCTGACCTATGGCACGCTCTCATTTCTTCTTGCGACGTCTGTAGGTGTGAGCCTCGGAATCGCCGCTGCGATCAAACACAATAGCTGGATCGACTACTTCGCAGTTGGTCTTGGTATTGCGGCGCAGGCGCTGCCGAACTTCATCATGGGCCCGATCCTGATCCTGACCTTCACACTCTGGCTGGGCTGGTTGCCGGGCGGCGGTTGGAACGGTGGCCAATGGCAATATCTGATTATGCCGGTGATCGCATTGGCAACGTCTTACATGGGCTCAATTGCACGGATAACGCGATCGTCGATGCTGGAGGTTCTGAATTCGAACTTCATCCGCACCGCGCGGGCCAAGGGTTTGCCCACAAGAACCGTGATCTGGCGTCATGCCCTGAAGCCCACGTTGCTGCCGGTTGTCTCATATCTGGGGCCGGTGTTTGTTTATGTCCTGACCGGTTCGGTCTTTGTCGACATCTACTTCTCGACCGGTGGTCTGGGGCAGGCCTATGTCGGTTCTGCCTTATCCCGCGACTATGCGGTGCTGCTAGGGGTCACCATCCTCTATGGCGCGCTAACCGTAGTTGTGAACCTTTTGACCGACCTGGCGTATGCCTGGTTCGATCCCAAAATCCGCTACTGAGGGGCAGGCAATGTTAGGAAAATCACAAAAAGCCGCCCATCTGGCCGAAGAAATAACAGATTACACGGTCATTCAGGGGCGATCGCTCTGGCAGGACGCACGGATGCGTTTTGTCCGAAACAAGGCCGCGATGGCCAGCATTTTCATATTGGGTCTGATCGTGTTGTTCACGATTATTGGTCCATTTTTCGCAGTCTGGAGTAATGAAGAGATCGACTGGAATGTCATGGGTGATGTGCGCGGCATGGGAATGCCGTCGATCGAAACCGGGCATTTTTTCGGTGTCGATGATCTGGGGCGTGACCTTTACAGCCGCGTCATTCAGGCGACCACCACTTCGCTGTTGGTCGGTCTGATCGGGGCCGCAACAGCACTGATTGTCGGCACCTGTTATGGCATCGCAGCCGGTTACATCGGAGGGCGTACCGACAATGCCATGATGCGTTTCGTAGATATCCTTCTGGCAATCCCAGCAACACTCATCATCATTCTTCTGCTTGTTGTGGCGGGGCGGTCCTTCTTTATGCTGTTCATCGCTTTGGGCGCAGTCGGTTGGCTGACCATGGCCCGGATCGTTCGGGGGCAGACCCTGACCCTTAAGAATCGCGAGTTCATCGAAGCGGCGCGTGCCGCAGGTGTCAGCGAATTCACCATCATGTATCGGCATATCCTGCCAAACCTGTTGGGTGTCGTAATCGTATATGCTTCGCTGTTGGTGCCTGAAATGATCCTGACTGAAAGCTTCATTTCATTCCTGGGGCTCGGAATTTCGGAACCTTATACATCTTTGGGCCGTCTGATTGCCGAAGGTGCAGGCACCATGAGCTATGGTACCTTGTGGCAACTGATTTACCCCCTGACATTCTATGTCGCGATTATCATCACCATGTTCTTCATTGGAGATGGCCTGCGTGACGCATTGGACCCGAAGGATCGCTGATATGAGTCTGTTTTCCATAAAGGACCTGAGCGTCCAGTTCGATACCCCCGATGGCGTTGTTGAGGCGGTCAAAGGCATCAGCTTTGATATCAATCCTGGTGAGTGTCTGGGCATCGTAGGCGAAAGTGGATCGGGCAAAAGCCAGACTTTCATGGCGGCGATGGGATTGTTGCCTCCTGCTGGTCGTGCGTCCGGTTCCGCCTTGCTGAATGGTACGGAAATCCTGAACCTGCCTGTGAACAAGCTGAACAAAATACGCGGCTCGGATGTTGGCATGATCTTTCAGGACCCGTTGACGGCGCTAACCCCGCATTTGCGGGTTGGTCAGCAAATGCGTGAGGTATTGCAGGTACATGAGGGCTTGCAAGGGTCTGCTGCGCGCGAGCGATGCCTTGAGTGGCTCAATCGTGTGCGCATCCCCGAAGCGGCCCGACGTCTCGATCAGTATCCGCACGAGTTGTCCGGTGGTATGCGCCAGCGTGTGATGATCGCCATGTCGATGCTGTGCAGTCCCAAGTTGCTGATCGCGGATGAGCCTACCACTGCGCTCGATGTCACCGTACAGGCCGATATTCTGGACCTGATGGTGCGATTACAAAAAGACGAAGGCACTGCCATCGCCCTGATCACCCACGACATGGGGGTCGTCGCGCGTATGTGCGACCGTATTCAGGTCATGCGTATGGGTGAATTTGTCGAGGCTGGTGACACCCGCGAAATCTTCCGCGCACCACAGCACGACTATACCCGCACTCTTCTTGAGGCGATGCCACGCATCGATGCTGGCGATGCGCCAAAAGCGTTGCCGCAGACGGAAGAGCCTTTGCTCGAGGTCGATGACGTCAAGGTTCACTTCCCGATCCATGTGTCTGGCGGGCTGTTCGGGCACAAAGTGCCATTGAAGGCAGTTGATGGTGTCAGTTTCGACATTCGGAAAGGCGAAACTCTGGGTGTTGTCGGTGAATCCGGTTGCGGAAAATCGACACTGGCGCGTGCGGTGCTGCAGTTGATCGAACCCAGCGGCGGAAACGTAAGTTGGCTGGGCCATCCCATTGTTGGACTGAGGCGGTCTGAGTTGAACAAATATCGCAAGGATTTGCAGATCGTTTTCCAGGACCCGCTGGCGAGCCTTGATCCACGAATGACAATCTCGGCCTCAATCGCCGAACCGCTGAAAACCTATCGCCCCGATCTGACGGAACGGGAGCGTAAGGACATGGTCGCTAAGATGATGGAGCGTGTTGGTTTGCCAGCCAACATGATCAACCGTTATCCGCACGAACTGTCTGGGGGGCAAAATCAACGTGTGGGAATCGCGCGCGCAATGATTAACAAGCCAAAGCTGATCATTTGCGATGAAGCCGTTTCAGCACTGGACGTGTCCATTCAAGCCCAAATCGTGGAATTGTTGCGAGAATTGCAACAAGAGTTCGGGCTGTCGATGATCTTTATCAGCCACGACCTGTCAGTTGTGCGTGCAGTTTCGAACCGGATCATGGTGTTATACTTGGGTCGCATCGTCGAGCTTGGCGATGGAGAGGTAATTTGCTCCGAACCAATACATCCCTACACCAAATCCCTGATCTCTGCAGTTCCGATCCCTGATCCTGATGTTGAACGTAGCCGCCAAAGGCTTAAATTGCCGGGGGAATTGCCGTCGCCCATGGACCCAAAGGCAGCGTTGCGCTTCTTGCCCAGCAAGTTGTCTGCGGGCGAAACGGACTATGTCCCCCAACTCAGCGAAATCGCGCCAGACCACTTCGTTGCAGAGCATGATCCGCTAGATGCAATTATGGCCAATGCCTGAAGTTTCGCGCCCCGATCCATAGTGGATTCGGGGGCGCGATTCTCGCATTTTGAGACGCCAGATTGGTGAGGGGACACTTCAAAAGCCGCAATCCCTCATGTTTCGTTTTGACTCTGTGCTCAGGTTGGTGGCAGATTCCAACGAACCGATCACTGTGCTGTCGGGTGAGATTGATTGATACGAATTTAAGTCTTATGTGAGGGCTCCAGCATCATCCCCTGGTGTCGGCAATATTTAGAACTCATGAGGTAACATGGTACGCAAAGTCACCAAGGCCATATTTCCAGTCGCAGGTATGGGCACGCGCTTTCTTCCGGCAACAAAATCTGTGCCGAAAGAGATCATGACACTCGTCGACCGCCCGCTGGTTCAATATGCCATTGATGAAGCCCGTGCTGCCGGGATCACCGAATTCATCTTCGTAACATCGCGTGGGAAATCAGCGCTTGAGGATTACTTTGATCACAACCTCGTGCTGGAGCAGGACCTCAAATCCAAAGGCAAGGACGACCTGCTTGAGATATTGAACGCGACCAATATGGAAAGCGGTGCAATTGCATATATCCGCCAACATAAGGCGCTGGGGCTTGGACATGCCGTTTGGTGTGCGCGGCGACTGATCGGGGATGAACCCTTTGCGGTAATGCTGCCAGATGATGTGATTGCTGCTGACAAACCCTGCCTGCAGCAAATGGTCGAGGCCTATGAGGACACCGGCGGCAATATGGTCGCCACGATGGAAGTTCCTAACGAAAAGACAAGTTCTTACGGGATTCTGGACACTGGCCAAAACGTAGGTACCGTTATTCGGGCCAAGGGTATGGTTGAAAAGCCAAAGCCCGAAGAGGCACCGTCAAACCTCGCCGTAATTGGTCGTTATATTCTGGGTCCTTCCGTCTTGTACAATCTGAACCAGAAGAAAAAGGGCAGTGGCGGAGAGATCCAGCTGACCGACGCAATTGCCGAAGATATCGGAAACGGTGTCCCGGTATTCGGCTACAAATTCGATGGCCAGCGGTTTGATTGTGGTTCAAAAGCTGGGTTCTTGCAGGCCACAGTTTCCTTTGCGCTAGCTCGCGACGACCTTCGCGATGATCTGAGCCATTACCTTCACGACATCGTTTCGTCAGGTCGGGCAGCGCAATAGGTAAAATGCTTCACCTATTCAGCATGCAATACGATAGTTCGCGCCCAGAGGTACTGAAGGAGCAGGCATCATGAGCACGATCTATCCTGTAATTCTATGTGGCGGGTCCGGAACACGGCTATGGCCACTTTCGCGGAAAAGCTATCCTAAACAGTTCGTTCCACTGATCGGTGAAACCAGTCTTCTGCAACAATGTGCAGACCGGTTGCGGGGGCCAGCGGGCGCGCCCTACGCCGAGCCTATGATCCTGACCAACGAAGCCTTCCGCTTTGTGGTGCCCGAGCAATTGATGGCCGTCGGAGTCAATCCCGGCCCGATCCTGATTGAGCCCGAAGGGCGCAACACCGCTCCGGCTGTTCTGGCGGCGGCTCTGCATCTTTCTTCCAGCGATCCCGACGCAACGATGTTGGTGGCCGCGTCGGATCATGTCATTCCAGACACCCCCGCCTTTCACGTTGCCGTCGCAGAAGGTGTTCGCACCATCACCGATCGTGGTGATCTGGTGACATTCGGCATTACACCTGATCGACCCGAGACGGGATATGGTTATCTGAAACTCCGCCAGGTGCCCGACGCGTCAGGCGTCTCAGTTCCATTGGATCGGTTTGTTGAAAAGCCTGATATGGACAGCGCCAAAGCGATGGTGGCCGAAGGCAGTTATCTTTGGAATTCCGGTATCTTCCTGTTTGCAGTCCGCGATATCCTTGCCGCCTTCAACCAATACGCGCCGGATCTCGTGGAACCCGTTCAAAAAGCGGTTGAGAATGCCCAGTCTGATCTGGGTTTTCTGCGGCTTGATCCGGACGCTTGGAGAACGGCCCAGGATATTTCAATCGACTACGCAGTAATGGAAAAGGCCGATAACCTCAGTGTTGTGCCATATGCCGCCGGGTGGTCTGACGTGGGCAGCTGGTCTGCAGTACAGGAGCTAAGCAACCCTGACGCGGATGGAGTTGCCACGTCTGGTGAAGTTACAGCCATTGATTGCCACAATGTGCTTGTACGCTCGGAATCGCCCGCGCAAGAGGTTGTGGCGATGGGGCTGGAGAATGTGATCGCGGTCGCGATGCCCGACGCGGTTCTTGTTGCCAGCATGGATCGGGCGCAGGACGTCAAACAGGCAGTCTCGGCCCTAAAAGCAAAGGGGGCCAAACAGGCCGAATCCTTGCCTGTCGATCACCGCCCTTGGGGGTGGTTCGAAAGCCTAATCATCGGTGATCGGTTTCAGGTCAAGCGTATCCATGTCCATCCCGGCGCGTCGCTGAGCCTGCAATCACACCATCACAGGTCCGAGCATTGGATAGTGGTGGAAGGCACCGCTGAGGTGACAATTGATGACAACGTACAGCTCGTGTCTGAAAACCAATCGGTCTATATTCCGTTGGGTGCAAAGCACCGTATGGTAAACCCCGGCAAGGTGCCGATGGTCCTTATCGAAGTGCAAACCGGTACCTACCTGGGTGAAGATGACATCATTCGCTACCAAGATGTTTATGCCCGGGATTGAGGCCCGCGTTCAGACCCAAATCTGAGTTCGCGAATTGATCAAAGATACAGGCACCTGCAAGGCAGGTGTTTTTTATTTGTTGCGTGCAAATCCTAACAATTCGAAACCCGGGCGTTCGGTTCGGTCAGGCGAGATTTACGCCCATCACGGCAGGGTGGCGCGCAATCATCGTCGGACCGACACCACAGGAGGATGCCCGTGCCACAAAACTCGCCCCGTTTGAATCTCCCCTACCTGCAACCTGCGCAAGCCCAAAAACATGTGACCCATAACGAGGCGCTGCGGGCACTGGATCTGGTGGTGCAATTAAGTGTCGCCTCTGCAGATGCGACAATCCCACCTGCTGCACCTGATCAGGGTGAAACACATGCGCTCGGCGCAGCCCCTACCGGGGCTTGGGCTGGGCATGATGGTAAATTGGCAGCATGGCTGGACAACGGGTGGCATTTTTTTACACCCGAACCGGGATGGCGGGCGTGGGACCAAAGCGCTGGTCAGTTGAAAGTCTGGGATGGCTCGGCATGGATCGCCCCTCCGGTCAATATGCAGAACCTGACCGGGGTTGGCATCGCAACCGGATCGGACAGCACAAACCGTCTGGCGGTGCGCAGCGCCGCCACGCTGCTAACCCACGAAGGCAGTGGTCATCAGTTGAAGATCAACAAGGCCGGTGCGGGCGATACCGCGTCGCTTTTGTATCAATCAAACTGGACCGGCCACGCCGAGATGGGCCTGTCAGGCGATACCGATTTCTCAATCAAGGTCTCGCACGATGGAGGAAACTGGGTCGAGGCCCTGCGGTTTGACGCAGCCACCGGTACCACCAGTGGGGCGGCTGTTCAAAGCAGCGCCGATGATACCACCGCGGGTCGCCTTATGCGGGCGGATTATGGGTACGGGCCGGGTAATGTACTGGGCACGGTGTCGGAAAACAACGGCATGCCATCCGGCGCAGTGATTGAGCGGAGCAGCAATTCAAATGGTGATTACACGCGCTTTGCTGATGGCACCCAGATTTGTACGGCGACCTTGTCTGCGGTGGGATGCACAACAGCGATCGGCGCGTTGTTCACCGGCGGGGCCGCCAATTGGGATTTTCCCAGCGCTTTTGCGGCGGGCAGCACGCCGGTTCTCAGCGGAAACGGGGGCGGGATCGGGCGGTTTATGGGGTTTGGTTCTCCGTCGGATACTCAAGTCACATATCAGGTGATGGCGGCATCCTCCGATGCTACAACTATCGCTCCGGCGATCATCGCAATTGGGCGTTGGTTCTGATACTCCAGACCGCCCGGGCCTTTGCTCGGGCGGTTACCTTTCGCGCAATCCGGATTCTGGCTGATCCAGAAACCACTCATAGGTCTGCCGTATTCCATCTTCGAGGCCAATGCGCGCGCGCCAACCCATATCGGTGAGCCGAGATATATCCATCAACTTTTGCATCGTGCCATCCGGTTTGCTCGGATCACAGACGATCCGGCCATCGAACCCGATGACGCGTGCAACAGTCGCTGCCAGCTCAGCGATCGAGACATCCCTACCCGTGCCCACGTTGATGTGACTTTGCATCGGGTGCGTATTCGCTTCATAAACATCGCGCGGAAGGTCTAGCACAAACAAAGACGCTTCGGCCATGTCATCAACATGCAGAAACTCGCGCCGGGGTTTTCCTGTTCCCCAGATCATGACCTCATCAAGCCCTTCACTTAGTGCTTCGTGAATGCGGCGAATTAGGGCTGGCAAAACATGGCTGTTCTCTGGATGAAAGTTATCCCCCGGACCGTAGAGGTTGGTTGGCATCACAGAACGATAATCGACACCGTGTTGTCGATTATAACTCTCACACAGCTTAATCCCGGCGATCTTGGCGATGGCGTAGGGTTCATTCGTTGGTTCCAGCGGCCCTGTCAACAACGCGTCTTCGCGCATCGGTTGGCCGGTTTCGCGCGGGTATATGCAAGAACTGCCAAGTTGCAGGAGGCGTTTCACCCCTGCCGCAAAAGCCTGATGAATCACGTTGCATTCGATCATCAGGTTTTCATAGATGAAATCCGCCGGATAGGTGTTGTTCGCATGAATACCACCCACCCGAGCCGCTGCGAGAACCACAATATCGGGACGCTCTGATCGCATAAAAGCCTGAACCTGCGCCTGATCAGTCAGGTCCAACTCGGCGCTCGTACGCGTGATCAACTCAATTTCATCGCCCACCTGCCGGCGCTGTTGCAGCTTCCGCAGGATCGCGCTGCCAACCATACCGCCGTGGCCCGCCACATAAATTCTGCGTGCGTTGACCATCTCAGCCGTTTTCCCGAGCTACGGGCTCCGCAAGCCCGTGTTCCCTGAGCAGAGCATTGCGCCGCGCAATCTCCAAATCCTCGGCTATCATTTCAGCACACAGGTCCTGCACAGATGTCACGGGTTCCCATCCAAGTTTTTGCTTGGCCTTGGAAGGATCACCCAGCAGTGAATCCACCTCTGCCGGGCGAAAATAACGGGGGTTGATACGCATCACGATATCACCGGCTTTAAGCGCTGGTGCCTTGTCACCAATCACTTCTCGGACAATTGCAACTTCGTCGACGCCCTCACCCGAAAATTCCAACATAAGACCTAACTCACCGGCGGACCATTCGATGAACTGGCGCACGGAATACTGCTTGCCGGTGGCGATCACATAGTCCTCGGGTGTGTCCTGCTGCAGCATCAGCCACTGCATCTTCACGTAATCCCGTGCGTGCCCCCAATCACGTAGACTGTCGATATTGCCCATGTGCAAGCAGTCATCCAATCCCTGTGCGATATTGGCAAGGCCCCGAGTGATCTTGCGCGTCACAAATGTCTCGCCCCGCCGGGGGCTTTCGTGATTGAACAGAATGCCATTGCAGGCGTACATCCCATATGCTTCGCGATAATTGACGGTTATCCAATAGGAATACAGCTTGGCCACCCCATAGGGAGAGCGCGGATGAAACGGCGTCGTTTCACGCTGCGGAGTTTCCTGCACCAAACCGTAAAGCTCTGATGTGGAGGCCTGATAGAACCGGGTCTTGTCCTCAAGCCCCAGAAACCGGATCGCTTCGAGCAGTCGGAGCGTGCCAAGACCATCCACATCCGCCGTGTATTCGGGCGATTCAAAGCTTACAGCGACGTGGGATTGCGCACCGAGGTTATACACCTCATCCGGCTGCACCTCCTGAATGATTCTGGTCAGGTTCGACGTATCGCTCAGATCACCATAATGCAGATGCAACCTGGGATCAGGTTCATGCGGGTCCTGATAAATGTGATCGATCCGCTGCGTATTGAAAGAAGATGCGCGGCGTTTGATGCCATGGACCTCATAGCCTTTGGCAAGCAACAGCTCGGCCAGGTAAGAGCCATCTTGGCCTGTTATACCGGTTATCAATGCCGATTTGCTCATGATTACGCCCCGATGGTTTGAATTCGCCTGCTTGTTCTTCCAGAAACAGCAAGACCCGTTCGAATGCAAGACAACGCGGTCTATACCCGTTCAGGGTAAGATCAGTTACAAGGCTGCGGTCCAAACGCGATACCGGCCCTGCCCTGTCACTTCACGGATAAGCCCCCGATCGCTAAACTTGTCCAGATTCCGTTGCACCGCCGCGCGAGAGGCCTGGGTCAGATCTTCTGCCAATGGTGCAGAGACCATCGGCCAAGCCGTCAACGCATCAATCAACACAGGCGGGGTTCGGCCGCTCAGGTCCGAAACGGCTTCGCGGGCACGCACTTCCCACGCACTGATCCGATCCAGATGCAGCAGAGCCGCAAGTGAGGCTTGCCCTGCCCCCATGATCCAGGCTGAGAGTTTTTCATCTTGGGTTCCCGCGCCCCGTAATGCGCCCGGGCCGGACAACGAAAGCGGCATGAACAAAGCGCCACCTCGCCCTATAGCCGCCGCATGGCGCGCCGCGACGATGGCGGCTTCTGTATCCTGTCCGATGCCCGGAGAAAGCGCACGCCACGCATGAAACCCGATTGCAGCCTGGGTCACGGGGTGCAAACCGGCCACATTCTGCATCACCTCGGACAGATCCATCACCGCCTCGGGGACGTCCTCGATCCCCTGGGCCTGACGGTCGAGAAAGGTGGTCAGCCCTGCGTTCCACCCGCCCTCTGATGGTCCCGCACCCGAAGATAGGCGCCGCACAGCCCAACCTGCCCGGTACAGCGCCTGCACATCGTCATTAGTGGCCCCAATCCGCAACCCAATCCAGAGCGCAAGGCGGTCAACGCTGATTCGGTCGCCGGTCCACCAGCCCAGATCCGATACTTCCATCAGTGCCAAACGGTGGCCCCAGCCCTTGGGACCGGCGCGTAAACGCTCATCCAATGCACCGAAAGTTACTGCCAGATCGGCAAGCTCGGCAGACAACTCAGATTGGGCTGCACGCCAGTCCCTTGGATCGAACAGCAGGCTTTGATCAGATCTTGGGACGGATGGCAGGAATTCTTCTGGATCTTCATCGTCCGTGGGAGGGAGGAACCATAAATCATCATCTTCCGGTGGATCGGTATCATAGATGCTTCGCGGCCCTTCGTCCAAGGCCTCAACATCCTGGTCCGGTATCAGAGGATTCGGCTTCATGTCAGCTATTCTTCGGGCATTTGCCGCAGTTCACAAGTGGTTTTCCCGTTTCCTGTAGGTCAGCCCGTAAACGCGTCGGTCAGAACACTCAGTTCGCTGCCAAAGTCTGTCTGGGCATCGCTACCCAACAGCATGAAACCATAGCCATCATTCGCCCATGTCGCGGTTGCAAGGCCGCTTAGAACCGCAAGATTTACATCCTTCGCCGGGGCACCCGAACCCTGCCGGATCACACAAAACGCAACGGGCGCGCCCTGCGCGTCGGCAAAGACGATCTGTATTAAAGGTTTGCCTTTGAACATAAGCACCTGAGCGCGTTTCAGGTCCAGTCCAGGCAGGTTTTCCAGCACATCGCGGTTCAGAGATCGACCCAGCTGGGCCTCGGCCTGTGCAAACTGCGTGTCCAGCTTTTGCGGAGAATTGTCCAGATCAGCAATGGTATCAGGTGAATAAAGCGACTGATAGATCGCAGCCTGCTCTGCCCAGCCCAAAGCCTTTGGTCGTGTCGCCCAGAAGGTGGCAGAAATCGCGATGACAGCAACCGAAGCTGCGACGGCGAGCAAACGGAATGCTCCGGCATTGGACTGCGGAGCGGTCGGCGTGGGTAGGTCAATCGATGGGGCCTCAACCGGAATGCCCTCAAAAACCTGCTGCACGACAGGGGCAAACGGGTCTAGCGCCATAAGGCGAGATTCAACAGCCGGATCATCGGCCACCGCGTCTTCGATGGCGCGGGCTTCGGCCTCATCGAGGTTGCCCTCCAGATAGGCCAGAAGTGTTTCGTCGGAGAAATTCATTTGCCACCCCGTCGAACGCAGTCAGCCACATCGTGCTGCATAGCGGTTTTCAGTTTTTGCCGGGCATTGGACAACCGGCTCATGATTGTGCCGATAGGAACATCCAGCATAGCCGCGGCTTCGCGGTAGCTATACCCTTCAACAAATACAAGCATCACGGTCTCACGTTGCGCCTCTGGCAGTTGCATCACTTCTGTAAACACCTGAGTCGCGAAAATATTCGTTTCTGAATCGGTATTGTGCGCGATCAGCTCCGCCTCGGGCGTGACCGATAAAGCTTGTGCCTTGCGCACGGACCGCGCCCGTATCTCATTCAGCCAGATCGAACGGCAGATTGTCATCAGCCAACTGTCCAACCGCTCAAAGGACGTGACCTGATGGTGCTTCTCCAATGCCCGCAAGGCCGTTGCCTGCAGCAGATCGTCCGCTACATCCGACGCGCCTGACAAAGCCAGCGCAAACCGCCAGACCCGTTTTGAATGGGTCTGGATCGCGCTGCGTACGGCTTGTTCAGTACTCATCTCAACACTCATCGAATAAATCGTGACCTGTGTGTGTTTGCTTTGACAGGGGGCCGGACCCGCTTGGTCTGAATTGACATAGAATCTGGAGGAAATAAATGAAACTTCTATTCAAAGCATTCACGATTGCGTCGGCATTTGTTGCAAGTCCGGTGTTGGCCGCAGATTGGACCTTGAACCCGGACACGTCTCATCTGGCCTATGGCACCGTCAAGATCGACGATGTGGGCGAGGTCAATTCCTTCACCAGTCTTTCGGGCCATGTCAGCGATGACGGCAAGGTCGAGATCGATATCGATCTGTCCTCGGTCGAGACGAATATCGACATTCGTAACGAGCGGATGATCGAATATGTGTTCCGCAAGGCGGCGACAGCGACTCTGACCGCCGAAATCGATATGGATGAGGTGTCCAAGCTGGAAGTGGGTGCAAGCACCACTATCGAAGTTGATGCCACGCTTTCGCTGGTCGGGACAGATGTGAACTTCTACACCGACATGTTCATCCTGCGCCTGTCGGAAAGTTCGGTCATGGTTTCAACCAACGACATGGTATTCATCAGCACCGAGGACGCGGACGTTTCAACGGGTGTCGACAAGCTGATGGAACTTGCGCAGCTTCCCAACATCACCCGTACGGTGCCAGTGACCGCACGGTTGATGTTCACTCAGGACAGCTAAACCCGATGATACAAATTGGGTGCTTTGGGTATCGGCCCAATTCGGGTCCAACCTATGCACCCCATGTATCGCGCAACCGATAGCCACCCGGCCAAGGGTCGTCAGGGTCCAACATGTGCTGGTGAATGCCAGTGATCCACCCCCGCCCCGAGATCTCAGGTGTGATCGCCACGCGCCCGTTCAGATCATGCTGATCCACGATACGGCAGCGAAACTCACTATCGATGACCGAGCGCGCATGATAGCGGTCGGTCATCGCCATCTGCCCCTTCGCCAGTAAAACTGCCATTCGGGCTGAAGCCCCGGTGCCGCAGGGGGAACGGTCCAGCTTACCCGGTTTGATGGCGACGGTATTTCGACCTGTCAGTATATCGCCATCACGGTCAAGCGGACCTGCGATCTGGCAGAATGAAATATGATTCCAGTCCTTGGTGGGGTGATTGAACCCAAGCTGTTCATTGGCGGCATCGGTGATGTGCGCCCCCATCCGTGCCAGATCAGCGCCTTCATCTGGGGCCAATCCAAAGCCCAGATCAACCGCGTCAACGATTACGAAACTATCGCCACCAAACGCGGTATCCACCCGAAGGGTTCCGATCCCCTCAACTTCGATCCGGGCATCTAGCTTACCGACGAAACTTGGCACGTTTTGCACAAAGATACGTTCTGCTTTGCCATTGCGGCATTCGGCGCGGACACGGACGAGCCCTCCGGGCGCCTCAAGCGTCAGATGAGTTTCAGGCTCGACCACCGGAAGAATGCCACTGTCCAGTAAAACCGTCGAAACGCAGATTGAGTTGGAGCCGGACATCGGCGGCGTATCTTCCGGCTCCATGATGATGAAAGCCGCATCAGCCTCGGGGTTTTTGGGTGGCACCAGCAGATTTACATGACGAAAGACACCCCCGCGAGGTTCATTCAACATAAAATCCCGTAATGTCTGGTCTTCGGCGATAAAGGTCCTCTGATCCCATAGGGTTTCCCCCGGCGGCGGGGCAACGCCCCCGACGATGACATCTCCCACCTCGCCCTCTGCATGGGCCGAGATCACATGAATGGTTTTGGAACTGCGCATTGGGCCTCCTAGGAAACGGTCTAAGCGCAGTCATTCAAATCAGACGGCGACTGGCAAGACCTAACGCAGCCGCAGACCTGTTTCGGGATCGAATAACATCGCCCGCTCGGGGCGGACGGATATCCCGATACGCTCGCCAGTTGTGCTGCGCTGGTCGTCCCGCTCTTCCACAATCAACTTATCGCCATTGGGTGTCAGCAGATATGAATAGGACACGCCACCAAGCGCTTCGGTCAGATCGACCGTGCAGGTATCACCGTTTCGATCCACATAAACATGCTCGGGGCGAATGCCCAGCGTCACCTTCGTGGCACCACTGGGCACACTTTCGGTCACAGGAATGGAATCGGTCAGCGCGGGATGTCGCACGGTGCCATCCACGATATCGCAGTCCAGGAAGTTCATGGCAGGGGAGCCGATGAAACCAGCCACAAACTTATTGTCAGGGTTACGATACAGGTCCATGGGCGCACCCACCTGTTCGATCCGACCGTCGCGTAAAACCACGATCTTGTCGGCCATGGTCATCGCCTCGACCTGATCATGGGTAACATAGATCATCGTCGCGCCGATTTCCTGATGAAGCCGCGCAATCTCAACCCGCATTTCAACACGTAGTTCAGCATCAAGGTTCGAAAGGGGCTCGTCAAACAGGAATACCTCGGGGCCGCGCACGATGGCACGCCCGATGGCTACCCGCTGACGCTGACCGCCAGACAGCGCCTTTGGTTTGCGTTTCAGGTACTGGTCGAGTTTCAGGATATTCGACGCCTCTTGTACCTTGCGGTCAATCTCGGCTTTGGGAACCCCGTTCATGCGCAGACCAAAACCCATATTCTCGGCCACTGTCATGTGCGGGTACAGCGCGTAGGTCTGGAACACCATCGCCACACCACGCTTGGCAGGGTCCACATGCGTGACTTCGCGCGAACCGATATGAATTTCCCCATCCGAGGTCTCTTCCAGTCCCGCAATCATCCGCAACAGCGTGGACTTGCCACAGCCTGATGGTCCGACGAACACACAGAACTCACCATCTTCGATCTGCAGATCAATTCCATGAATGACCTGAGTTTGGCCATACCGTTTGATCGCGCCTTTCAGGGTTACACCTGTCATGTTGCTTGCATCCTATTTTGTTGGTCCTCAGGGAACCGCCATGCCTGTGCTTTTGTGCCGATTTGTTCAGCGACTCGCCGAACGCGGGGCACCCAGGTTTCCAACTGCTCGAAATCCATTCGTCCGGTCGATCCTGTCACCGAAAGTGCACCCAACATGCGGCCCCCAGTGGTCAGAATCGGACAGGCGATGCAGATGATGCCGGGCTCATGCTCTTCATCATCCACCGCATACCCCCGGTTGCGGATCAGTTCGATATCAGCCCGTAACGCCTTGGCCGAGGTCAGCGTCTTGTCGGTGAACCGATGGAAACTCTGTTGTGAGATCGTCTTTTCCAGCTGCGCTTCGTCCAGATAGGCCATCATCGCCTTGCCGACACCGGTACAATAGGCCGGGCCGACCTTGCCGGCCTCTGAGTACATCTCGATCGGTCGTTGCGCATTGCGTTTGTCCACGTAAAGCACCTGTCCGGAATCAAGCTGCGCCAGATGAACGGTTTCGCCGGTCTCTTGGCTGAGCGCGTCCAGATACGGGCGCGCGATCGGCGCTAGTGAGCTTTGCGTCCATGCGGAATGCGCCAGCCGCACCAATCGCATCCCCGGCGAATACGTTTGCCGTTCCGGTTCATAATGCAGCATGCCTTGATTGGTCAGCGATTGCAGAAATCGGTACAGCGTCGCCTTGGGGAACGCGCTGCTTTCCAACAACTCCCCAAACCGCACCGGCCGCTCGAACGCTGCGACCTGTTCCAGCACGTCACATGCTTTTCCTATTGTTCCGTCACCTGCCACGGGTGCCTGTTCTCCTCCACTTTCCCCCGGCCTTGGGCACGAGGGTCTTGACAAGACTAGCCGAGTCGATGTGTAGTTTTCAATATATAAAACTAGGTTTCAATAAATGGAACCGATATGGAAGCTTAAGGGAGGAAACTATGCATTCCATGTTCAAGCGCACCGCGGTCGCGTTGGCCGCCAGTGTTGCACTTGCTGCGCCAGTTGCGGCTGAGCTGACCGGCGAGCTGCGAATCTTCCTCGATACATCCAACCCGGCGCCGCGCGCGACGATGGAAGCGATGATCGAGCGGTTCGCGGCCGAGCACCCCGGGTTGGAAATCGAAACCACGGTGATCGACCGTGAGGCCTATAAGACCCAGATCCGCAACTTTCTGACGGCGGACACACCGGACGTTGCGACATGGTACGCCGCCAACCGGATGAAGCCGTATGTCGAGGCGGGTCTGTTCGAAGACGTGTCGGACCTATGGGCCGAGCCCGAAATCGCCGATAATCTGGCATCCACCAAAGGCGCGATGACCATAGACGGCAAGCAATGGGGTGTACCCTACACCTACTACCAGTGGGGCGTTTACTACCGCAAAGACATCTTTGACGAGCTGGACCTGACCGAGCCCACCACTTGGGAAGAAGAGCTGGCCAACTGCCAGAAAATCGTCGATTCAGGCCGCGCGTGCTATACCATCGGCACCAAGTTCCTGTGGACTGCAGGTGGCTGGTTTGACTACCTGAACATGCGCACAAATGGGTTCGATTTCCACAACCAGCTCGCCAATGGCGAAATCAGCTGGGAGGACGACCGGGTTAAGCAGACGTTCGCCAACTGGAAGCAGTTGATCGACATGGGCGCGTTCATCGACAACCACCAGACCTATAGCTGGCAAGAAGCGCTGCCCTTTATGGTCAACGGTGAAGCGGCGGCCTATCTGATGGGCAACTTCGCCGTGGCACCGCTGCGCGAAGCCGGTCTGAGCGATGACCAAATCGACTTCTACCAGTTCGTTGCCATCAACCCTGATGTCGAATTGGCAGAAGACGCGCCGACGGATACGTTCCACATCCCTGCCAATGCCTCGAACAAGGAAGCCGCTCGTGAGTTCCTGCGTTTCGCAGTATCCGCAGACGAACAGACCGAGATCAACAACGGTGCCAACCTCGGCCAATTGCCTGTGAATGCGCAGTCTGCGGTGGATGAGGACAAGTTCCTGCAGCAGGGCTTTGCCATGCTGTCGTCCAACAGCCCCGGCGGTGTTGCTCAGTTCTGGGACCGTGACGCGCCGGCAGAAATGGCCAAGGCTTCAATGGAAGGCTTCCAAGAATTCATGGTCAAGCCGGACAACGCTGACCGTATTCTGGCCAAGCTGGAGCGTGCGCGCCAACGCATCTACGACAACTGATTTGGCATGGGCCGGGCTTTAGCCCGGCCTACGTCACCCGCAATTGTAGGGTGGGCATCAACCCGCCTTACCCCCCACCAGACCCGAGATGTTCCATGACCGCAGCCGTTGACGCCCCAGAACAAGAAAGCTGGTTCCATAGAAATCAACAGCGCATCGCGCCGTGGTTGTTCCTGGCCCCCGGCCTGCTCTTTTTCATGGTCTATGTGATCATCCCCGTATTTCAGTCCTTCAACCTGTCCCTCTATGAATGGGACGGCTTGGGAGCGGCAGAATATGTTGGCTTTCGCAACTACGAGGACCTCTATTGGGAATTGTACGACCGGGATGCGTTCTATATTTCGCTGAAAAACAACCTGATCTGGCTGATCCTATATCTGGCCGCGATCCCTGCGGGACTGTTCATCGCGCTATTCCTGAACCAGACGGTTTGGGGCATCCGCCTGTATAAGTCTTTGTTCTTCTTTCCATTCGTCATCTCTCAGGTCGTCGTTGGCCTTGTCTTTACGTGGTTTTACGATCCAACTTTCGGCCTACTGAACGAATTCCTCGGGTTCTTTGGCCTCGGCCCGCTGAACGTGCTGGGCGACGAACGGTTCGTAACCTATGGCATCATCTTCGCTGGCCTCTGGCCACAAACCGCTTATTGCATGATCCTGTATCTGACTGGCCTGAACGCTGTGGACCCCGAACAGATCGAGGCCGGACGTCTGGACGGGGCTAAAAGCTGGCGGATGCTGTGGCACATCATTCTGCCGCAACTGCGCCCTGCAACGTTCATCGCCTTCGTCGTGACCATCATTGGCGCGCTACGTAGCTTCGACCTTATTTCGATCATGACACAAGGTGGACCGTTTGGATCATCCCGCGTGCTGGCCTATTACATGTTCGAGGTCGCCTTGTCCGAATACGGTTTCCGCATGGGTTACGGAGCAGCCATTGCGGTGATCCTGTTCCTCATCATGCTCTGCTTCATCGCCTATTTCCTCTGGTCGATGTACCGCGAAGAGAAGGGGCACTAAGATGTTTCCCAAACCCATCGAAAAACAACCCCGCGCTGCCCAGATTACCTATCAGGCGATGCTGCCACTGGCCTTGCTTTTATGGCTTGGCCCCTTGCTGGCAGTTGCGCTGTTTTCGGTCAAACCTGCTGCCGACTTCACCAATGCGAATTACTGGGGAATGCCATCCAGCTTTGAGGGCGCGTTCAACTACGGGCAAGTCTTTTTTAACTCGGACATGCCGCGCTATCTGTTGAATTCGTTCCTGATTACAGTTCCAACCGTGATCGGAGCCGTGGCGCTCAGCTGCATGACCGGGTTCGCGTTGGGAATCTACAAGTTCAAATCGAACCTTTGGATTTTCTTCATGTTTGTAGCGGGCAACTTCGTGCCCTTCCAGATCCTGATGGTTCCGGTACGCGACCTGACGCTGCAATTGGGTCTCTACAATACCAAAACCGGGCTGGTCTTGTTCCACATTGCGTTTCAAACGGGTTTCTGCACGCTGTTCATGCGCAACTTCATCCGCGCCCTGCCATTCGAGTTGATCGAAGCAGCGCGGGTGGAGGGCATCAGCGAATGGCGCATCTTCTGGTACGTCGTCTTACCGCTGATGAAGCCTGCGATTGCAGCACTCAGCGTATTGATCTTCACTTTCATCTGGAACGATTATTTCTGGGCCGTTGTCCTGACCCAAGGGGCCGAGAGCCAGCCAGTGACGGCCGGTATCACCAGCTTCAACGCGCAGTTCCGCGCCGCCTACCAGCTGATGAGTGCCGGCTCCATCGTGGCAGCACTACCACCCGTGGCTATGTTCTTCCTGATGCAAAAACACTTCATCGCGGGCCTGACCCTCGGTGCCGTGAAATAACGTCAAACCAGAGGTTTGTCTCATGACCAAGATCACCTTTGTTGGTGCGGGTTCCACGATTTTCATGCAAAATATCGTGGGCGATGCCCTGCTCACCCCCGCCTTGGCGGATAGTCACTTTGCACTGATGGATATTGATCCGGTACGCTTGGCCGAAAGTGAGGCCGTGGCCAAAGCCATGATCCGCTCTGTAGGTACGGGCGCGACTGTATCAACCCACACTGATCGTCGCGCTGCGCTCGACGGAGCGGATTTCGTGATCACTGCCTTTCAGGTTGGTGGGTACGAACCTTGCACAGTGACGGATTTTGAAATTCCAAAGCAATACGGCCTGCGCCAGACAATCGCAGATACGCTGGGTGTCGGCGGCATCATGCGGGGCTTGCGCACCGTGCCGGTCCTGTGGGGTGTCGCGCAAGACATGATGCAGCTGTGCCACAATGCGACGCTTTTGCAATATGTAAATCCCATGGCCATCAACACCTGGGCCCTGGCCGAGCGCTTTCCCACGTTAAAACACGTGGGTCTATGCCATTCCGTCCAGAACACGGTTGAAGAACTGGCGCATGATCTTGACCTGTCCAAGGGCAACATTCGCTATAAAGTCGCCGGAATAAACCACGTCGCCTTTTTCCTTAAGCTCGAATACGAGGGCCGCGATCTATATCCCGCATTGCGTCAAGGTTACCGCGCAGGATACCTCCCGAAGCCACCGCTGCTGATGCCGCGGTGTCCGAACAAGGTTCGGTACGAAGTGATGGATCATCTTGGGTTCTTCTGCACTGAAAGTTCTGAACATTTTGCGGAATATGTTCCTTGGTTTATCAAAGCGGGGCGCCACGATCTGATCGAACAGTTCAGCATCCCGCTGGACGAATATCCAAGTCGCTGTGTGGAACAGGTTGCCAACTGGAAGGAGCAAGCCAAAACTCTGACCGATGGCCGTAACATTGAGGTAAGCCGCAGCCACGAATTTGCTGCCGATCTGATGAACGCAATCGTCACAGATACGCCTTATACCGCTTATGGCAATCTGCCAAATACAGGTCAGATTCCCCAGCTACCTTTGGGCGCTGCGGTTGAAACCCCTTGCTTGATCGATGCAAACGGTGTCCAACCCTCGGTGGTCACGGAAATCCCACCTCAACTGATTGCCTTGATGCGAACGCAGATCAATGTGCAAGAGCTGACGGTTCGCGCGCTGACCGAAGAAAACTCTGAATACATCTATCACGCCGCCATGATGGATCCGCATACCGCAGCCGAGCTTGATCTTCGGCAAATTCGAAACCTTGTGACCGATTTGCTATCCGCCCATGGTGACTGGCTACCTGACTGGTGCCAACCCGCCCGGGCGGCCTAGTCTTAATCTGTTCAAAAGAACTCAATTCCAACACCAGCCAGAAACGCAGAGCCAAAATGACAAAGAAACGCCGTTCACAACATTGGTACGGGAAACTCGATAAAGACGGGTTCATCCACCGATCCTGGATGAAAAATCAGGGCTTTCCAGACCACGCTTTTGACGGGCGGCCCGTCATTGGCATCTGCAATACATGGTCAGAACTGACGCCCTGCAATTCGGGTCTTCGTGATCTGGCCGAAGGCGTCAAGCGTGGCGTTTGGGAGGCTGGCGGCTTCCCGGTTGAATTCCCGGTGATGAGCCTGGGTGAGACACA
The DNA here is from genome assembly GCF_947500045.1 of uncultured Ruegeria sp. Lineage (GTDB taxonomy): Bacteria > Pseudomonadota > Alphaproteobacteria > Rhodobacterales > Rhodobacteraceae > Ruegeria. The sequence continues at coordinate 10,269 of NZ_CANMQQ010000008.1, read as the reverse complement.
AATGAAGCCCACCGCCATGCTGTTCCGCAACCTTTTGGCAATGGATGTTGAAGAGTCCATTCGCGCTTATGGCATTGACGGCGTCGTCCTTCTGGGCGGATGTGACAAGACAACTCCGGGTCAGTTGATGGGCGCAGCTTCAGTTGATCTTCCATCAATCGTCGTCAGCTCGGGCCCGATGCTGAATGGTAAATACCGGGGGCAGGATATCGGTTCGGGCACTGACGTCTGGAAATTTTCAGAAGCTGTCCGAGCAGGGGAAATGACCTTGCAGGATTTCATGAATGCGGAATCCGGTATGTCGCGCAGCGCAGGGGTTTGCATGACGATGGGTACCGCCAGCACCATGGCCTCGCTGGTTGAAGCGATGGGAATGAGCTTGCCCACCAACGCCGCCCTGCCCGCCGTTGACGCACGCCGCATGGCGCTGGCACATCTGACCGGCAAACGAATTGTCGAGATGGTGGATGAGGACCTTAAGCCATCGGACATTCTGACAAAACAAGCGTTCGAAAATGCCATCCTCGCAAACGCCGCCGTTGGTGGGTCGACCAATGCGGTCATCCATCTTCTCGCACTCGCGGGTCGTTTGGGCATTGATCTGACGTTGAAAGATTTTGAAATCGGGTCCGAGATTCCCCTGCTTGTGAACTGCATGCCTTCGGGCAAATACCTGATGGAGGATTTCTGTTATGCAGGCGGTGTACCCGTGGTTCTGTCCGAACTAAAACCCTTTCTGCGTCCAGCAAAAACGGTATTGAACAAGGACATCTCAGCCCATTACGAAGGCGCTGAATGCTACAATCCGGATGTAATCCGACCCTTTGATGACCCGGTAAAACCTGCCGCGGGCCTGCGTGTCTTGCGCGGGAACCTTGCGCCCAACGGGGCCATCGTTAAGCCCTCGGCCGCTACCGACGCGTTGTTAGAGACCGAAGCCGAAGCTTACGTTTTCGAAAGCATCGAAGACCTGAAAGCCAATATCGACCGCGACGATCTGCCGGTGACACCTAACACGATACTGGTCCTCAAAGGCTGTGGCCCCAAGGGATATCCGGGCATGCCCGAGGTTGGCAACATGCCTATCCCCGCCAAGCTGGTGAAGGAGGGTGTGCGCGATATGATCCGAATCTCAGACGCGCGTATGTCTGGAACCGCCTTCGGAACGGTCGTTCTGCATGTCAGCCCCGAGGCTCAGGCCGGTGGCACGTTGGCCTTGGTTAAGACCGGCGACCGCATCCGTGTATCTGCCAGCAATGGCGAACTGGAACTGCTTGTCGACGAAAAGGAACTGGACGCCCGCCGCGCCCTATGGCAACCGGACGATCCGCATTATACGCGCGGTTATGCAAAACTATATATCGACCATGTGTTGCAGGCTGATCGCGGTGCTGATCTTGATTTCCTTGTCGGTAAAGACACGCGCCTTGTGACGAGAGAGAGCCACTGATGGATCAACTTGCTTCATTTCACGACCTGCGCGGCGCGTCAGTATATATTACAGGCGGCGGATCAGGAGTTGGCGCAGCTCTGACCGACGGCTTCATGGGACAAGGCGCCAATGTCGCCTTTATCGGCCGCTCCGATGCCAGCGCTTTTGTCGATCAGATGCGCGATAAACATGGCCGCGCTCCCTTGTTTTTGCAGGGTGACATGACGGACACCGAGCTGTTGCATGCCACCATGGCAAAAGCAGCCGAAGTCCACGGCCCGCTGAATGTGCTGGTCAACAATGCCGCCAATGACAAACGCCACTCGCTGGAAGAAACCACGCCCGACTTTTGGGACTGGATGATCGAGGTGAACCTCAAAGCCTACTACTTCACCTGCCAGGAAGCTGCGCGCCAGATGAAGGACAAAGGTGGTTCGATCATCAATTTCAGTTCGATCAGCTACTTGATGGGGAATGCCGGTTATCCGATCTACACCAGTTCGAATGCGGCGATCACCGGTATGACACGCTCTTTGGCGCGCGAGCTTGGGCCACAAAGAATCCGCGTCAACGCGTTGGCGCCGGGATGGGTACTGACGCAGAAACAGCTGGATATGTGGGCCACGTCAGAAGATTTGGCCGCGCATCTGGACCGCCAATGCCTGAAAGAGCATTTGATACCCGAAGACATGATCGCACCAACCCTATTTTTGGCTTCGGATGCCAGCCGCGCAATGACGGGTCAATGTATGGTCGTCGATGGTGGCGTGGTGACAACGGGGTGACGCTATGAATGTCGAGTGGATCGCTGTCGATTGGGGAACATCTCATTTGCGGGCCTGGGCCATGCAAGGCGAAAGCGTTCTGACCCAGACCGCGTCGCAGGATGGCATGTCGCGCACAGCGGGTGGCGATTTCCAGGCCGCGCTGCTGGCTCTAATCGAAGATTGGCTGCCCGGGAAACCGGTAGACGTGATCGCCTGCGGAATGGTTGGTGCACGGCAGGGTTGGGTCGAGGCCCCGTATTCCGCAGTGCCGTCCGAGCCAATCCCAGTTGTGCCGTTCCGTGTTCCAAATACTGATCCACGCATTCGGGCCTTCGTGGTGCCGGGGCTCAAGCAGAATAACCCGCCCGATGTAATGCGCGGTGAAGAAACGCAGATCGCGGGTTTTCTCAGTACGCATCAGAATTGGGATGGTGTCATTTGTCTGCCCGGCACTCATACGAAATGGGCGCAGATCAGTGCAGGTGAGGTCGTTAGTTTCCGCACCTTTATGACCGGTGAATTGTTTGACCTGCTGCGGGGGCAATCCGTTCTGCGTCATTCCATCGACGACGGATGGGATGACGCGAGTTTTGCCGATGCCGTATCCGATACGCTGTCGAAGCCTGAACAACTTGCAGCACGACTCTTTGGGTTGCGTGCCGCAGATTTGCTACATGGTCAGAACAAAAGCATCGCGCGCGCCCGGCTTTCAGGGCTCTTGATCGGTGCAGAACTTTCCGCATCGCGGCCCTATTGGTTGGGTCAGCAATTGGCTGTCATCGGCTCAGAGGGTTTAACCAACGCATACGCGACCGCTCTGCAGCAGCAGGGTGCGCTGGTTGAGACTGCAGACGCCACCGCCACAACTATTGCGGGGCTGGCACAAGCCAGAACATTGACGAGGCAAACAGCATGAGCCGTCCCATTATCGCCATCCTGCGCGGGTTGACACCCGATGAGGCAAAGCCGGTCGGGCACGCTCTGGTGCAAGCGGGCATAGACCGGATCGAAGTACCACTGAACTCTCCTGATCCGTTGGAAAGCATCCGTATCCTCGTCTCAGAGATCGGGGATCGGGCTCTTGTCGGAGCTGGTACTGTGCTGACCACCGATCAGGTTGAAGCGGTTGCAAATGTAGGTGGAAAACTGATCGTTTCGCCAAACTGCGATGTGTCCGTAATCCGGCGATCCGTTGCGCTTGAGGTGCAAACCTGGCCCGGTGTTTTCACCCCAACCGAAGCCTTCAGCGCATTACAGGCCGGGGCCACAGGGCTGAAACTGTTCCCCGGATCGATGGCCGGAACCGCAGGGCTGGCTGCGATGCGCGCCATTCTGCCACCGGGCACTCAGGTCTATGCGGTAGGTGGTGCAGGCCCTGAGAATTTCGATCAATGGATCAGGGCAAGCGCTGATGGCTTCGGGATCGGATCAGCGATTTTTAAGCCGGGAATGTCGGTTGCTGAAATATCGGATCGCGCCCAACAGATTGTGGCTGCTTTCGACGAGGCTGTCAGATGAGTCACGTTTACGATGACCGCCCCTGCGAACTTGGCGAGGGGCCATTGTGGCACCCTGAGCGAAAGCAGCTTTTCTGGTTCGACATCATCGGCAAACGCCTGATGTCCCGAAAAAAAGATAAACCACAGGTGTGGGAATTCAAAGAACATGTCTCCACCGCCGGATGGGTTGACCACGACACGCTGATGATCGCATCAGAGACCGGCCTTTGGCGCTTTGGGCTGACAAGCCACACCATAGACCTGATTGTCCCGCTTGAGGCCGACAATCCTGTGACCCGATCCAACGATGGCCGCGCCGATCCGTGGGGCGGGTTCTGGATTGGCACCATGGGCAAACAGGCGGAAGCTGGGGCCGGATCAATCTATCGCTTTTGGAAAGGCGAACTGCGGCCATTGGTACGAGACGTAACCATCACAAACGCGATCTGCTTTGCACCAGATAGCTCCTGTGCCTACTACAGTGATACCGTCACCGGACAGGTCATGCGCTGGGAGCTAGACGCCGAAACAGGCTGGCCCATTGGGGACGCTGCTGTATTCCTCGATCTAAAGAATGAAGGTCTGAACCCGGACGGAGCGGTTGTTGATCGCGGCGGTAATATCTGGATCGCCCAATGGGGGGCCAGCCGGGTTGCTGCTTATTCCCCGGGCGGTCAATTCCTGAAAACCGTCGGTTTCGACGCAGAACACACCTCTTGTCCAAGCTTTGGCGGTAATGATCTGACCACACTGTTCTGCACCACCGCCCGACAGGGGCTGGAGACGGACGCGTTAATACAAACCCCAACAAACGGTATGACCTTCGCCGCGTCAGATGTCGGGCAAGGTCAGGCGGAGCACAGAGTTATCCTATGAAGGCAGAACTTGGCGTCTGTTATTACCCCGAACACTGGCCCGAAGAGAATTGGGCCAAGGACGCAGCGCGCATGATCGAGACCGGCCTGACATGGGTGCGGATCGGAGAGTTTGCCTGGAGCTGGATGGAGCCCACGCCGGGCGATCTGCAATTTGACTGGTTGGATCGCGCGATTGAGGCCTTAGGCTCTGCTGGCTTGAAGATTGTGTTGGGCACCCCGACCGCAACGCCACCGCGTTGGATGTTGGACAAGCTTCCCGAGATGCTGGCTGTTGATGCCTATGGTAATCCACGTAAATTTGGCTCGCGCCGACATTATTGTTTTAGCCATCCCGGCTATGTCGACGAATGCAAGCGCATCGCACAGCTTATGGGTCGACGCTATGGCCACAACCCGCATATCGCCGCATGGCAGATCGACAATGAATATGGATGTCATGACACGACGCTCAGCTATAGCGATGCAGCTCTAAAGGCGTTTCGTCGCTGGCTTTCGGATCGCTACGGATCGATTGAGGCACTGAACGCCGCGTGGGGTAATGTGTTCTGGTCGATGGAGTACAACAGCTTCGATCAGATAGAGTTTCCGAACCTGACCGTGACCGAACCCAACCCGGCGCATGTCCTGGCGTTTCGACGATTCAGCTCGGATCAGGTGGTGGCGTTCAACAAAGCTCAGGTCGATGTGTTGCGGCCCCTGACGGATGTCCCTTTGCTGCACAACTACATGGGCCGCGTACTGGATTTCGATCATTTTGATGTTGGAGATGATCTGGATATCGCCACGTGGGACAGCTACCCGATCGGTTTCCTGTCAGATCGGCTGGAGGCGGATGAGGCGCACAAAACCGCGTATCTGCAGCAGGGTGATCCTGACATGCAGGCCTTTCATCATGATCTGTACCGCGCTGTCGGCCACGGTCGCTGGTGGGTGATGGAACAGCAGCCCGGCCCGGTGAACTGGGCACCCTACAATCCAGCCCCCCTGCCCGGAATGGTGCGCCTTTGGTCGCTTGAAGCCGTGGCGCATGGGGCCGAAGTGGTCAGCTATTTCCGCTGGCGGCAGGCACCTTTCGGGCAAGAACAAATGCATGCCGGGCTATTGACCCCTGATGGTCATGACGCACCCGGCTTGGCCGAGGCGCGCCAGACCGCCGATGACCTGGCGGCGTTGGGTGAGATTCAAGCCGCGCGTGCGCCCGTAGCGATAGTATTCGACTATGCGTCAGATTGGGCGTGGGCAGCGCAGCCTCAGGGCGCAGGGTTCGATTACTTCAAGCTCGTATTCTCAGCCTATCGCGCGCTGCGACGTGCCGGGTTATCAGTGGATTTTGTTCCACCTACCAGAGTCGGCGAGGATCACTACAACCTGATTCTGACGCCGGGCGTGGCTGTATTGGGTGATCTTGAGCAGCGGCTGTTGCACGGCTGTGATCTGGCATTGCTGGGGCCGCGCTGTGGTGCGATCACTGAAGACTTTCAGATCCCTCAACAGGGGCGCCCCGGTCTTGGAGGGTTGAGCTGCCATGTTGACCTGATCGAAACCCTTCCACCCGGCGTGGCCCGTACAGTCGACGGAGGCGGCAGTGTGGAACACTGGGTCGAACGCATGTCAGGCACAGCCCGAAGCTTGCTGTCATTCGCCGATGGTACGCCGGCGTTGCAAGGCGAAGAACGACTTTGGTATCTGCCGGGTTTCCCGGATGAGGTTCTTTGGGATCGAGTCATTGCCATGGCCGCTCAGAAAACTGGCCTGACACTCCACCCGATGCCTACAGGACTACGGCGGCGCGAAACAAGGTCACATGAGGTGTTTATAAATTACAATGCACATCCAATAGCCTGGGATGACCTGCAGATTGAAGGCTGTGACGTTCAATTTAGAAAGCGCAACCCTGAGCAATCGTAAATCTAGATACCGCTAACATAACCTGATAGATGGCGTGACGCAGGTCATAGCTCCAACAGGTTGCTACAATGAAATACACCCGTTCAGACTTTCCCAAGGGGTTCCTTTTTGGTGCGGTAGGCCCCACCGATTTGGCAACCGGGTTAGACATGTCTCGTTTTTCGGTCCGTTGGATTGATATCCTGCCCGACGGGCGCGCGACCGATGCGGATGCCTTGGATCGCTTCGAGAAACGGATTGATCAAGTTCTGGCGCATGATCTACGACCGTGCGTTTTGCTAGATCACGCCGAGCTTCCCCCGGCGCTGAGCGACATCGGGGGTTGGCGCAATCGGGAGATGGCCGATTATTTTGCGCAATTTGCCGAAGCGATCGTCGCCCGAGCCGGGGATCGCATATTCAACATCTCAACATCAGGCCTGTCCACCGAGCAACCCGGTGATCCACGTACCGAAGCGCGCAGCCTGCATCATCAAACTCTTGCCCAAGGCTCTGCACGCCAAGCAATGCGGAGCTATGGGATGACCAATCTGGGTGCCGAGATTATGCTGCCAGACCCTGTGATGACTGAAGTGACCTTTAACAAGCGATACCCCGAGCTGTTGCTGGATCGATTGGAAATTCATCTACCCGGGAATTGGCAGGATGATTTTGCCACAATCGCTGAACCGATCGATTGGTGCGGTGTAACCATCGGAAAGAGCGATGATCTTGACCCGCTGATGCACATAGCGCTTGAAGACACCGAGGCTCTGCCGTTTTTCATGACCTTGGCCACGGGTACAGATTTAGACCCAGCCCATTATTTGGACACCGTTCAAAAAACTCTCGCTCGCGACTTTCCTCTCCGAGGGGCATTCATACAATCAGAGAATACAGCTGCAGTTGAAGTGCTCCAGGTGACCTTGAAACGCGGCAATCAGCCCTCCCCATGGGTTCGATCCAAAGAGGGGCTGCATGCGCATTGGAACCTGGTGGCCGATATCGGTGGCACCAATACCCGGTTGGGTGTCGTGACCGATGGGGAACTGACCGATCTTCGCAAACACCCTACAGGCACCCCGACTGATCTGCAGGATGCGCTACATAGCCTGTGCGACGAAATCGGTACCGAGCCGCGCGCAGTCGTTGCGGCTGGCGCTGGTCCAGTTCAGAATGGCACCATTCGCCTGACTAACGCCAATCTGGACCTGTCCGAGACCGAACTGGCCCGAGCCACCGGGGCGCACCATACCTTTGTAATCAACGATTTTACAGCTGCCGCTTGGTCCGTGGCCGAGATCACCGAGGGCAATGTTGAAGTGCTGCAAGGCGAGGCATCCCCTCCCCTCGGAACGCGGCTGGTTGTGGGACCGGGGACTGGACTGGGTGTTGGCGCCCTGCTCTATTCCGAAGGCCACTTTCATACGGTCTCTGGCGAGGGTGGCCATATGGGATTGTCGCCGCGTCACTTCGATGAGGTCGAAGTTTTCAATGCAGCGCGTCGGATCGCTCCTGAGTGTTTTTTTGATGATACTCTTGTAATTGAGGCCGAGATGTTTGTAAGCGGGACCGGGCTTCCGATCCTCTATCAAGCCATTGGAATGACCGAGGGTCAAACCAACACCTCAACCCGCTCAGCCAAAGACATTCTTCAGGCCGCACAAGACGGCTCGGACGCATGCGCTGTCAAAGCTGCGCGCATGTTTACCGAACATCTTGGGGCCATCATGGGTGATCTTGCAGTCGCACTTGTGCCTACCGGAGGGGTATTTCTCGTTGGTGGCGTAGCAGAGAAGAACCGCTGGCTATTTGGGCAAGATTTCTTGCGCGCCTTCAATGCTGGCGGGCGGTTCGATGATTTGCGGCGAGACTTTAATCTGTATGTCTCGGAACAGGATGAATTTGGCATTGTTGGCGCTAACAATTTCTGCAAGAATGCGCTCGCACGGTAGGCTCACCATGCGTTTTCTGACAGACAAAAGGAAAGCAGGATGATCCTGTGCTGCGGAGAAGCTTTGATCGACATGATCGCCGAACCAACGGTTTCTGGCGGGAAAGGGTTTGTTCCGCACTCAGGCGGTGCAATCTTCAACACCGCGATTGCATTGGGGCGACTTGGCATACAGACAGGGCTGTTGTCAGGTGTGTCTACAGATATGTTCGGGGAACAGCTGATCTCTGCTTTGCAGATTAGCCATGTGGCGACCACCCACGTTATCCGCTCGGACCGCCCAACCACGCTTGCTTTCGTGCAACTGAAAGACGGGAACGCCACATACAGCTTCATGGATGAGAACTCGGCAGGACGAATGCTCCGGCCCGAAGACATGCCGGATCAGCTACCAGGCGTATCAGCGTTGTATTTCGGCGGGATCAGCCTGGCTTGCGAACCCTGCGCCGATGCCTACGCTGCCTTGCTTGATCGTCATAGCGCGGATCGCGCCGTGATGTTGGACCCCAATATTCGCCCCGGGTTCATCAAGGATCAGACCCGGTATCGCACGCGCCTGAACCACATGATTGCGCAGGCGGACATAGTCAAGGTGTCTGACGAGGATCTGGATTGGATCATCCCCGGCCCCGAAAGTCATGCTGAGAAAATCCCACTGATGTTGCAGGCCGGACCATCTGTCGTTGTCGTGACCAAAGGTGGCGACGGCGCGACAGGCTATCTTTCCGATGGGGCAGAGGTTTCCGTGCCCGTCAAACAGGTTGAGGTTGTCGACACTGTCGGGGCCGGTGATACCTTTAATGCGGGCGTCCTGGCCGCGCTACACCAAGCCGATCATCTGAACAAATCCGCATTGCGCGCCCTGTCGGCAGGCAGTCTACACGATGCGTTGGAATTCGGGGCAAAGGTTGCAGCAGTTACCGTATCACGAGCCGGGGCAAATCCGCCTTGGTCGCAGGAGCTCTGACGTCAGGTATATCCTGAAGGCGGCTCCAATGGGCTGAAGTTCCTCTTTGGTTGAACAGGCACTTCCGATCGACGCATTCGCATTTCATCGTAAACACCTCCAGTGACCAAAAAACCGGCCCCTGGGTTGAGTTTGGGGCCGATTGTTTTGTGTGTTTTGGGCTGGGATTGCTGCTCTGGATCAGCTGCGCCCTTTCCAGGGGACCAGCCAGTTCTCGGCCTTTCGCATGAGGATGTCGATGCCATAGCCGATGACGCCGATCATCACGATCCCCATGATCACGATATCCGTCAGTTGGAACTTGGACGCGGCGATGATCATCATCCCGGCGCCTTTTTGCGCCGCGACCAGTTCCGCCGCAACAACCGTGCCCCAGCAGACCCCCATCGCAACCCGCGCTCCGGTGAAGATCTCAGGCAGCGAGTTCGGAACGATGACGTGCCGCATGATCTGCCATTTCGACGCCCCAAGCGAGTAGGCCGCATGAATCTTCGAGATATTCACCCCGGACACGCCCGCACGCGCGGCGATGGTCATGATCCACAAGGCCGCAAGGAACAGCAGAACAATCTTGCCGGTCTCCCAGATGCCAAACCAGATGATGACCAGAGGGATCAGCGCCAATGGCGGTACCGGACGCATGAACTCGACAATCGGATCAAACCAACCGCGGAACCAACCCGACAGACCCATGGCATAGCCCAGCGGAATACCCACCAGAGCCCCGGCAACGAAGCCGACAATCACCCGCAGTAGCGACCAGCCCAGATGCTGCCAGAGCGAGAAGTTCTGGTAGCCCTCGCGGGAAATCTCAAAGAACCGCGCGACAACGGTCTCTGGCGCAGGCAGCCAGATCGGGTTCATCTGCAAGCCCTGTCTGGGTGT
>NZ_CANMQQ010000007.1 GCF_947500045.1 uncultured Ruegeria sp. | reverse complement strand
CCACCCCTGTTTCCGATGTTTCGAGCCGCCCAATAGCGGTAGATCAAACGGCTGCATTTGTCTGCAATCTGTGAGTTTGACAGGCCTCCTATCTCGCCGCTGCAGCGAATGGCGGCTTTGACGGGCCGCGTCGCAGCATCTTGAGGCACTGGCCAAGGGCAGCTCAGGGCCGTCAGCCTCGAGCCCCTTCTACCATTTGATTGACCAGTAATCTCGCAGACGATAGTCAGTGTTTCATGGAAAACACTACGATCATCGCAATGACTTGGTGGCTGGCCTCCTGACAGGGTGGGGTTCTGTTGCAAACTTTTGACCATTGACGCTTTCGGAATTAGCGCGTGAATGACTGCCGGTCATATCAAGTCGAAAGCCAATTCATGATTTCCTTTAAAGGCGCGCAATATCGTGTGACCCACCGGTTCAGTGTGGTGTGGTCGACTGAAATCCCGCGCTCTGCCATGATTTCTTCAAGATCCCGATATGAGACACCGTAGCGGACGTAAAAGAACACTGCGAACAGGATTACATCCTTCGGATATTGCGCGCCTTTAAATAAGATCATCAACGGACTTTCGACTTCAAAATTTCGATAGCCATTCATCCGAAGCACTCATGAGCGTCAACAGTCAAAAGTTTGCAACACATCCGCTTACGACTGCTTTGAGCTCAATGCAGGCAAATGTTCAGCTACACTGGATGCACCCATCCTCGACTTAGTCACAAACAGCTAAATCACACTTCAACCGATCTCCAGATCGATTGCTCAACCTTTTTCTCATTGCTAGCCGCGGAACTTGAAGATCAATGAATGACGGGCTTATCTCGTCATTAGCCGTTCTGATAATAAAACGATAACTTGCGACTTGATCCACTTGGCGGGCGAGGAAAAGGAGCGGCGCGGACGACTTGGTCTTTCGCCGCGCGTTCGATTTCAGGTGAACCAGAACTGTCGACGATGTCGACCCAGGCCAATGAACCATCTGGGTTGATTTCGAAGAACACCTGAGCGAATCCACGGACAGATACATAGACTACTGGTGTTTGGTTCAAGTGGATCAAAACCTGGCCGGCATAGTTTGTGGTATTGGAATTCCCAACGCCGCGACCCGTGGATTGGTTTCGACTGTTACCGGCCCTGAATGGGTCTAGTCCTTCTCTATTATACAACTTTAACGGAGACTCCACGACTTGTTCGGGGTTACGCAGATTGTCGAAATTTCTGAAACCATCAAGTGTGTTTTGAAGCTCTGCCGCGGGTCTTTGGCTCGGGAGGCGAGGGCGTTTTGAAACAACAACAGCCTGTTCTGATGCCCCATCTGACACCTCAGAACTAGGTTCAACTACGGTGTTTAGAATTTCTGGATCGACCACTGAATCCTCAAGCGGAGTTACTGGCCCTGCTGGGCTGTCGGCTGGTGGTAAAGCCGCCAGTTGATCCAATTGCGGAGAGTTGGGCGGTGTTACGGATCTATCCTCATTCTCAACAACTTCGGCTTCTGAAGCCGTCACAGGTTCGGTTGGTGTTTCTTCTTGTACATCTGTTTGCGGTGCAACCGGCGCACCAATGTCAGGGGAAGATACCCGCTTTGGATCAGGGGAGGCTACAAGCGTTTCGCTTATAGGTATTTCTGCGCGTTCGGGTTCGGTAAGATCCTCTGCTGGAGGCTCGGGTGCCTCCGCAGGTTCTGGTTGCACTGGATCGGTGGTGGCTTCGGTGAAATCTTCGAATGAGTTGCCAAGCTCTAACAAACTGACCGAGTCGCCCTCGGATCGCAGCTCCGGTAAACCGGGGCCAAGAAAGCTGATCCCCAGATAGTGCAATAACAGCGAAAGCAAGCCAGCCAACCCAGCGACGATGGCCGATCTCCGGATCATTCCAGAGCCTGCTCAGTGACGAGGAACACCGATGGCGCGCCTTGCCGCCGAAGTGCGCCGGTCACTTCCATCAACCTCCGGCCCGAAACATTGCGATCCGGGACAATTCTTACAGGGTTCTCTCCATGGCTAGCTATGAAAGACCCAGGGTCTGTTTGTAGACCGCGAAAACTCAGAACGCCGTTTTCATTCAAAACAAGCGCATCGGGCGGGTCACGCCCTTCCAGTTCAGAAGTGTCGACGAGATTTAGCTCAGGATCAAGCGGTGGCGCCAGTGTGCCCGCGATTAGAAAGAAGATCAGCATCAAAAATACGACGTTGATCAAAGGAATGGTCGAATCTCGTTTGCGGCTTTGGCGAACGTATTGGATCATCGATTTACTCCAACACCGTCACGGTCAATCCATTGCGACCACGCAACCTGACAAGCAAATCCACGAGCCGCTGGGCTGATGCGTCGACATCAAGACTAATCAGAGCTTGCCCGACACCGATCCGGGCGGGTAGCTCATCCAGCGTTACTGCCTCACCGTTCATGCTCAAACGTTCAGCGCCGAGTTGGATAAATATCCGCTCAACCGGTTCGTCCGATGTCGTTGATCCTGCGGTCGTACTACTGATCTCGATTTCCGCGAACTTCGAAAAGGTCGAGGACAGCATAAAGAACAGCAAAAGCAAAAAGATGACATCGATCAGCGGTGTCATCGACATGGGGCGTCTGACAAAGGGTGCCGTGTTACGCATGTTCAGCGTTCAGAACCTCGTTCGTGCCCACTGCGGGACTAATGGATTGGTTTGGAACCAGAATTGTGCGCAGCGCTTTGTTCGCAAAGACCCGCTCACGCGCAGTTCTGCTTTCAAACCACGACAACACCATCGAAGTTGGCATTGCCACTGCAAGACCCACTGCGGTTGTCACCAAGGCAACCCAGATACCCCCCGCCAGTAATGATGGATCGACAGAGGATCCGGCTGACTGAAGGCTTTGGAAGGCATCAATCATTCCTAAAACAGTCCCGAACAACCCAAGCAGTGGTGCGAGTTGGGCAACTGTGTCCAATAGGCGGAAGCCACGTTCTAACCCAGCTAATGCAAGCCCGGCTTCCGCATCCAACCGAGCGTCAATATCTGGCGAATCCGGCGCATCCATCGCTGTCTCTACAAGTGGCGCGAGATAGCTACTACTTTGGGAGACAAGCGTGCGCGCAGTTGCCCGATCGCCCACATCCCAGGCTTGCAATGCTTGCGACAGAATCTTGTGCCGCCCCACGCCGCAAGCTGCGAACTGCCACAGTTTGTAAAGACTGACCGCCACTGTAAGAATCGACATAAAAATCAGGATTGCGACAACGGGTCCGCCAAGGGTCAGTATTTCCCGAAGAGACGACAAAACACTCATCCAAGCAGCTCCACTTCAATTCGACTGTCGAGCGTCAGGGCCGATTCACAGACACTGCTTTGAGAGCCGTTTATCACGCACGAATTTGCGCCATTAATCAATGCGCGTCCGACAGAAGCGCAAGACATCCCTGGCAGGTCAAACTGACGCACACGGGGGCGATCTGAAGGTAGGGCGCGAAAATCGAAAAGCGAAAGCTTTAGGACGCTTCCATCCAAGTCGAATATTACCGTCTCAAAAACAGCCTCATCTATAGGCGATCCTGTTTGGTTGTTTGCTAGGAAGGTCATCCTACAGGCCCCATCGACGTCTTCCATCGCGTTGAGTTCCAATGAAAGCGCGGCGACAGACCCATCGGAAGATTGAGCAAGTGTTCCGCCAGAAAACAAGCATGCGAAACAAGTGAGTAAGAAACGGAGAGATTGCATCTAAGGGCATCCATTTGCTTGTGCGAACTTCAATTGCCCGCGGATATGAGCCGACAACGGTCCTCTCATACCTGATAGTACGTTTGCTTCAAAGGATCGCTGTGGCCTGATTGCCTCGCTGTTCCGCCATTTTGCTAAGGTCACAACCGGCAATGTGCTGGTCACTGTCCTGCCGGTCTACCCGCAATCACTTATTTGAGTGAACACCGCACCGTTTTTGGGCAGAAGTGAAGCAGATGCTCTGCCCATTTGGTACAGTTTGTTGGCCCTCAATGTACGAGTAGAGGTTGGTTGAACAGGTGATGATTAGTGCTATTGGTCTGCCTGTTGGTGTTGTTTTGCACAAACAACTTGCTCTTTTCTGGGATGCCATTCGCGCCGCCGTTGCCGTATATGCAAGCTTTGTTGTGATGGTATGGGGGGTTGAGCGAGCAATGTTCTACCCGGTTCTGTCGGAAACTCTGTTCCCATCTGTCAGATTATGCGTCGATTTGGCAGCGCGTGCTCCAAATTAAAGGAGCAAACCGTGACGATCTAATTCAAGGGTGCACACTTTCCAAAAGAAGTGATCTTGTAAGCTGCTTTCTTCTATGTCCGATACGGTGTGTCGTATCGGGATTTGGAAAAAATCATGGCGGAACGAGGCGTTGTACTGGATCATGCGACGCTGAACCGCTGGGTGAGCCGATACGCCGGTCTTGTAGCTGATGCTTCGCGGTACAAAAAGCGTCCTGCCGACCGTTCATGGCGTATGGATGAAACATATGTGAAAGTGAAGGGTGAATGGGTTTATCTCTATCGCGCGATCGACAAACACGGCAAGACCCTGGACTTCATGCTATCCAACCGCCGGAATAAAGCGGCGCCAACACAGCTGGTATCAAGGCCATAAACAAGATGCTCAAAGGATTTGGTTGCCCGCTCCCGATCGAGATGGTCAGACGGAAATACCTAAACAACATCGTGGAACAAGATCACAGGTTTATCAAAAGACGAACCCGCCCGATGCTTGGCTTCAAGTCTTTATGAATCTGCCTCTGCAACTCTTGCAGGTATCGAAGTCGCGCATATGATCCGCAAAGGCCAATTCCCGCCTGGACTCTGTCCATTTCTACAGTTCGCAGAACTGGCTGCCTAACCCATCGACACAAAAAGTGGGTTTCTGAACAACCGCAAACTTTGCAACGGAACCAGTGCCACATCGATTGTTGCTTTGTTTGAAAAGCCGGTCATGCTCTGATGCAATCATGAAGGTGAATAGACCTGCGCTGGCTTATGGAGCGTTGTTACTTGCAATGTTGATCAGTGCCGGGAACTTCTTGTTCGGTAATCTGGCCGTCAATGAAGTTCATCCGGTTGCACTAACATTTTGGCGCTGCCTGATTGCAACAATATTTGTGTTGCCACTTGTTCTGAGGGGACAGAGCCACCCGTTCCAGCATTTCAAGGGCAGTTGGCTCCGTATTACAGTCCTTGCCTGCATTGGCGTGGTCGCCACACCTTGGTTTGTTTATTCTGCGCTGCGCTCAAATGATCTCATAGATCTTGGGGCCGGTTACACCAGTGTACCCTTACTGACGATTTTGTTCTCGGCACTATTGCTCGGTGAGCGATTGCAGCCTGTTCAGTATCTGGGTGTTGTGATCGCCCTCGTTGGTGCACTGGTTTTTGCATTTCGCGGTGACTTCTCAAACCTAATCAATTTCGACCCGCATCTCGCCTTCCTGTTGATGATCGCCTCCAATGCCTGCCGTGGGTTCTACTTAGTTCTTCTTAAGAAATGGAACATTCACCCTAAGCCTGATGAAGGCTTGTTCGTTATTTTCGTTGTTGGCATTGTCGTTCTGCTGCCGTTTGTTGTGATTCACGAAGTAGGCACACTTCAGCCATTCGACTACTCTTGGCAGGTCTGGGGCTCTATTCTCTTTATTGGAGTTGGCATGGGTGCCATCTACCTGCACCTGCTTAATTTCGGCACACACGAAGTTGGTGCGTCGACGGCTTCCTTGTTTGCATATCTCGTGCCGATACTCGTTACTGTCGAAGCCGTGGCCCTAAGGGGCATGGACCTTCAGGTCTATCAAGGCGTCGGCGGCGTGCTGATAATCGGCGGCGTTCTCATAGCAACCCGGTTTCACCTTCGACCAACCGCTACGGACCATCCGCCTCACTGATACACGTGTTGATAGAGAGCAGGGTTTGGCATCGAATTGGGTCGTGCGTTTTGAATTGGAATACGTTGCCGCGCTGAACAAACAGCCAGAGACGAAGATCATTCTGGCAAGCCAGCCTCCCGAAGATCACGGACAAACTTATTTAGATCACCATTCTGAAGATTTTCGAATGCCAGGCGGACGCGCGAACATGTCATGTCGGGGCGAATCTCTTTGCTCTGACGAACGATCTGCCGGGCCTCTTCTACGCGGTGTTGTCGTATCAGAATTACCGCCAAGACATAGTGCCCGAATGGGCCAACTGATCTTCCTTCCAATGTTGTTCTCGCGCAATCTTCAGCTTGTTCCAGATTATCAAGGAGGTAGAGGCACATGGCTTTTGATAACAATTTGACCTTGAAGTACGGCCCGGACGGTCCAAACCGGGTTGCCGTCTCAATATGTTCCAGTGCCTGTTTCGCCTGCCCATTTGCGAGCCGCGTATACCCAAGAACCAGGTGAGCGTTTGCTGCGCTTGGGTTGAGGCCGACTGCAAGTTCTGCCTCTGCGATCGCAGCATCGTATCGGTTGTAAAGTGTATAAGCCCGGGCGAGAGAGGCATGGGCAAAACTACTGTGTTCATCCAGGGCAACAGCGCGCTCTGCGTGAAAGAGTGCACGTACCTTTGCCCCTTTGCGGTCATCAACCTGGACGAAAAACAGCTTTCGAAGCTCAGCATTTGCCATGACGGCATGCGCAAGCGCATAGTCCGGCGTCATGTCGATAGTCTTGGTTAAAATGTCATTTGCCTTTTGAGTATCTTCGTCGGTGAACTTGAACAGATGCCACAGAGCTTTTTGAACCTTATCCCATACATTGACCTCACCACGTTTCAGACGGGCTTGCTCTCGCAAGTCGAACCGCAGTTCCCAGTCGATATGCCCGACGACGGCCGCGGCGATTTCCTCTTGCAGGGAAAAGACATCCTCAATTTTGTGATCCAGGCGATCTGCCCAAAGATCATGCCCAGTTGATGTATCTACCAAATGGGCAGTGACGCGAACGCGCTGGTCATCATAGCGCACACTGCCCTCTACTAAATAATGTGCCCCGAGGCGTTGCGCGATTTCTTCACCGGATAAAGAAGCATCCTTGAGTAGTTTGGTGGACGTTGGCGAGACCACCGACAGCCAGTCCACCTTTGCAAGTTCGGTAACAAGTTCTTGGTTGATGCCAGCCACAAAGCCATTGCTTTCGCTTTGTCCACTGAGGTTGTCGAAGGGTAATACTGCGATTACGGGCTTTTGCGGTGCCGGAAGCTGAGTGACCATTCGATCAAACAAGCGATCTTTTTCGGCTGGCGGCTCAGTCTTCGGTGCAAGAGTTTCGGGCTCAGTTTGCGAACCGGATAAAGGTTCATGCGCTGCCGGAAATTGGAACACCGGCCCGTGCCGCGGCCAATCAACGTTGTTAAGTGTCATATAGTCTTTGAGATTGTGCGCTGCATACAAGAATGCGTGACTGCGTGCACTGACACTGAGGTGCTTATGAGCGAAATTCAGGCCCACTGCGACGCGGGCCAGCAAGTATTGGCTTTCCATAAAACTTAACCGATGGCTTTCATGGCGTTCAACCCAGCTCATCGCTCCACGCCGCAGAGTTCTGACGAACTCTACGATCCCAACGTCGTCCTGCCAAAGCCCCAACGTGTGGTGTTTTGAATGAAAGAGCCCGAGATCATCAAGGATGGCATCCCACTGAGCTGGTACGCAGTTTCCGCGTCTTGCCAACAGATATGCCAACTCGAAATACGCGTGATCATAAAAAAGGAACTGCTTGTCTTGGTAAAGCGCCAGATCGATCAGGTAATAGTCGGGATCACTGCTTTGATGTGATCGTACCAGCACATTGTAGCCGTGAAGATCTCCATGTAATCGACCTTTAGCCGCTCGGATGCTTAAACGGCTTGGCAAATTCTCGTCATACGCGAAGGCCATTGGGTTAGGATACCAATGTCCTTCAAACATGAGGCAACGCTCCTTTGGATCATGACCGCAAACATCGGAAAGGAACCGGTGTAATCGACCTGCCTCAGGATCCAGTCTGTATCCGAGCCATTCAGAGAGCAATTCCCGGGGTGAATGCATACCCGTTGCCATCTGGTAGTCAGAATTCCAATCGTCAAGAAGGCTTCGCGAGAGCCGCTGGAGGACGTTCAAAGCCAGCTCGTAACCACAATCGTTCCAAGGAAGAGAGTATTCCAGCCCTTGCGCCACGACCGTTGAAAGTATCGCGATCTTACCTTGGTGTTCCAGCGAGTTGACGATGCGTGCCAGATGTTTGGATCCGAACGCCGGTATTGCTTCGAACGCTTCTAGGTGTCTTTGATTTTCAGTCTTTTCTTCCCATTCTGGATCCGGAAGCGCGTCTAGTTTGAGAATTGCCTGACCACTGAAGGCATCGCATGTGATGTCGACAATATAGACAAGAGCGCCAGACTTGCCTGCACTTAGCCGTTGGTGAAAGTAAATTTCACCTTTTACCGACCAGCGGTCAGTTATCAGTGGCAGAAGCTCTTTGTAGGCTTCCGGCCAAGAGAGATCATCGATGGCGGACATTAACAACACTCCGCAGAAGTACCGCCAAGGACTATGTAATTCTGCGCGGCGGAACTGTCCTTTTGCATGATACACAAGCAAACGTGTGAACCAAGTTGTTTGGATCCACCGCTCAGATTTTTCTGCACGACGGCTTGACCTGCCCAGTGAAAGCTCAATACACCGCAAGATGCTTGAATGTCCGCTTTTGAGCAGTTGCGAAGTAGTCTTGACGCATCGGTGAAGGTCTCCTTTGAGCCGACTTCAACACCTGCCAGGCTGCAGGCGTTACTTTATTCTGTTCGAGCCGTTGCCTTCACTGACGCCGGGCGTGAAGGCGCAGACCGCCGACCAGACTGCGCGAAAAATAGCCAGCCATTTTGATGTAGAACGTCTCAATGATCCTATATCCGCCCACGCCGTGCACAGCTTCGTAGCTTCGCCTGTTTTTCCGAAAAGCAATCAGCCGGTCAGCGGTAAAGGACGCCCAGTTTGATGTCATGTCTTCCAAGTTCAGCAGGTCCAACCCTGCAGTTCTTAGCGATGACTTGTACCTGTACAGAGGCGCGAGCGAGTTTGGAAACAGGTGCGCTTTGAAGTCGTCTGCTTCTTCTTCGGGAGGTGGCGCGATTTCGTAAAGATCCTCAACAAAGAGCGTACCGCCGGGCTTCAAAGCCGCCACGATGCGCGACTGATATGCCGTGCGTTTCGGTATATGAAAGAGCGCAAGCCAACTGACCACATGGTCGAAGCCGCCTTGTGGCGCAGACCAGCTCAGAAAGTCCGCGTGGACATGCGTCACCCGATCAGAAAGCCCTGAACGTGCAGTGAGTGCTTTGCCAACCGCATGGTAGTCGGCCTGAAGTTCTACTGCTGTCACATGCGCACCCGAGGCATGCGAGATATAACGCGCACACCCACCCCACCCGGATCCGATCTCGAGGATCTTCTGCCCGGGTTTAATTCCGCAAGTCTTGATCGCGACGTCGAGCGCGTCGGTTCCGTGGTAATGCAGCTGATCAAAGCGGTTGAGAATGTCGACCGGTACAGGATCCTGGGCAGGAAATCCCGATTGGGCCAGATCGACTAGAATTCGCTCCGCCCGGGGGTAGAGCTGCATCGACTTGATATCTTTTGCCGTCATGATGAGAGGTTAACCAAATTTCGCTCCGATAAAAGCGCATTGTGCCGAGTGTATGAAAATCAGGCCGACAAGCCAGATGTTGCGCAATCCCTGAGTTCGGCTCAGAGTCCAATCCGTCAAATTCTGCACCATACGCGAATGTCCGCTATACTCGCATATGACTACATTTATGGGATTGGAAACTGTAAACAAATAGCTTTCTGGCCAATTGGTGCCCCTAACTATGCAAGCATTTTATCCACGGCCGAGATCGCGGAAAACGCTGCACCATGAACTGTGGATTGCGCGTCGCCTCCCAATGCTTCGCCAGCAAAGAACACCTTGCCTGCCACAGGTTTCAGGATATCACCAACATCATAGCCGCTGTTATTCTCCATCGAGTAACTGCCCAGAATGTACCTCTCTGCGCTCCAATTCTGGACCACGCCTCCAACATACGTGTCCCTGACGACTTCGCCGAATATTTCTGTTAACTCAGTAAGGATGTCGTTGATCAATGCGTCATCAGCAAGAACTGACCGACGTGTTGGCCCTTCTGAGACAGAGAACAGACCCAATATATTCTGGCGGGTTGGTTTGCCAAAAGCTGCGTCGTAGTAGATTTTTTCTGCCCATGTGTCGGCCAATACGCTGGCGCGAGAGCCTTCAAATAAAATGTCTGGATAGAAGCGTTGATTGAACCTCAGGAATGCTTTGAAACCTGAACCGTAGTCGATGTCCTGAAGTGCAGCCATGTCCGGAGGCGTGAGCTCATCTGAAAACGTGATCTGTCCGCGTTGAAGGACCGACAACGGAACCGTGACCAATACCTTGTCGGTCTCAAGGGTTCGACCATCGCTGAGACGAACGGATAGATGGGTTCCTTGCGCCGCAACTTGTGTAACCACGGCACCCAAGGCGACCTTATCATTGACAGCAGGTAAGATAAATTTTTCGAAGTATCCGTACCAAGTTGTGTCGTAAAACTTGACCTCTTGATAGAAGTTCCGAAGCGCATTGAAGTCGTTCAGCTGATTTTTGTGCCAGAATTGATAAGTCTGGGGCCGATAGTCGATTGTCCTGACCCCCAGGTCGGTTTCGCCTTGTCCCAAGATGCGTCCTAAAACACCTGGATCGTCGTGTATCCACTCTGCCCCTAGATCGAGGGGCACATCAGCAAAGCCAGACAGGCGTTTGACGCGGCCTCCCCAGTCGTTTGCCGCTTCTAGAATTTGAGTTTGTATGCCTGCTTTCGTTAGGTGATAGGCCGCTGTCATTCCAGCGCTACCGGCCCCAATAATCGTGACATGCTGCGGTTGTTGGGCTGAGATCTGGCGAGGAGCGCATAAAAGCGCTGCGGCGGACAAACTGGTGAAGGTTCTGCGGTCCATTGTATTCCAATTCTATAGCTCTCGACGTCGAAGTCATGTTTGCAGAAACTACCCGATGAAAGAACCTGTAACATCCGATTGTAAATGCAATGCTGACACTCGTTGGAGCAAGTACAATGGTAGCTTTGTCCGCATATCTATATTTCGCGCAGCCTCAAAGTTTGCGGGTGCGATGAATGTCGGCAATGTGCGCTGCGACCTCAGCATCTCGGTTAGTGGTCGACGGTAGCTCTGGGCCAGTCGGTAAGAAAACCAAGGCATCCAGATGTTCCCGATTTCAGTCGTAGCCATTGTTATTTATTGGCTATGAGCCCAGAGCCTGAGTTGTCGGAACGGGTCAAATAGTGAAGTTAGGCTCAGCAGGAATTTCAGGTAATAGCTACTCTTCAGGATTGCCGATTGCGTACATAACGCCTTCATCACGAAGCGAGGCGACTCCATCGACGCACTCCAGCTCGGGAATTGATTGACCATCGGCGTGACCGGTTATCAATCCGATGCTGTCAAGCTTACGCTCGACTGTCATGCCGACATGCGTCAAAGCGTCGACAATGTCGGCAATCTTGTCGCGCTTTGCTCTATCGATCATCACCACGATTTTCCGCTCTGACAAGGTCCCTGTATCCTTTGACTAACCCTGCCTTTCAAAGTGGCTTGGCAGGGTTAGAATTTCAAGACAGGAACTGCAAGGCTATGCGTTAACGGGGGAGGATGAAATCGGCGCCTGCACGAGGCCAGCGCCACCGTCTCGGATCGGCAGACTAATGTCGACTGCGGAACGGCGCAGTGCGTCCCATAGTGCGGTTCCGCGCAGATTTGTGTCAGACTGGGCTAGTAGAGCGGCGACACCTGCAACATGAGGGCATGCCATGGATGTCCCGTTGCTGCGACCATGACGCCGTGGCATTGGATAAGACGACAGGATTTCGACGCCCGGAGCTGAGAGATTGATCTCTCCACCACCCGAATTTATCCCCGCACACGAGAAATTCGCTACGCGAAACTTTTCGTCAACAGCGGCGACCGCCATAATCGAGGGTGCGTTCGCAGGGGAGCCGACAGGCGCGACGAAATTGAATTGGCGGCGACTTTCATTGCCTGCTGCTGCAATGATCAGGCAGCCTGCATCTAAGGCGGACAGCCCGATATCCTCGTAGATCGGATCGAAAGGCTCTCCAACCGAGGTCGGTCGGCCCAGCGACATGGAAATCACCTCGCAGCCTTCCGTAATCGCCCAGTTCATTCCTGCGAAGATATCGCTTTCGCGCCCGGACCCGTTGTTTCCCAGCACTTTGCCGGCATAGATATCCGCCTCGTAAGCAACGCCATAGCGTGGCTCGCCCTCGGCATCCCGGGGCCCAGCGGCTGTGCCTATACAATGCGTCCCGTGGCCGTTTCCGTCATGTACAGTCTCACCAGATACAAACGAACGCGCAGTAACATTGCGCCCCTGAAAATCAGGATGTGTCAGATCGAAACCTGTATCTAGAACGGCTATTTTTATCCCTCGCCCAGAGTAGGTCGACTGATCTGCGCGCACCGCTTGAATACCCCAGGTTGAGCTGTTCTCGGAGGCTGGGCGAATTCCGACCGCAATCGGATTTGGTTGACCAATGCCCAATGCGCCTTCTGCGAGAATATGCAACCCTTCGCGTACCCAGGCCGCGTAGCGATCTTCCAGCATGTTGCTGGCGAACAAGTAGAACTCGGGACGCATTCGTTTAACATCGGCATCCGCTTCCATTGCGGTAATCATAGCCGTTGCTGGTGTCTCGTTGCCCGAGTTAATCACAGCGATATTGAGTTTTTCAAAAAGAATGATTGTATCACTCTGTGGCATTTCGAATTGGCCATCAGCGGAAGCGGAAAAATCTGAAGATACTGCGACGTCCATTGTGCTTAGAGAACGCAGTTTTTTCGCCGCACTCGACGTTTTCATATTGGACCGCATTTGAACGATGTAATTGCCAGTGGGAACAGGTGATGGCGAATGATATCCGCCTGGTTCGTTGAAACTAGTCATAGTTAGTCTCCTTCTTTTTTGGTTATTGGTAATCTACGTGAACAAGGCTTTTGACCTTGGGGCTGACTAAGTTTGTGCCGGCCCTCAAAGACCGAAGAAGCCGAGCGCCAGTGGCAAGAAATCAAGTGCCCACTATCGACTTTTGTTTCCAGGAGCCGAACGTGCTCGGCTAGCGCCGTAACAATCGACCGTGGCCCAGCCGGTATGGTTCATTGGTTGGATCGCGGCTGGCCTGTTGTTCAACAAACGCTTTAGCACTGTTCCCGAAATCGCAGTTTGCCAGCATTCGGGAAACCTGCGGCGCGGCAACGCTCGTCCCGCTCAGGCTTGCGTATGACCCAGAGAAGGTGCCGCTGGCCACTACTCCGCGAACAGAATAGCTTTGATCGCTAGGAGCCGAGGCATCAGGTAAAAGCTGATAGAACCTAGCGCTTCCCGCGCTTGTATAAGATGCAGGTCCAAATTGATCCGATCCTACGTAGCCACCAACCGAAACCACCTGATCCGCAGTGGCAAGCGCATTCAAGGTGCCCAGATCTTCAATACCCGGCTGCCCTGCGACAAACCTGCTTTGGCGACCAAGAGTCGGATAGCCAAACACGCTTCCGCCGCGCTGAATCCAAAGGTCAACCGTTTCCTGTTCTGCGCTGTTAAGGGTAAGCGAGACTGTCCAACTTCCTGCGGGCGCGTACGGCAGATCTTCATTGTTGGCAGTGGTCGGAAGAATGGCGAACATCGCCACTTCCCTCGAAACGGCCCCGTCGCAAGACCGCTGGACGGACAGATGATATGTCCGCATCATCACTTTATTTTCATGGCGCCATTCGAATCCCTGACCGAATTTCGGGCCAGCTTCCTCAAAGCCTCCCCAGGGTGTATCGAACGACAAGGTTAACCTTGGATCGCTTTCGGTCACGCACTTTGGGCGCCAGATTTCAACGAACGTAGAAAGGCGGTTCAGCGGTGAGATTTCCAACTCGATGCCAAATTTTGGTTTTTTGGGGCTAAGCTCCGCCACCGCATGTGTTCGGGAATCATGGCTGTTTCCGGCTGGCAACACAGCAGCTGCCTTCGGGCGCGCAGGTATCGTAGCGAGGCTTCTTTCTAGAAGACTGCCACCATCGTGGGGGCCAGCCAAAAGCCCGAAGCTGAAATTCGTGACCAATTTAAGTTGTTCGTCCTCGGCAGTCGTAAAGTGTTTCGAGACATTGTTGATCCAGGCTACTGCTTCCTGAACAAAAAACTCGCTATGGGTTCCGCTGCTATCGCGAACTGCTAATTGCGGAAGTACAACTGCAACGATGGGTCTTTCCCCTGACCTGCCGGGCGGTTCGCCCATAGGAGCACCGGCGAACAGATCGAGGACATGCGTGCCATGCGTCTCGCTTGACAGTAAGTTCAGGCCCACATCGAATTCACTGTCCAAATGGGCGTATAATGCGGCCTCATTGACAGCACCATCTGAATAGTGGTTGCGTAAAAGTTCATTAATCTGGTCACGAAATAACACCAGCCCGCCAAACACTTCGAACGGTTGGACGACTGGGTGCGCGTTCGTGCCGTCCATAATCCAGAGGGCCTCAATTCGGGTCTCGGTTGCAGACCTCCGAAAACGCGCATTCGCGAAACCGATTGTGTCGTCAATGATGGCGCAAATTGTGTCATCTTGTCCCCAATCCAAATTGGGAAATGACGGTTCGTAAACCTCTCCGGTCAAATTTGTTCGCAAGATTGACCGGTCCACAAGCGGACCAAGTTCAAAATCAAGGTCCTGTGCTTCTTCAAACAGCCTGTCTGCCTTCAAGCTTGGGGCGGCGTAGACAATTCGGGAGCCTTCGTCTACGCGTTCAGTTCTAAAGTGCGCGGATGCTGCGACTTGATCCAACTGGCCCAAAAGCTCCAGGAACCTGTCAGCAAAGCCTTCTCCGTTTTCGATATGCCGAATTGCACGAGCCAGCTTTTCAGAGTCGAAATTTGCGCCTCGAATGTACTTTTCCACCTCGGCAACGACGCGCCAATCCGAATAGGGCGTGTTCCCGATCATAGTGTCATATGGTTTCCACTCCGACATTGGTGTTCACAGCTCCCATTCGGCGCGCGCTTGGGTCCAGAGCCACCCTAGCTCCTTATCGGGTTCCGTTTTGGGCAAAGGCAAGCTGGAAGGCGCCAGACGTTCCACATAGGGTGGCAACGGTTCATTCGCTTCTGTCCACCCCCTTTTGAAGGCGTCACTGTCGAAACGCCCATCGAACTCTTTAGGTAGAAACCTGTGCGCATGCTCGAAGGCCTCGCCTTGGAAAGAAGCGACGAAGTGCTGGCCAATCACACTGCCGAGCAGAGCGCCACAACCGTTGTCGATCGGGAAGTGAACGCCCGCTATAACCCGGTTGTAGGCGATCCGGGCAGCCAATTGGAAGCTTTGCCTCAGATAGGGGCGTATCTCATCGTACAGATTGGCTTCGTAACCCTGTGTCAGTTCCGCAAGAATGTTTGCCAACATGTAGGCCTGTGTTGCGTGGCCGCTGGGAAAGCTACTGTGGCCAGGTGTTTGGATAATCGGATGGATTTGCGCCGACAACTCGACCGGACGGCGGCTTGCCAGATAATGTTTCGCTTCCATCACTACTGGCGTAAGTGCACGTAGACATGTTCCAAGCAGCTCAATTGAGTAGGTGTGTTGTTTCGGGTGAAGCCCAAAAACAGCAGCAAAAAAAGAAATGATATCATGGCGCTGCCGAAGAATTTCGGAAGAACGCCCGTCGCGCACCATCTGTGCGGCGACTACTTGTTCGAGCTGTTCATCGAAGGCAGATTCATCGGGGCGCGTCGTTTCGAAGACCGACACATCGAAGCAAAATCCGAAATCAGATGCCCTAAGTGTGGAACCTCCGGTCTTCAGGGCAGCACCGCCGAAACGCTCGGCCAAAGCAAGCACATCGTTCAACTCGGGAATTTTAAAGTGATGAGATGTGTAAATTCGTACAATTTGATCATCCAGTCCGAATTTGAGATCTTTATTCAATCTGTGTGACAGGATTTCGGCGCGGACGACAGGCGACCATCGGTCCAGATTGTCCTCATCTGCGAATTCGAGTTGAGGGATTTTATTGGGCTCGGCCCATTCTCCTGCAATATCGCCACGTATCTGTTCAATCATTCGCGCCGCGCGGGATATCTGAATCATGTCCGCATGGTCGGCATGATCTGCATGATCTGCGTGGTCGGCATGATCTGCGTGAAAGATAGATCGTGTAGACATAGAGGCTCCTCCCGCTTTCCCCAAAGACTGTGGGGAGGTGCCCTAACAGTCAACGACGGCCGATAATCAGATTTGGTTTTTTACGCTTTTTTGATATTCTTTTTTCGGTCAACCAAGGCGGTTTATTGTTGAAGCAAAGTTTGAAGATCAATGTTCGCGGGCGCTTTCGGGTTCTCGGACCAGATGGTAGCGACCGAACTCCGTCAAGCAAGAAAGGGCGAGCACTTCTGGCTATACTTGCCTTGTCCCCGAACAACACAAGAAGCCGATCATGGCTTCAAGAAAAACTTTGGAGCCAACAAACCCAGGCCTTGGGCGCCGCCAGTCTGCGCCAGTGTCTTTCGATTTTGCGCAAATCATTTGGTCCTTACAAGGATTTCCTAAAAACTGATAAGCAGGTGATATCGATACGCGCCACCGTCGAAACGGGTGGCGAGGGGAGTTTTCTGGAAGACCTCAATGTAAACGATTCAGAGTTTAAGAGCTGGCGAGCCGATCAGGCCCTGTTAAATGCGGTGCTAAAACAGCCAGAGAGATCAATTATTCCAGACAGCGCAAAACCGAGAGTGTTTTCGGTTCTGGACGAAAGCGATAAGGACGCTCGGTTCTTTTCGGCTCTTGTATCTGACGCGGTTATTCGGCGATTGGGCGAAGCCGGCAGCATCGAAATGCTCGAAGCAACGGATATGGGATCCGATCCGGGTCGGCTCGAGTTCATTTTACGCACATATGCGATGAAACAGGGCAGCCATTCCGGGGTTCGAATTCGTCTTGAGGCGGCAGAATCCGGTTCGATTATCTGGACTGGACACAGAGTCCTGCGATCCGATTCACTGAGCGAAATTGCCACGGTTGAAGTGAGGCGGCTTATGAACCATGCTGTGGATGCTGCAATTGACCGCTACAGTCAACTTCGCCCCTCAAAGAGCTCGGAATCCCATTCTTCCGCACTTTGCTTCAGGGCCGTCGCAAAAATGTTCACGCTCAATGGCAGCGACCTTCGTGAATCCGAGGACATGCTGAGCATGGCAAGTGATCTCGACAACCGAGGTATTTATCTGGCCTGGAGGGCCTATCTCAAGATAATTCAGTTCGCAGAACGCATCGTGACGGATCGCGAGTCGGTGCTGGAAGAAACGCAGGCGCTCATTGCCCATGCACTGGAGCGCGGAGCGGACAACTCCATGGTGCTCGCTTTGGCATCCTACGTTCAGTCCGTAATCTTCAAAAATTATGTCGCAGGCAGCGAACTTGCTGAACAGAGCCTGAAGATTTCACCTATCAATCCAATGGCTTGGGCCTTTTGGGGAGTCGCCAAAATGCATCTGGGCGAGGCAGAAGACTCATTCCGGTGCACGACTTATGCCCGGGAAATCTCGGGGCACGGGCCGCAAAAGTACCAAATCAATATGCTGGCATGTCAGTCGGCAATCGTTGCGGGTCGATTCGTCGAGGCTATCAAGCTTGCTGAAACGACTATTGGGATGGCACCAAATTACGCGCCCCCCAAACGATACCTCGCCGCATTGTTGGTCAATGCGGACCGGGAACTGGATGCAATCAAAGTGATTTCGGATCTCAGGCAGCTGGAACCCGACTTTTCCTTCGACCAGTTGGCAGATCCGGCCTACCCGGCCTCCGCCCTTCGCCTGTCACCTCTAGGTGACTGGCTAGACAGCTTGTCGCAACGCTTGTCCTGAATTCTTGTCGTCGTAGCGTAAAATTTTCGTAAAAAATCCGCCTTCGGCATCGACAAGGTGGCAACGGCCACAATTTTCGAGAGACCTTTGCAATTGACGGGTTGACCAAGGCTGCAATCTGCGGCGCCAGCCTTGTTGTGCCTATTAATGGTAGTTTGTGAGGCGAAAATGACGCGCCAGAATTGTGTGGAATTGAAAGCGAAAAATTTGCTCGCGTGCAGCATGAACGCAAATCAGAATTAGGGGGACTGTGACATGCCTGAAGTTGGACCTAGCTTGTCTTTTAAGACATCAAACATGCTTCTAGGACTCTTGAGCGGCACTCTGATAGCCGTTTCCGGATGTGCCAAAATTCCTGATGTATCGTCACAGTACTACCTGACAAAAAGCGCGCTTCGGCTGGATGTCTCCCGTGCACTGCGGTGCAGCGGAGGTGGTCAACTCGAGATCACTGATGCGGTAAGCCCGGTCATTTCGAATTTCGCTGACCCGGCTTCTCTTCAGGAGTTTGACCTAAAGAAACTTAAGGGGCCATTTACTGATCCCAGCGTAACTGTCACGCTCTCTGAGGATGGCCGACTGCAAGGGATCAATTCGACGCAGACGGGCACTGCACGCCAGATCGTAGAATCTGCCTTGGGCTTCGCAAAAACTCTGGGAGTGAAGGCGGTCGGTGTAGGAGTTCTTGAGAAAAGTCCGGACGGGACAGTCAAAGAGATCACCTTGTGTGAATACATCGTCAAGCACGGGAACAAAAACGGAATACTTACACTTCAGTATTCCGCCCAGATGACCGTGCCCTTGAGTGCACCTCAAAAACTGAAGCCGGTGGGGGCGACGGCGGTGTATGAGGAGGAACTTAACAAGAGAACGACTGAAAGCGTGGGTAATTTACGTGCGCATATTCACCCGTCAGATCTTGCAAAACTCAAACACCCGGTGACAGCACCAGCCGGAGAGAACAACGAAACCATTCGAGCAAGGCAACTGACACGTGTCAAAGCCCGTATCCTGGCAGGTACTTCCACTACTCCGATATGGAAGGGAACCGTCCTGATGGCGTTGAGAGGCAATGAATACGAAATCCCACTCCCTAAAACTCCCGCGTTCGGCAAGAACGAGTTTGTGGTAGCATTTTCGGATGCTGGAACGCTGACAACCCTCAAATATGCTTCGGAATCAGGGACTTCAGACGCAATTAGCCTTGCGAATACCACAGTCGGAGATTTGCAGGGCCCAAGTGCTGCAGACCAGGCAAAAGCATTGCAGGCTGAGGCCGATCTGATCAAGCAACGCGAACGGCTTGCGGCCTGCCGCGCAGATCCGACCAACTGCAACTGATGGCGTACCTACAACTCGATCAGTCGCATCTACGACGGAGCGCGCAGGCAATCATCATGTTCACGCAGTCGGATTAACGGTCGCTCATTGGAAGGTATTTTCAGACGGGTTCATACAGTTTGGCATAATATGACGGTCTAGATCGAAATGCAGTTCTTGGACGTAACTAACTTCAGCTCGAGTTTGGGCTGCCAAAGCAGGTGTAGTGGTTAGGGGGGTTGTATTGATGACAGATATGTCTATGGGAGCAATCACTATTTTGGTTCTTGTGGTACTCGTTGCTAGCCGCATGGTTGCCCAGTACTTCTGGATTCTTTCAGTGAATGAAGATCCAGATCGGTGGAACCGGACCCTCGCAATTTACAAAAACATGACACGCATTGCGGTCATATTGCCCATGGCTTTTTTTGTTCTAGGAACCACGGTTCTGCTGATGGATTGGAGTCTATATCCCGGCACCAATCACTTTGGCTTGGTTGAAGGGTTAGAACACCATATCGATAATTATGGCGGCGCCCTAATAATTCTGTTCACCACTTTTTTCTCAGGGGTGATAAGGCTTTTTGCGGAGCGAGCAGCGGACGAAGACTCAAAAATTCTACAGAATTTGATGGAGACTCTGCGATCCTTCACCCGCAACAGTTCACTAAGAGGACAGACATCCCAAAGTGACATAGTCGGATCCCTCAGTAAGGGTGGTGGTGACTCCTGGTTTGCCTGGTTCTGTTTTTCACTGGTGCTCGCAGTGATTGCAGGGTTTTATTCGGCCATTTCCGTTGAAAATAGCTAGATTGAACAAGCGCACGCCAACTCATGGGAAAGGGTAGAATTGTTGGCTGCAGCTTTGATATTTGTTTTGACGTTGTCAGCGGGATATTTCTGCTGGATCTACATGATAGTTTTTCACAAATTGGCAGATGAACATCATTTCAGTGGCCGAACGGCCCGGATATTCTTAGGGGGAGTCTTTCGAGCCGAGCTGCCACACTAGGCAATTCTGATCGGACCACCCGCAGGCGGGAAGTCTTCTTTCAAGATGGGCGAGCGGGAGTCCGTAACCTCGACGTCCGTGACTATGCGGTATCTCCCTCTTGGGAACCACGAAGATGCGGCGACAATTTTTTTAGATGCAGCGATAATCGATGCTCCTGGTGAAAACATGGGTGACCTTATCATTCTTTCATCGGCGTTTAGGGCAGATACCCCTGTATTCGTCGTCGATGTCAACTGGCTAGATCCTGATGCTCTCGCGAATACATTTAACTATCGGCTCGTGAACTGGTCCAATCTGATAGCAAAAAGGGCGGGACAGTCAGCGGAAATCGAGGATGCAAATGATTACTTACGAGGTTTTTACTTTGCTACAAAGAGAGACGGTGCACTCATACCGCCTGAAAACATCTTTAAGGTCAGGTCATTTGTCTTTTATATCAACAATTAAGGGTCAACCAGACGATGTCGATACCATCATCCGATCCATTAGTTCAAATGTGTTGGACGGCCTTGCGGTTGAGATTGGTCAAAGGTTCGGAGCTGATAGTGAAAACTGCTGTTGGTTTGCGGGTAACCGCCTTTCGCGCCATGATGGTAAGCTGGCTAGCAGCCAAGCTCGAGCCTGGACTTAACGATCATTCCATTGCGGGTGTATCAGACCCTCGCCACGAAGCATACGCGATTTTGGCACTGCTGGAAGGCGCACATCTCGCCGTGCGTGCGGATGAAGATGTGCGAATCTTCGATCAGGCCGTCGATTTGCTCAGAGTGCGGCTAGACACTTAGGATGCCAAGCTAAGAAACACTCAGCGGTACTTTGATCGACAAATACCAAGAGGTGGGCCATCACAACCAACGAACGACAACTTACCGACTTTTGAGGCCGTTCATGCAAGGTGCCGCATCAGTCGAAATGGGCTTACAGAGGACTTCGGAGACAGCGCAGCATCCACAATCGCGGCTATAAGGTTACTGTTTGGGGATCAGGAACGTCCGCTGGCGGTGGAGATTTCGTCGACGATGCGGACATCTTCACCCATTACACACAATCGAGCAAAGTCAGCTATCAGTCGTGTTGGACGATTTCGCCATATCGATAAATGCCACAAGTCTTCGCGGCATATGTCTTTTGCTATGATAATTCAGCGAATAGCGCGGCAGTGCGGACACCTGCCCGGGTAAAACAGCTATGAGCTTACCCTTATCTAAGTCGGCCTGGACCACCTTTTCATAAATATAGGCGAGGCCCAAGCCAGCTTTGGTGTATGACAAAAGCGAGCGAAGATCATTCACTAGCATGCGTGGTTTTGGCATGATGGAAAATGGTCCATCCTCGTTTTCAAACATCCATGGTGCCAGTGACCCACTGCGGTTGAACGCAAAGCAGATACCGTCATGATCAAGGATGTGTTCTGGTTTTGTCGGAACCCCGCGCTGCTCCAGATACGCCTGTGAGGCGACGATGGTCATCCGAAGAGCAGGGCCAATTGGAAGCGCATATGTATGAGGTTCCAACAAGGTGTTTGATCGTATTCCGACATCAATCTTTGCTTCCGCCAAATCGACCTTGGTATCATCGTAAATCAATTCGACGCTCACGTCCGGGTAAAGCGTGGCATACCGGCTAACGAGATCGTCGAGGAAAAATGCACCAGCGCTATATGGAGCTGAAATGCGAAGCGTGCCCGCAACCCTATCCTTGTGCGCGTCGAGTTCTCGCACGGCCGCCTCAAGATCGGTAATTGCAGGCAAGCTTCGGCGGTAGAGCTGCTCGCCTGCTGACGTTAAGGTGACGGATCGAGTGGTGCGTTCAATCAAACGGATGCCAAGACGGTCTTCAAATCGCTGTACAGCGTCGCTGACCGAGGCTGGTTTGAGCTTGAGGCTGTCCGCCGCGGACCGGAATCCATTTGTGCGCGCGACTTCCACGAAGATCGATACATCGCTGAGTTGGTTACGTTTCATTGATCGGTATTTCTAACGCTGTGTGAGACATATCGGTATTTTTCTTATGATATCGACCAGATAAACCAATTGACAAGAAGAATTTGACACCGTGCCGGAGAGAACAATGGATGATATCGAAGCGATTAAATTAGTCCTGAACGAATGGTTGGATGGCCTTGATTCCGGCGATTTGGAGCGGATGGAGAAAACGTGCGACCCGGAAGTGGTTGTATGCAATGAATATCAGCCAACCACGATTGGCATTCAGGCCATCCGGGACAAATATGGACCGCGCATCGAAGCCAATTCCTTTAGCTCTACCTTCGATATCGAGCATTTGAAAGTCTATGGCGATATGGCGCTTTTGGTTGGCCGTTTCACGGTTGCTGTCTCGAATAAAAGTTCAGGTGAGACCGGCAGCGGCCAAGGGCGTATTGCCTTGATTTATCGAAGGCATCCAGATGGATCCTGGAAAATGCAGCTGGATATCGACAATAACGATCAGCGTGACGCGGCGTGACGGTTTTGACATGAGCGTCCTTGAAACCGTTCGTTATGAAATCACTGATATCCATGAATTTTTTGCTGACTGGTTCAATGGCAACATTGCGCGGGATCAGCTGGAATCTCGTCTCCTCTCGCGCTTTGATGACTGCGTGACGTACATTTCACCAGAAGGCCACGTTGTTGGCAGCGGCGCGTTAAGAACGATGTTTGAAAACAGCTATGGTGCAAACACAGGCTTCAAAATCCAAATCCATGATGTCGCAATACGGCAGCAGGTGGGTACGATAGTTCTGGCGACGTACACGGAGTGGCAAATTGGTGTGTCAAACTCGGACCCATCTAATAACGCGCGCATCACCAGCGCGTTGATAGACATGGGGCCACCCGTCAAATGGCTTCATATCCACGAAACATGGCTACCCGAAAAAGGGCGCGCAGCCGGGTCTTTCGATTTCTAGCCAGATACACCGAACACAATTGCAAATTATTCATGACTTTAGGAGTCCCGCATGACATCCAACCCCAAGCAGATTGCCGACCGGCCCAGAGACATTGCAACCTGTGTCGCGGCCTATCTGAAGACCGGAGACCTCGAGGGGGTGTTATCCATGTTCCACCCTGAGTGTCAGATACATTTTCTACCCGGTGAGCCACCCGCACTTGGTTTGGACGGCGCACGGAAGATATTCCAGGAGTTTGTCCCACTGCGCCCGATTTTGAAATCAAATATATCCAGCGAACTTATCAATGGCGATACTGCCCTTCTCCTGGCTGACTGGGTGTTTGAGGATGCTGAGGGGAACATCCTAACACAGGGGAGCTCAACAGAAGTCGCAAGGCGTCTCGAAAATGGAGGCTGGGGTTACTACATTGATTGTCCCAACGGTCCACCCAAATTGTCAAAATGACGCGACGACCAGTGCTTTTTTACCAATCCTCAACAAGAGCAGACGCTACGATAAAAACTGCGTTTTACGCTTTGTGCTCGAAGCTGAGTTTCGAAGTGCTTTGATGCAAGCTTTTCGCGGTTACACCACCTTCCGCCATGGCTTCGTCAAGGTCGCGATATGACACGCCGCATCGAAGATAAAAGAAAACAGCGTGCAAAATCACCCCTTTTCGGAAAATGCGCGCCTCTGAACGAAATCGTCACGGACCGCTCTCGTCTTTTCCGAGCACGGGCTATCAAAAATACGCACGACCTGACAGGTGGGGACAAAAATTGCTACCGAGCCCGCACGCGCACCTAAAGATCACTCATTCCAAATAAATCCTGAGCAACATCGTTCTGAGCTCAAACTGCTGGGACCTAATTGTTCATTTATCGATCTCGAGACCGGCCTTGTGAAGACTGCCTAAAAGCTTCTGTTCGAACTGATCGCCCAGTTGCCAGATTGAGAGAATGCTGTTTGCTTCGGATGCAAATGTGGGTCGTTGCAAAAACAGTTCATTCAGCGAGGACCGGGCCTCTTGCTGGCGTTCCAAACCCGCATTCAAAGCCGCGCTCCAAAGGTGTGTCCAAAGGAAGTTTGGCATATCAATTTGGTCCAGAACCGTGAGCGCCTGCTGGTAATTTCCCTGATCAAATTCATAAAAGATACGCGGGAAATGGTACCAATGCGGATGTACGGGGTTCAAGGCGATGGCCCGATCCACAATGGCGAGACCTTCATCCCAATCACCGTTGAAGGCGAGCCTCATGCCGTAGTGCGCAAGAACAGAACTGTCATTTGGGCTTAGGTCAACAGCAATCTGACCGGCATTGCGAAACCCATCAAAATCTCCGCGAACAAAGCGCATATTGGCCAGCATCAAATGTCCGACCGCCAGGTTCGGGTCTATCTCAATGGCACGCCGCGCCGCATCGGAGGCTGCGGCGATCAACTCTTGGCGGTCGCCGCCAAGACCAAAGCGGATTTGTTGAAGATATAGATTGGATAACACGGCCCATGCTTCGGCGTAGTCTGGGCTTTGTTCCAGAGATCGTTGAATGCAGCCCATGATTGCCGGATGACGGCCATGATCGATTGTGATCTGGTAACTGTAATAGCTAAGCACGCAATCATAGGCATCGCGGTTACTTGGTGGCGTTCTGGTCGCAGTTTTCATCGCATCCTGAGTCAGGACACCGTATTTTCCGGCCAATCTTCCGATTACATCGCTGATTATTCTATCTTGGGCAGAGTAGATATCGCTAGGGGCGCGGCCCGTGGAATAGTCATTCACCCAAACGTATCGCTGGCTCTTGAGGTCGATGAGGCGGGCTGACAGCACAATGGTATCACCCTTGTCGAGAACACTTCCTTCAAGCGCAAAATTCGCATTGAACTCTGTTCTCAAGCCCTGCAGATCAGTACGCTCATGGGGCGAGCGCTGGCCACTGCCCAAAGGAAGAACCCAAATGTCACGAAATCGAGCCAACTCACTGGTCAACTGCTGGGTCAGTCCATCTGCAAAATAACCCGGCCCTTCTCCTAGTGTGTCAAACGGAAGGACAGCCACGACAGGGCCTTGCGGTAATGTTCCTTCAGAGGCTGAAAGGCTTGATGTCCACCAGCCAACAAACACAAACCAGACCAACGCGCATAGTGCCAATAGCCCGGCAACACCGAGACCGATCGCGGGAATTCGTCGGGGGTTGCGGATTCCCAGTGGCGCGACCTCGGGTGAAGGACCCGGTTGTTCAGGCGGTGCAACACGTTCGAACCTTGGGGCGTACCCGCCCTTGGGAATAGTCAGGCGAAGCGGATCTTCTCGGCCCGGTCCGGCATAATAGCCATCTATGTCCTGTCTCAGGCGTCGTGCCTCAAGCCGGACAATCGGGTCGATTTGCTGATCAAATGTCTCATCCCTGTCAAAAACAGACATAGCGATGGAAACACCTTTGATCTGATCAGCGCGACCGGACAGATACTCTTCAACGATGTAGGACAGAAAGGCGCGGCGTTGCGGTGTCGCTGCAAAGTCGGGATGGGTCAATAGACGATGCAACTGCGCCCGAATGTCATTTTCCGATATGTCCACCCAAAGAACCTCACTTCCGAAAAAATCTAAAGAAAACAAACAATCAACACGCAACTCCGGGTGTAATACAGGGGATCAACGGCAGGTAGCAACATGTTCGCACTTCTCTGCTGTATTTCTTTCGCTAACACGGGCAAGCACTTTGCCATGCAGGCAAGCGCCGGAGCGACAAGGAAACGGCCTTTGTATTCGAAAAGATGCCGTTCTACGTGAACGACCAGGTTTTTCCTCGTGATTTGGTTTTGTAGCCGGTTCCTTGCCGCTTTCGATTATTGAATTCTCTTCGACAGGAGCTGTCTGATCATGGCACGCCGACAAAAACTACTTTTCACCACCGCACTATTGATGCTGACCGGGGGTGTTGGGGCTGCGCAGCAACATTTTGACCCCAAGGGCAAGATGCCATCGGAATTCACTGTCGAGTTTCAGGAACAGATGCGTGACGCTCTGCCGTTTGAAGATCGGCGTGACTTTGAAGAAAGCCGCAAAGGTCTGATTGCAGTTCCTGACTATCGTCAGATCAAAACCGAAGACGGAACGGTCGCATGGGATATCGGCAGCTATGATTTCCTGCTCGAAGACGGTCAGGTCTTTGACTCGATCCATCCATCGCTGCAACGGCAGGCAATTCTGAACATGAACTACGGCCTCTACGAGATCCTGGAAGGCAAGATCTATCAGGTGCGTGGCTTTGACCTGTCGAATATCTCGTTCATCCGGGGTGACAGCGGTTGGATCATCTTTGACCCTCTGGCGTCAAAGGAAACCGCCGCAGCCGCGTTGAAGCTGCTGAACGATACGGTCGAAGAACTGCCGGTCAAAGCGGTCATCTATTCCCATTCCCACGCCGATCATTATGGCGGTGTCCGCGGTGTCATCACCGATGAAGATGTTGCCAATGGCGTCGAGGTCATCGCGCCCGAAGGATTTATGGAACATGCCGTGTCGGAAAACGTCTACGCCGGCAACGTGATGAACCGCCGCCTGTTCTTCCAATACGGTGTTTTGCTGCCGCGCGATCCGCATGGCCACGTGGATCAGTCGATCGGCAAGAATATCTCAGCTGGCACCACCGGCCTGATCGAGCCGACCCGCTACGTCTCGGATGACTATGAAGAGATCACCATCGACGGCGTGCGTATGATCTTCCAGAACACGCCCGGCACTGAGGCACCGGCTGAAATGAACACTTATTTCCCCGATCTCAAGGCCTTCTGGGCGGCGGAAAACATCACCGGCACGATCCACAACATCTATACCCTGCGTGGCGCGCTGGTGCGCGATGCGCTCAGCTGGTCCAAGCATATCAACGACGCATTGTATGAATTCGGGAAAGACGCTGATTTGATGTTCGCCTCTCATTCCTGGCCCCGCTTCGGCAATGACCGCATTCAAGAAGTGATGCGTGCGCAACGTGACACCTATGCCAACCTCAACAACGGCGTGTTGAACCTGGCCAACAAGGGTGTAACCATCAACGAGGTCCACAATGTCTATGAGGTGCCGGAAAGCCTGCAGCAGCAATGGGCAGCGCGCAGCTACCATGGCTCGGTCGAGCATAACAGCCGTGCGGTCATTAACCGGTATTTGGGGTATTGGGATGCCAATCCGACCACTTTGACGCCCCTGTCCCCAAAGGACAGCGCGCCGCTGTTTGTCGAGATGATGGGGGGTGCCGAACCGATCCTGGCCAAAGGACAGGCGTTGTTTAACGCGGGTCAGTACCTGCATACAACCGAAATTCTGAACAAACTGGTCTATGCCGAACCGGATAACCAGCAAGCCAAGGATCTGCTGGCAGATGCGTTCGAACAGATCGGATACCAGAAAGAAAGCCCCTCGGTCCGCAACTCGTTCTTGGGTGCCGCCTATGAGCTGCGCAATGGCATCCCGCAAGGTGCCACCATCGAAACCACAGGTCCCGACACCATCCGGGCAATGGAAACTTCGATGTGGTTGGATTTTATCGCCATTCGCGTCAATAGCGCAAAAGCAGCAGATATGGAGTTTGTCATCAACCTGTCCATTCC
Organism: uncultured Ruegeria sp.; assembly: GCF_947500045.1. Lineage (GTDB taxonomy): Bacteria > Pseudomonadota > Alphaproteobacteria > Rhodobacterales > Rhodobacteraceae > Ruegeria. The sequence continues at coordinate 203,441 of NZ_CANMQQ010000007.1, read as the reverse complement.
GGACCGGGATGAGAACATCGTGGTCGAGATGAGCAATGCCACATTGACCCACATCGTCGACCAAACAGCCCCGAATGCAGATTTGTCAATCAGTTTGAACCGGGCCGATCTGGAAAAGGTCATGACGGGTGAGCGTAAGCTGACCGAATTGCTGGCGGAAGGCACGGCACAGTCCGAAGGCAACACGGACCTTGTGGCAAAACTGGCATCCACATTGGACCAGTTCGATTTAGGGTTCGAACTTATGCCCGGCACCGGGGCTGCGGAGCTTACGCCCCAGGCAAATGACTTTGCTCAGCCTCCGCTGGCGAATTCAAACGGAGGCTAACCTCCGCACCCGTCTGAACGAGCGATCCCAGATCGACCCCGGTTTTGGTCACTACAGAGGCCGGGCCCGAACTCGAAGTTGATCTGGGGTACTTTTTCCTTGAAACGGTTGTATTGATTTAACAATGCAACCGTTTGCTGGCGATACGCGTCGGCTACTGGGTCCTGTTGTAAATTTTTAACCATTTATCTTTGTGGCGTTAGCGCCTGTGTGGTGAATGGCATTATCCAGCTGAAGGTTGGTTCATGATTTCTTTCAATGGTGCGTAGTATCCAAAAGAGGTGATCCTGATGCAGTATTATTCTATGTTCGATTTGATGTCCCATGTCGGGATCTGGAAGAAATCATGGCCGAGCACGGTGTATCAGTTGACCGCACCATACTGAACCTCTGAGTCAGGCGATATGTCTACGGCATTTCTGAAACCACACGTCGCCGAAACAAGCCAACCGCCACGAGGTTCTTCGCCCGAATGGTGGAGGTCAACGGCCTTCCCAGGAACGTTGCCATAGACAAATGTGTGGCCAAAACCGCAGGTGTCCAGGCCGTTAACAAGGTGCTGAAAGGAGTCCGTTGCCCGATCTCTATCGAGGTGGTAAGTCGGAAGTATCTCAACGACATCGTGGAACAAAATTCCTGTTTCATCCGACGAAGAGCACAGTTGATACTTGGGTTGAAACCTTTCACTTCGGCTCCAGCGAAGCTCTATGGTAGCGAAGTCGCTCAGACGATCCGAAAGAAACAGTTCGAACTGGAGGGCGATGGCTCGGCGCAGTTTGCGGTTCTAGCGGGGAAATTGTGTCTGGTCGATACGATACTCTTTGGCTGAGTGAAAGTTTGCGACAATACTCTCGCAACATTCGCCGTGCAGCGAAGCAACAATTTCCCGCCCAACGGCACCCGCCCCTCATCATACTCCAATATCATTTTGAAGAGTTCAGATTGGTACCTCCATTAAAGTGACCGGGGAAATACTTGTCTAAATAGCTTGGTTCGTGTACCTGTTCATAATTATTTGAATTGGTACTTTACTTATATAATTGCGTTGTTGTTTTGACAGACAATTGATTTTATTAAATATAATTGGAGAATAGTTTTGGCCAAGACTCCCACAATTGCACCTACAAAGTTACAAAAACCGCAACCTGACCCATTCAATCTTCAAGCCGAAAAAAGATACGTTTTTAACGAAACCGGCAACATCATGATGGCTTCGACCGAGATTGGGTCTGAAGAAATCTCGCAAGAAGTCAGAGACGTATTCGCGGAAGTTTCGGTTTACTTCGCAGCAATGACCCGCGCCATGTCTACGACGATTAATCCGAAGACGGGCAGTTTCTATTCGATTTACGATTACGAGGCCATCGAAGGGATCGTGGCTGGCTCAGGGTTATTCATCCAAGTAAGTGAAGAAGACATAACCCACGAAATGTCTTCCTGGGGCGTCACTGTTAGCAAAGAGCTGATCGAAGGTCTGCTCGGCCTGGCAACTGGATCGGGGGAAATGGCCTTCGCGCAAGCGATGGTGTCTTCAATCGGCAAGCGGGGTTTGCAAATCAGCGGGAAAAACAACAAGAGCGATGGTCGTGTCGGTACTATTGTTTTTGTTTGTGAATACCTAATGGGCATGCCCGTCGTCAGCGCGCTGGTATGCTACGTCGACTCTAAGATCGCCAGCCAGAGCTTTACGCTCGGCCCGTGTATCAAAGAGCAGTCGAGCTCGCTGCACTTGCTTTTGCATAAAGACACGTACATGTTCGTCACGCCAAAATTTATTCGAAAATATGCTGGCGATCTGTTGTCAGTGGAAAGTGACCTCGAATACTTGGAACTCGTTGACTTCTTACAAGACCTGGTTGAACGCAAACCCACCGTGACCGCTGTTGAAACCCCCGCTGGCAACCCCGCGCCGACAACGCTTACCCCAAATCAACCCTATTTCATTCTGGGTGCCTTCTTAAACGAGGTAACCGGAATCGATCCGAAATCGGACCCCAAAATTGAGTTCACGGTCGATTTCGATGGTGGCGAAAGCATTCCTGCGGCAAATCCGCAATCCAATGTTGTTGGCTTCACGCCGACACAGCCAATGTCAAAGGCGACACCGGCGACCATCGTGGCCCATATCACGACAGGCACAGCGCCACATCAGAAAACCACAAAGCAGAATATCGTGACGACAGGTACTGCCTTTATGGTTGCCGCGCCCAGTAACACGCCCCAAATCAGCGGGGTTTTTGATTCTGGCAATACGAAGATGACAGGCAATCTGTCGGTTGGGCAAAATTACAGTATCAAGGGAAGCCACCTTCTGGGCGGCCACCCCGCTGGACATGTAAGTGTAGAGGTGGAAGGGTCCTCGCCGCAAGCCGTGTCTCTGGTTGGGACGCCCACCGACAGCGAGGTTTCGTTCAAGGTTGATCATGCTTTCTCGTCCAAATCGGTTACAATCATGGCCGGAAGCACGAAGTTGGCGGCAACTTCGCGCATGTCGGCAACCTAAGAAATTCAGATTCGCTGGGCGAGAAACAATGGCGCAACGCCTGAGAATATCGGTGGGTAGGCTTCCCGTTTTTCTGGTTTTACCCAGAACGAGGGCTGAACGTGGGGGCCAACAATCTACGCGACCATTTAATCCGCCAGACCTCAGCGATGCTGTTCTGGTTCGCGCAACGCCTCATGTTTCGACGTTTTTCTCGTACGCGCTTCGTGTTTACGCTGTTGCCACCTTAGAGGAGTGGCGACAGCGCAAATAACCCAAGAGAAATTAGAAAAAGGAAATAATTGTGTCCGAAAGTTTATTGAACAAAATTACGCAATTTATGCTGATCGGCGTGTTTTTTATTTTCGCCGGTTGCAGTCTTTTTCAGGATGCGGGACCGCTGGATGATACGATCGTGTATCGCGGACTCGATGCCAACAGTAAGACGATGAAGGCCAAACTGTCACCAAGCCAGTTCCGGTTTAATCCTGATTTGTCCACCACGACCGATGAAGCGATACTCGAGAAACCTTGCACTTTTACTTTCACGGTAGACGACGAAGGCAACGTCGTCGGTTTGCCAGGATACACGGCGAAACACACATCAACTGACCAGGATCCCAACCATTGGAGTATCTATCATCCAGAAAATGTCGATGCAGACGCGGCAAAGAAAGCGGTAAGCGACTATGCCAAGGAACACCTGACGTCGCTCAATCCGGCCACATGCCAGTAGGCTGGTCCTAATCTAGAATGGCTACATATCATCACGCCTTTCAGATCAACAAGGCCGCATATTTCAAAGCGCTCGAACCCCTGGAAGGTCTCAGGAACGAAGAACTGTTAGCTCAATTGGCGAAGTGTGGGGCTGAAATCGCCACGCGCTTCGCGGAGCATGGGTTTCTCATCGCAATACGGCAGGATCCAGATTGGTTTGCAGCGGATATTGAAGAGTTGGAAACCGGCCCGTTGTTGCTTGTTCAGATGGTGCCATACTTGGTTCCGGCTCACGCTTTGTCGGCGAATTGTGTATCAAGTGTCTTAGCTTCTATATCAAATGAACCTTGCGCCAACGAAATGCATCACGCGCTGCGCTCGTGTGTTTTCGGAGATTCCATTTCCGAATTCTTCGCTGGCACGTTCTGGTATGAGATCGTCCGGCGTGAACGCTTTCTGGATCACTGTTGTGGCTGGCTGGCCCCTCGCAGATGTAAGAATTTGCTCGATTATTTGGAAAGTTCCCCATCTTGCCGACGGGATGTCCTGCCGGAATTGCGGCAACTGTTAACGCCAGATGTGGGGCAAGAGCCCGGCCCACTGGTTCTTGCGCTGGAAACCTGAGGGACCTGTCATGAACTTTAGCGGGCATTGACCACCCTAATCGAGCGCAAGCCGCCACCGCTGGTACGCGTGGCGTTGGCAAACATCCTTCTCTCATATGCATGCATGTGTGGGAGGGCAGTGGATGGCGAAGATCCTCTGGGCCTTGATGAGCAAAGGCGGAAGTCTACCGGGCTCTGGCTGCTAACGCGTAAAGCGTATGAGCTGTGAGGCGGCGGAAATGGATTTGGATAAAGAACGGTATCGCATAAGGATCGTGAGACCGGATCGGGAAAACCAGCTTGTGATAAAGTGCTTCAAGCACGTGGTTTTGCTTTGGGCCGGATCCGCTAGCACCATACGGGGTTGTGTCGCAAACTTTTCGATAGACCAGAGCCAGCGTCGTTCTGGACGCACTAATCCTGTCATCTCAGCAAACATCCGAAATCTCGAGCTCGTTGCGCTAGAGAATTGCTGTTTCCGGATCATGTTGGCGACCTTGATCTCATCAAGCGTGGCCGAAGCGGATTTGAGCGACTTAAACCCACACGGCTCTGTTGCAAACTTTTGACATTGACGCTTTCGGAATTAGCGCGTGAATGACTGCCGGTCATATCAAGTCGAAAGCCAATTCATGATTTCCTTTAAAGGCGCGCAATATCCGAAGGATGTAATCCTGTTCGCAGTGTTCTTTTACGTCCGCTACGGTGTCTCATATCGGGATCTTGAAGAAATCATGGGAGAGCGAGGTGTTTTCGTGGATCACACCACGTTGAACCGATGGGTAACGCGATATTCTGGCGCCATTGCCGAAGCAGCGCGTAGACGCAAAGTACCATGCGACTGCTCCTGGAGAATGGACGAGACATACATCAAGGTGAAAGGCGCTTGGGTCTATCTATACCGCGCCGTCGACAAACACGGAAAGACACATGATTTCATGTTATCTGAGCGGCGCAACAAGCCAGCTGCCACTAAATTCCTTGCCCGGATGCTGGAAGTTAATGGGTTACCACGGAAGATTGTCATCGACAAAAGCGGCGCCAATACTGCGGGCCTGAAGGCCATCAACAAAATGCTCAAAGGCTTTGGATGCCCCATTCCCATCGAGATGGTCAGACGAAAATACCTCAATAACATCGTAGAACAAGATCACAGGTTCATAAAAAGGCGAACCCGTCCGATGCTTGGTTCCAAATCCTTCAATTCAGCATCAGCAACTCTAGCTGGAATCGAAACTGCGCACATGATCAGGAAAGGTCAACTCACGCCAGAAGTCTGTCCATTCAAACAATTCGCCGAACTAGCCGGTTAACACCGATGCGATCGCTCAATCAGCTCACCATGCTCAAAAGTTTGCAACAGAGCCCCGAGACATGCTTGTTTTCGACGCTGTTTTGTTTGAGTTGGAATGCGGCAAACCCGTCATTAAGGTATTCAACAGAAATTGCTTGACAAACTTTCGGCGTTGCAAGCGTCGAAATCTCATAAGTCGGCTTCCAGAAAATCACTGACAAGCCGGTTGAACAGAATCGGGCTTTCTAGGTGAACCGCGTGCGCACAGGCAGGCAGCACCGCGAGTCGGCAATCAGGTATGTTGCGCCATAAGGTTTCAGTTTGGGACCATGAATATGTACGGTCCCGGTCGCCCCAAAGCACAAGTGTCGGCAATGCAATTTTTGCAAGATTAGTAAGCCCGGACCAATTTTGCATCGCCTCCAACCCAGCAATGATTGCCTGCAATGAGCAAGCTTCCGCGATCTGGGCACATGCTGGAAATTCCTGCGCTGTTTCACTGTCTAAAAACCAAGTCGCGGAGATCCTGCGAGCAGTTGATTTGGCCCCATCGGCATGGGCGCGTTGGATAGAGGTTTCAATGGGTTCGAACCGCTCAGGAATGACACCTTCTGCGCCCGTTGCATATAGCACAAGTTTGCGCACACGATCCGGTGCAAGTTGGATCATCTCTTGGGCGATCATTCCGCCCATAGAATGACCGAGCAGGTCGAATTGTTCGGTCTCGACTTCGGCAAGGACCCATTCGGCGAACTCTGGAATGGAGCGCAGCGCGTCTTTGTGCACATTTTTGCCAAAGCCAGGCAGGTCAATGGTGATCAGCTTTCGGTCTTTCGCCAGCGGCGTCTGTAAATTCCACTGCATGCTGCCGCCCATGAAACCATGGACAAAGACAAGCGGAGTCATTTTCTGGCGCCCTGCACGATCCGATCAAGGATCATTGCGCAGAACAGGATCGAGAAGCCCGCAAGGATACCTTGACCCACATTAGCGTATTGCAAGGCTTCAAGAACGTCTTCACCAAGGCCCTTTGCCCCGATCAGCGAAGCAACGACCACCATGGCCAGTGACAACATGATCGTCTGGTTGATCCCTGCCCGGATTGACGGTGCGGCAAGCGGCAGATCGACCTTGGTCAGCAGGTACCATTTGTTGGCGCCAAAGCTGATGGCGGCCTCCCGTACGGATTCCGGAACGCCACGCAGGCCCAGCACGGTCAGGCGCACCACCGGTGTACCGCCAAAGATCATCGTGACGATAACCGCCGCCGGTTTACCGACGCCAAAGAATGCGATCACCGGAACCATAAAGACGAAGGCCGGCATAGTTTGCATGAAGTCCATGATAGGCTGGATAAACGCATAGAATCGAGGACGTCGCGCCGCAAACATGCCCAAGGGGATACCGATTACAATGGACAGACATGCCGCTGTTCCAAGCAGGGCCAGTGTCGTCATCGCCGCCTCCCAGAATCCAAGAAGGCCCATGTAAGCCAGAAATGCACTCGAATAGATGGCCGTGCGGATGCCTGCTGTTAGCCAGGTCAACAGGACGATCAGGCTCGCGATCACGATCCACGGGGTCTGCACCAGGATGACCTCAAGCGCATCCAGCAGCGCGCGGATGCCAATTGTCAGTACATCGAAGAACACTTCGCTGTTGCGAACGCACCATGCGATGAACTCTTCCACCCAGGTGATACCGGTCAGGCGGATATTTGGATCCGTCGGAAAATGGCTGAGCAGGGAAAACCGTCCGGGGAAGGAGTAATGCATCATCGCGGCAGTCACGATCAGCGCCATGAAAATTGCGCTGAATACAATCTCCTGAACCGGCAAGGCCGAACGAACCGACCGGTCAGACAACCAGTCTGAGAACCGCGCCTCAAGAGCCCAGTTGGCCACGATAGCCTGTACCGCCTTGACGATCAGCAATATGACGAGGCCGGTGAGGGCAATACTCGGCCCTTGTCCTGCCATTGCCTCGGCCTCGGCGCGAATACCGCCGATGTTTTCCTCCAGCGACTCGACCGTTCGGCGATAGACATCAATCTTGTCGGAATTGGCTTCAATTGCTGCTTCCAGTTGTTTGCGGCGCAGCTCAAGCGTGCCCTCAATCGACGCGATCCGCGCCATGGCGTCAGAGGCCAGATCTCCAAACAGCCCCCGGGCAATCTGAACAAAGGCCAGCGTTTCAATGATCAGGAAGGGCAGTGCCCAGGTCCACAGTCCTCGCGCGCCGAACCAGACTGGGCCGAAGATCCCGGCCATCAGGTTGAAGGTTGGCGTGAAGCGGGACGATGCACCAATCTTGTCAAAGTTTCGGATGTAATAGTCAGGGTTGGTGCGCACAAATGTCCGAATATTCTCGCGCCGCTCTTCCGCATAGGCCAGAGCTGCTTCGCTTTCGGTGTCTTCCAGTGGGTTCACATCAGAGGTGCTCATGATACTTCTGTCCCTTCGATCACGGTGCGCAACAGATCGGCGCGGGTGATCACGCCGACATCCACGCCGGCATCCTCAACCAAAATGGCGCTGCTATTGTCGATCGCCAGATTAATCATCGTGCTCAGGTTTTCGCTTTCATTGACGCGCGGTGCGTCAGCGGATAGCGGGCCATGGACCGCGACATGTTCCGGTATTGGCCGCATGACCGCATGAGCGCGCACCACTTTGAGCCGCGAAATGCCCGCAACAAAATCAGATACATAATCATCAGCGGGGTTCATCACGATATCTTCAGCAGTTCCGATCTGCACTACCTTACCGTCGCGCATAATGGCGATGCGATTGCCGATACGGACGGCTTCATCAAGGTCATGGGTGATGAAGATCGTTGTCTTCTTTAGGATTTTGCTCAGTCGGATGAATTCATCCTGCAACTGCCGCCGGATCAACGGATCAAGCGCTGAAAACGGTTCATCCATCAACAGAACATCGGGGTTGGCGGCCAGGGCGCGGGCCAGACCGACACGCTGTTGCATCCCGCCGGACAGTTCATGCGCAAATTTCGACCCCCATGCGCCAAGCTCGACAATATCGAGAATGGCCGCGGCCTGGCGCATGCGCTCATTCTTACTGACTTGCCGGATTTCCAGGGGCATCGCAACATTGTCCAGCACCGAGCGATGCGGCATCAGTGCGAAATTCTGAAATACCATACCGATCTTGTGGTTGCGAAACTGCTGAAGCTCTTGCGGACCCAGCGCCATCACATCAGTGCCTTCGATTTCAATTTTGCCAGCAGTGGGTTCCAGCAGGCGATTGAAGTGGCGCACCATCGTGGATTTGCCGCTGCCCGAGAGGCCCATGATGCAGAAAATTTCGCCCCGGGTGACCGACAGGCTGACATCCGCGACGCCTACAACGCAGTTGAACTCTGCCAGCACCTCGGCCTTGGTCAGGCCGCGATCCCTGATCGCCTGCAAGGCAATTTCGGGTTTGGCACCGAAGATCTTCCAGACATTCGAGATTTTGATAACGGTATCGTCGCCCATGTGTCCCCCGGAGGTTTATTGCTAGGGTTGCGCCGTTTCAAGTTGGCGCCGAAGATGCAGCGCCAACTTGGATTACAATGCTGGATCAGAGACCCAGCCAGGCGTCTACGCGATCGGGGTTAGCTTCAACCCACTCACGTGCAACCTCGGCCGGATCACGGCCATTGGCGCTGATCTCGTAGGCAAAGTTCGAAACGTCATCCGATGTCACCTGGAAATTGGTGAAGAACTCGGCAATCGCCGGCGAGCGATCCACCAGCGAATTGGACCAGGCGATCTGAACATCTTTCAGTGCATCTTTCGTCGCGACCATGGACTTGTCGAACCAATCGGGATCGTCCGAAGGCTGCACCATCACGTATTTTTCAGGGTCAAACGCAGGCTCAGACAGCATTTCAACATCAAACATGAACCACACGGCGTGGGGCTTATAGCAATAAAACGCATAACCCTCACCCTTGGCGATACTGTCTTTGATGCGCGCTGTTTTTACGCTTTCCTCAGCTCGGATCGGCTCGATGAAATCCATCAACCCGTAGTCGCGCACCTTCACCTCGTTCACATTGGCCGAAGCCCAGCCGGGCGCGCCAATCCACATCTCACCGCGGCCATTGCCGTCACTGTCCATTAAAGCGGCCACGTCCGGGCGACCCAGGTCGGCGATGTCAGTGATGTTGTTGGCTTCACCAAAATCCTTGCTGACGCAGAAACCCTGATTGCCTTCATAAGGGTTCGACGAAAGGGTAACGGTGCCCGCTTCGTCTACATATTTCTGGGTAAAGCTTTGCTGGTTGGGCAGCCAGACATCCGGGTGTACATCAATGTCGCCCTTACCCTGATCCATCGCCTGGAAGATTGTGGCGTTGTTGCCAGGTACATATTCCACGGTTCCGCCGATCCGCATCTCCACGACTGCGCCCAGCAAATAGGCTATCGCCTGCGCCCCGGTCCAGGACGGCACGCCGATTTTGACCTCTTCCGCCGCAAAGGCCGGCAGCGCAAACACGCTGACTGCAGCTGACAATGCCAATGATTTCATCTTTAGTTTCATGTTCTCACTCCTGTTGATTGGATGTTTCTTGCTAAGCGCGCGCCCGCTTTCGCTGCGGGTCTATGAATGGAATGTCGGCGACCATAGCACCAAGGCGTTTCATCCGCCCGTCAAGTTGCCCGATTTCCAGCCTGGTTTCGTTTTCCGATTGCTCGACCGACAGGAGCGCGATAGCGATGCCGCGCTCAAGCGAAGGAGAGCGCGTGGCAGAGGTGATCGCCCCCACTTGCCTCTCTTTGGCAAAGACCCCGGCGCCGTGCAGCGGGACATCGTTGCAATCCAGCAGTAACCCCTTGAGCACCCGTCGAGGGGCCTCATGATTACGTTCGAGCGCGGCCTTGCCGATGAACTCCGCCTTGTCCAGATCAATGGCGAACCCCAATCCGGCCTCATAGGCGTCAACACCTGATGCGAATTCGGCGCCAGCCGCTGCAAGTCCTGCTTCGATGCGGATGATCTCCAATGCAGCCGACCCCATCGGTGTGATCCCGAATTCCTCTCCAGCGGCCATCACAGCATCCCAGATGGTCACGGCATCGGCCTTGGAGCAGAATATCTCGTACCCCAGTTCGCCGGTGTATCCGGAACGGGACAGCATAAAGGGCGCGCCCTCGCGATCGTTCAATCGGCCAATGGTACAGCCGAACCATTTCAGCTGATCCAGCGTTGGCACATTAGGCTGTGTGAAGACAATCTTGCGCAGCACGTCGCGGGATTTCGGACCTTGCAGCGCTAGATTTGGTAACGCGTTGCGCATGGCGTGGATGCGAACCTGAAGTCCGTGTTTCTCGGCCAATGTTTGCAGTGCCCTTCCGCTCTCTTCAGTGCCACAGCACCAGCGGAACAGGTCATGCGCAAGTCGGAACAGGGTGCCATCATCAATGATCGAACCAGTTTCGTCGCACATAAGCGTGTAAGAACCGCGCCAGACCGGCAGTTTGGCAACATTTCGCGTCGTCGCCAGTTGCAACAGCATCTCGGCATCAGGCCCGATGATATCGAATTTGCGCAGCCCGCTCATGTCCTGCAGGGTCACAGCCTCACGGCACGCCCAATACTCGCCCAGTGTCCCACGCGATGGAAAGCTCACCGGCGCCCAAAGATCCCGCGCTGGCGCAAAGTGCTGGGTCAATGGTTCCAGCCGTTCATGGAAGGCAGATTCCTGACTGAGGGACATTGGTGCGTCTTCCTTTTCGCGATAGGCAACGGCGCGACGAATGGGTGTCTCGGGCCGGTAAATCCGTACGTGCACATCCGTTGGGTTCCAACCGTTGATAGGGTCGATGTCATCCGGGCACGCGGTCGAAACACAGACAAGATCGTCAAGAGCCTTCATGGCGATATAGTCGCCAGGGCGAGAGCGACTTTCATCTACCAGAAGGTCGTGAGTATTGGGGTCAATCCAGGTGTTCCAAAAGAAGTTGATCGCCGGCCATGCTGAACGGCGCTTCACGCCATAAGGATCAAGCGCATAGGAAATGTTGTCAGAACAGTTAACATGCCCAGGGAAACCGCGCTCCGCGTATCCACGTGCTGTGCAGGCCAGACCATAAGTATCGTGCCGCCCGCAGGTGTCTTGTACAACGTTCAGAAGCGGGCGCATTTCGCTGTCGAAGAACTTGTCGAGCATGCCGGGGCCCGGGTAGGCGCGGCGCACCATCGATCGGGTTGCGGTACTGTCGATCAACCACTCCTCACCATTGTCGAGCCGATCGGCGCGTATGGCGACAAAATCCGAGCATTGCTGCCCCTCGACGTCGATGATCTGGAGGATTTCACCCTGCTTCAATTCGTAAGACATTCCCGTGCCGCGCGTAACGGTGAATTCATCGCGCACATCCCCCAGCGGGTCGGGCAGTATCTGGCCGGTTCTCCCAGAGGGCTGATGCTTAATTATGATCGAGCCACCGCCAAACCCACTAACCAACTGGTCACGGTTCGAAACGCGCGACAGCCATAAGGTTATGGGGCTACTGGCCCTTAGAACAAACTGATCATCACTTGCTGGCAGGCGAGCGGCAGCAATGCAGGCGTTGCAATCACCGCCCTGCGCTGCGATCCAGCCGACCAATTCGGTCAAGTCAGACTCGTTGCTATTCAAATGTCCTGACTCAGCAAGCCCTATGGTCGAAAGCGCGTCTTTTCCGCGGGAGTCAAACGCCGAAACGTGTAACTCACCCTCGGACCAGACCCCGGTAATGGACAGAAGATCGTCGGGGCGCATCGCGATCTTCTGGACTTCCCGCGGTGCCAATACAAGGGTCCGTTCATGACTCGGTTTCTGAAAACCGGCAAACAACCGTGCGAGTGTAGCGTGCCCGTTGTTGCTGAATTCGTGAAGAATCGTGTCGGTGTACATTGTTTTCCATGAATCGCAAATGTAACTAGTTACACAGCTTGATGTAACTAGTTACATCTGTCAAGTATTAGAAAAGTACGAAGAGTGTATTCAAACCATAGAGGCGAGATGGAAAGCCGACCGAAAAAGAAGCGGGCCAATCTTCGTGACGTGGCAAAGGTCGCCGGTGTTTCCGTTGCGACAGTTTCACGGGTTCTGAATTCTCCAAAAGCTGTTTCTGAAGAGACACGTTTGCGCGTAGAGGAGGTGATCGATATGTTGCATTTCGTGCCCAGTGCTGCCGCCCGTGCGATCAATTCTGGCAGGACACGCGTCATCGGCGCCTTGGTTCCGACACTAGATAACGCGATCTTTTCAAGATTTCTGGCAGCACTTGAAAAACACTTGGCGATGCATGGTTTGTCGCTTGTTGTTGCAACAACCTCTAACGATCCCGAGATTGAAACTGAAAAAGCAAGAGGGTTGGTTGATATTGGTGTGGAAGCGTTGATTGTTTCCGGTATCACGCACAGCCCGGAGTTCGACAAGCTGATGGAACAAACGCGTCTTCCGGTGATAGCCACTTCGTATTTTGAAGAGAATTATCACTTGCCAACTGTCGGCTACGACAACGCAAGCGCGTCGCGAATTGCCCTCGATTTTCTTTTGGCATCAGGTCACCAAAAAATTGCCGTGGTTCACGGACCGGTCAAGAACAACGATAGGACTCAGGCGCGACTATCGGGGTTGAAGGCCGCCAAATTAGCGCACTCACTACAAATGTTCGAGACTGACATCTCGATTCAAGGCGGCAGCACGGCAATACAAAACCTTCTGAGAACTAAGACAACATTTACCGCTATTCTGTGCTTTTCCGACGTCTTGGCCATGGGGGTTTTATTCGAATTGCAAAGGCAACAAATAAACGTGCCTGAAGAAGTATCGCTGATCGGAATCGATGATCTGCCTTCTTCACCCTACACGTTTCCTGCAATCACGACGGTCCATCTGCCAGTTGCAAGAATGGGAGAGGTAGCCGCCAAATCGATAGTCCGTTGGTTGGATAGTCAGACCGTTCCCGACCCGTATCTTTTACCGGCAGAACTGATTGTCCGGCATTCCACCAGAAAGTTGGAATAGACAGTATGGTTCTGATGGAATGGACATCCCAAGCAACCTCATCAAAGCTGCCTAGTTGCAAATGCGACTGCTGACAACTTGCGATGGTTTATGTGACAACACCGCGGGTGTTTCAAACTGAACATATCGACCATCAGAGAAGCGACGGTAGTCCAGTGCATACCCTACAGCAATTACAGCGGCCCCGATATCTTGTCCACCTGAGCAGCCCCCTCTGACTGGTTCAGATTAAAGCATACGAGGCACCATCTGGCGCATGTCAACGCGACGATTGAGCTGTTCACCGCACCTGAATTGCAGCGCGCCCGGTACAGTGTGAGCCATGGGTTCTTCAAGAAGGGAGAGATCGCGGATATCTGCATCTGCCACCTCGGGCTCAATGCGGAACTGACCACGCGAGAACCTTGATGACTTTTTCAATTCTGACAAAGGTGTATGGGGATTTTTGGCTACGATGGTTCAAGGCAATCTACGATGGCAGGCCAATGCCACGGGAACTGAGCGGTTTGATTGCTTCGACGCTATCTGATCAAGACTGGGAGTCAGGGCCTGCACACGTGGCTCGAGAGATAGAGAAAAATGAAGCTCTATTTTCTGTAAGGCAGTCATTATCTGAGCTATACAAAGACCGGGCCGCAGTATTCTGCAGCAGTCGTCTAGGGATTAGCGGAAACAATTCGCCCGAAGAAGTCGAGCTTCCCTCTTCCATACAAGACAACTATGCGATAATTTGGGCGACGGTCGATGAAATCGCCGGACAAGCAGAGGCTGAGGAGCCGAACAAATCACTAGTTTTGTCTGCATTGAAGAAGCTTACAGAGGCTTTGAACTCCTGTCTGAGTTGGGTGGGACAGAAGGCTGACCTAGCCGCTGATACATTGATCAAGTGGAGCATTGCTGCAAGAGCGTTGACGAGGCTTCTTGTTCACCAGTCCGTTTGTGTTTTTACTTCTTCGAACAGCACTTTGAAGGTAATGCTGTCACTCAGCAACTGAAAATGCTGCTCTGTGCACGAATGGCGGCTTTCTGGAAGTCGACTAGTAAAATCTGAATAAATGTCGAATGTCGGTAAAGGGCCGTCCTTGTGATCAGCTACTGGCGGGGCAGGGGGCTTTGCTGCAACGGCACCGACGTCAGCAGCGAGCCCACTTTGACCGATGCTGCGAGATGCCCCAACTACAGCGATGCGCAGAAAGTAGACTTTGCAAAGCCAGCCGTTTGACCCGATCCGCCGCAATTGCAGCGTGCCTGCCCGGTCACAGGCGGCAGTGCGGACAAAGAACTAATTCGCTGCGGTTACGCCAATGTCCGTTTGAACATCTTCTCCCTTGAAGGCGGATTTCATGAAATCCTCTTTCATCATGTGGGCTTTCATCGCGGGCAAGCCAATCGCCTTCAAGCCGATGATCGCAGCATATACCAAGGTCGCAGTTGCAAGTGCATCAAGGATCCAGCCGACCGGCGTTGCAGTGACACCCAGGTAACCTGGCAGTGAGGCGAGGTCGGGGATTGTCCAAAACCCAGTCAAACCGTGCAGCACCAGCGCAATCCAGAATCCGGCACAATATGGGCAGTGCCATTGCTCATAGAGAGAACTCAAAAGGCGCGGTAATGCGGCTATGAAAGTGTTAAACCATGTTCCCCATTCCGGAAGCTTTTCCCAGATCAGAATGTGGATAGCGGTTGCCATGAGTACGAGTTCGAATGTCATATTGTGTTTCCATCATTTTAATTAGTAAGTCTGACTTACGTTACTGGTCAAATGGCTGTCAGGCCGAGTTTCGTTGCTGTTCAATCGCGACTTTTAGAGCTTTGAAGTCATATTCCGATAACTCTGCAAGCAGTGCCTGCGCTGCGGCCTCGTAGATTTCTTCCCCAGAATACAACAGCGTCTGCCCCTGTTCGGTCAACATAATGTGTTGGGCGCGAGCGTCGTACTGACACGGGAACCGCACGACCAACCCGCGTTCTTCAAGCTTCAAGACCATTGCGCTGGCGGATGCTTTTCTGACACCCATCTCATCAACAACATCTTGAAGATGTTGCCCGTGATCATCCTTGTCGGTCTTCCTGGCTTCCTGATCTTTTATGGCGCGAAGATACTCATACTCGCTGTGGGTCATCCCCAGATGCCCGCCCGCTTTTGCCCATTGTCTGTGGCCTTGTCTGTGCGCCAGTTCGATCAGTCTTGCCAGTTTCATAGAAGCACCCTATATAGTCAGTTAAACTAACTAACCTATGCGTGCGCATTGTCAAGACACTTTCCGAGACTTTGCGATCCAAGACACCGAGGCAGATGCTATGACACAAGCCAAAAGAATTGAAACCGTAAGGATGCAGGCCGAGAGTTGGTCTGAGACCATAAACAGCAACGACCAACGGAGCGCCCTAGTTGAGGAACTCAAGGACGTCTTAACCCCCTTTGTTTTACGACACCTGCCTGAACCATTGCAGATGTCAGAGACACATCCAGCGATTGACGAATGGATCACATCACGCGCCGCTGAATGCAACGTGATGCTGGTTCGTGATCGCGCCAGCGATAGATTGCTTGGCCTCTTGATCCTGGCCGAGTTTGTCGACTCCGAATTCCTTACAACGGTTCATTTAGGGTATCTGTTTTCTGAAGAGGCTTGGGGAAAGGGGTACGCGACCGAGCTGATCGCGGGCCTGGTCACTTGGTGCAAGGGCGAAGGCCAATCGGTGCAATTATTTGGCGGTGTGGAAAACGGCAATACTGCGTCCTCCAGGGTTTTGCAAAAAAACGGATTTGAGCTGGTGGAAGACTTGTCAGACGCGACGACAGAGATGTTTGGTCTGTATATCCCGTACAACTTCGACAAACTCTATGGATCGACACCTCAGGCACTTGGGGAGCCAACACAACTCTTTGTCGATTTCTTCAAGCAACATGCAGGGAATCCTCTGCGTGTATTGGACATTGGCTGCGGCCAGGGTCGCGACGCAATATTTATCGGGCGACTTGGGCACCGAATTGTCGGAGTCGATCTCTCGCCTAATGGCATTCGTGATTTGAACGAAGCAGCACACCGCGAAAACCTCAGCATTGAGGGCGTCGTTTCTGACATCAGGACTTTCGTTCCCGATGGGGAATTCGATGTGCTTCTTCTGGACCGTACGTTGCACATGCTCTCTGAGAAAGATCGATTGATCGTGCTGGAGCGATTGATTGGTCGCGTGTCAGACGGTGGTTGGGTTTTGATCTCGGACGAGCCTGAGAACATGCAAGGGTTCAAGGAGGTCATCACTTCGAGTGCCGACGCTTGGGAGATGGCGCTGGACAAACCAGAAGCACTGTTCGTTCGGCAGTCTGGTCGCGAACATGGATCAGATACTGAAGCCTGACTTGGTGAAGCGGACCTTCGCCACGCTGCGGTAAACTTTGCAAAAAGGGCTCGCAGCCGCCTTGCGGTATCGCAGCGCCTGCCTGCCCGTCACAACACTGCTCTTGGCCAACCGTGACCGGCTAGAGCCAGCCCGAACCGGACATTGAAAGTCACGCCTATCGTTCGCTGCAAGGGTGTTGACAATCACAGTCTCAACTCAAAGACGAACAAGTTGATTGAAACAAAAGATAGTTTTTTCGGAGTTCATAGCTCAGTTTTAATTTTGTGCAGGCAACTTAAAGGATAGACGTGCATTCCAGTCGATATTCGGCAATTATTAGGTATGGCCGAATTGGGCGACATTTATGACTGAGGACCGAGTAGAGCGTCGGCTTGCCGCGATACTCGCGGCCGACGTAGTCGGGTATTCCTCGCTGATTGAGCACGACGAGACCGGCACAAGAGCGCTTTTGAACGCAGCGTTTGATGAAATCATAGCCCCTGCTCTCGAACGGCATCGCGGACGTTTGTTCAAAACTATGGGGGACGGTTATCTGGCCGAGTTTGCCTCTGTCGTCGAGGCCGTCGAATGCGCAGCGTCAATTCAAAAGAACTTTTCCAACCATAGTGAGCTTACGTTCAGAATCGGAATTAATCTGGGTGACGTCATAGTCGAGGGGGATGACCTTCACGGAGATGGTATCAACGTTGCTGCCAGGATTGAGGCCTTGGCCGAGCCCGGCGGTATAGCAATCTCACGCTCGGCACGCGATCAAATCCGGGACAAGCTGGATGTCACGCTGCAAGATCTTGGAGAAATCCAAGTAAAAAATATCGCCCGACCGGTTCGTGTCTTTAACGTTGTGGAGTCCAGCACAGACTCTCGGCCTCCTGCACTAGGCACAAGCAAATGGCGTTTATTGAAGCCAGTTTCAGCAGGTTTTGTTTTGTTGGCTCTGCTCACCTTAGGCTTGACCGCTTGGGACCGTTTGCGGCACGGCGAGGTGGAAGCAGCGGCACTTGAAAGGATGCAACTCGATCTTCCTGACAAACCATCCGTTGCAGTCCTTCCCTTTCAGACACTGACCAGTGCCGAAGAAGACACCCTGCTGGCAAAAGCGGTGAGTGAGGATTTGACCCGTACTCTCGCACAGGTTAACGGACTGTTCGTGATTGCGAGCAGTTCGACAGAGCGATACCGCGACCAGAACGCTAGCCCCGCGACCGTAGCAGAAGAATTGGGCGTTGCTCACGTTGTGCGCGGTTCGCTGAGACGATCAGGCGATCAAATGCGCGTCGACGTCGAACTGATCGATACGTTGTCCGGGCGAATAATGTGGAGTGGCCGCATAGAACGAGCATCCGAAGACGTCTTTGAACTCCAGGATGCGCTTGTGACAGAATTGGCTCAGCAATTTTCCGAAGATCTTGAACGCGTGCAGGACCGGCACCGCTTTACGGAGAACCCAGAAGCCTTTTTGTTGTGGGCGCGCGCGGACGAGGCAAGTTGGGTGAACACACCCGCCTCGTTCAGCAGAGCGCGCGCCTTGGCCAGTGAAGCGCTCGCTTTAGATCCAAACTTTGTTCGAGCCAAAGCGCTGTTGGGCTTCGTCGAGACACAAACCGGGTACTTTCGTATCGCAAAAGACCCAAAAATTGCGCTTGAGAACGGGCTTGAAATTGGGAAGGAAGTCGTGCGCCTTGAACCCAACGATTGGTATTCACGCCAGGTCTTGGCGCAAGCATTACTGAACCTGCGCGACTACGAAGGTGCCCTTGTAGAGTTCAGGCGCGCGATGGAACTCGAACCGGCGCATCCGCACCTGCTAACCCGGTCGGCACTGGCATTGATCTTTCTGGGTCGCGGAGCAGAGGCCGAAGAATTGCTTAGCCTTTCCGTTCGCTTGAATCCATTTCACAGTTGGCTGGCGGACCAGTTGTTGGGGCAAGCAATTTACCTTCAAGGTCGATATGAAGAAGCGCTGGAGCATCTAGAGATATCTCGCGCCAAGAACCCGCGTTTCATCGGGAACCTGTGGTGGCGTGCAGCCGCCTATGGTCAACTTGGAGAAGCCGAAAAGGCCGCATTGGTGGTGGCAGCAATCTTGGAGCGGATGCCTGATGCAAGCATTTCCACGAGCTTTATTCAGATTACTGACCCAATTGGACAAAGCCGCTTTCAAGATGGGTTACGCGCGGCAGGGCTGCCCGAGTAACGCGGCATCGAATTCGATTTTCTAGCGTTTGTGAACGGCAGTGCGCTCGACTTTGCAAAGTCTACTTTCTGCGCTTCGCTGCCTCTGGTGCAGCTTGCAGCATCAGCAAGAGTACTCGGGACCGGTTGAAGGTCCGCTTTCGCTGGAATGGTTGGAAATCCTCGCACATGCAGCATTCAGAGCGGCGCGTCACAATTGAACGGCAAGTTTGGGCTGCGACCAGCCGCTCATCAATAGCGCAGAGAAAGACAGGAGCGAGCCCAAAGAGACGGATGCTGCACGACGAGCGAATGACGGCTTTCTGGTGGTTTACGAAAGCAAAGACACGACTTGGTGGGTTTCGGCCCTCTGCCTGGAGGACTCTGGTATCTGGCAAAAAAGGAAGCGACCGGTGTTGCAAGAGTGATCGCTTGCCGGTTTGAGTGCATTGTTAACTAGTGCATCTTCGACCAAACACAAGTGCCCCATCAAAGCTCCAGCGCCCGCCTTCGCCTCCTCAACCGCCAAACTGTAGAGCGAGAAATGGGGACCGTTTTGGAACTCCCTCAGAGGTACGCCAGTCGCCTTGGCCCAAATGCTCCAGTCATCGGCCCATGTCTGGTCGTGGAGCAAGGTCATGGAATCGAGAGTGTCCACTCGATCCAAAAGAGCTGGGGAGCAAACCGGAATGATTTCATCAGCGCAGATGGGGATCTGAGTGTCTGCCTGGTCGGGAACGCCGATGAAAATAGCCAGGTCGAACAGTTCCCGCGACAGGCTTGGCGGGTGCT
This sequence comes from uncultured Ruegeria sp., assembly GCF_947500045.1. Taxonomy (GTDB): domain Bacteria; phylum Pseudomonadota; class Alphaproteobacteria; order Rhodobacterales; family Rhodobacteraceae; genus Ruegeria. The sequence goes on along the minus strand of NZ_CANMQQ010000007.1, from coordinate 183,657 downwards.
CCATCGCAGTGACTGAAAAGTTGATCTCAGGAAACCGGGCCCTGACCTTGCTCAACTTCTTCGGCAACCACAGCTGAGCGACGGACGGCAAGGCTGCGATGTGAAAGTCCGCGTTGGGCTTGAGATTGCGTAACGCGCGCGCGGCATCGGCCAGCCCGTCGAAGGCGGAGGAGAAGCTTGCTTCCAAAGAAGCGCCCGCGTTGGTCAACGCGACGCCCTGAGCGTTGCGGCGAAATAGCGGCGCGCCCGCCCAGCTTTCAAGTGTTTTGATATGCTGCGAAATCGCTCCGGGCGTCACGTTCAACTCGTCTGCCGCAGCGGCAAAGCTGACATGCCGCGCTGCAGCCTCAAAGGCGCGCATGGCATTCAACGGAGGCCCTTTGGGGCGTTTGGGCGCAACACTCATGTCTCTAGCCTTAGTTTTTCTACGCCAAGAAATAGCAAATCTGATTTGCGCTGTCACGGTTCCGCCGCCACAACATCCTGAAAAGGAGGACGGCCAATGACACTTGCAGAACGAGACTGGGTGCCCAGCAGAAGCGAATTACTGGTTCAAGACATCGCACGGAAGACGACTTCGGCTGGGTCTGATGTTTTATTGAAACGGATTGAGGCACTCGCTGAACAGAACCGTGTGATCCATGAAGAAGAGTGCTTCAATCTCAACCCGGCAACAAACGTGATGAACCCCAAGGCTGAAGCGCTTTTGTCTTCCGGCATCGGGTCACGCCCGTCTTTGGGCTATCCGGGCGACAAATACGAAATGGGGCTGGAAGCAATTGAGGAGATCGAGGTGATCGCGGCGCAGCTGTGCGCAGACGTATTCGACGCCAAATATGCTGAAGTTCGCGTTCCGTCCGGCGCGATTGCCAACCTCTATGGGTTCATGGCGACCTGCAAGCCAGGGGACACGGTCATTGCGCCACCCGCTTCGATTGGTGGCCATGTCACGCATCATGTTGCGGGCTGTGCTGGGCTTTACGGACTGCGAACGATTGAGGCTCCGGTCAACGCGGACGGGTATACTGTTGATTTGGAACGGCTTCGGATTTTGGCTCTGGCTGAGAGGCCCAAATTGATAACGATCGGCGGAAGCCTGAATCTTTTTGAGCATCCGGTGGCCGAAGTGAGGGCGATTGCCGATGAGATTGGTGCCAAGGTTATGTTCGACGCTGCTCATCAATGCGGGATCATAGCCGGACGCGCTTGGTCGAACCCGTTGGCTGAAGGTGCACATTTCATGACCATGAGCACCTACAAGAGCCTTGGCGGTCCGGCAGGAGGATTGATTGTGTCAAATGACGCCGAGATCGCGCGGGCCCTGGATGCGATTGCTTTTCCCGGCATGACAGCCAATTTCGACGCAGCGAAAACCGCTGCATTGGCCGTGACCATGCTCGATTGGAGAGATTTTGGTGCAGCCTATGCCAATGAAATGATTTCAATGTCGCAGGCCTTGGCTACAGCGCTGGACGCGCAGGGTGTGCCTGTCTTTGCGGATGGCCACGGGTTCACCAATTCCCACCAATTTGCAATTCTGGCCGAACGCTATGGCGGCGGGCAAGCGGCCTCGAAGGGTTTGCGCCCAAATGGCTTCCTTGCATGCGGGATTGGTCTTCCAGCGGCGACGGTTGATGGCGACATGAACGGATTGCGAATCGGCACGCCCGAACTTGTCCGCTGGGGCATGACGTCGGCAGATGCGGAGCAACTGGCCAGTCTGATTAAGCGTGGGCTCGATGGCGAGAAAGTGGCCTCTGAAGTGGCATCCTGGAGGCGCGAGTTTTCAAAGCTCTTTTTTGTCCACTGATTGAATGCAGACATACGCACAGCCGCAGCGAAAGCGCACTTTGTCCGCGTCTCGATGGTTGATCCAGGTTGCCGCGAAAATACGGTATTGGTACGAGCGGAATCGACACCCACGAATGACCGGATTGACGCCCCACGCCGCGCTGCAAAATCAATTGCGCTGCGACCGCAAACCAATGCTGCGTCAGCGAAGGCGCGAAACCCAAGGTCGGGATTGGTCCGCATCTCGCCAGTTCAAAAGAGGCGCAGCGAAGGGTCGGATTCAAAACAACCTTTTCGGAAAATTCTTTACCGCCCTATTCAGCACCCAGCCTGAATCAACCCCTATGTCCCGAATTGGTTTTCGCGATACTGCAAAGCAGATCGACATGTTTGTCCAACCAATCTTCGTCCAGGGCCTCGTGACGTATGAGCTTGCGGAAATAAGGTACCGCGACTGCTAGTTCTATAAGCTGTTCAACCGGAACGTCGGCGGTGATCTCACCGCGGCCTATTGCTGCTGCAAATACTGCTTCAACACTTGCGAACCTGTCTTTCATAAATTCAGTGATCACCAACCGCGCTTCTGCATCGTTGGACGCAGCAGCGACCACCTGTGGCGCGATTTGGCCCCATGGTGTGTCATTCAAGGCTCGCATCAGTACACCGAGTAACCAGCGCAGGTCAGATCGCAGCGGGCCATCGGTTTTGGGCGGTATGTTCGGCGGTGTTGCGATGCGCCGAAATGCTGCATCACGCAGACTACGCGCATCTGGCCAGTGCCTGTAAAGTGTGCTGCGCGAAATGCCTGTTGCCTTTGAAACCGCGCCATGAGTTACGTGCAGCACGCCCTCATCCATCAGTATCTTTTGCGCCGCATCAAGCGCCGTCTGTCGTGTGGCGATCAGCCTAGGATCTTCTTTCAAACGCCCTCCTATAGAACATATTGTTGCGGAATAGAGCAATTTGTTCTAAAAGTATGACCACGTAAAAACCAAAGCTCAATACTCAATTCCGCAAACTAGTCTTGTCAAAACGGGAGCGTATCAATGTTCAAATTGGCAGCAACCCCGCTGGCGGTACTCTTATTGATAAGCGCGACAACCGCATTGTCCGAGAGTGGCACCTACGAGCTGGATCCTGGACACAGCCAGGTATTGTTCAGCTACGACCACATTGGGTTCTCAGAAACGTATGGAATGTTCTCAGGGTTTAGCGGCGAGATAGAGTTCAACGAAGATGACCCGTCCGCGTCGTCTGTCACAGTGTCTATGCCAGTAAAATCCATGATCACGGGCTGGGATGCCCGTCTGCAACACTTCATGTCTGAAGACTTCTTCAGCGCGAGCGACGGTGACGTGGTCACATTCACTTCAACCAGCATTGAAGTGACCGGGGACAATACCGCGAATATTTCTGGCGACCTGACCATGAATGGTAACACCAAACCTGTTGTTCTGGAAACAACGCTTAACAAGTCAGCGCCATACCCGTTTGGCCCAAAAGAGGGCACGCCGACCTTGGGGCTGGCTGCCACGGCGACTATCGTGCGGTCTGAATTCGGACTTGGGGCATTTGCGCCAGCGGTGAGCGACGAAATAGAGCTCTTGATCAATATCGAAGCGTTAAAGGCTGAATGATGTGTGCAAGGGCGCCGATACTGCGCTCAGCACTCAATCTTTTTGATTGGCAGATGGTCAACACGATGAATGTGCACCTGAGAACATTGGCGGTTGCTGTGACGGTAGTGGTATTGATGTGCTCAATGGCGTCCGCGCAAGAGCGCTCCTTGCCGGAGCGCACCTCGCCCCGTCCCGAAACGACAAGCGGCGTACCGCATACTCAGATTGGTGTCGAAATTGATGCCGAATTGGCCCAGCTCTTGCTGGAGCGAGTTGCGCAATTCCCAGGGGTCACACTTGGCCCCACACGCATATCACTACCTGGCGCGATTGGCTTTCAGCTTGATCCCGACATGTTGTTGTCTCAACCGAGCTCTATCGTCGGTGGGTTTGAGTTTGCGCATATGCATCCTGATGGCAGTTTGCACGCTTCGCTGCACCCGGCAATGGCCCGACGGGCAATTGAGGCCGGCTGGGCCGTAGCTCACCCTTGGGCCAAACAACGTCCTGGGTGGAGCGGCTTTGTCATGATATATACACCGACCACACCAGAAGAGTTGGATGTCGTCATCGATCTGGTCGAAAGTTCGTACACCTTCATCACCGGAAACACCTTGGGTTAAACGCCCACCTGCTGACCTTGCCGTTGCTGACTATCACGCAGGTCAGTCAAAATTCAGTTTTACCGGAATTTCAGGTGATCCATGTTCCACTGTTCCAGCCGGGCATGATCCAGAGATGTGGCGCACCCAAAATGGGTGCAACTAGGATATATATGGCGAAACATCCTCGTAACTTGTCAAAACAACATACCCCCAGTAGGTATTTGGTATGTTTCGCTTGGTCCTGTCGATACTTCTTGTTGTTGCATTCTCTGGCGCATCCGCAGCGTCGGTGAAGCATGGCTTGACCCATGGATCGGATCATTCTGGTCATCATGCTCAAATGGCGGACGACGATCCGTTGGCTAATGCCGAGAAAGCTGCTGCGGATTGTTGCGACACCACTAGCGGCATGGGTTCGACATCCTGTTTTGGTGATTTTGTCGCAACGGCGGGGATTTCGCCAATTGTTCCATTGGTGATCTCAGTAGGTGGTGTGACGCACGCTGGTTCCGTTTTTTCGAGCCTCGCATTGGGCGTCCCCACCGGTCCTCCGAAAGCCTGAATGGCAACGGGCGCTCGCCCGCATTCCGTTCAAATTTCACATCAAAGGACCGACAGACATGATCACACGTCGTCAATTCACCACACTGTCTGCAACTGCTTTCATCGCGACCGCTCTTCCCGTCCGCGCAGGCACCCCAATCCACGTGCTCAGTTCACCAGGTTGCGGATGCTGTCACCCATGGGCCGACTTGGCTCGCGCACGTGGCTACGCCGTCACCGTTGAGGAACTGACAGACCCCGAGGCACAGAAGTCAGCGCGGGGTATCCCGCTGAACCTCGCATCCTGTCACACCATTGAAGCCGATGGTTATGTCTTTGAAGGCCATGTGCCGTTCGAAGCACTGGAAGCCGTGTTGAAGGATCGACCTGACATCACAGGGCTAGCTGTTCCTGGCATGCCAATGGGCTCTCCTGGTATGGGCGACAATCCGTCCGCCCGCTACGACGTCATCGCATTTGGGGGAGAGGCTGGGACCGGAACGGTGTACTACCGCGCGGGCACAGCTCAGCCGTTCGACACCTGATGGTAGGGCGCACAACACTCTTGGTTATCGGTGGGCTTGCGCTCGCCGGTTTCTCCGTAGCGTTCGTTCTGGCCCAAGCCTCTGAAGCGGTCGGTCTTTTAACACCTGATGACGCGGAATTTGTCGCCATTGGCCAAGATATTTACGCGGACCAATGTGCTGCCTGCCACGGTGAGAACCTTGAAGGACAGCCAAACTGGCGGAAACGCGGCGAGGATGGTTTGCTACCAGCACCACCGCATGACACCACAGGGCATACGTGGCACCACGATGATGAAACGCTCTTCACCTTGACCAAATTTGGCCTGGCCGGACTGATGGAAAATGCGCCCCCAACCGGTATGCCGGTCTATGAAGGTGTGCTCAGCGATGACGAAATCATAGCGGTCCTTTCTTATATCAAGTCAACCTGGCCAAATGATCTTCGTGAATACCACGACGAGCTGAATGCCCAATCCGAATAGAGGAAAACTCAGATGATCAAACAAACTCTTATCGGCTTGGTCGTAGCAATGGCTCCAATACTTGCGGCCGCGCATTCCAAGTCCGAAGAAACGACGCCGGCTGACGGCGCGACTGTAACGGACGTGCCGGAGCTTACCATGCGGTTCGATGATCCGATGCGCATCATCTCGGTCACGCTGACCTCACCAGATGGCGACGTCGAAATTGACCGCGAAACGGGTATGGACCCCGCTACAGAATTCCGGGCTGTGCCGTTGGAAGAGCTTGCACCCGGAAGCTACCGCTTCGACTGGCGCGGTATGGCTTCCGACGGTCACCCGATGCAGGGCAGCTTCTCTTTCACAGTCGCTAAATGACTGGACTGGCCCCCATTGACGGTGTTGTCGTCTTGGCCATTTTGGCGAAAGCACTTGGCTACGGATTGGTGTTGCTGGCGATGGGTGGCGTCCTGTTCACGGTCCTCTTTGACAAGCGCGCTGAAGAGTCTGTTCTACGCCTTGCACGGCACCTCGCGGTCGGAGCTGCGATTGTCGGTCTCGCCGTACTGGCTTTACGCTTCGGCATCAGAGCAGCGCGGATATCCGGGATGGGCTTTGAGGGCGCGACGGACCCAATGATGCTTGGTTTTGTTTGGGATAGTCCGCTTGGCACCGCCGCGATTTGGCGAGGAGTGGGTGAACTCGCGATATTGGCAATCCTGCTTCCCCGCGTCGGGCAGTGGATCGCTTTGGCGGGTAGCCTCGCCATCGCGATTTCATTTGCCCAGGTGGGACACTCGCTCGGAGAGCCTAGAGCGGCTCTCGCTGTCTTGCTGGTTCTTCATCTGCTGGCTGCCGCGTTTTGGGTCGGTGCTCTCCTGCCTTTGCGCAAAGCGGCGCTCACTCCCAATAGGGCCGATCTACTGCACCACTTTGGCAGTGTCGCTGCTTATGGAGTTGCCGTCCTGATTGTTGCAGGCGCGGCGCTCGCGTGGCTGCTTTCGGGCACTGTGGCCGCCTTGTTCGGAACGGCCTATGGATTGGGGCTTTTGGTCAAAGTCGTGATCGTTTCTGCCCTTCTTGGCCTCGCGGCGCTGAACAAGCTGAGATTTGTTCCTGCTCTCAGGGCTGAGAAGCGTGGCGCGGAAATTGCTCTCCGGCGGTCGATTTCAATGGAGATGTTGGCTGTTGTCCTGATCCTGTTTGCAACGGCGACGCTAACCAGTGTGTCGACACCTCCCATCAATCTCTGACGGCTTATAGTCCGAAGCCGGAACTGCAAAGCCTTGTTACGAATGTCCGCTTTGGGCGGCGGGTTTCAACGGGTGAGCGCAACACTTTATTCTTTTTGGCAAGATGGAGTGTGAGAGATGAATTATCGGACGCGGACGTTTTACACGGACAAACAGAAATCGGAGATGTGGGATCGGTGGCAGCGCGGAGAATCGATGAGCTCGATTGGACGGCATTTCAATCGTGCATCGTCTTCGATCATTCCGCATTTGGCTCTGTTTGGCGGGATCCGGCCCGCCGCCGTAAGAGGTCGCGATTTGCTTTGAGCCTGACGGAGCGGGAGGAGATATCTCGCGGCTTGGTTTCAGAGCGGTCGTTGCGGTCTATCGCCAAGAGCCTGAACCGGTCGCCTTCAACGATCAGCCGAGAGGTTCGCAGAAATGGTGGGCGTCAGGCCTATCGCACGGCGCGCTCGGATCAGCGGGCCTGGGACTGCGCAACGCGTCCCAAATCATGTAAACTCTCGTTCAATGATCCATTGTGCCACCTGATTGCACGCAAGCTGCGTCGGAAATGGTCGCCGCAGCAGATTGCTGGTTGGCTCAAGCGGAAACATCCCGACGAGGAGCAGCATCGCGTGTCCCACGAGACGATCTATCGCTGCCTTTATGTGCAGACCCGTGGGGTCCTAAAGAAGGAATTGCTGGAGTGCTTGCGCAGCCCGCGTGCCATCAGGCGGTCACGGCACGCAACTCAGAAAGGGTTGAAACTGCGCAAGATCAAGAACGCGATCCCGATCAGCGAGCGCCCTCCAGAGGTCGAGGATCGGGCCGTGCCGGGGCACTGGGAGGGCGACCTGATCGTGGGGTCCAACAACAGCTACATCGCCACACTCGTGGAGCGCCATTCCCGGTTTGTGATGTTGGCCAAAGTCGAGAACAAGGACACCCAAAGTTTATCACGGCCCTGATCAAGCAGGCCCGCAAGTTGCCCAAAGAGCTGTACCGATCACTGACATGGGACCGTGGCTCTGAGATGGCAGGACACGTGACGTTCACCATGGCGACAAAGATTAATGTCTATTTTTGTGATCCGCAGTCACCTTGGCAACTCGGTAGCAATGAAAATACCAACCGGTTGCTTCGCCAATACTTCCCCAAATGCACTGACATATCAGGCTTTAGCCAGGCCAAACTCAGCGCCGTTGCGCGCCAGCTTAACGAGCGATCTCGAAAAACCTTGCAATACCAAACACCAGCAGAGAAATTTGAAACTTGTGTTGCGGCGATCAGTTGAAACCACACAGACAGAGCGGACATTCGCGTCTCCATCTTTGTATCTGACGAGTAGAAGAACGCTGGCTAGGTTTGTAAGCAGAGCAAGGAACCCCACCACCCGCATGATTTCAGCCTCAGGAACTCCGACATAGAACACGCGATAAACTATCGATCCGAACACACATGAACCCATCAGAAAGAGGCTGAGGCCTTTGGCCAAGGCAGCATTTGTGCGTGCACGGATTGAAGCGCCAATGACAGCCAAAGAAATACCGTAGGTCAGGGCATCTCCCAAGAAGTCGAGTGCGTCGGCCTGAAGTGCCTGAGATTTCGCATAGTGCCCAGCGGTCATCTCGACCACGAACATCGTGGCATTAAGAGCAATGACGATCCACAATCGCCTTTTGTAATCATCTGAAACGCCATCGAACTTGACGTCATGTCCGCAACATCCTGACATAGGGAGGTCTCTTTGAATCTGTCTTTCGTATAGTGTAGTATCTCTAGTGACTAGAGGTTCAAGAGGTACTTCGATGTTTTCGATTGGTGACCTGTCCAAGCGCACAAAGGTCAAGATTCCGACCATTCGTTACTATGAGGAAATGGGGCTGCTCAGTGCGCCAGAACGCACCGAAGGCAATCAGCGGCGATACGATGCGGCGGGCATGGAACGCCTTAGTTTTATCAAGCACGCGCGTGACCTTGGGTTCTCGCTTGAGGCGATATCTGAACTGATCGATTTACAAGGCCATCCGGATCGCTCGTGCAAAGCGGCAACCGACATAGCAACCGCTCGGCTCTCGGAGGTCCGAGCAAAAATCAAAAGGCTCCGCGCACTTGAGAAAGAGCTGAACCGGATCTCAAAAGGCTGTAATGGAGATGGCGTTTCAGAGCACTGCTACGTGCTTGCTTCACTCGCCGACCATGAGCTGTGCCGTCACGAACATTGATCTTAAGTAGATGGCATTGCCTCTAACCGCAGCACGAACTGCCGTCTTGAATTGGCGGACATGGGACAGTTGCGTAGGAACAAAAGACACAGCAATCGCCTTCTAGTGGCTTCAAGACTGCCTTGCATGATTTGCACTCATAAAACCACTGGCACGTGTCGGTTGGCATTTTTTCGGTTTCAATGTGTCCGCACTCAGGGCAGGTCAAAGTGCTATCCAGCACCACAGTTTGTTTTGTCATTGTCTCACATCTGCATGATTAGATAATCGTTGATTTGAGCCTCATTGAACACGATGACCCATGCCAGCGTGGTGATCGCTGAGCTTCCAACAAGCCACCATTTTAGATTTGCCAACGTCCCGTTTCGATGCGCTACGAACCACGAAACCGCGACCAGCGCTGTTGAGATGGCAAGAACATAGTAGCTTGCCGCCGCTATTCTTCCGAATACCGCCAACCAACTGCCGCCCAAGCCTAGCAACATCATGACCATTGGAAGGACACAGCATGTTGCAACCCCCAGAGCGGAAACCGATCCCAAGTAGCTGAGGCTCAAATATTTCTTCAACTTTCGCACCCGAGGTACTCGATTTGATTGTGTTGAGGCACCGGCATTCAGAGCGTATAACTCCTGTAGCAACTACAGGATCAAGAGGGAGCGGTTCACATGATTGCGATAGGTGAGGCCTCGCGGCAATCCGGGGTCGGAATAGAAACCATCCGCTATTACGAACGCGAAGGTATCGTACCAAGACCCGCACGAGCTCTGAACAATCGTCGCCTCTATTCAGCAAACGATGTGGGTAGACTTCGGTTTTTGAAGAAATGCCGCGACCTGGGGTTTCCTCTATCTGACGCAAAGGCGCTTTGGGAGCTGTCAGAAGGAAGTGCCGAAGACTGCCGGTCAGTGAAAGAACTGGCCGAGGCACACATTGCCAGCGTTCGAAGCAAGATTAGTGAGCTCAGACGCCTGGAGCACGCCTTGAGTGAGCTTACGGCCAATTGTGATAGCGGAAACGTTCAATGCCCGATGCTGCAAAGATTGAGAACCATGGATGATATCTGACTCTGACCACTGGATCGAAGCTCAGGGTCTGAGATTTAGCCAAATCACGTCAGACCAAGGTCTGTGGTGCGATAAAAGATTGTAGTTCATAGTCGATTTCACGATGAGAGCGAAAATAACTGACCGGACGATTGGAAATTGGTCGTTGTCGCGAGTGTTTCTTGCGGCCAGTACTTTCGTGATGGGCACTGCTACCGCAATAGTCGGGGTCTGGGTGTCAAATCGAATCCAGAACGCAGTTGTGCAAAACTCCGCAAACTCTGCTGCGCTATATATGGAAAGCGTAGTGTCCCCGCTCAGCCAGGAATTGGCACATGGCGATCATCTTTCTGAGCAGGCGAGCCGAGCGCTGGACGAGATTTTTATGACGCAGCCAATGCGGGACCGCATCGTCTCCTACAAATTCTGGAAGCAAGGCGGGGTGATTGCACATGCCTCGGATACAGAAATCATTGGAAACCGCTTCAATCCAACGGGTGACTTAAGGCGGGCGTGGAGCGGTGATATCTCCGGCTCTTTCGAAGAGCTTGATCATGCCGAGAGCGCCGCCGAGGCGGCATTGGGGATACCACTACTTGAAGTTTACAGTCCCATCCGCGAACTCTGGTCCGGCGAAATCATCGCAGTTGCAGAGTTCTACGAAAGAGCTGATCAGCTTGAGTTAGACTTAGCCAAGGCCAGGCGAACAAGTTGGTTGGTCGTCGGTTCCGCATTTCTGGCAAGTACTATTGTTCTGTATTCCATTGTCGCGATTGGCAACAAAACTATTCGACGACAGGGGGCTCTTCTTAAACAGCGCCTGACAGAAAGTGAGAGGATGGCCGAGCAGAATGCCCGGCTGCGGTCGCGTGTAGTAGATGCGTCAGAAAGATATGCCACGCAAACAGATCGGTTCCTCAAAAATCTCGGTGCCGAGCTACATGATGGTCCTGCGCAATACCTGTCGCTCGCCGCCCTTAGACTGGAGGCGGCGTTTTCCAAAGAGTCTGAAAGTTCTAAAGAGGCAGAGGAAATTCAGCAGTCTTTGCAAAAATCTCTGGCTGAAATTCGTGCAATATCGCGAGGGCTTTCTGCGCCAGATATCGACAGCTTGTCACTCGTCGATGTTGTGAAGAGAGCCGTAGAGGATCACGTCGAACACGGCCCGTTGCGACCGGATATTTCACTTTTGGGTAGCCAGGCCCCAGAGTTGTCATTGTCCGACAAGCTGTGCGTTTTTCGGTTCCTTCAGGAGACGCTTTCCAATGCCGCGAGATATGCTCCAGCTTCCAAGTGCACCGTAAGTTCTGAGGCGCAGAACGACCGCATAGTTATAAAGGTCAAAGACGACGGACCTGGTTTTGACAGGTCAGAAGAAACCGCGTTGCGAGACGATGGTGGCCAGGGGCTTATGGGCTTGCGGGATCGGGTCGAGAGTATTGGCGGCAGGTTCGAAGTCGCATCGAGACCAGGTGAGGGCACCACCGTTTCTATGACACTCTTTCCCAGAAAGTTAGGCACATCATGACTACATCTGTCGTAATAGCTGATGATCACCCGATATTCAGGGATGGTTTGCAACGCACGCTGGATGAAGCTGATGGTTTTGAAGTTTTGGCTGCCGGGTCCAGCGCTGAAGAGGCAGTATCGCTGGTCGGCACGCATCAGCCGGACATAGCCATTCTTGACCTCTCGATGCCCGGTGGCGGGATAAGCGCAACACGTGAAATTGCAGCGATGGCAAATCCGCCCTTCATTGCAATCTTGACAGTCTCAGAGAACAGCAGCGATGTCGCGGACGCCTTGGAGGCGGGCGCAGTTGGGTACATTGTGAAGGGAGTAACCGCGAGCGAACTAACCGCTTCCTTACGCAGCATCGCCGCAGGTGAAGGGTTCGTTTCTCCGGGCTTGGCCTCGCGGGTATTGCTTCAAATCAACGCTGACACCGGCATGTCTGTTAACAGCAGTATGCTCGATGACCTTACGCATCGTGAGGAGGAAATACTGAGACGTGTGGCCAAAGGACTGAGTAATCGTGAAATAGCCGACGAGCTAGACCTTCAGGAAAAAACCGTGAAGCACTACATGACGGCAATCCTGTCAAAGCTTCATGCGCGAAATCGGGTAGAGGCAGCACTCATTGCCCATGATGTTTGGAATAAGGGAGACTACCTATAGTCTCTTTGACTACGATGGCGGCCCTCCACAGAGAGAAGCCGCCAACGGATCATCCACTGGAGTTGCGGTTCAGTTGGCAACCGACTTTAACCTCCGGCGATCAGAGGCCGTTGCGTTTCTTTCAACAACAGTCCGGTTGTATGGGTCTTTCAACTCGTAGCGCCCAAACTCGATCTCTTCTTTCCAACCATTGGCATAGTTCACTTCGATATTGTTGCCCTGGCGTTCGATTTTCGTGGGTCGACTTCCAGCAGTGCCGCCTTGCCCAGAAGAACGCACGTTGTCGATTGAGATACCATTCGCCAATGACCGAAGCCTTGAGACGTCCGCACCGGTCGCGGGGCGCTCCTCAACAGTTCGGTTCTGAGCATTCTTTCTCTCATACCGTCCGTTTTCAATCTCCTCCTTGGTTCCGTCGGCGTAACGCACTTCAATGCCGTTAGCGTTTGTTTCGACCTTTGTTAATCCAGCCGAACCCGACAGCTTGCCGCCTGCTTGAGACCGATCCTTCTTTCCGCTGCCTCTATTGGAGCGTTTAGAGTCATCATCGTCATCGTCATCGTCGTTATCATCATCGTCGCGACCACCTTTGCCTGATCCCGAATTGTCGTCACGATCATCATCCTGGTCGTCGTCGCGATCATCGTCTCTATCGTCATCACGATCATCGTCTCGGTCACCACCACGGCCGCTGTTCCCCGACCCCGAGTTGTCGTCGCGGTCATCATCTCTGTCGTCGTCTCGATCATCATCCCGATCATCGTCGCGACCATCCCCGTCTTTCCCCTTGCCGCTCTTGGCAAAGGCATATGACGGTTCAAAATGTAGGCGACCATCGGCATCAAACGCTGGCACATAAGGTGTCGCCGCAATCAACGAAGCCAACGCCGCAGTACTAAGAAGCTGACCCAGCTTTCTTTGAATTTTCATTTTCGCCTCCAATTCTGATCATCACGCTTCGTGACATTGAAGACAGGTTACTTCTGGTCCGGCTTTCCCACACCGGGCTTAGGTCTGACGAATTTCAAGCCGAACGTCTTAAACAGATCAGTCAAACCGATAGTGTTTTGTAGAGCTAATTGACTAGTTTAGTGGCATTTAACCCCGACACCCTTCAATTCGTCATCAGGTTCGAGGTGAATGACAAAGACAGAACCCGGATACAAACGATCCAATTCTTCCTCGATGTCATTGCATATATCATGCGCCGCGCTGACTGGCATTGTGCCGTCCACAACAAGGTGAAACTCGACAAAGATGACATTTGCGGATCTGCGCCCTTTGAGATCGTGGTACTCTAAGGCTGTGCCGAGATTTGCTTCGATTGCGTTAGAAACAATCTGCAAGTCATGATCCGAAAGGGTCACATCCATCAGACCATCGACGGATGCCCGAATAACTTTCCATCCCTCCCACAAGATGTTCAACGCAACAAGAATTGCCAGAATTGGGTCGAGGATCAACCAGCCGGTGACAAGCGCCAGTATCAGCCCTGCGATGACACCAACTGAAGTCATGACATCTGTGAAAATGTGTCGGGCGCTTGCCTCCAATGCCGGCGAACCCTCGCGCCTGCCGATTTTGAGCAATAGGTAGGCCCATGCGCCATTCACACCAGTTGCAATGACATTTACGACGATTCCAAGAAGTGGCGCACCCTCAAGATGCGGGTTCGGGAGCGCCAGCACAGCTTCTCTGATGATCAAGAACGCCGCCAGCACAATCAGTACGCCCTCGGCGACGGCGGAAAGATACTCGGCTTTTTTGTGACCAAAGGGGTGGTTTTCGTCAGGGGGTATATTGGCAATCCGAACCGCAAAATACGCCAGCAGCGCCGCGACGACATTTACAGTTGATTCCATTGCGTCTGACAACAACGCCACCGAACCCGTCAGCCACCAGGCCAGCAGTTTCAGGGCCAGTACCGCAATGGAAATCGGAATGGACCAAAGAGCAAATTTTTGTGTCATTCGGTCACGACCCTCAGTCAATCATGAACAGAAACTCGTGCGACTGCTGAGTTCCGGTTTTCAAAACGTAAAACAGGTGTTTGGTAGAAAGGGAATAGGCCCTGCCGCTTCCTACCGGCAACCGGCGACAGCATCTGGTCCCCGCTGCATCGCGCCAATCGACTGTTATTCGGATGAAAGCCCCGTCGATGAAACAGGAACAGCTTTGAGATAGGCGGCAATCGCCAAACGGTCCTTATCCGTGAGGCGTGATGTGTTCTCGATGACGTCCACCATCTCACCACCTGCGCTGTCATAATCCGGCGTGAAACCAGATTTCAGGTACTCGGCGATGTCAGCCTCGGACCAATCAAGCTGGCCTGAGGTAAGGCCGGGGATGCGACCTTTCCCGTTTGGATTTGGTGCACCTGTCAGCCAAAGGTCTCGTTTCAGACCACCTAAGCCATTTCGCGGCGTATGGCATTCGGCGCAGTGACCCAACGCCTCCACCAGATACCGGCCTTGCCTTTGTTGGTTGGTCAGATCACCTTCGACTACCCAGCCTGGCGACATGAACAAAAGCTTCCATCCGCCCAGTCCGCGTCGAATGTTGAAAGGGAAACCAACCTCATGCGCTTTGCTTTCTGCCGTGACCGCTGGCAGCGTGCCGAGGAATGCGCGAAGCGAAACAACGTCTTCGACTGACATGTTGGCATAAGACGTATAAGGAAACGCAGGAAAATAGTGTTGCCCTTCGGGTCCGGTGCCGTGGATCAGGGCATTGGCCAGATCAAGGGCAGACCAGGACCCAATACCAACTTCTGGGTGACTGGAAATGTTGGGGGCAATGAACGTGCCGAATTCCGTCTCGAACCGGCGACCACCGGAGAGCATGAACTTTTCCTCACCAACCGCATCCGGCGCTGAATGACAGGATGCGCATCCTGCGGCGTGGAACACGATTTCACCTCTGGCGAGATCTGGGTTCAGATCGTCGAGTTGAGACTGATCCATTCTTTGTGGTCGGGTCAGCACCAAACCGGCCAACCCAACTAAAAGTGCAACGAAAGCGGTGAAAAGGAAAAACCGCTTCACAACTATCTACCAATTAGTCTTTCGGTGCTCTGTACGCTTTGTGACATGCTGAACAGCTTCCACCCAGATCGCCCATAGCCGCTTTCAGGGCATCAACATCTTGGCCAGCCGCAGCCTGCATCGCAACAGCTGCGTCTGCCATGGCTTGCCCTTTCGCACCAACGTCAGGGAAGTTTTCCCAGATCGCAGGCAGCGCTCTGGTGGACGGATCGGATACATTGTCGGATCCCGCGGGCCACATCGCGGATTGGTCGATCTGCGTTAGTACAACAAGGTTGTTTGCAGCCCGTGTTGCGGCCTCGGCATCATAATCTACCTCGCCTTTGGCCATGCCGCCAAGTGTACCAAGATTGAAGGCATAGAGTTGCATGATTGAGGTTCGAGCTTTCACAGCCGGGTTTTCGCTTTCGTGGGCGATGGCTGTGCCAATTGCAGCCACCGATAAAATACTGGCCGCAAAGATCGAAATTTTCTGCATCATGGTGTGTCTCCCTGTTCAATACCCCGAATGTTACCTTGAACGAATTTACTTGTAATTGTTTGTTATTAGTCGTCACCTGTTAATTTATGAACAATGAAAACTGGGATGATATTCGGTACGCGTTAGCAGTAAGCAAATACGGTTCGTTGAACGCGGCGGCGGTGGCCCTGGGCGTTACGCATGCCACAGTCTTGCGCAGAGTGGCCGCTTTCGAAGAGCGCAATGGTTGCCGGATTTTTCAGAAAAACCCGTCAGGATATTCCGTTCTCCCTGAAGCCAGTGCGGTCTTTTCGGCCATGGAAAGCGTTGAAGAAGCGGTGCTGTCGGTTGAGCGGGCAGTTGTCGGAGCAAATCGGTCTCCTATGGGGCAGGTGCGCATTACATCGACCGATAGTCTTTGTCAGATTGTTCTACCTCGCATCTTGAACGAAATCTCACTTCTTTACCCAGGCTTGAATTTGACTCTGCTGAGCCAAAATAGCCACCATGATCTTTCCAGACTGACAGCAGACATTGCTGTGCGCCCATCGATAAAGCTTGGGGAAGGGCTAGTCGGGCAACGTGCAGGAACGCTGTCCTTCGGCGTCTTCGACGACGGATTCCCAAATCGCAATTGGATGAGGCTTGATGGGGCGTTAAGCCGTTCACTTCCTGCCAAATGGCTGAAAGCGAATGTGAGCGCCGACGAAATGACGAACGGAGCAGACAGTTTTCTGGTGCTGCAGCAGATGGCGGCCTCGGGAGCTGGTAAAACCTTTCTGCCGTCATTTTTTGGCGACGTGGATACCCGCCTTAAACGGTCGCAGGACGTGAATCCTGAGATCGAGGTTCCACTATGGGTCGCGACGTTAGAGGAAATCGCGCAAACCCCAAGGTTTGCCGTTGTTCAGAAGGCTTTAGTTGAGCGCATATCCAAAGCGCTAGCTAAGTGATCTCATCAAACAAAGATTTAAGAGCACTCGCATTTTTGCCCGTCAGGGACTGTAAAGCTCAGTTGGAAATGTCCGCTTTGGGCCCACAAATGCTCGAGTGGAACTTCGCTTCGCAAGCGATTTGCCTATCCCATGGTGGAGACTTTTTGATGAACTTCAATCACGTTGCCTTCTGGGTCGTGAAAGAACACTTGGTGCCACTCTTTCGAGAAAGCCGTTCCATAGTCTGAGTATGGAATGCCGTGTTCATCGAGCTTTCTGAGAAAGGCATCAAGGTCATCGGTACGAAAGGCAATATGCCCTCGTTCAACCGGATTAATTGCATGCATGTTTTTGAACGCGACACCTAAGTCCCGTTCTGCAAGATGCATCTGTATGCTACCTTCGGTCGCAAATCTGATTTTGCCGTCATAGCCCATATCTTCGTTTGCTTTAGTGCGAAGGAAATTTTGTTGTGGGATGTCAGCAAGACCAAGCACGCTTGTGTAAAAGTCGTGCATGCGATCGACATCGTCGGCCACAAAGTTAATGTGATGAAATTCCAGCTTCATTGTCAGTCATCTGTTCAATATTTTTCTTCTGCGGTTCTAACATCAAAGGTCGCAGCTTGGGATAGGAGAAGTCAAATTGGTTTCTCCGAATTGCAGCTTTGCCCGCAATCCAGCTACTTCCCGTGCCAGGTCATTGTTCTCGCAAAAGGCAGATCCTATATGCGCGGCGATGGGTTTTGGAGGCCAAGTCTGATGGTGCGTACGTTTGTTCTCATGGCCGTGATGACAGCTTTCGTGGGTGTCATCGGGCTCATGCTGGGCGGTGAGGTGGGCCTTGTCATCGCGCTCTGCCTCGCATTTGCGATGAACTTCTTCTCCTACTGGAATTCGGACAAAGCCGTCCTGCGTATGCATGGTGCGCGGCGTGTTGATGCGCGCTCGGCACCGGAGCTGTGGAAGATGACCGAAATGATGGCCCGGAGAGCCGGTATGCCTATGCCCGCGCTCTACATCATGGAGACCGAGCAGTCCAACGCATTTGCTACTGGGCGCAATCCGGAGAATGCCGCAGTCGCAGTCACACGCGGCCTGTTGAGCAACATGAGCCGCGAAGAGGTGGCTGCTGTTGTTGCTCATGAGCTGGCACATATCAAAAACCGCGACACGCTTACGATGACCATCACCACAACCCTGGCCGGAGCGGTCTCGATGCTGGCGAATTTCGCGATCTTCTTTGACGGCGGGCGCGACAGGCCTTTGGGTATTGTCGGTACTATCGCGATGATGATCCTTGCGCCCCTGGCTGCGGGTATGTGCAGATGGCGATCAGCCGGGTGCGTGATTATGAGGCAGATGCCGAGGGGGCCGCGATCTGCGGCAATCCCGAATGGTTGGTGTCAGCGCTCGCCAGATTGGGCCAGCTCTCTGGTCGGATCGACAATATTGCTGCCGAACGTAACCCGGCCACGGCGCATATGTTCATCGTCAACCCGCTTCACATGCAGGCGGTGGATAGCCTTTTTGCCACACACCCGCCAATTGAAAAGCGCATCGCCAAGCTGCGGGCACTTGGTAGTGCCAAAGGGTTGAAAAGCAGCGCCCAACCTTCGAGAGGTGGCCCTTGGGGCTAGTTGAAACCGGCATGATAGATCATTAGTTTGCGCCGCGATTGCTAATAGGAGTTACGAGCCATGACGGAGACTCTTGAGAAAGAAACGTTTTCCTTCCAGACCGAAGTGGGCCAGCTTTTGGAAATCGTCGCAGGTTCGCTCTATTCCAACCGCGAGGTGTTTTTGCGCGAGCTCGTCTCCAATGCATCCGACGCCTATGACAAGCTGCGCTACGCAGCCCTGACCGACGCGTCGCTTGCACCATCCGAGGATTTTGCGATCACGCTTGAGATTGATGCCAAGACCAAGGCGTTGTCGATTTCGGACAATGGTATCGGCATGAACCACGCTGATCTGCTTGAAACCCTTGGCACCATTGCCAAATCCGGCACCAGTGCTTTCGTTGAAGCGCTCAAGGCTGACGACAAAGCCAAGCCAGGCCTGATTGGCCAGTTTGGTGTGGGCTTTTATTCAGCTTTCATGGTGGCGTCTCGGGTTGATGTCGTGACCCGCAAGGCAGGCGAGAGCGAGGCCTGGCTTTGGTCTTCTGACGGCAAGGGCGAGTTCTCCATCGAGCCGACCGAGCGCGTGACCAACGGAACTACAGTGACGTTGCACCTCAAGAAAGACGCCAAGGAGTTTGCCGAAGAGGCCCGTATTCGGCACATCATCAAGACCTACTCCGAGCATATCAACTTCCCGGTCAAACTTGGAGAAGACACGCTTAATTCAGCCGAAGCGCTTTGGACCCGCCCTGCGAAGGACATCTCGGAGGAGGAATACACCGAGTTCTACCGCCATTGCTCCCACGCCTTTGATGCGCCGTGGAACGTGATGCATAATAAGGTCGAAGGCACACTCAATCACACGAGCCTGCTTTTTGTGCCCAGCACCCAGCCCTTCGATCTCTTTGAGCCCGAGCGCAAGAACCATGTGAAGCTCTACGTCAACCGGGTCTTCATTTCGGAGACTACGAAGGATCTGATACCAGCGTATCTACGCTTTCTGCGCGGGGTTGTGGATAGCCAGGATCTGTCTCTGAACGTCTCGCGAGAGTTGTTGCAGACCGACCCACAACTCACGAAGATCAAGACTTCGATCACGAAAAAAGTGCTGAGTGAGCTGAAGAAAAAAGCCACCAAGGTACCTGATGAGTACGCAACATTCTGGGGCAATTTCGGTGCAGTGCTGAAGGAAGGCTTGGTCGAAGATGCCGCGCTCCGCGATCGGATCCTCGAGATTTGCCGCTTCGCCTCCACCGCTGTCGGTGACTTGACAAGCCTTGCCGATTACGTGGCCCGTATGAAAGAGGGGCAAGAGGCGATCTTCTACATCGCTGGCGAAGATCCGGCCAAACTGGCCCAGTCTCCACATCTGGAGGGCTTCAAAGCCAAAGGGGTCGAGGTGCTGCTCCTGTCCGACCACGTGGATGAGTTCTGGTTGCAGCACATCACAGAATTCGACGGCAAGCCATTTAGGTCCATCACCCGCGGGGCAGCAGATCTCGACGAGATCAAGGCAGATGAAGCCCAATCGGAAGAAGAAAAACCAGAAGAAGCTGATCTCTCTGCTCTGATCGCTGCGTTTAAGGCCGAACTGGGCGAAGCCGTCAAAGACGTGCGCCCTTCGAAGCGTCTGACCGACAGCCCAGTTTGCCTCATAGCCGATGACGGGGACATGGATGTCAATCTGGAGCGCCTGTTAAAACGCCACGGGCAGTTGCAGCACGGCGCCCCGCGCGTTCTTGAGCTGAACCCCAGCCATGCGATTGTTACCAAACTGGCAGACCGTGCCACGCAAGAGAATGTGAACGATGACGACCTGCTGAAAGACGCCGCCCATCTATTGCTGGATCAAGCCCGCATCGTCGAAGGTGAAGCCCCCATCGACCCATCCGCATTCGCACAGCGTATGGGCTCGGTTCTGGCGCGCGCCTTTGCCAAGTAGAGAGAGCATCCGGAAATGCAAATACAGCAGTGCTGTAGTATTGCCTGTGGTTAAAGGCGAATCTTCGCCCCGGGATTAGGTCACCTTAGACGCAGGTGGCCAAATCCCAGCTTCCGTCTTAGGGTCGCCGCTATCTCAGTCAGAGGATCTCAATGTGACCAACTCAATAGTAGAAGAAAACCTGACAATCGAAGGCAATGTCGTTTCAAGTGCGGGCGGCGTTGAAGTCAAAGGCCGTGTGGTTGGTGACATCAGCGCTGATACAATCACTGTTCAGGTTGGCGGGTCGGTTGACGGTGCACTGTCGGCAAAAAAGATCGTTATGGAAGGCAAGCATCAAGGTCGTCTGAAATGTGACGATCTGAAGATTGCATCGACCTCACATGTTCAGGCTGATGTAGAGGCCCGCACTATGGAAACCGAAAGCGGTGCGAAGATTGTGGGCAAAGTTAATATTGCGGGCGGGCAATAGGGCAGGCACGTCAACGACCAGGATCATAGTTACATTTCTGAAAAGTTCGATTGCCTGGTTCTGAGTAAAACTTGAATGGCTCGATGCGTATCTTCAGGGAAGCTGCCAAGCAAGCTGCTTCCGTAGAATGGCTCGATTGTCCAGGCTATCTGTCATTTTCGGTGGTCTGACAGGTCCAGCTCGTACCACATCCAGCTGAAATCATAATCTGCAACAGGGCCCAACTGGCCCGAGCGTGCGTATTTGGGCGTTACGAGGAACAATGACGGAACGAAGCCATCGACAGCAACCTGTATCTGTCTGCTGCATTGCGCGAAGACTACAGGATGCCAGACAAACCGGAACCCGCTGAACCCAGCCCCGAAACACTTGAAGCGGTCCGGAAACGGGAAGAGACCCAGGCGCGCGAAGATCAGGCATATAAAGCCCGTGCGGCAGAGCGCTCTGAACGGGCGCGGAAACTGGCCGTCGTCGAAGAGCTGGTTTCGCGGCGAAACCCAACGCAGCGCGACGCCGACAAAAGGCTATTTCTATCCGGTCTGACTGACGATCTGGATCGCGAACACTTTCGTGCGCATGGGTGGAGGTCGGGTTTGAATTCATCCGCGATCTTCGCGTTTTGGGAAGAGCTCGAACCAGACGCGTTTGAATACGAAAGATAGCTTGGACAAAACCTGGGACACCCGTCGCAACTAAAGCTTATTATGAAGGGCAGGGTGGGATTGTAGACCGCCACCGGGGAATTTCTATTAGCTCACTCCATTAATCCAACGAGTGTGAGCCATAGAATTGACTTCTATAGCTCACAATGGCTTAATATTCGAGTTATAGAAAAGGTTTCTATGCCTCATGCCTTGGAACTGGCAGATACCTGAATGGCCGGAATTCCGGTATGACGCGTCAAAGATCGCACCCCTAGAGGAGAAGTTCTTGCTCTCTTCCGGTGAGATTCTAGGTGCTGTGCTTCATGTCAGCCCCTCTGAGCGGGAACAACTCCGCATCGACTTGCTTAGCGATGAGGCCATGAAAACCAGTGCCATTGAAGGCGAAATGCTGGACCGGCGCAGCGTCCAGTCCTCTCTTCGTCGTCAGCTTGGATTGTCAACCGACATCTATCCGGCAATGCCACGGGAACACGGCGTCGCTGAGATGATGGTAGATGTGTATTCAAATTATGCTGAAGTGTTGACGGACGAGACCCTATTCCGATGGCATAGTATGTTGCTGTCCCATGATCGAAATCTGGAATCAATTGGGACTTACCGGCGGCATGAGGACGCGATGCAAATCGTTTCAGGCAGCTATGATCGTCCAACGGTACATTTCGAAGCGCCACCGTCTGTGCGCATTCAAGGTGAGATGGACCGCTTTGTTGATTGGTTCAACAAGTCATCTCCCGACTCTGAACACCCACTTCCGGCATTGACGCGCGCTGGCCTCAGCCACCTCTACTTTGAAAGCATACACCCCTTTGAGGATGGAAACGGTCGTCTTAGTCGAGCCTTGGCCGAGAAGTCGCTGGCACAGAATATCGGGCAGCCAAGCCTGATTGCACTCGCTTTCACTATCGAGTGGGAGAGAAAGCTCTACTACGACCAACTAGAACGCCATCAGAAGACATTGGATGTCACGACTTGGCTCGAGTGGTTCGCTGAAACGGTGTTGTCTGCGCAACAGGTGACGTTGGAACGTGTCGGTTTCTTTATTGCAAAGGCGCATTTCTATGATCGCCATCGCGCGCAGTTAAATGACCGGCAAGCCAAAGTTATCGAGCGGATATTTCGAGAAGGGCCCGACGGTTTCAAAGGTGGTTTGAGCGCTGAAAATTACCTGGCGATCACCAGAACCTCGAGAGCGACTGCAACCCGGGATCTGCAGGAACTGGTCGAAAGAGGTGCCTTGTCCCGAACCGGGGAGCGTCGCTACACGCGATATTGGTTGAAATTGGAGCAGTCCTCAGATGGTTGATGCTGACAGAGTTGGGCGTATTTTGTTGAAAAACTATTCCTTGATCGATGCATGAGCTGCTGATTCAATTCTTCCAAATTGGGGGAGGATTAAGCAATGTTGGGAGCGAGACAGGAAGCGCAATCGTCGCTGTTCTATGAGTTCTCGTTGGATGACCACATTCCTCAAGATCACCTGTTTCGGTCGATTGATCGCTTTGTCGATCTTGGTGGCATCCGCGCCCATCTCGCGGTTTTCTACAGCCACACCGGTCGTCCATCGGTCGATCCGGAGTTGCTGATCCGCATGCTGCTGGTGGGCTACTGTTTTGGCATCCGGTCGGAGCGGCGGCTCTGCGAGGAGGTACATCTGAACCTTGCATATCGTTGGTTTTGCCGTCTGGATCTGAACGACCGTGTTCCCGATCATTCGACGTTTTCCAAGAACCGGCACGGGCGTTTCCGCGAGAGCGAGTTGCTGCGGCATCTGTTTGAGATGACCGTCGCGCGCTGCATCGCGGAAGGTCTGGTCAGCGGCCAGCGCATGGCAGTCGATGCCAACAAACAGAACTCGACGCCGAAGGAAGATTGGGACGCGTCGGCCATTGATCCGGCAGATGCGCCCCGTGCCGTGCGTGAGTATCTCGACACGCTGGACGAGGCCGTATTTGGTGCGGCCAGCGAGGTGTAGCCAAAGTTCACCTCCCATTCCGATCCGGCCAGCCGGTGGACGGCTGCTCGTAAAGGTCCTGCGTTTTTCAGCTATTCCGACAATTATTTGATCAACATGGATCACGGCGTGATCATCGACGTCGAGGCGACCCGGTCAATCAGGCAGGCCGAGGTCGGATCCACCAAAACCATGCTGGACCGCGTAAGGGACAAGTTCGGCATGGTCCCAGACTGGATGATTGCCGATACCGCCTACGGCTCCGGCCCGATGCTCGGCTGGCTGGTGGATCGCAAGATTGATCCCTACATCCCTGTGATCGACAAGGCCGGTCGCCCCGACGGGACCTGGACGCGCACAGACTTCGACTGGGATGCGGAGAACGACCAATATATCTGCCCAGAGGGTCACGCGCTTAAACAGTTCCGCAGGAACTACTCAGACCCGAACCGGGGGCCGGCGGGCAAGGGCACAGCCCGCTATCGCGCCTTGAAAGAAGTCTGCCAGGTATGTCCATCCAAGCCCAAATGCTGCCCGAATGCCGATGCACGGAAGATCACCCGCGAAGAGCAAGAAGATGCGCGCCAGGTCGCCAGAGATCTGGCCAAAACCGAAGAATACCAGATTGCGATGAAGCTCAGAAAGAAAGTTGAGATGCTCTTTGCCTACCTCAAGCGCATCCTAGGCCTGGGACGGCTCCGATTACGCGGACCATGTGGTGCCAATGACGAATTCCTCCTCGCCGCGACCGCCCAAAACCTCCGCAAATTGGCGAAGATCTTTCCCGCACCGCAGCAAACACAAAAAGCCTGACCAGAAAGGCGCTTGCGCTCCGTTCAGAGCACCACTTTCTGCACTCGCAACGCGTTGTTTTTCCACAGAATCGGCGGAAACCAGACATTCGCTGCCGATGCAGCAAGTAGCTGTGAAGAAATACGAAAGCGGACCTTCAGCGAAATGTCAGTTGGATATTGGCGGCTGTTTCAAGAAGCGCTTTTTCGATGGTTGTTCTTTGTCGCGCAAATCGCGTCGTTGGCACTGGAATTGAGATTGCGTGCAGGTCTCCGACCCAGTCGACGAAAGAAAATCCGATCGCCGATACACCAGCAGAATGCTCATCCAAATCATAGGCAAGGCCATGTTCGCGGACCTTGTCCAGTTCGGAAAGGAACTCATCCAAATTCCTTTGGATACCATTCCGTTCCCATTCGTTCTGAATAAGCTTTGTTGCATCTCGTTCATCGAGTTGAGCGAGACAAGCTTTCCCGTTTGCAGTGGTGGTCAGTGGAAAAACCTCTCCTACTTGCGAGACCGTAGTCAAACGGTAAACGCCCGGAACTTGATCTAGAAAAACCATACCAATCCCACGCATCACAGCGAGGTCTGTGGTTTCCCCGGTCTTTTGGGTCAGCTCCGTCAAAAGCAGTCGGCAGTGTTCGACGATGCTGTACTGCGCGGCGCCTGCGAGAGCGCTTAGTTCGGGGCCGAGCCTCAGGCCACCTCCATTTGCATCTGCTATGACAAGTTTTTCTTCAGCAAGTGCACTTGTGATTCTCTGTACCGTAGAGCGGGGCAGGTCAACACGCTCGGCGATTTTTCCCAAGCTCATTCCGGATTGGTTTTCTTTTAGAACACGCAAAATCGAGGCCGCTCTGGAAATGACCTGAATACCACCTTTATCCGCTTTTTCAGACATTTAACCTACCCCATTCTGTCTTGGCATCGTGGCTCGAGATGCCTGGCGATTTTTAGTGTTGTATCACAATGCGGTGCAAGTCAACCGTATAGTGAGTTTTTAGTTGACCATAATGCGGTGCGTATGCATCATCATACGGGACAGGTGGGGAGGCCACCCAGACAATTGAAAAGCGAACACCGCCGCGTGCCGGCGAACAGAGGAGATATGCCCAATGGTCGAAATCCGTGGCATTGAGTTTCAGGCAAACACCGACAATGACATGGGGCTTGAGTTTTACAACCTGAGCCACAGATACGGGTTTCAGTGCCCCAACTGGCCCTATTTCAAGGACGTCCAGATCGACCGAAAGCACTATATGGCCAAGTCCGGCGTGTTGTCTCAGACGATTACCACGACGATGCACGTAACTACGCATATTGATGCGCCAGCGCATGTTGTTCAGGGAACGCCGTTTATCGACGAGGTCCCGCTTCCCCATTTTTTTGGCTCGGGGCTGGTGGTTTCCGTACCCAAAAAGAAATGGGAGCAAATCACCGGAGATGATCTGGAAAAGGCCTGCGGTCATGCCATCCGCAAAGGCGACGTACTGATCATCAACACCGGCTGGCACAAGCAGTATGAAGATGGCGACTACTTTGCTTACTGCCCGGGTCTCGTTCCTTCCGCTGCTGAGTGGATGATCGAAAAAGGTGTTAAAGTCGTTGGCCACGATACCCAGGCGAACGATCACCCGCTGGCAACTGCCATTGGTCCGCAGCGAAACGGTCCGATCATGCCTCATCTTGAGAAAGAGTATATTGAGTGGTCAGGCGGGACACCGTGGGAGGTTGATTTCCCCGAGTGGGAGCCAGTGCACAACATGCTGTTCTCCAAGGGTATTCTCGGAATTGAAAATGTCGGTGGTGATTTGGATGCGGTGACCGGCAAGCGGTGCACCTTCGCGTTCTTCCCTTGGAATTGGGACCGTGGCGACGGCTGCATTATCCGATTGGTTGCGATGATCGACAAGAACCAGTCCTACCGCATCGAAGCTGGCGAAAATTTCTGAACACTCACGGACCGGTCGCCGGTTCGCCGGTGGCCGCCAATAACCTTGAGCGGAGACGGACATGCATCTGAAGCGCTTTCAAGACGCCCAACCCTACGAAGCACCGAACCATTTTGGGTGTCATGGGCTTCGTCTGCAGGGGTTTGAGAAAGGCGGGCCGGCAAATCAGTGGATCGGCTTCAGCCAGTTCCTACCAGGCGGTGGCGCAGGGCCGGACTCTACGCCTTTTGAGAAAGTCTACGTCGTTCTGGAAGGCGAAATGACCGTCATCGTTGATGGTGCCGAATCCACTCTTGGACCCATGGACAGCTGCACGATCGCAGCGGACGAAGTGCGCAAAATTGAGAACCGCGCCAACCACATATGCAAAATGCTGGTGGTCATTCCATATCCACGAGAAAACTAAGGACAAAAAGAATGTCTGATCCACTCAAGATGTTTGACGTAACAGACAACGTCGCACTGATCACCGGAGCATCCGGCGCGTTTGGCATGGTTGCTGCGCGCGTTCTTGCTGGTGCCGGGTGCAATCTGGTTTTGGCTGCGGGCAATCAGGACGCGCTCGACGAGATTGCCAAAGAGTGCGAGGCGCTTGGTGCGACCGTAGTTGCAATAAATATGCGCCCGACTGATGAAGCGTCCTGTGGCGCATTGGTCGACGAAGCCGTTAACAACTTTGGTAAGCTTGACATTCTCGTTGTCGCGTCCGGCATGAACAAAGTTGCACCGATCAACGACATGGCGCCGGAAACCTTTGACGCAGTGATGGACGCCAATGTGAACCAGAGTTGGCTTTTGGCGCGCGCGGCGGCGGCACACATGAAGCAAAGCGAATATGGCAAGATCATTTTCGTCAGTTCTGCGCGCAGCATCCTTGGACACCCTGCTGGCTACACGGCGTATTGCGCGTCAAAGGCTGCCGTGAACGGGATAACCAAAGCCTTGGGATGTGAGCTGGGTCCAACAGGGATTACCGTCAACGCGATCGCGCCGACGGTATTCCGTTCACCTTTGACGGCTTGGATGTTTGAAGACACCGACGATGCGAAGGCAGTGCGCGATGGCTTCCTGACCCGTGTTCCCAAAGGACGACTGGGTGAGCCTGAAGACCTTGCCGGTCCGCTCCTGTTTCTCGCCTCACGCGCCTCTGATTTTTACACCGGGCATATCCTTCATGCCGACGGCGGATATACGGCGGGATAAAGAATGGTGCGCAAGAAGCAGCAAATAGCGGTAATTGGTGCAGGCCTGATGGGTCATGGTATTGCCCTGACTTTGGCGAATGCAGGCCAGTATGTGGCCATCACAGATCCCTTTGAGGAGGCACGAGCCAGCGTGTCTGACCGCATCCGCGCCAGCATGGCCGCGATGGGGGACGACGAGGTTACAATCACAAAGACTCTCAAGATGATTGAGATCTTCGCGACGACTGAAGGTGCGGTTCAAAATGCCGATGCTGTATTCGAAGCCGCGCCCGAAAAACTGGAGCTTAAGCAAACGATTTTTGCTGAGATTGAAGCGCACGCACCAGAGACCTGCATTCTCGCATCAAATACATCGGTCATGCCGATCACTCAGATCATGTCTGGGCTGCGGCTGAAAAACCGGGCCCTCGGAACACATTGGTGGAACCCCCCACACATGATCCCGTTGGTCGAAGTCATCAAGACGGAATGGACAGACCCTGAGATTGCACAGACGATGTTCGATCTGTTGAAGGATGCTGGAAAAACTCCGGTGATGGTCGAGAAGGACGTGCCCGGCTTTATTGGCAATCGTCTTCAACATGCGTTGTGGCGCGAAGCGGTCAGTCTGGTGGAAAACGGTATTTGCGACGCGGAAGCTGTTGATACTGTGATCAAGTCCAGCTTTGGGCGGCGATTGGCGGTTCTCGGTCCATTGGAAAACGCGGATTTGGTGGGTACCGACCTGACCCTCGATATCCACGAAAACGTACTGCACGATCTCGAAGCGCACAAGGGACCTTCATCTTATCTCAAGTCGCTTGTCGATGCAGGTAAGCTTGGCATGAAATCAGGCGAAGGTTTCAGGAAATGGGCCGAGGGCGAAGCAGATCAGGTTCGCCAACGTGTCGCGAAACATCTGAAAAATCTCGAGAAGATTTTGTAAGATCAATCAAGCACTGGCGGGAGGCCGGTGAAGGGAGGACGCAATGACAAAGACTTTTAAGACGGCCACAAGGCGCGGTTTTATGGCCGGGGCTACGGCGGCAATCGCTGCTCCGGCCATCCTCCGGGCAACGCGTGCTTATGCGGCAAACCCGACGCTAAGGATTGGCAATGTCAGTCCACGTACCGGTCCATTAGCCGGTTTCGCTGAGGCCGACGAGTATGTGCTTCAAGCCATACAGCAGGTCTTTTCGGCCGGGTTGGACAACAATGGAAAGACTTGGAACGTCGAGATCATTTCAAAAGACAGCCAGTCCAACCCCAACCGCGCAGCCGAGGTCGCCGCTGACCTGATCTTGGGCGATGAGGTCGATATCATCGTGGCCGCTTCAACGCCGGACACGGTGAACCCTGTTGCTGATCAGGCAGAGATCAACGAAGTTCCCTGCATCACGACCGACTGCCCTTGGCAGCCCTATTTCTTTGGCCGCAATGGTGTTCCGGGTGAGGGTTTTGAGACGACCTATCACTTCTTCTGGGGGCTTGAGGATGTGATCGCAGCGTTCCTCGACATGTGGGACAAGACTGGCGTGACCAAGACTGTTGGCGGTCTTTTCCCCAACGATGCCGACGGTAATGCTTGGGGTGATGCGGAGCTGGGCATGCCTAAACCGCTCGCTGCCGCCGGGTACACGCTGACAGATCCCGGTCGCTATCAGCCACTATCCGACGATTTCTCAAACCAGATCGCAGCGTTCAAGGCTGCTGGATGCGAAATCGTCACTGGCAATATGATCCCACCTGATTTCGCTACGTTCTGGAGCCAAGCCGCCCAGCAAGGGTTCAACCCGAAGGTCGTGACCATTGGCAAGGCACTTCTGTTCCCATCGGTCATTGAATCGCTGGGCGACCGTG
Organism: uncultured Ruegeria sp.; assembly: GCF_947500045.1. GTDB lineage: Bacteria > Pseudomonadota > Alphaproteobacteria > Rhodobacterales > Rhodobacteraceae > Ruegeria. Next base: position 154,544 of record NZ_CANMQQ010000007.1, on the reverse strand, counting down.
GTGACGGGCTATCGACCGAGGTCTGGTGGTCACCGCATCATCCGTTCTCGTCTTCACTCACAGGCATTTCTTCGAAAGATCTGGCAGAAGGTTACACGGCAACGTCGGGCCGTCCATGGACGCAACCGCTCGGCTTTAAACACGCGCTGTTCGAGGTCGTCGCGGATGTCATCAAGCGGGCGGATGATCTGGAAGACCATTCTTCGATCATTTCGGCAATCACCTCCACCAACCTGAACACAATTGTCGGGCCGGTGAACTGGGGTGATGGGCCGATGAACAACGTCAGCAAAACTCCGCTGGTCGGCGGTCAGTGGCAGAAGTCCGGCGATGGGTATGAGTTGCAAATCGTTGCAAACAGCACCGCGCTCGAAGTTCCGGTCACGGCAGACATGAAACTGCTGGGCTGACCAGACGTTCGGCGCCGATCTTGGCGCCGAACCCTCCATCCGAGAGAAACATGACGACAATCTTGAGACTCCAAGACCTGAGCAAGGCATTTGGCGCAGTCACTGTCGCCGATGCCATGAGCTATGAGGTCCAGCAAGGCGAGGCACTCGGGGTAATAGGCCCCAACGGCGCTGGCAAAACCTCGATGTTCAACTTGATCACTGGGACGCTCAAGTCCAATTCCGGGGTGATAGAATTCAGTGGGCAGAACGTCACCAAATGGAGCGCGGCAAAGCGCAGCCATGCAGGCATCGCGCGTTCTTTTCAGGTCCCGCAGCCGTTTTCGGGCATGACTGTTTTCGAAAACGCGATGATCGCCGCCACGCAATCAGCTGGCATGCATGGACACCAGGCCGAAAACTTTTGTCTGGAGGTTCTGGACCAAACAGAACTGCTGCCCAAGGCAAACGTTCTTGCCGGTAGCCTGACTTTGCTGGAGCGCAAACGCCTGGAACTAACACGTGCGCTTTGCGCCAAGCCCAAACTGCTGTTGCTGGATGAGATTGCCGGTGGTTTGACCGAAGCCGAGTGCAAGTCACTGGTCCAAACCATCAAGGACATCCACGCCTCTGGAGTCACCATCATCTGGATCGAACATGTTGTGCACGCCCTGCTGGCCGTCGTGGATCGTCTGATCGTCATCGACTTCGGAAAGAAGATCGCCGAGGGCGAGCCGCAGGCAATCATGGAAAGCACTGAAGTCAAAGAAATCTATCTGGGGATCGAAGCCGATGCCTGATCCAATTCTGCAGACACGCGGGTTGAACGCGCACTATGGCGACTTCCAAGCGCTGTACGATGTCGAACTGGACGTTGGCGAAGGCGAAGTTCTTGCAATCATTGGTGCGAACGGCGCAGGCAAGACGACCCTAATGCGTTCTATCACAGGGCTGCTGACGAACGGACCGGATCAGATTCACTACCGGGGTCAGGAGATCAGCCGACTTCGCGCGGACGAGGTTGCAGAACTTGGCCTCGCCATGGTTCCGGAAGGTCGCCAGTTATTCCCATCGTTGTCAGTCAAAGAAAACCTGATGATCGGGGCTCAAGTTGGTCGCTCAGGCCCTTGGGATCTGAAAGCTGTCTATGATCTGTTTCCGATCCTCGAAGAGCGCAAAGATCAGGCATCAACATCGCTTTCAGGCGGTCAGCAGCAGATGGTCGCCATCGGGCGCGCATTGATGGCCAATCCAGATCTGATCCTGTTCGACGAAATTAGCCTGGGGCTGGCACCGATCATCATCAAAGACATCTATGAGGCGCTGCCCGGCATCATCGGCAAGGGCATGAGCGCGATCATCGTCGAACAGGACATCACCAAGGCACTGTCGGTCTCGAGCCGGGTCTATTGCCTACAGGAGGGGCGCGTTTCGCTGGAAAGCGCGTCTGACACCGTTTCGCGCGAAGACATTTCGCGCGCGTATTTCGGGATCGAATAATATGGAATGGCTGAACGCTATCGTGCAGGGAACTTTGCTGGGTGGGCTATACGCGTTGTTTGCCGCCGGTCTGTCGCTGATCTTTGGGGTCATGCGGCTTGTCAATATTGCCCATGGCGATCTGATTGTGTTGGCCGCGTATCTCGGGCTGACGGTAACGACCGCGACGGGGATGCACCCGATGGCCGCGCTGGTGATCGTGGTGCCCGCTATGGCGTTGATCGGGTATGCCCTGCAACGCGGCCTGCTGAACCAAACTCTGGGCGACGATATCCTTCCACCGCTGCTTGTGACCTTCGGGCTGAGTGTAATTATCCAGAACGGGTTGCTGGAGGTCTACACAGCCGACCCGCAAACATTGAATGCCGGTGCTCTGGAAACAGCCAGCGTCGCGATAGGCGGTGCGACCCTCGGGAAATTGCCGCTGCTGACCTTCGGGATTGCGATCGCTGTGATTTGGGGGCTGCAATGGACTTTCTATCACACCGCACTTGGTCGCGCATTTCGAGCGGTTTCCGACAATCAAGACATCGCACAGCTTATGGGTCTCAATCGTCGGCACATCTTTGGGTTGGCGATGGCGTTGGCCTTGGGTGTGACAGCAATCGCCGGTATCCTGCTCGGCATTCGGACAAGCTTTGATCCTTCCATTGGCGGAGGCCGCCTTATCTTTGGCTTTGAGGCTGTAATCATCGGTGGCCTGGGCAATCTTTGGGGCACGCTGATTGGCGGTGTTATCCTTGGCGTCGCGCAAACCATCGGAGCCAAGATTGATCCGGGCTGGCAAGTGCTAGCCGGCCATATCGCTTTCCTTGTCATTCTTGCCGTTCGTCCGAACGGCCTCTTCCCGAGGGTTTCCGGATGAACCTGCAGGACTACTCTGTTTCTCGATCATCAAAAGCTGCCAGAATTGCTGCGATCCTAACCGCAATTGCTCTGCTTGTTCTGATTGCAGCGCCCTGGTGGGCAGGCCGCGCCGACATGCGCTTGATGGGAGAGCTGTTTCTCTATCTGTCCCTTGCCACCCTTTGGAACCTCATGGCGGGCTACGCCGGCCTCGTCTCGGTTGGTCAGCAAGCCTATGTTGGCTTCGGCGGCTATATGCTTTTTGCGCTTACGATGCTGGGCGGTTTGCACCCACTGGTTGCAATCGCAGCCGCAGGTGCGCTGGGGGCTTTGATCTCGATCCCGGTTGCTGTTCTGATCTTCAGGCTTAGGGGCGCATATTTTGCCATTGGCACCTGGGTTATCGCAGAAGTCTTTCGGTTGAGTTTCGCGCAAATCTCAGCGCTTGGCGGGGGATCCGGATCTTCGCTACCCGTCGCCATCGTCAAATCTCTGGCGTCCGGGCGCGCGATGCGAGAGGCGCTTAGTTATTGGCTGGCGCTCGGAGCAGCTGTGCTGGTGGTGACTGCCGTGTATCTCTTCCTGCGCTCGCGCCAAGGGTTGGCGCTGACGGCAATTCGCGACAACGAGTTGGCAGCCGGTAGCCTCGGCATCGATATCTGGCGCACGAAGTTCATCGTGTACGTTGTCACGTCGGCGTTTACGGCAATGATCGGCGCTCTGATCTTTTTGCAAAAGCTACGCATATCGCCGGATGCTGCGTACAGCGTCAATGACTGGACCGCCTTCGTCATCTTCATCGTCGTAATCGGCGGTATCGGCACCATCGAAGGGCCAATCATCGGCACACTCGTCTTCTTTGCGCTGCGCGAAACGCTGGCCGACCTCGGAACAACTTACCTTATTGTTCTCGGCGTCGTTGCGATTGTCGTCATGCTCAAGGCGCCAAAAGGCATCTGGGGCGTGATCCGTAGCCGCTATGAACTGCAACTTTTCCCGCTGGGCTATCGCGTTAAGCACATCGGACAATCCAAGGAAAACTGAACCAATGGTCCGTCAGAAAAAAACGATTATCACATGCGCCGTAACAGGGGCGATCCACACGCCCACCATGTCGGATGCGCTACCGTACACATACGACGACATCGCACGGCAGGCGATCGACGCCGCCGAGGCAGGAGCGTCGATCCTACACCTGCATGCGCGCAACCCTGAGGACGGCTCACCATCGGTCGACCCTAATGACTTCGCGCCATTCCTGCCGCGCATAAAACAGGCGACAGACGCGGTTGTGAACCTATCGACCGGAGGATCGCTGACTCTCTCCATTCAGGACCGGATCAATCCGGCTAAAACCTTCAGCCCCGAAATGTGCTCGATGAATATGGGTTCGATGAACTTCTCGTTTCACCCATTGGCCAACCGGTATGGCGATGAAGATTGGAAGTTTGATTGGGAGAAGGACTATGTCGCAAACTCCGACCAGAACATCTTTCGCAATACGTTCCGGGACATTCGCGAAGTGGCAGAAACGCTCGCGCCGCATGACATCAAATTCGAACATGAATGCTACGATGTCGGCCACTTGTATAACCTGAAATTCTGCACGGCTATCGGGTTGTTCAAAGCACCTATTTTCATTCAGTTCATCTTTGGAATCCTAGGTGGTATGGGACCTGAGGTCGACAACCTGATCTTCATGAAACGCACGGCAGATCGGCTATTCGGCGATGATTACCGCTGGTCGGTTCTGGGAGCGGGCGGCGCACAAATGTCGCTTGCCACAACTGCAAGCCAGATGGGCGGTAATATTCGCGTTGGCCTAGAAGACAGCTTGTTTATCTCGCGCGGAAAGCTGGCCGAAAGCAATGCTCAGCAAGTCGCTAAAATTCGACGAATTGTAGAAGAGCTAGGTAGTCAGGTTGCAACGCCCGATGAGGCCAGGGAGATCTTGGATTTGAAAGGCGGAGATCGCGTGGACTTCTAGAAAAATCGCTCAAAATCTTTGGGCTGAACCACCAACCACTATCGCCTCTAGGGTCGACGGTGTTGTTTTTAAACCATCGTACAACGTGTCCTTAGAATTTGCTCAATTGGTGGGCGAGAAACAGCTAATGTCTCGGAACCGCCGCACCAAAAGCGCCTACACAGATTGAGGCATTCCTGTTGTACCTTGTGTGATGAGCGACACCTCCTCTTATCCACGAAATCTGACGCCGCGGCCGCCGGCGGCGCAGAAACGAACATGTGCCCACAATCGCTCAAAAATACCCGCTTTCGTGGAATGGTAATTTGGGGTTTTCTAAATATGCATTGATGGTTTTCGAATTTTTGATCAAGTGCGTCTCAACTAGAGCGACATCAGTGCGCGAATAAGATGCTGCGTCGGCCCTTAGGTCAGTGACAAGCGCATCACACCGAATAGAGTGCTTAGGAAAAAACAACTCCAAAGAGAGAAATAAGCCGCCCTTCGCTGATTTTGGCAATGTGTCCCCAAGACGCTACTATCCGCGTCGCCGTGCCGCTTGCCGACTAGAAACGAGAAAAACGAAATCGAAGGTGACTATTCCAAGGCTTTAAGCAAACTTGGCAATCGTGCGCCTTGCAGCATGATGTGATCGCGCATCAAAGTGTTCGCAGTTGCTCCATCCTTGTTGAAGATCGCGTCGGCAATCTGCTCATGCTCTTCGACCGATTTTTCCAGCCGACCGACAACTTCATATGGCAACAGCCGGTAGACGTTTATGCGAGCTTGAAGTCGCTCCAGTTGATCGATCAACCATTCGTTTCCGGCTGCTCGGTGAATGGCTGCGTGAAATACGAGGTTTGCAGCGGCGTAGGCGGTCGGGTCTTCTTTCGCAGCTGCGTCCTTGCATTGTTGCAAGCCTTCTTGGATCGACTTCTTGTGTGAAAGCGTCAAAGACTCACTGGCTAAACGCGCCGCCATCCCTTCCAATTCCGCGGCAACTTCGAACAAATCGTTCAGTTCTTTCGCAGTTAAAACTCGAACCATAGCGCCTTTGCGAGGCCTCGTTTCTAGAAACCCGCCATCCACCATTGACCTAATCGCTTCACGTATTGGAGTGCGGCTGACGCCAAATCTTTTTGACAGTTCAGCTTCTTCCAATTGATCGCCAGGTTTCAGTAACCCACTGAAAATCTCATTTTTTATCTGCTCGATAAGCCTATCTGATGCACGCGGCATGGCGGCTCCTTTCCAACATTTTCATACAGTGCGCCGGATTCCAATTCCATACAAAAAAGCATCAACAGGATTTTTTTAGTTGCTATATGTATACATATAAGCCATGTAATAATCCACAAGGAGGAATCACGATGAAAAACTTTGCACGATCAACCACGCTGGGTTTGGCGCTTTTGGCAGTCAGCGCGCAGGCGGAAGAACTGCGTCTGTCTCACCAATGGTCGACCGCAGATGTCAGACATGAGGTCGCTCAAATCGTTGCTGATGAAGTCGCCGCCGCGGATGTGGATCTTGAGATCAAGATCTTCCCGTCCAAATCGCTCTTTAAGCCACGCGAACAGTATCGGCCACTGTCACGGGGCCAGCTTGATATGACGGTTTTCCCGCTATCCTATGCAGGTGGGCAACAACCGTCATTCAACCTCACTTTGATGCCGGGTCTCGTAAAGAACCACAATCATGCTGCGCGTTTGAGCCAGTCTCCCTTCATGGAAGCGCTCGAAGAAAAGATGGCTGAAGATGACGTGATGGTTCTCGTGCATGGTTATCTGGCGGGCGGCTTTGTCGGTAAAGACAAGTGCATCACCAATCCATCCGATGTCGAAGGACTGCAAACCCGTGCCGCTGGAAAATCTTTTGAGCAGATGTTGGTGGGGGCTGGTGCGTCGATCACATCGATGGCCTCGTCAGAAATCTATTCGGCCATGCAGACGGGTGTTTTGGATGCAGCAAACACATCATCTTCCTCGTTTGTGTCCTACCGGATTTTCGAGCAGGTTGCGTGTTATACGCCGGCCTCCGACATCGCGCTTTGGTTCCTGTATCAGCCGCTTTTGATGAACAAATCCAAGTTTGAAAGCTTGTCGGATGAGCAACAGGCTGCACTCCTCGCCGCAGCAGAGAAAGCAGAGGCGTATTACCTCGAGCAGGCGAAGCTTCAGGACGCGAAATCGGTTGAGGTCTTCAGCGCAGCTGGTGTCGAAATCGCAGAAATGACCGCTGAGGACTTCCAAGATTGGCAAACGCTCGCACAAGAGACGTCATATGCCACTTTTGTTGCCGAAGTTCCTGGCGGTCAGCAGCTTTTGGATCTCGCTTTGGCCGTCGAATAGCCCTGTTGCGTCCGGGGCCAATGCGCCTCGGACAACCTTTTCACGAAAGCAAAGGACGCCCGCCATGTCCGGACACGCCCCTGCAGCAATTGTTCGAACGACAAGTGACAATCAAATCGTTCGATCTATCCACAAAGTTTCAAGCGCCGCCGGTTGGTGCTCTGCTTTAATGATCCTGACAGCTGTCGTTCTGACTTGTCAGATGATCTTTGTTCGATTTGTCCTGAATGGATCGACTGTGTGGCAAACAGAGATCGTCGTCTACCTCGTCATCGCCGCAACTTTGGTCGGGTTGCCATTCGTTCAATATCAGCGGGGGCACGTCAATGTTGATTTGATCCCATTGGCACTGCGGGGGCGTGCTCGGTTTGGCCTTGCAGTTCTGACCCTCAGTTTGTCCATCATCATCACGGCGGTGCTTCTGTTCTACGGGTACGAGTATTGGCACTTTGCCTACAAGCGTGGTTGGACATCCGACACGGTCACAGCCGTTCCGCTGTGGATCCCGTATCTGTCGCTACCTGTCGGCTTCGGTTTGTTGCTTTTGCAACTCTTTGCCGACCTCGTCGCCCTTATCACAAAATCAGAAACCCCGTTTGGACTGGAAGCATAACGATGGACCCCCTCATCCTTGGCGCCCTTGTTGGCGTGTGCACTATCCTTGTTCTTTTCTCTGGTGTGTCTGTTGCCATAGGCTTGATGATCGTCTCTGCTGGTTTCTTGTTGGTCTTTGATGGCATTCGATCATTGGAACTGATGCCGGAGATTTTCTTTGGAAAGCTCGATAGCTTTGCGCTTCTCTCGATCCCGATGTTCATCATCATGGGGGCATCAATTGCATCAACGCGAGCAGGCGCGGACCTGTATGAAGCACTCGAAAGATGGCTCACGCGCGTCCCCGGCGGGTTGGTGGTCTCGAACCTGGGTGCCTGCGCATTGTTCGCTGCAATGTCTGGTTCGAGCCCCGCAACATGCGCTGCGATTGGTAAGATGGGCATTCCAGAAATGCGCAAACGCGGCTACCCGGAAGGGATCGCGACGGGTTCTATCGCGGCGGGTGGTACGCTGGGCATCCTGATCCCGCCTTCGGTTACTATGATCGTCTACGGGATCGCTACCGAGACCTCGATTGGTCGCCTGTTCCTGGCAGGTGTCTTTCCTGGCCTGCTTTTGGTGGGGCTCTTTATGGTTTGGTCGCTTTACGCGACCTGGCGATCCGGCGATACCGCACTGCTGACCGCGCGCAGCTATTCCTGGAGACAAAAGTTCGAAGTTCTGCCGCGTGTTGTGCCGTTCGTCGCCATCATCATCGGCGTTCTTTACACCATGTACGGCGGCGTCGCGACCCCGTCGGAAACGGCAGCAGTTGGCGCGATCCTGTGCCTCGTCGTGGCCATCGTCATCTACAAGCTTTGGGATATCCGCAAAATCTGGATGATCCTGCAGGACAGCACCAAGGAAAGCGTGATGATCCTGTTCATCATCGCAGCGGCTGGCGTGTTCTCTTACATGTTGTCGAGCCTTTTCATCACGCAAAGCATTGCGACCTGGATCGGGACGCTGGATGTGAACCCTTGGGTCTTGATGATCGCAGTGAACATCTTCCTGATCATTGCGGGCTTCTTCCTTCCTCCGGTCGCAGTGATCCTGATGGCGGCTCCGATCTTGTTGCCAATCATCACGACTGCTGGCTTTGATCCGATCTGGTTTGCCGTAATCCTGACGATCAACATGGAAATCGGGCTGATCTCTCCACCCGTTGGCCTGAATCTGTATGTCATCAACGGTATCGCCCCGGATATTTCGTTGAAGACGATCCTGACCGGTTCCCTCCCTTTCGTTGCCTGCATGTTGATCGCAATCATCTTACTTTGCGTCTTTCCGGGCATCGCAACCTGGTTGCCCGAAGCCGTCATGGGCCCCGCGCTCTAACCCTATCTCGTGAAAGGAAAGACCATGTCTTTTGCTACAAAGTACCGCCGCGTTGGCCTGATTGTTCCTAGTTCTAACGTCACAATGGAAACGGAAATTCCGGCGCTTCTGAAAGCGCGGGAGACGATCCTGCCCGATCGTTTCACGTTCCATTCGTCCCGAATGCGGATGAAAAGCGTGGTGAAGGAAGAACTTGAAGCGATGGACGCGGACAGCTTGCGTTGTGCGGTCGAATTGTCTGACGCGGCAGTCGAAGTGCAGGCCTATGCGTGTTTGGTTGCGATTATGTCCATGGGGTTGGGCTATCACCGAAGATCCGAAGTCAAACTCAATCAAGCGACCGTCGACAATGGATGCCCGACTCCTGTCCTGAACTCAGCGGGCGCGCTCATCGATGGAATGAAGGATATTGGGATCAAAAAGGTTTCGATCATCTGCCCGTATATGAAACCACTCACGAAAATGGTGGTGGATTATATCGAGAACGAGGGGATCGAGGTACAGGACTTCCTTGCACTGGAAATCCCGGACAACCTCAAAGTTGCATCACAAGACCCAACAGCTCCTGCGGAGCTTTGGCGCAAGCTTGATACGCGCGGTGTCGATGCCATTGTTGCATCTGCCTGCGTCCAAATGCCATCGCTCCCATCAATCGAAATGATTGAACGTGCGTCCGGCCTTCCAACTCTGTCAGCCGCCGTTGCAACGACGCGCCAAATATTACGTCGTTTGGATTTGACTGAAGTTGCGCCGGGCGGTGGTGCCTTGCTGTCAAACGGTATGAAAGCGTCCTTGCAAGAAGTGGCCTGAAGTTCTCTGCGCTGCTCCCTCGTGGGGCAGCGTATTTCCAAGCGAGACCAAATCGTGAACCGTGAACCGAAAACTGAAGCTTTAGAAGTGTCGCATCAGGTATCCATCTATCCGATTACTCAAGCGACAACAGCAACGTTTACGGAACTCTATTTTCGGCTGACTTTCCTGTTCTTTATTCAACGCGGCAGCAAATACGTTCTGCACCCGACCCAAGGCGAAATGCTTGGCGAAGAAGGGGATTTGATGATCTTTCCACCGGGCGCCTTGGTCACCATGGAAAACCGGCCAGTCATGAATGAAACCTACCGCGCTTTGGGAGTCTGCTTTTCTCACGATCTGGTGGATGGCGTTTTCTCTGATGTGCCCAAAACGCAGGCTGAAAGGGGCGTCCAAATTGTTAGAGCTTCAGAGCACAACCCATCTGATATCCTCAGCTTGATCACCGATACGCTGAAAAACGCTTCGCTTCCGGAAATAATCAAACAGCATCGACTATTAGAGCCTTTACTCTGGCTACGCGCACAGGGTTTCAATCTGCCGACACAAGTTGAAGACGATCCAATCAGTCAAGTCCGCCGCTTGATCGAAACGGACCTTAGCCATCCTTGGATGGCGGCGGAAATCGCTAACCATTTCGCGATGAGCGAAGCCACCATGCGACGATGGCTGTCAAAAACAGGTCAGGGGTTTGCAAAGATTCTATTGCACACGCGATTAGAACGAGGGTTGAGCCTGCTGCAAACTACAGACAGCCAAATCTCTGCAATCGCAATGGATTGCGGTTTCAAAACGCCATCTCATTTTTCGGACGCATTCCAAAATAGGTTCGGGATTAGGCCAAAAGACATCCGTTCCGCGAAAGGTTGATCGAATTTCGACATTAGTTGCGTAGCTGCCGGAGGTAGCGTCTTTGCGTGGTGTCTAATTTAGTTCCATCGACAACACGAAAGTTCAGGAAAGGAACTGAACAATGCTACGCACATCTCTTCTTGCAACTCTGTGGGTCGCAAGTGGTCTGACGTCCCCTGTTGTGGCGGACACCTTCCGACTGACCAGCCCCCATATTGCAGAAGGCACCCAGCTTGACGCAGCCCAGGTTTTCCAGGGCTTCGGCTGTGAAGGCCGCAACATTGCCCCGACACTGACCTGGTCCGGTGCGCCTGAGGGCACCGAAAGTTTCGCAGTCACTGTCTATGATCCAGACGCGCCAACCGGCTCCGGCTGGTGGCACTGGTTCGCTTTCAACATTCCGGCGGATGTAAATGAGCTGCCCAGCGGTGCGGCGGTCCCCGCAGGTGCTGTGGAACTGACTAACGACTATGGCGCAGAAGGCTTTGGCGGTGCTTGCCCGCCGCCGGGTGAGGTGCACCGCTACAACTTCACTGTCCATGCTCTCGGCACCACTTTGGAGTTGGACGACTCCGTCAGCAATGCACTGGCCGGGTTCATGGTGAACGCCAACAGCCTGGCCTCTTCCACCATCACAGCCGTCTACAATCGTTAGCCACTTGCGCCTCGGGTTGGCACCGGGGCGTGACGTTTCCTCACGGAGAACACCCATGAAAATTACAATCAACAGCTTTGCCAATGGCTCACCGATACCCGCTAAGTTCGCCTTTGGACGAATTCCGACCAAAGGTCGCTTCGCATTGTCGAGAAACGTAAACCCTTCAATCGCGTGGAGCAACGCACCTGAAGGCACAAAGTCCTTCGCCATCACTTGCCATGACCCAGATGTTCCATCATCTGGAGAGGATGTGAATCAAGAGGGAAAAACAGTTCCAGCCGATCTGCCACGAGTGGATTTCTATCACTGGGTCGTGGTGAACATCCCTGCAAATGTGTCCGAGATTCCAGAAGGTGCCGACAGTTTAGGTGTCACGGCCAAAGGCAAAACCGCAGGCCAGCGTTCCTATGGTACAACGGGGATCAACAGCTACACAGACTGGTTTGCTGGCGATGATGAAATGGGCGGGAAATACGGCGGCTACGATGGCCCATGCCCGCCTTGGAACGACAGCATCATCCACCACTACCACTTTATTGTCTATGCATTGGACATCAACCAGCTGGATCTACACGGACCCTTTACCGGGGCAGACGCGCTGGCGGCCATGAAAGGTCATGTCCTAGCAAAAGTCTCCCATATCGGCACCTACAGCATGAACCCCGACGTAGTTGCCTTAGCAGTCTAATCACCGGGAGCCTCTTAAAGGCGAGGCTTCCGCTCCCCAAGGGTCGACCCATGTTTTACGAACCGCAAAACGGCCACGGTCTGCCGCACAATCCCTTCAACGCGCTCATCACACCAAGACCGATCGGCTGGATATCCACTCGAGGGATCGATGGGTTGGAAAACCTCGCACCCTATTCGTTCTTTAACGGTGTTTCTTATTCCCCTCCGCAGGTCATGTTTGCATCGACGGCCGGCAAAGAGGACCGCCAACGCGGTAAAGACTCCATCGGAAACGTGATCGATACCGAGGTGTTCTGTGTCAACGTAGTCGGGCACGAAATGCGCGACGCGATGAACAAGACCTCATTGTCGGCGAGCCGCAATATCGATGAATTTGACCTCGCAGGGCTCGAACGCACCGAATGCGAAACGATCCCCTGTTCACGTGTGGCCCACGCCCCTGCGAGTATGGAGTGTAAACTGACCAAGGTCGTCGACCTGCCTGGCAGCTCCAATATCGTAGCCTTTGGTGAAGTCACAGGCATTCACCTCAACGAGAAATATCTGATCAATGGCATCTTCGATGTTACCAAGTTCCAACCCTTGGCACGATTGGGCTACCAGGACTATGCGCGCGTGACAGAGCTGTTCAGCCTCAAGCGGCCAAGCGGGTAAATCTCTTCAAAGGGCAGAGGAATTGAGTTTTTCTCTGGCTATGTCAGTCAGACAGAGACAAAAACTCCCAGAGTGGCAAATTGCCTTAAGTCGGCCATAAGCGCCATTGTTGCGCTTAGAAAGCCAATATTGATCAATGGCTTTGCCGCACTGCAGCGAACGGCAGCTAGGTAAATTGCGATCGCAGCATACGGAGAGGGTGCCCAAGGTCGGCTCTGGGCCGTGGTTGGATCGCCGGGCGTAAAAGATCATGCCGATGCCGCGTCGCATCCGAGGACAGGTACGAGCCCATTTCGACCAATGCTGCGCTTGGCATAAACGTCCGTTAGGAATTTAGAAGTGGTGTAAGCCTTGTTGTTTGGTCAACTGATTCACTGGCTCTATGCTTGACCGCTCTTTGGGACCGGCTATTCCGAAGCCTCGTGCGCCGCGAAGGCATCCACATAGTCGGGATGCCAGCGCGAAAGAGCCGGGCGATTGTTGATGATATCGCCTACGGCCCATTCAACGCGTTTGCGATCGCGCTCTTCTGACACATCATTGTCGGGGCAAAGAATATAGAAATCCCCGTCCGACATGTGCCTCAGCAGATAGTCAATTGCCTCTTCACTTGTCCAAGCTGAGGCAGGTTTTTCCGGCATGAATTTCTCAATCATACCAGTATAGGTAAATCCCGGCACAAACAGATGGGCGGTGATATCCGCTTCGGCCTGCCGCAAATCATGCGCCAGCATTTCAGTCATGACCTTCACGGCAGCTTTGCTGGTATTGTAAGCGGGGTTTCCGGGCGGTGTGGTGATGCCCTGTTTAGACCCGGTGTTGATCACCACAGCCGGACGCGCCACCTTGATCATGCGCGGCAGGAAAGCATGCACGCCATTCATGACGCCAAAAAGGTTGACCTCTAACAGTTTGCGCCAGTTTTCCGCGTTTTCCCAGCTGCCGGACGGCACCGCGATACCGGCATTGTTCATCAGGACAGCCACCTCGCCGAGCGCAAAGGCTTGATCTGCCAAGGCGTTCACAGCAGTGGCGTCGGTGACATCCGTTGGAACCGCCTGAACAATTGCGGACGCCCCAGCCTGATCGCGCAATTCCGCCTCGGCTCTGTCCAAGGCCTCACCTGCCAGATCAACCAGCACAACCCCCAGACCGTCCTGAGTAAATCGTTGGGCCGCAGCTTTACCGACACCGTTTGCGGCCCCGGTTACAACGGCCAGGCCACCTTTATCAATTGCTTTGCGGTACATGGAGCATCCCTTTTTCTATGAATGACTCAACGGTTCTTCAGGGCGCCATCTTTTGCTTAAGACTACCAATGAACGTCTCGTCATCCTGTTGTTTGCGGGCGTCGAGCAGTTCTTCGGCATCAGGCCCGGCGCGAAAACGCAGGCGGTTTCCGGTCTCGTTGGCCGCATCCCAAATGACCTGCGCGACCGTTTCTGGTTCAGACGGGTTTGCGGCCAGCTTGCCAAACAGGCGCCCCATGGCTTCGGCCATTGGTGCGTAATCCGGCAGGTTCTCATCCATCGCAAAATCAAAGGAGCTGCCGCCAAAGTTGGTCCGGATCATTCCAGGCTGGACAATTCGGACGCGAATGCCAAGCGGCTCTAACTCGTAATGCAGCGCCTCAGAAAGCCCTTCCACTGCGAACTTGGTGCCATGATAGAGCGCGCCAAGTGGAAAGGTGATCTGTCCTCCGATGGACGAGATATTTATAACCGTGCCTGACCGGTTCTGACGGAAATGAGGCAGAACGGCTTTGGTCACTTCCATCAACCCGAGCACGTTGGTGTCGAACTGACGCCGGATGCGGTCCATCGAAAAGGCCTCTAACGCACCGTAGGCCCCGTAACCCGCATTGTTCAGCAAAACATCAATCTGCCCAAACCGTTCGATGCCAGCGCCCACGGCCGTTGCAATTGAGCCCGTATCCGTCACATCCAGTTGGGTCAGATGCACGTTGTCCAAAGCCCCAAGATCTGTGTTGCCCGCGGGGTTGCGCATCGTGGCAACGACATTCCAACCGTTCGCCTGGAAATGCCGGGCGGTTGCCGCGCCAATACCGGATGAGGCCCCGGTGATCAGAATGGTTTTCATGATTTTGCTCCGCAAGTTTATGTACACACGATAATCATCAAAAGAGGACACATCTTTCAACTTTCTCCTATTTTCTTGCTCAATCCTCCAGACATTCGTGTTTTCAGTAATAACTCACTTTGCTTTTGTGCTAGCGATGTGGGCAACGACAGGAGGCAGTCTTGGAACCCTGTACCCTATTGGACTATGTTCTTGCGCTGCTTGACCACGCAGGCGTCGCGCAGGGTGTCCTGACGCATAAGGAAAGCGCGGCGGTTTTTCTCACCCATCCGGCGACCACCCAACATGAATCAAATGTCTACCGCCCGCTACTTTGCGCGGTGCTGCAAGGTGCCAAAGAGGTCGGGACCAGTACCAGAACGCTCACCGTGCAGGCCGGGCAGTCGCTGATCGTCAGCAACGCGCTGCCGGTTGTCTCAAGTATTACCGAGGCAACACCCGAACTCCCCTACGTCGCGCTCGTGTTCCCCCTTGATCTGGATCTCTTGCGCACCCTGGCCGCGTCACTGCCGCAGTCATCCACCCATCGAGCGACTGATCCATTTTCGATCTGCCTCGCGGAAACCGATGATGACATGAAAAGTGCCCTGTTGCGGTATTTTCAACAGTGCAAAACCGAAGAGACGCGTCACATGCTGGCGCCGATCACGGCGCGCGAAATCCATGCCCGCCTGCTAATCGGGCAGCATGGCGGCACACTTCAAAAACTGGTGTGGCACGAAATCCGGTCAGATCTGGCTAATCCCCTTGTCGTCGGAGAACTTGCCGGGCGCGTAGGTATGAGCAGTTCGGCCTTTTTTGAGCAGTTCAAGGCCGTCACGGGAACCTCGCCGCTGCAATACCAGAAAGACCTGCGCTTGCTTCATGCCCGAAATGAGCTGCAAACCACCGGCTCAAAGATCTCAGAGATTGCCTATGGGGTCGGATATGAAAGCCCTGCTCAATTCTCAAGAGAATATGCCCGAAAATTCGGACGCTCCCCTAGACAGGACCGCGTTTCCGAAACTGTCCAATAGGGCTGCTGGGACAAAGCTTAAACACAGCAACGCTTTCACGAGCCGTGGCTTTCGACCCAATCAATCTCGGAAATCGGCCATTGGCGCAATTGCAGCTAAAAGGCGCTTTGTCCCGCGACTTTAGCATTCGTGGACCTCGAGATTTTGCTCCCGCAGTGAATGGCCGGTAAGCGGGCTGCGACCGCGGCATCTTGACCGGTCTGTGAACGGCAGGTTTGGGCCGCAATGGCGGGAACCCTTCCAAGGTCAGGAATGAACGGGGTTCGCCGGGACGTGGTGGGCTCTAGTCAAACCACCATCTAATTGGCAGCCACGTGGGCAAGATCACGCAGAAATTTGGCACTTTGGTCGTCGGCCGGAAAAAACAGCTCAATCTTCAAATCGTCCAGCGTGACATCCGTGACCGTGCTGAATTGCGCAATGGTTCCAAACAGGGAAAGCCGCTGACCACCAAAGCGGTAGATCGTAGAAATTGTCGGCCCGATCACCGCGTCACTTCGGGCGTGCCCCTGTTGCGACAACGTGCGCGCTGCGGCGTCCAGTGCGGGTATGCCGCCTGCGTTGGCGCTTTCAGCGCGCAGCCGCAACATCGTGTGATGCGCGACCTCGGGCCAGTTTTCGACAAGCTCAGGCATCAACGGGCTGGTCAGCAGATCCAGCAGGCTTTGCCCCTCGCCGATCCCCAGTGGCTTGAACAGCTTTTGGGCACCGCTGTTGAGCATTACAACCGTCCAGAGCCGGTCCAACACCATTCCAGGGTAAGGGGCATGTTGCTGCAGAGTCCATTCGACCGCGTCCCGAATGGGCGACATCGCCGCGTCATCAATCGGTGTTGCCGCAAAACACGGCGCGAATCCTTCGGCGCGCATCATCTGATTTCGGGTTTCGACCGGAAGGTTCATGACCTCGGACAGGTGAAGGATCATGTCCGGGCTGGGTCGGGACCGCCCGGTTTCAAGAAATGAGATATGGCGCGCACTGACCTCGGCTTCGACCGCAAGGTCCAGCTGGCTCATCCTGCGCCGCTTTCGCCACTCTTTCAACATGCCGGGATAGGGTGTCATGACCTGAGTTTAGCAAGGGTCCGAACAGAATTCACTTACCTCTGAGGTAATTGATTTGCGTCCGCCGCAAGCTGCATGAAGGGCGCATATCGAAAGGAGAAGCTCATGACCCAACAACAATCAGCAATGCGAATTTCAGGCGGTGTTCTTATTGCAACCGGGGCGCTTTTTGCGCTGGCCGCGTTTCAGTTTCTTCATCCCGTTGCGTATATCTTTCTGCAAATCGCGTATTGGCCAATTCACGATGTTCCCGCGGAACTGATGGTTCCGTCGCCTTTACTGCTGGTGATCACCGGCGGCTTGACGGTCGGCTTGGGGGGAATGCAATGGGCGCTGGGAACATACGTTGCCCCGGTATCGGCGGTGGCCGCGACCAAGACCGCTCAGATTACGGCATGGTCCTGGTTTTGCGTCGACAGTTCAGGCTCCATTTTGGTAGGGGCGCCCTTCAACGTCGTACTAAACCTGTCCTTTCTGGTCCTGATCCTGTTGTCTTGCCGACCCGGCACGGCAAGCAAACACGCAACATCATGACGTGAAGTGGAATTTATTGGGTTTGAAAAGAAGGACTGGCTTTTCCAGAAAACCTTCGTAGGTCGATGCGACTTCAACGGCAGTTTTTTACATCGGACATGCTGGTGTTCTCGACGGCGCTGCCGCTTTCGACACTTGGCCTGAGCCGTTCATGAATGGACAGGACTTCCTCTTCCAGTTTGGCCAGCTTTTCTTCGGACCAGCCGGCTTGGTCTTCGCAAGTTGCAGGACGAGTGTGAAATGATCTCTCTGGCGGCCTTGAACACACGTCAAAAGGAACTGTATGCAACAGGGTTCATTTATCGCGCGGAATGAAGATACGCATCACTCCGCACACGGCGTAATAGTCAAGAGCAAGGGCAGCTTAATGCCCTTGCTTGGTCGGTTCGTTAAAAGGGGAACCGGTAATGCGAGGGAGGTGGGTGTTCAACCTCCGGCGGAAGGCCGACGTCCTTTCTCAGGTGAGCCGGCAACTCGGCTCTTCCGCGCAGAACAGGCCGTTCCACGCTGGGTCGATGGGCGAAGATTGCCGCTAGCCGCAGTAAGAGGCCACGCGACCGGCTGATTGGAATGTAAAGTGATAAGCTTGGCATTGTTCTCTCCATGAAATGATGGAAAGCCGCCACATGAGGAAAACACAAAAAAGGCCGCTCACGAGGCGGCCTTCAGATCGGAAACCTGTCAGACCGCTTTAACGGGCTACTGCGCCTACCGCGCGAAGCATTGAAGTCTGACAATTCATCATATCTGATCTCTCCTGTATCAGGGTTTCCAACTCCGTGTGCTACCAGACGAGTGATTTCAATTCAACAACCCATACATGTATTGGTCGAATTCCGCCGGATAGCCAGCTCACAAGCGTTGGGAATAAACCTACGTATTGTTCTATTTGCAACCAGTGGCGACGGCGGCGGCATTTGTCATTTCGCGAACTCTGCGTTCGCAGCGAACGGCGGCTGTGCGGGCTCAAGCGCAGCATATTGACCAATCAGTGATGGGCAGGAATGGGCCGCCTCCCAACAAGTTGCGGAAAAAAATCACGGTATCACCTTAGATATCAGCGTTATCGCTCAGATTGTACCAAGTTGATTACGCCAATTCGCCGGCCATCGATTTCAGGTGGCGCATGTCGGTACCGCAGCATCCTCCAAATACTTGAATCGATGGATTCTGCTGCGCAATCGCGGCAATCTGTTTACCAAGCTCAATTGGATCGCCTTCGTCCAGTTCATCTGCTTCGTCAAGTTCCGCATGCGAGCAGCTCGAAGCGTTCGCCACCATGCCTCTAAGTCGTGGGTGGTTGCCAAGCGCTCCGGCGAAATGGGTAGGATGAGCGCAGTTGACCATAAAAAACAGCGCCGCTGCGTCGGTTGCCCCGTCGATATGGTCAATTCCGTCCACAAGTTTGGTTCCATCTGCCAGGCACCCGTCTGTCTCAACAACCAGAGACATGATGATCGGCAGATCAGCGTCTCGGGCGGCGAGGATGCATCCCGCTGCCTCGCTTGGGCGGTTGAATGTATAAGCGGTGACCAGGTCGACACTTGTGTCTTTCAGGCTGTGCATTTGAGCGGCGTGGTATTGACGTGCATCTTCGACGGGTACCGGCGGAATGTTGGCGTAAGGATCATAACGCGGGCCGATACATGCTGACACCAGTACATCATCGCGAGTGGCAGCTTGGCGCACGCCCTCGACTAGACTGACCGCATCCTTGTTCACCTCAACGAGCCGTTCTGCATCGTACCCCAAGGGCCCTGCTCGGTCGGCGTTCGCCATCCATGTGGGCGCATCAAGGATGCATCCGACACTCATTTCACCGGCGAGATCGACAAGTGCCTGCATTTGACCAGCCAGTATTGCCCTGGTGTCAGGTTCTTCCAGCAATGGAAACGACGCGAAACCGGGTAGCTCAACCCCATGATTAAATATCAGGTCTGTGCCAGTGCCAGCATAAACCAGAAAGGTCTTGTCACCTTCGAGTGGGAACTGTCGCGCCATTCTGATCCACGCCTATTGCTGTCAAATCTTCATAGAAATCTATATTGTCTTGGGTCTCCTGTGAACCTTAGGGCGACGACAGGGTGTCTTCCCTGAGCATGACCTCATCTGGCCGGGCAACTGGCAACCGCAGCGAAATTCTTTTTCTGCGGGCTGCACCGCAGCGTCATCAAGCCCTTGCCGATGCCCGATTTGGTCCGCCATCAATTGGCTGGAACCGCGTAACCCCGTACAACATTAGTGGTGGGTCCGCAGAGTTATTGCTGATTGTAAATGCTTTGAAGGCCCTTAAGATGAGTGGCATTCTTTGGAGAACCAGATGAGAGTCCTACGGATTAGCCTGCTTTTGGCGACACTCGGTGTTCCCGCCAGTGCTGACGAGCAACGCATCGAAATCAACAATGTCTACCCTCTAAATCAAGAGAACTTTGACCTTGGGGATCACATTTTTCACCTAACAGACAATCGGGGTGGTTTCGAAGTAATTGAGGGTCCAATGGATGATGGGCCTGCCAGATGTTTGGGTTCTGGATTTGGATTTGAAGACGGCACCAACTCAATCAATGGAATATGCGTTTTCGGTGAAGGTGATGACACTTTTATCATGCGATGGAAGGCCGGGGAAAAAGGCGAGGCAAACACTTGGGAAATCGTCACCGGGACGGGGCGCTACGAAGGAATGACTGGCAGCGGCATAGCGACAACAGATATCGCCTCAGCATACCAAGCGCTGCCCCTGAGGCGAACTCATATTGTCGGAACCGTGGAAATCCCGGACTAAGACGGCAGCGGATCTAGTATCTGTCCAGTTTCGATTGGTCTCGAACTAAATTGGTCTTAAGTGGCTTTTGCAACTAGGTCTCAATCCTTCCGGGATCACTTGCCTTAGTGCGGCGTACGTCCGCTTAGTCCCGCGAAATGTGAGTTCGTGTATCGTCCGCCAGCAACTCAAACCATCATCTCAATGGAGTAAAAGCCGCTGATGCACTAACAATCTTTTTGGATCAGTCAGGTGAGGCTGCTCAGCAAAGTTGAATTCTGCACCACCGCCGTCTCAAAAAAGCCCTTTCCGTAATATGGTACGGTCAGACATCGGGAGGGACCCAGATATGCTCGAAAAGGTAACAATCGCATTGTCCATGTTTCTGATTTCGGGGCAGGCCTTTGCGCTTGATTGCGGCGAAGTATCCAATCCCTGCAAAATAGACACCGGTGAATACCACATCGCCCTACCAGATGAATGGCGGGGCGGGCCGGTCGTGATGCACTTGCATGGTTATGGCGGGTCCGGAGCAAAGGTACTTAAAAACAAGCAGTTCGTCGAAGCATTCACCGCGCGGGGTTATGCGTTTGTGGCACCGACCGCATTGCCATGGCTGGAAGGAAAACCTGCTGACTGGTCGGTTAGGGATGGGTGGATTACCTATCCCCGCTCTGATGTCAGGTTTCTCCGTGACGTGCTGGCGGATCTCGTGACCCGTGCAGACGTAAACCCGGACCAGGTGCTGCTGACAGGGTTCTCACGAGGTGGTTCCATGGTGTGGGAAGTTGCGTGCCTCGCGCCTGACCTGGCGCGTGGCTATGCCCCTGCGTCCGGTGGCTTCTGGCTTCCCATGACCGAGGAGTGTCTTGGCCCCGTTCATATGCTTCATACTCACGGTTTTGCTGACAAGGTTGTGCCGCTTGAGGGCAGATCAATACACAATGAAGAGTTCGATATCACCATTACCCAGGCCGATGTCTGGGAGGGTCTTGCGTTGTGGCGCCGAAGAAACGAATGCCAACACAACGCGACAGAAAACGAAGTGACGGCCAATCTTTGGCGCAAACGGTGGGAATGCGAACACGGTAGTCTTGAACTCTTTTTGCACGACGGTGGGCACGGCAACCCAAAAGAATGTGGCACGATGGCGCTCGACTGGTTCGAAAGCCTGGAAAACTGACGAAACAACGAAATCGCAATGGTCGTATTCATTCAGTCTAAATCGGCCCATTGGTTCTGAAGTCACACCGTGCTGGGCAAATCTTACCAATCCTTAAAGAAAACTGCCCAGATAGCAGCAATGATGGCACCGGTACCGGCAGCGAACACCAATGCGATTGCGCTGAAGCACAAACGCGGTTGGCTGGAGCAGTGAATAATCGAAAAATGAATTCTTATCTGGCCTCTAAGCAAACCATCCGCTGCAATCGATATAGCAAAAAAGGGTAAGTGACAGCGCACTGGATCCCCCCATAGTCGTTGCCATTGCTCATCCTCAGTCCATGCCAACGGTAAACCGGTTACGACGAACAGAGTTGCGAAGAGCCACATCAAATACGTAAAAATCTTCGACCCGGCGACCGCACGCCCTGGTCAATCCAGTAATTGACCAAAGCGGATTCCGCAAATTCACCGAGATCAGGATGGTCGCTGAAAAAGTACAGAAACCTCAACACGGCCTCTTTCTGTGCAGGCGTCAATTGGTTGAACTTGGACTTCCTGAACTCATGCAGCATTTCTTTCGATGTGCCGGGGTCGAGTGCAAGTAGGATGCTTTCACTGGCATATTCCCGGCTGTCTGAATTTAGCAGCGTCCAAATCAGATATGCGGGCAAGTAGTACTGAAAGGCTTTGGCGCTGAAAGCCGTGGGGGCAGCGTAATTGTATATGATCATTTGATCGGTCATCTCGTGCCATTTGACCCCGCCGTAGAATTCAAGAATATCCACGTCATCCATACATTCGGGGTGAAGAAGTTCACCATCAGCAGGTGGATCAAGGCCGTCAAATGCAGCAATGATCCGGGTTGCAAGATCTTCGGTTGTTGTCGCTACCTTTGGCATGGTGACATATTAAACTGGCTGAAACCCCGAAATCGAGTGATTGCGATGGACACCGGACAAAGGCTCTTTCAGGATATCGTTCGAAGTTCAGCAGCGGAGATGAAGAAGCCACTTTGGGGCAGCACAATAGGGATGTATGTGTAGAAATGTATTGAGGAAGTCGGGTGTCCCTAGTGTGTTACAAAGAGCGCCCTTGATCGATTTGGGAAAAAGATGATGAGCGGCGTTTCTGAAACCTACCAAGGAATCTGCTACTGCGGCGCATGTAGTGTTTCTACCACCGGTAAGCCGATGATCATGGCTTATTGTCATTGCCACTCTTGTAGAAAGTGGCATTCAGCGCCGGTCAATGCTTGGTGTCTCTGGTCGGCAGACAAGGTCTCATTGTCAGGGCCGACGGTTCAATCGGACAAGAATGATGAGAGCCATCGTGTTTCCTGCGGTAAATGCGGTGGTGCATTGGTGAATATCAAACCTGGTAAGGACATCGTCGCGGTTTACGCGATGTCGCTGGCCGAATCCGATTTGAGCTTTGAGCCGACCTTTCACATCTTCTATGGCGAACGTGTTTTCGACATGGCCGATGGCCTGCCGAAGTGGAAGACGGTTCCGACATCGTTTGGTGGGGATGGGGTCGTTGTGCCCGAACCGGACAAAACCGGTTGGATTCCATTGAACCCGCGAGCCCAAGGGTGAAACGCAAACTCACTTCGATCTTGGCAGCCGACATTGTAGGCTTTTCGCTGCTTGTGGAATCCGCCGAGGAAGCCACGCTCGCGCGTCAGAAAGAACTGCGCCTATCCGTGCTCGACCCCGGCATCGAGCAGGCTGGGGGTAAGATCATTAAGTCGACCGGCGATGGATTTCTGGCCGAGTTTTCAAGCGTGGTGGAAGCGGTGCGGTTCGCGATTTCGGCACAAGAAGCGATGCGGGCAGAGGAAGAATCCGTGCCTCAAGATCGGCAGATCAGTTACCGCATGGGCGTTCATCTGGGCGACGTGGTTGTCGATGACGGCGACATTTATGGCGACGGTGTGAATCTCGCGGCTCGCTTAGAAGGCGCAGCCCCGACCGGCGGGATCTGCATCTCCGCTGCCGTCCGTGACCAGATCGTTGGCGTAATGGACGGGCTGTTCACGGATGTGGGCGAGTTGACGCTGAAGAACATCTCGCGCCCGATCCGCGCCTTTGTCTGGCCTCCCGACCATGGCGGTGCATTGAACAGTGTCACCACGCCGTCCATCGGGGTTACATCCAAAAAACCAACGATAGCCCTCGCCGCATTCGAAACCCTTGGCAACAATGACGATGCCAAGATGCTGGCCGAAGCTTGCAATCACACGGTAGAGGCGGCGCTTGCCAATCTTACAGGGTTGGATCTGATCGCACTCGAGGCGGGCTCGGACCATATCGCCACGGCGGTGTTTCATGCCTCCGGCAATCAGGTCCGCGCCACCCTTAAGCTGCGCGAGACGGGTACATCGGCAACCTATCTGACCCAGCGGATGAACGGTGATCTTTCCGACCCCTTCTTGGCAGAAGATCTGTTGTCAGGGGAAATCGCGACAACCATCCGATACGGGATTCTGCAACGAATTGCTGAGCGCGCGGCTGAGACAGAGACAAACGATCCTGAGGCAATGCTGAACCTTGCAGGGCATTACATGATGGGATCGCAGCCTGAAGAATGGGAGGCGGCGGGACGTCTGCTGGACAGGATCCTGACGGTCCAGCCACGCAATTTTATGGCCGTTGGGATGAAGGCGAACACGTTGATCGGCGAATTGGTATGGGGTTACCGTCCGATACGCACGGAGGATATCGAAGCGGCCGACGCCGGGTTGAGCAAGGCGGTGTCGTTGAATGACCAAAGCGACTACGTGCACCTGATCCGGGGGATTTTTCATTACGGTATTACCGGAGATTTGGATGCAGCGGTGCGGTGTGTTGAACGAGGGTTCGAAATAAGTCCGCAGTTTGCCCAGGGGCATATGGTACTTGGCTGGATCCAGAACTTGATGGGCCAACCAGAGCTTGCGCTGAAGTCTATCAAAAAGGGCTCGTTTTCTCTGGCCAAGAACCGGATATATCACCGTGTCCCACAAGCGTTAGCCCAGACCTATCTGATTATGGGTGATTTCGAGAATGCCATCGCCAACGCCAATCGAGCGCTGCAAAACTCGCCGGGATTACCAGTCGCTCAATTGTATCTTGCCAGCGCGGCTGGTCAGGCTGGTCTATCTGATCAAGGAGAAAGGGCGCGGGATGCCTTATTGGCGTCCGATCCGGACTTCCGGATTAGTGGCGTGCGCCGGTTCCATTTTCAGGACCCCACGCGGTGGGACGCAATTCTGGATGGGCTTCGTGCAGTGGGGTTGCCTGAATAGATTCTCAGACGAGGGGGAACTCAACTGAACGCGCACACCGCGCGAACTCGCTCGTTTTGATGCCACTTTGAACGACGGCATTCAGATCGCGTCCCGTGCTCATGCCAGCGAAGAGGAACTGCGCAGCATCGCGCGGATGGCGGGGGACACTTTTTTACCAACCTACGGGAACCCAAGGCCCAGGATGATCCTGTAACGGAGCTTCAGAATAAGAACCACCATTCATGATACGTGTTATCGTTCGCTTGCTTGGGTTCTAAAACCCGAATGCCATGTTGGGGGGTCATTTATGAAAAGTGATATTACGGTGGTGGGATTGGGAGCGATGGGGTCGGCGTTGGCAACCGCGCTCATGGATGCGGGGCGTAGCGTGACCGTCTGGAACCGTTCGCCAGACAAAATGATGCCGTTGCAGGAAAGAGGCGCTCAGGGTGTCTCTGATCTGAGTGAAGCCATTACCGCAAGTCCAAAGACGGTGATCTGCCTTCTCAACTACTCAACGACAAATGCTCTCTTTGAAACTCCAAAAGTCTCGAAAGCAGTTGCCGGACGTAATATTGTTCAGCTCGGCACGTCATCCCCGCAAGAATCCGAGGACAGCAAAGCGCAATTCAATGAGTGGGGCGCAGGCTACCTTGATGGTACCATTATGTGTTGGCCTGATAATATTGGGAAGCCATCGGGGCGGATCGCGGTCGCTGGGGACAGTACCACATTTTCTGAATGCGATGGCGACCTCAATGTACTCGCTGGGGACATGCGCTATCTGGGTTCAAATGTGCGTTCTGCTGCGACCTTGGAACTTGCGTTTCTCTCGCGCCTTCTTGGTATTATCTTTGGGAGCATTCACGGCGCATTGGTATGCGAGGCTGAAGGAGTCCCTGTGTCACAGTTCACCTCAATACTGCCGCCGGGGGACAGAGCAATTCCGCTGACCGAAACGATCCACGCAGGTTCATTCGACAAGATTTCGGGAGGTGGAGCTTCAGTCGATGTCGCGGGAGAGGCAGTTACTGGATTGTACGATCACGCTATTTCTATGGGTATTAACAGCGAACTCCCGACGCTGATGCGTGAGTGGGTTAGGCGAGCGCAGGATGCTGGTTTTGGAAGCCAGGAGACTGCAGCCGTTATCAAAACCCTCAGAAAGCGCTGAAGCGACAACAATACTGCAATCAAACACCTATATTCAGAGAGAACAACTTGTGCGAACGGAATTTTGCCGAACATTTGGCATTGACTACCCAGTGGTTTTGGCTCCCATGGCCGGGGTAGTCTCCGACGCCTTGGTTGCGGCTGTCAGCAATGCAGGTGGGCTCGGTTTGGCACCTCTTTGGCACGTTGACGCAGACGAGCTTCGAAAATCGGTGCGCAACATAAAGCAACTCACTGACAAGCCATTCGGTGTGAACCTGAACATGGATTTCCCGAGCATTGAGCATCTCGACATATGCCTGGAGGAAGGCGTCGAGGTCATTTCTATTTTTTGGAAAGCGCCTGGGGATATGCTCGCCCACGCCAAGTCTGGAGGCGCCAAAGTCATTTACACCGCTGGTGATGCAGCTGATGCAAAGGCTGTAGCAGACCTTGGCGCTGATGCGATTTGTGCTCAGGGATGGGAAGCCGGAGGTCACGTCCGTGGAACCGTTGGGAGCATGGCGCTCATTCCAGCGATTGTTGATGCGGTTGGTCATGTGCCGGTCGTGGCAGCCGGTGGAATTGCAGACGGGCGTGGATTAGCGGCGGCGCTATCGCTCGGTGCTTCGGCAGTATGGGTGGGGACGAGATTTCTTGCAGCTTCTGAGGCGTATGTTCATACAGACTACTTGTCACACCTCTTAGCGGCGTCTGAGAATGACACGGCCTATTTTGACAACTTGTTCAACATCGACTGGCCCAATGCACCTCATAGGGTCTTGAAAAACAGCACAACCCAAATGTGGGAGAATGCAGGCCGCCCGAAAAGCGGCCAAAGACCCGGAGAAGGTGACGTTGTGGCATTCTCTGAAAAGAAAGGCGATGTTTTACGATATCAATCCAAGACGCCCAGTGCGGATTTAACGGGCGATGTTGAAGCCATATCAATGTGGGCAGGACAAGGCGTTTCAATGGTTAGGAAAGTTCAACCCGCTGGAGATATTGTGCGAGAAATCGTTATCGAGGCGAAGGAGGCACTGGAACGCATTCTCCACCAATAAAGAAAAACGTTGCCGCCTTTTGGCGGACATTGACCGACTGGCCCGCGAATAGCGGATTGGCCCGGATAGTGTTGAAAAACTCGGAATTTTCTCGCTCTCGTATTTTCACCAAATTCCTGTGCAACTTGAAAGTCAGTCCTGTTTGCGTTTGACAGGTTGAAAGAGCCGCTCACATGGCCACACCCATGTTTTGGCCGACCCCTTGCCGAGTTTGCAGCGGAGAGGCTAGCCGAAGTTCAATGACTGCTTCGTCCGCGGACTCCCAGTTCGTCGCGTTCCTGATTTTGCGCTTGCAGCGAAAGTCGGCTCTGACGGGCCGCACCGCAGCGCTCGAATGGACAAGTGAATGGCGGGTTTGGGCCGTCTGCGAATTCAATATCATCTAGCCTAAATGGCAGATGCTGTGTGCATGACAATTGCCTCCGGCCCCACCTGCACCCGTTATGCTGTACAATCCAGGACAAGATTGCTATTTGGCCTATTCCTGCAAATCCTTGCAAACTTCAGACTAGAAAGGTGGTGTAAACCACATGCAGGTTAGTGTTCGCGACAACAATGTTGATCAGGCCCTTCGGGTTCTTAAGAAAAAGCTCCAGAAGGAAGGCGTTTTCCGTGAAATGAAGCTCAAGCAACATTTCGAGAAGCCATCCGAGAAAAACGCGCGCCAGAAAGCTGAAGCGATCCGCCGCGCCAGAAAGCTGGCACGTAAGAAGCTGGAACGCGAAGGATGATGTAATCATTCCTCGACGCTGAAAAGCAACCCCCGTTGTCCGATGGCAGCGGGGGTTTTGCGTATCAACGGGCTATTTGGGACTCAGAGTACTACAAATTAGCTTCATGCAGTACGCGTTTTGCATTGCCGAGAACGCAGACTGTGTTCACGGATGAAGCGTCATCCCACGAAAACACCCCCGCGCGCATTATTCTTTCTGCGCAGAGTCAATCGAAGTAGTGCACCAGCGGGCGGGCGGCGCGGAAGATCTCAATCAGCAGATCGATTACCTCGTCGTCAAGCAGTAGAGCGTCTGGCAAATCTTTGCGGCATCCCAGGCCAGCCATTTTCAGATAGGGCGCGGCGGGGTCGTTACTTGCAAAGCCTTCCGGCACAGTACTCAACGCCTTTCGCGTGACAATTCCGTCTGGGAATGTCTTCTTAAACTGAGGGTCGTCCAAGATGGCTGTCAGGCCGCTCGGATCATCGATCATACGCGTCCACATTCGGGCGAGCGCGTCCTTGGAGGGTTTAAAAAGTGCACCTCCTGCGTAGCAATTTTCTGGCTCGATGTGGAGATAGTATCCGAAGCTTTCCTCGGGATCACCAGCATTGGTAAAAACATCCACGTCCGAGCGGTATAGAGCACGCCCGATGCGGTCTCGTGGTTCCTGAAAGAATTTGGTGAAGCTTCGCTTCGGTTTGATCCCGGCCTCAGCGACGAAAGGATCAAAGCGATCAGTATAGTCGTGCAGTGTCATTGCGATACCAGCGAAATTGCGCAAGGCGTCATCGCGTTCTTCGCGGTGCTGGTCCATCCAGGCTTTGCGGTTGTTCATTCCGAGATCCGCAAGGAACGCAAATGTTTCTGGCTCTACCACGGGCGCAACTCCTGTTTCGCAGTTGCCAAGATGCCCAATACGGCTATCTCACCAAGTCACTTCAAAATCGCAGTCGGCCTACGCCGATTTATTCTGTGCCTTTTTGCCAGTTTTGGTTGGCCTCTCCCCATGTCGTCCGGCAGTGCCGTTGAGCGCTTGATGCCAAGCAGGCTTCTTGACAGGGTTTGCACCCGGGCGCTTCGCCTTGGGCTTTTTGGATTTAGGCATTGGGTGTCCTCTCTTGGTTTCAGGCAGCCATAGAAGGTTTGAGACCGAATTGATACCACCCAGTTCGGGTGTGGACATGACGTTAAGAAACAGAGATCGAAGCAGTTCAATCGTCTCTCCATGTGAAAACTTATCAGGGTTAGATTCGCCCCAACAACAGAATAGATCATTTCGGAATGCTGCGTCGCGTATGAACGGCAGCAATAGCGGGCTGCAGCGTAGCATAATTGGGTCCAGTCAGGCGACTACTTTGGGCTTTGCTCACCCAGTTTCGGCAAGCGCGCTACGTGGCATCGTACACCTGCACACGGCTCAAATTTCCGTTGGGGAAGGTGTTCAAATTCCAATTTCCATTCTAGGGTCGCCATTATCTCAATCAGAGGATTTCAATGTGTCGAGCTCAATAATTGAAGAAGATCTGACAATCGAAGGTAATGTCAGTTCAAGCGGGGGAAGTGTCGAAATCAATGGCTGCGTGGTCGGCGATGTCAGCGCTGAGACGATCACCGTTCAGTTGAGCGGGTCGGTTGACGGGGCATTGTCGGCAAAGAAGATCACGGTTGAAGGTAAGCATAAGGGCCGCTTAAATTGCGATGATCTAAAGCTTGCATCGACTTCACAGGTTCAGGCGGATGTCGTGGCCAAGGCGATGGAAACTGAAAGCGGCGCTAAGGTTGTGGGTAAGGTCAAAATCACGGGTCGGCAATAGACAACGTCCGGTAAAACACTTGCAAAAGACACAGGTGTAGTGTTTGCGATTGCCGGATATTTGAATACATGTTGGGCGGCTCGACTTTCTACCAGGTGGACACCACCTAATCCAACCTGCGAGGCGTCGAACTGGTAGAAATTATGACCTGCAGAACAATGCTGGCAGCCCAAATGTCTTTATCTTAAGGGTCTTCTTCACTGGCATTCGCATCTTCTTCCTGAACCCAGGTCTCAGCTTGCAAAACTCCAGGTTGGGCTGCACCGATAATGCCCACAACCTGCACTTCTCCGGTTTCAACGGGGGCAGCAACTTGAAAGCGGCGTATCAGGGCAACCAAGGCAACAGAAATGCCAATACCGACCAAAAGAAACTGTAAACCTCGGCCACCGAACAGAGATATCGAGTTTGGTCCCAACATGGTTCCAGCAAGCAAACCAATATTCAACAGCAACACCATAGTGCCACTGGCTGGCACGATCTGAGAAAGCTTCAGCTGATCATTCGCGTGTGCAGTCAAGATCGAATAGGCGGGGTACAAGCCAATCGCGATCAGCACAAACCCATAGACAATGTGTGACGGCGAGGTATCGACCGCCATCCAGAGGCCTGCAAGCGCGGCGATTGTTCCTAGCCCAATGATTACATAGCGTCTGTCGGTATGATCGGAAATCCAACCCACCGGGTATTGAACAATGGCACCGGCGATCAACGCTGCAACCAGAGCCCCGGATGCTTGCGCGGCTGAAAAACCCTGCTGCAAGGCGTAGAGTGGCAACGTGATATACGATGCTGCGACGCCGATACTGACCAGAACTATGCCGATGACGGCGATGGGTGACACTTTGTACAACCGGGTAACAGGCATACGTTCCGGGACGGTGTATTCTGGCGCTTTGTTGCCAGATAAAAGCAATGGCACAATTGAAAGCGAGATCAATATTGAGACAACCCCAAAAAGCAGATTTCCTGTGGGGTCAGGAAAACCTACAAGCGCCGTGCCCAGTGCAGGCCCGGCAAGTTGAATGATGAAGTAGAGCGATAACACTTGTGCACGTGTGCTGTTGTCGGATTTTGCGTTCAGCCAGCTCTCGGTAATTACATACAGACCTGGGTAACAAAATCCCCCCAACAAACGCATGACGCTCCAACTGATCGCATTGCTGGTGAGCAAATGGACAATCGCGGCGATGGAAACCAATGAAGCAAGAGCGGAGAATGCCCGAATGTGTCCAACGTTTTCTACCAACCTCGGCGCCAATGCTGTCCCTGCGAGTGCCCCAAGCGGATAGCTGGCCTGCATGACCGAAATCGTAAAGTCGCTAAACCCCAGGCTCGCCCCGCGAATTGTCAATAATGTCGCCAGTAGGCCATTGGCGACCATCAGCATGAGCATTCCAAGAAACAGGGCCCAGTTTTCGTTCAAAGCGCGTATCATGGCCAACGGCTATTGTAGGGTAAGGTGCGTGTATACCAATCTTGCGACATGAAGATGTCGCGAGACAGAGGTTCAAAAACTCCGCCGATCTGACTTTGGCAAAGCCAAATTGCTGCGGTCTCGATGAAAGTCCGGTTTGAGCAACTAGCAGCGCGGCGCTGATTGCGGGGTATAGATCGTAGGTATGGGCCGTGGGCTTCTATTACTATGGAGCGGTGATGGGCGGAGGCTTTAGGCGCTTACCTAAAACCGCATTCCCAGCGATAGCCAAGAGCAAAACCACTCCGCCGGTTAAGGTGTTCACGCTCGCCGTTTCCCCCAGAAACAGCCAGACCCAAAGCGGGCCGAGCAGGACTTCGGCCAGAGATAACAGGGCGAGCTCTGCTGCAGGGAGGCTACGCGAGCCCAGCGTGTAGAGGATCAGACCTGCGCCGACCTGGAACACTCCCATACCCATCGCGATGCCGCCGTCATTCGAGCTCAGAATGACCGAAAGCCCAAGCCCCAGGCAAATCCCCAGCGTTATGACAATTGCGAAGAGACCCGAAAGAAAAACCGCTGGCAGCATTTCTCCCGTTCGTCCCCATCGTAGCGCGACGGTGAAGACGGCGAACCCAGCCGCTGAGCCAAGGGCAGAAAGGCTCCCCTTCAGCGCAACGCTGCCGAAATTTTCGGCGACCATGATCGCGATCCCGCCGATTGCGACGGCGATCGCTACCCAAGTTGCGGCGCGCACGGGTTCTCGCAACACAATCCACCCGAGTACCGCAGCCATGAACGGCGCTGTCGCAAAGAGCAACATGGCATTCGCAACCGAGGTGTGCTGGATCGCGTAGATCCCACCAGAATAGGCCGCGACCAGTGCAAGCCCGGCGATAACAACTGGGGAGCCAACGCGACGGATCTGAACAAATGGGTTTTCACCTGAACGCATTCGAATAAGCACGTACAGGAACAGAGACATGCTGATCGACCGGTAAAGCAGAATCTGCCACACTACAGCATCTTCGATTAGACGAATGCCAAGGCCAACCGTTGACCACAGAACCCCTGCCGCAAAGACGAAAAGGACGCCGTACTTATGGGCATCCGCGTTGGAAGAGGGCGGCGCTATGAATGTCATGTTGGACCGATCAAGAAAGCTTCTTGGCTTAAGTTAACTTCTCGGCCAGAGCTTTGATCACTCATATGCGACATCGGTGCGGAATGCAGCACGATGCACGAATGGCAGCAATACGAAAACTGCACTGCGGCGGTGATGGGCGCGATGAATGACTGGTACGGGCCGCTTGAGTCTGTTGCATCAGGCATCGGTCATATGTTGAACAAGCGAGGTCAGTTGTTTGTCGCCATGGCCGTCATCCCAGGCCGCCTTAGTGCGGTCATGTATCAACTGAATAAAATCAGCCGGAGCATTAAGTGAGAGATAGGTCTTCAACGCATCCTCTTGCGCCATCGCGTAAACCTTCAGAGAGGCTTCTGCATTGTCGTAATCCTCGGTCGGAACGGTTCTGGCAAAGAGATCATGGTAGTCCTTGACCAATTTGATCGTGGCAGGAAGTTGGTCGGCATAAATTTGCATCGGGATGCCCGCTTTCTGACAAACAAGTGCACCGTATATCATTCCGAACATAAACCCCTGCCGAACCGTGAAGAGGCCGGCGAAGAGCGCGGCAAGCGCCGCTGGCTTCTCTCCAACATGGGCGGACTTTCCACCCAGGTTTCCGATGACGCTGCCATAACGGTCCCAGGTTCCGGCACTGCCGACCGTCAGGATTGTGGTTTCGTCACCGCCAATGCCAGAAGGGTAGGCATTGATCATGCCAAGCATGTAGCCAGCCCCCTGTTTCTCTAGGATGGCGACCAGTCTATCGGCATCCGAGGTATCGCCCGTGCTCATGTCGCAGATAGTCTTACCCTCTAGCGAAACACTCAGCCCGTTGACTAGTTCAACTGTTTCCGTGTGGCTCTTGATACAAATGATGACAAAATCAGGCGCCGCGATGGCATCATTCGGTGAGGAGCAGATGGTGGCGCCAACCTCAGCGAAAACCTCTGCCTTTTCCGGCGTGCGGTTCCAAACGCTGACATCGTGACCTGACTTGAGCAGGCAATGCGCCAGCGCTGACCCCATGTTGCCCAGTCCCAATACAGCAAGTTTCATGATCTTAGCCTCCTGTGTCCGCCAATGAGTTCCAGCACCAGCATGCGCCGGCAGGGGGAGATGGCATAGTTGTAAATTTTTCTATATTGTTAGATGGTCTAACTTATGGAATGGCGCACGCTTCCCTCGTTGACATCTCTCAGAGCTTTCGCCGCCGCCGCCGAGTTTCAAAATCTGACCCGGGCGGCAGAGGCACTGAACGTGACCCATTCCGCAGTCAGCCAGCAAATCCGAGTGCTAGAACAACAACTCGGCACCCGGCTTATCACTCGCACCCGGCACGGCATTTCTCTGACATCGCAAGGCGAATTCCTGTCGGCTGGCTTGCTTGAAGCCTTCGCTGAAATGGCCTCCGTGACCGAGAGGGTGACGAGTGCAGAGTCGGTTCGACCGTTGGTGGTCAGCGCGACTCCGATGTTTTCAAGCGCGTGCCTCATGCCGCGACTGTCGACGTTCATTGACGAATTCCCCAATATCGAATTGAGGATCGATTCAACGATCCAGGCTGTCGATCTCAAGCCGGGCGGAATTGATATGGCCGTACGATACGGAACAGGTCGCTGGCCAGGGCTTGTCTCACAGATGCTGCTACCTGGTTGTCTGACGGTCGTCGCGTCCCGCGAACTGATCGGAAACAGGGTGCTCAAAAACCCTGTAGAATTGCTTGATTTCACACTTCTTCAGGAACAGGCGTCGGTCGAGTTTGATCTGTGGCTGGAAAAGACCGGCATCCCGCCCGAAGCGGAACGGAGAGTGATCCGCATGCCGGGCAACATGCTGTTGGATGGCATCCGCCGAGGTGACGGTATTGGGGCGACAGTACCGGCCTTTGTCTCTGACGAGTTGAAGTCAGGACAACTCGTGGCGCTGTTTGATGATCCAATACCACGGATCGGCTATTACCTTGTCACGCTGTCTGGTCCGGTCCGGCCAGCGGCAAAACTGTTCATACAGTGGCTTTCAAAATCAATTACCGAATACGAGAAAAGCATGTTCCGATGGCCGCCCGCTCACCTGTTGTAGACGACAAAGAGCACCGACTAGAGTCAAATTGGGTCTGACTTGCCGTAAATGACTGTGCGTACAGTGCGCGAATTGGCGCCGGATATGGTCATGTTTCCGCAACTTGGCGTTCATAATCCACACCATCATACCAACCGAGCGAATTGGTGACGTTCAGGTCGTCGTCTAAGTCCCACTCTTCCCAGCCCGAGAAACGAACATGGTTACCAGTCTCTTTATGATGGCCTTCGAAAGTCCACGCATAGACCATGTGGTGATCGGCGACGAGAACCGTGTCGAGGTTAAGAACGAGGTCAGGGAAGTCAGCCATAAATCCCGCCGCCATGTCGCCAATCTCCGTCCGGCTCTTCATTGGGTCGCCACCGTTCATTATCATGATTGTATGTTCAGCATATCTTCTGGCGACATCGCCGGGCGCCCGGTTTGTCCAAGCAGCGCAATGATCTAGAGCTATGCGGCGGGCGGTTTGTACATCAAGTGTCATCTATATCTACATGTCCTAAAAATCGCGAAATACATGGTTGCAGAAACGTTAGTCGGGTCTCTGAAAGCAATCAAGTTTGCTTAACAGCGCTTCTCAACGATGGCAGGTTTGTTCGTCTCACGGCCATCCGCTCATTGAAATTGCTGCGCTTTGAACGAACGGCAGTTCTCGGAAAGCCGATGGGTGAACTCTGAGAGATATCTAATGCCGACTGTGGGCCGTGAGACTCAGTGGGGCAGGCAGCAGCACTGCCTGCCTGAGAAGCACATTTGTTCTGTCATGCCGACGCCGTCTTGGGCCATTCTGCCTTCAACAGCCGTGCAAAGATCATCACATGCGTGACCAAAAGTACCGGGACAAAGAATGTTGGAATGAACCAAGTGGGGCCAAAGTAGTTAATTGCCTCGGCTTGACGCAAGGCGTTCACCAAATCTACAGCACCAAGGATGTTGAAACCCCACACCAACGGAAGGGCGGCCACTGATCCCCATCGCAAAGCGATAAGCGCGGCGATTGCCAGAAACGCCGAGAGTAAATCGCCATAGCTGGCGCTGGTTGCGAACGCCTCGGGCAACCCTCCGTTGTTGAGATTTGGTACCAAGAAGCTCATTCCGATGTGTCGGAAAGCATGTGGCAACAGCAGGATTGAGAGCGCTGCCGCCGCCGACAGCCGTGCAAGCCAGGGTGCAACGTACCACGCCGCGATCAGAGCAAAGACAAAGAGACTCATCGCGAACTGAAGAAGGAATATCACTGTGGGCGTCATCTGATCGGTCCTTTCGATATGCGTTTGTTTACGTGAATTGGAGGTAGGCAGACCTTCACCCTCGAACCGCAGTTTGCGATACCCTCACCTCGGCCCGGATCGCCCCCAATGATTCGGCCGGAGCAATCTCGTGGGCTGTTCCAGTGGCGACATCATAAAGCAAGGCTGAGACGGTGATCGCGTCCGGTACCTCCGGTGCTACCGCTAGGCGCTTGATGTCTGCGAAAAGGTCGCTTTCCTGATCCGTGATCGCGTAATCGGACACATCTATCCCAAGCTTTTTCAGCAGCGCGTCCTCAAGGTCTGGATTGGACAGCCGCTGGGCTCCACATTGTGTGTGCTGCATCAGGATTACGTTGAACGCCTGTTCGCGGCCCTCCGTCATGACGCTCACCAGAAAGGCGAGGGTGGCGATTTCTTCGATTGCGGCGCGTGTAACCCGTCCGCCATTGTTTCGGATTACAACCGCATCACCAAGCTCTAGCCCGAGGATGTGCGCGGGATCGACCCGGGCATCGCCGCAGGTCAGAACAACCGTTCGCAACTTTGGCAGGATCGGCAGGTTAGCACTGTCAAAGCCCGCCGCGAATTCTTGGTTTCGAGTGATGAGTTCGTCCTGAATGTTCATTCAGAGGTCCTTTCGTCTTGGGGGACAATCCTTCGTCTTGCGTAGTGTCAGGCGACACGCATCGGTGCGGTCTTTCTGGCGGTGGGCTGGTGACTTTCCGCCCACGCGGCATCGTCTTGGCAATACGACGGGGAAGAAAGCTGAACGTAGTCTCGCTGCATCTGTGCGCGATCAAGATCGAAGGAGCGCGTCGTGAGGATCTTCAGAAAGCTGCCGATCGCGCCTATGCTGCGGGACAGGCTGCGCGCCAAGTCCGGTTGATCAGCGACCTTGCGCCGTACAATGCTTTCGAAGGCTTCAGGTTCGTGCCCGCTGACTTGGAACACGTCTTCGGTTGGGGCGTTCACCGCGAAGGCGCCTCGCCTGTACTCTTCTGAATAGATTGCAAGCTGGGTGACTGCCGCTTCCGAATAGTTTGCTGGGCGCAGGGCTTTCAGCGCCTTGACCATCATACGCTCGGAAATGTCGACATAACGTACCCGCCGCCCCAGCGCGCGGCCCATTGCTTCAGCGATCTCGTTGGGTGACAACAGCGTTGGGCCCGTGGGACGATATGTCTTGCCTGCATGGTGTGCCGGATCCGTCAAGGCACCGACAACTACGCGGGCAATGTCTTCGTTTGAGGGGGCGGCATTCTTCTTCACGTCGCCGTCGCCGAGCGGCATCGTGAACTGCCCAAGATGGGCCGCCATGTCCAGTACCATCAGGTAGTTTTCAGCAAACCAGCCGACATTCACCGTGGTTACGGACATCTCGGGGCGCATGCCGATCAGGATGTCGCCCAGGTAAACTTCGCGTGTAAACAGTGATGGGTGATCTACGCTCGAAAGCCATTGGCTAAGTGTAACGACATGTTCAACCTTTGCTTCGTAAGCCGCAGCGGTGAAGACTGCGTTGAAGTGCAGCCCGTTGGGTGCCGTCGGGGCGCATTGATACGCCCGTTGCACGCCCTTCATGGCTTTGCGCATGTCGCTCAGCGAATATTGGTCGCCCACGAATAATTCAGCGCCCGCGCGATCTAGCATGTCAGAACGATGATCTCTCTGTCGTATGAACGCACGGACTGGGTAACCCTTGGCTCTGAGCTGATGTGCAACGTGCAGTCCGGTCTTACCGCTTGCACTTGTGACAAGGATATTGGGTTTGGTAGGCACGGGCACGCTCCTTTAGATGATACTTGCAATCTATAATTTAGATGATACATGTAATCTTAAATGTCAACCCCGTCTGGGAGCGCGAAAATGCCGAGGATGTCGGAAGCCGAGAAACAGCGCAGTCACAACAGGATACTGGATGCTGCAGCGCAGTTGTTCCGCGAACGCGGGGTCGAAGCGACCAGCGTCGCTGACGTCATGAAGGCAGCCGGAATGACACATGGCGGTTTCTACCGGCACTTCGAGTCGAAAGAGGATTTGATCGCGACAGCCTTCTGGCACGCAGTCGACGATGTGGTTTCCGACATGGAGCGCGAAGAAACCAGCGAAGGGCGAAAGAAGGAGCGCCAAGGCTACATAGCTAAGTATCTTTCCCAAGCTCACGCTCAAGATAGTCGGAACGGATGCCCGTTGGCGGCGATGGGAACAGAGCTTGCCCGCACAACGGGCGCGCCCCATCAAGTGGGCGCACAGGCGTTAGATCGCATGGCGGCCCTTTTGCAGGACACGTCGGAAACCGGTTCGGGTCAGGGCTTAGCTGCGATGGCGCTCTTGATGGGCACGATTACCCTGGCTCGTCTGACGGAATCCGAAGAAGAGGCAGACCGAGCGCTGGAAGCAGGGCGCACAGCCATAGGTTTGCTTCAGGATTATTGGCCGAAAGAAAGATCCTAACTGTGGCAGAGTATCCAGAGAATTTGACGGCTATGTTGTGGTTTGCCGTCACCCGCTATTCGACAATGCTGCAAGGTGCACGAACGGCAGCAATGCGCAGGCTGCGCTGCAGCGTCGAGTGGTGAGGCCAACGGTAGGAATGGGCCGTTCCCCGTGTCAGTTATTAGCGGGGCATGAGGCTTTGCTGCAATGGCACCGAGGTCAGAATCGAGCCCAAAACGGATCGAAAAAGGTTTATCTTAAACACTTCTCAATCGAGTGCCAGCACCATGTAAATCACGTGTGGAGACACGTCCCTTTGATGCTCCGCTTCTGGATACCCGTCTATTTCGCGGAAGCCCAACGACCGATAGAGCGTATGAGCAGAAGACATGAAATCGGCAGTGTCGAGATACATCTCAGAATGCCCGGCCTTGCGCGCTTCATCGACCAGTTTCAGTATCAGTCTTTGCCCAAGACCTTCACCGCGCGCGGCCGGACGTACAAAGAGACGTTTGACTTCGACGGCTCCAGGGCGGATTTTCTGAGAAAAGCCAACGGCGTTTGCTACTCCCAATGCATCTCGGGCCAAGACCGTGCATCCATCCGGCGGCAAAAACATTGCAAGGTCAGAAAGCGCGCCTGCGAGCGCCACGTTGACATCGACATCAAGGTTGTTTTGCTGATTGAAGAGCGGGACGGCCCAGTCGAGATACTCACGAAGCAACGCTTCGATTTCCGCCCTGTTGGTGAACTGGTCAAGAACTTCGAGCGTGTGGGGCATTTTGTGGTCCGAATTTTGGTGTTGATCGGTCGCCATTAACCTAGAACGCTCTCGGATGACGAGCAATTGCATTCAAAGCGCGAACGACCGCAAAGTCCGCATAGTTGACCTTGCTGCCGTCTGAATCGGCGCGATGTCCAACCGAATCCGTCAGATGACCGGTTTGAGCCCTAAGCATGCGTAATTGGGCTGACCCTGATCTGAGGTCGAGCTCTCGATAGGAACACAGGATGTCTGTGAACAAGGGAGAAAGACGATGGAGTATTTTGCCGGACTGGATGTGTCGCTGCGATCGTGCGCGCTGTGCATTGTGGATGCGAGGGGTGGCGTTGCCTTTGAGCGCGAACTGGCCTGTGATGTCGGTGAAATCGCCCAGTGTCTGAAGAGCTTCGCTCACCCGATTGCGAGGATCGGGTTTGAGGCTGGCACCATGAGCCAGCATTTGTTCTATGGGCTTACGAATAATGGCTTTGATGTCGTCTGCATGGAAGCTCGCCAGGTTAGCGCCGCCTTGTCGGCGATGCGGAACAAGACCGATAAGAACGACGCCCGCGGCATTGCTCATATCCTGCGAACTGGCGGGTTCAGCCCGGTCCACATGAAGAGCAGAGAGGCACATGGCACACGCGCGCTGTTGAGTTGTCGCAAAGCCTTGCTCAACAAGACAATCGATCTGGCGAACGAGGTTCGAGGCCTCTTGAAGATCTTCGGGCTTCGCCTGCCCAAAACTGTCCAGCATGGTAGTTTCGATGCCGTTGATCGAAGCCGACGAGGTCTTGGCGCACGCCATGTTGCCGCTGTTGGATGCCCGGCTCGAGTTATATCGGCAGTTCCTCGATCTGGATCGGCGGGTCAAACACGCGGCCCGGAGTGACAACGTCTGTTTGCGGATGATGACAGTGCCAGGTGTCGGTCCGATAGCAGCGCTAACCTTCAATGCCGCCATTGATGATCCTGCGCGCTTCAAAA
Organism: uncultured Ruegeria sp.; assembly: GCF_947500045.1. Classification (GTDB taxonomy): domain Bacteria; phylum Pseudomonadota; class Alphaproteobacteria; order Rhodobacterales; family Rhodobacteraceae; genus Ruegeria. The sequence goes on along the minus strand of NZ_CANMQQ010000007.1, from coordinate 115,176 downwards.
GATCCCGCACTGTCGCTGCGCACTTTGGCCTGACGCCACGACGATACCAGTCGGGTGAGCACGACAATCCGGGGCGCATATCCAGAGCTGGCGATCGAGATGTTCGCGCAACTCTGTACGCTGCGGCCAATGCACTTCTGATGCGAACCATGGCGGGGTCTCAAATCAAATCCTGGGGGATGCGTCTGATGCGTACCAAAGGCCGACGTCGCGCTGTCGTCGCTGTTGCGCGCAAACTGGCTGTTCTGCTCCACCGCATGTGGGCAGATGGCACCGAGTTCCGTCCGGTGAAGGTGGAGGGCACAGCATGATCTGAACCGCCCAACACCAAAACCGAACGGGGTCGTCCTTACCGGACGAGGTTCGTGGATGAAGCCGAATATGGCTGCTGCGCAACGAGAAGCGCGTCCCTAAGCGAGGCTCTCCACTTCCAATCCGACACATGCGTGCATCGATGTCCCACGCGGCATCAACCAGACTGCGAAGAGAAGCGTGACCCGGATGAGCAACAAACGCCCCAATCGAAAAAGGAAAACGAGCTTGACCTATAAGCCCAATTAGAGAAGCGGCCATTACAATTTCTCGCTGCGCGCGCTCGCAGCACGGAAATTGTTGCACCGACGTAAAAACACTATTCGAAACACAGCGGAGATTGCAGCCATTCGTGCGGGCCGCAGCAAATCTGAAACCGCGAATTTACAGGTTGCGGGACCTTGCCGTGATTAACTGCACGCGCACCAACGGCTGCTTTCGTTGCATTATGACCTACGCCAGAGATTAATCGTTTAATCAATCTTGTTGACAGACACAGTTTTGCGTGATTAAACGTTTTACCAATCGGGGAAGCACATGGCCAACATCAAGCAAATTGCTACGGACATGGGCGTATCGGTCGCAACTGTTTCAAATGCTCTGACTGGCAAAGGCCGTGTCTCCATGGATATGGTGGAGCGCATTCGCAAGCGCGCCGACGAATTGGGCTATCGTCCCAGCCTTGTAGGTCGCGCCTTGCGCGGCGGCCGGACTGGAATTCTGGGATTGGTGATGCCCGATCTGACTAACCCGCTATTTCCACGCATTGCGCAGCATCTTTCGTTAGTGGCCGACAGCCGCCACCTGGGCATTCTAATAGCAGATTCACGCGGAAATTCCGACGAGCAAAGCCAGGCTATAGATCGCCTTGTTGATCGAGGTGTCGATGGTTTGTTGATTGTGCCGCAGAAAGGCACATCGCCCGGACCTCAACGAGTTCCGACGGTCATAATCAACACCGCCTCGGACCCGGATAACACGGTCTCTGCGGATCATGTCGGTGGCGGCAACTTGATCGCGACACACATTGCCGGTCTCGGGCATCGCAGCGTGGTGATATTCGGCGGTGATCCAGTGTCTGAAGTGCAGCGAGACAGAATTGACGGAATGCTTGCCGGATTGAAGAACGCAGAGGAAATTCAAGTGCTCTGGGGCAACGAAGGTGAAGGTCTTGGGGGATTGATCCCGGCAATCCACAAAGGCGCGACGGCAGTCATGACCACCTCGGATCTTTTGGCGCTCACAGTACATTCGCACTTGGCCCGTGCCGGGCTTTCTGTGCCGGGCGATGTCAGTCTGACTGGATTCGACGATTTGCCCTTAGCGACTGCCATGCACCCAATGCTCACAACCGTCGCACAAAACGTCGCCCAAATTGCTGAACGCGCGATCGATCAGCTTTCACGCAAGATCAGCGGCGAACCCATGCCGGACACGCGCGTTACCGTTCCCATGCAACTTGTAGCAAGACACTCAACTGCAAACCAAAAACAAATTACCAACTTGGAGGTCTCTCAATGAAAACGACAATCTCACTCGCAGTCCTTTCCTGTGCCTTGGCTACGAACGCTTTCGCGCAAGACAAAACTCTGACCATCTCAGTCTATTCTTTTGCCCAAGATGCCTACAAAGAAGCGCTCTATGATCCGTTCGAAGAAATTTGCGGATGCGATCTGGTTGTCGAAACCGGCAACAGCGTCGAGCGTATGGCCAAAATCGAGGCCAACGCCAACGACCCGATCATCGACATGGCTGTGATTTCCTCCCATGACGCCCTTAGCTTGGCGCGCAAGGACCTAGTGGCGGCACTTGATGTGTCCAAGCTTTCAAACCACGCAAAACTCTATCCCGCTGCACAAGATCCGATTGGTGGCAATAGGGCCGTTGGCTACACGTTCTACGCCAGTTCGATCGTCTACCGGACCGACTTGGTCGAAATAAACAGTTGGGCCGATCTGCTGAACGAAAAACTGGCTGGGAATGTTTCGCTGCCAAATATCACTGGCACACAGGGACCGCTGACATTGATGATGCTGGCAAAGGCCGCTGGCAATGACAGCACTGACTATTCAAGCGTCATCTCCAGCATCGGAGAGCACGCCGATGACATCGTCACCTTCTATTCCCGTTCCTCCGAGCTTGCCCAGCTGATGAACCAGGAAGAGGTTATCGCCGCACCGGTCGGTCGTTTTGCCTGGAGCCGTTTCAAAAGTTCGCCGTTACCATTTGCTTGGGCCGAACCTGCTGAGGGTCAAGCCGGCGGCATGAACGTGATGATCATGACCAAAGGCAACGGCAACGAAGAACTCGCCTATCAGTTCATGGATTACTGGTTGTCGACCGAAGTGCAGACCCGCGTTGCCGAGGCGCTGATCGACAGCCCAGCGAACACAGAAGTAATAGTCAGCGATGACGTCGCCGACAATCTTACTTATGGGGCAGAGTTGATCAATTCGCTTAGCATTCTTGACCCCGCAGAGATTATTAACAACCGCGAGACCTGGGTCGAACAGTGGAACACTGAAGTCATCAAGTAAAGTGATCGGGGCGGCGGCTGTGCCGCGCCGCGCATCGACCTTTTAAAACGGATCAAGTTGATGTTTTTCGACACCCGCGAAGGGCTAGCACTTGCTTTGCCTGCCGCCATCTTTGCGCTACTGCTCTTTATCGCACCTGTTGGAATCCTTTTGTCAGAGGCGTTTCAGTCGGACAATGGGTGGACGCTGCAGGGCTATATTGATTTTTTCGCCAAACCGCTGAACCGTACTGTTTTTCTGCGCACATTGAAGCTTGGGATTCTGGTCGCGGGAACGGCTGCGGTCATTGGGTATGCGGCGGCCTTTTGTATCGTTAACCTTTCCGCTTCGGCGCGGGGCCGTGTCTTTGGGCTGGTGGTTTTGCCGCTGATGATCTCTCCTGTTGCACGCACATATGCTTGGATCGTCATTCTGGGAAGGACCGGTATCGTAAACGACACTATTGTTGGGCTGGGCCTTTCAGATACGCCCATACGCCTGCTGTTCACCGAAACGGCGGTATTCCTTGGCCTGCTGCAACTCTTTATGCCGCTAATGATTATCTCGCTTGTCTCAGCGATGGAAAACATCCCGCGCGACGTCATCCCTGCTGCAAGGGTGTTAGGCGCGAACTGGTTTCAGGTATTTTTTAAAGTCATTCTACCCCTCACCAAAGAGGGCCTTGTCGTCGGCGGAACGCTTGTCTTTACCGGGGCACTAACGGCCTACATCACGCCTGCGATCTTGGGTGGGTCCAAAGTGCTGATGCTAGAAACATTGCTGTATCAGCGGGTGAATGTGGCCAATGATTTCGTTTCGGCCAGCGTGATCGCGATGATCCTGATCGTCATGTCGTTCTCAGCCAACCTGTTGCTGAAGCGCATCGCCACGGCAAGGAAATAGGCACATGCGAAACCTTACCACATCTACCATTCTTGGCCTGACGCTGACTTTCTTGATTGGGCCTTTCATCATAATCATATTCGCAGGTGCCTCTGCAGGCGAAACGCTGGCTTTTCCACCTGATGGGTTATCGCTCAAATGGTATTTAAAGGTCTTCACCATCGAAAGCTTTCGCGAAAGCTTCTTGTTGTCGCTGTTTCTTGCAATCTTCGGCACCGTGACGGCCCTGCTACTGGGCGTCCCAGCCGCCTATGCGTTGAACCGATATGACCTGCCCGGTGCCGAGACTATTCGAACCGTCGTCGCCGCACCCATCATTGTACCGGGCATCATCGTCGGACTCGCCCTACTGCGTTATCTGGTCGTACCGCTTGATTTCACTGTAACGATGGCGCTGTTCATGGCGCATACGGCCCTCGTTTTGCCATATGCGGTAAGGGTGGTTTCATCGAGCTTGAACAACTTGCGGGCCGATATGGAAGAAGCTGCGGTATTGCTGGGATGCACGCGGATGCAGGCCTTTACCAAAGTCGTGCTGCCTAACATTCGCGGCGGCGTGCTGGCCGCCTTCATTCTGGGATTTGTGACCAGTTTCAACCAAGTTCCCGTTTCTCTGTTCCTCTCTGGGCCCGGGGTGAAAACACTGCCCATCGACATGTTGGCCTATATGGAAATCACCTACGATCCATCAGTTGCAGCGTTGTCTGCACTTCTAGCCTTCATGTCTCTCTCCATCGTCTTTGTCGCCGAACGTCTATTGGGGTTTTCTCGCTATGTCTGAAAAATTTGTCTCCTTGTCCGATCTGACGCTTTCCTATGGAAGCACAGTTGCCGTTCCGAACCTTGACCTAGACATTGTCGAAGGCGAACTGATAGCTCTTTTGGGGCCGTCGGGATGCGGAAAAACAACCACGATGCGCGCCATCGCTGGCCTTTTAACACCCGCCTCGGGAATGATCGAAATCGATGGTCAGGACGTGACCCGGCTAGCGGCAAACAAACGCGGTATCGGTCTGGTTTTTCAATCCTATGCACTGTTCCCGCATCTTAGTGCGTTTGAGAACGTCGCCTTTGGCCTCCGGTTGCAGAGAATGCCAGAGGCCGAGATCCGGTCGCGGACGGAAGCCGGTATCGAAACGGTCGGCCTGATGGGGTTTGAGGCGCGCAAGCCCGCCGAGATGTCGGGCGGTCAACAGCAACGTGTAGCATTGGCGCGGTCGCTAGTCATGGACCCAAAAGTTCTGTTGCTCGATGAACCTCTCTCAAATCTTGACGCCAGATTAAGGCTAGAGATGCGTTCAGAATTGCAGCGCGTCCAAAAAGACACCGGCGTTACCATGGTGTTCGTCACACATGATCAGTCCGAAGCTTTGGCCATGGCGGATAGGATTGTCCTGATGAAGGACGGTAAGATCGAACAATTGGGCACGCCAAGCCAACTTTATGCAGAGCCGGCCACGGCCTTCGCAGCAGAGTTTATGGGCTTTGAAAACATCTTCTGCGTTGAGGGCGAAAACTTGGTCTCTGATACGGGGCAATTGCCGCTGGGGTTCGCGGCTGAGGCACCTATGCTGGCATGGCGGCCGGGTGGTGTACAGGTCGGTCGGGGTCCGTTCAGCGGTCGCGTTCTATCTAGCAGCTTTGCGGGTGGCCATCGTGAATATGTTCTTGATAGCCTGCTCGGTCAGATCAAGGCGGATGCTCCGATTGAAACTGTAGAAGTGCCGCTGGGCCACAACATCGACTTTGACCTTCCGCAATCCACCGCACTTCCACTCGCCGCATGAGTGAGCTTTGGGTCGATACTGACTTTGGGTTCGACGATCTTTGGGCCTTGCTGCTTTTGCGGCATCTGGGCGTGTATGTAGCTGGGATTTCATTAGTGGCGGGAAATACGCCACTGCCTCAGGTAATTGCCAACGCGCTTGGTGCGCAGCAAGCTTATGACTTCGACGCTTCGCTATTTGCAGGCGCAGACCGTCCCCTTGCGCGCGAGCGGGAAACTGCTGAGCGCATTCTCGGTCCGCGTGGCATGTTAAGTCGGGGGCAGCATTTGCCTGAAGTGACGGCAATGCAAGATCTACCCGACGCTGCCGAGGGGCTACAAACCTGGCTTCGTTCTGCAGGCGAAAATGACCGGCGAGATATTTTGGCAATTGGCCCGCTGACAAACATAGCGGGCCTTGTTCGTGCGGCACCGGAACTAGCGCAAAAAATCACCCGGCTTGTCTGGATGGGCGGCAGCAGTGGACCAGGAAACCACTCGCCACAAGCCGAATTCAATGCTCTCGCAGACCCCGAGGCCGCGGCGCTTGTTTCACAAGCTGGTCTACCGCTGGATGTGATTGACCTTATGCTTTGCAGAAAGGTGCATTTCGGGCCAGATGATCTGCCGCTAACTGATGGGCTGACATCCGATTTACTGGGCGGATACCTTGATATCGCGCTGTGCAGAGCGCGACCTAGAATGCTCATATACGATCCCGTCGCCGCACTAGCCATTGGCAAACCCCAGGTGTTCGAGTTCCTGCAGTGCTCTATGACCGTTTCTGTGACCCCGGATGAGACTTACGGGAAATCCACGTTTACACAATTTAACAACGGAACAACGCGCCTCGCTGTAGGAACAACGACAAACGTAGCGCAGATATGTCTGAATGCACTCACAATGGAACATGCTCATGACGACTGATGCAAACCTGAATGATCCCATGCTTCGGGCCAACGCCGTAAAAGCAGCGCGCGGTCTCCAACCGTTCGACATGCTTGTGCGGAATACGATGATGCTCGACATGGTCACTGGCCGCGAAAGGCCCGCTGATATTGGTATTGTCGACTCACTGATCGCCAGTGTTCACGCGCCAGACCCCACACGGGATGCTATCGAGCAGTTGGATGCGGCGGGTGCCTACATTGTACCCGGATTCATTGACACGCATTTGCATGTCGAAAGCTCGATGGTAACTCCGGCCGAGTACGCCCGGACAGTGGTTCCACGCGGAGTGACAACCGCGTTTTGGGACCCTCATGAGCTGGCGAATGTAGCGGGGATGGAGGGCGTTGATTACGCCTGCTGCGCGGCAAAGGGGCTGCCCTTACGTCTATTGCCGCTCGCGCCGACCTGCGTGCCTTCGGCACCGGGTTTTGAAACCAGCGGGGGCGATTTCGGACCAGGCCAGATCGCCAAGCTGCTGGCACGTGATGACGTCCACGGCGCGGCGGAACTGATGACAATGCATCAGCTGCTGGACGGCGACCGGCGTGTGCAAGGTATCGTCGCAGCTGGTCTAGCAAGCGGCAAACGTGTGTGCGGACACGGGCGTGGCTTGGTCGGTGGCGATTTGGCCGCCTATGCTGCGGCTGGCGTCGAGACGGATCACGAGTTGACTTCTGCCGCCGATCTCATTGCCAGACTGGAGACAGGGCTAACCATCGAATTACGTGGCTCGCATGAGCATCTCATACCAGAATTTGCCAAAGCTTTAATTGCTCTCGGACACCTGCCGCAAACGGTGACGTTGTGCACAGACGACGTCTTCCCAGATGATCTGTTTGCTAAGGGCGGGCTGAACCATGTCATCCGGATGTTGATTGCCAACGATATACCTCCCGCATGGGCCTACCGTGCTGCAACGCTAAACGCGGCCAGCCGAGTCGGGCGACCTGATCTTGGCCTCGTCGCCCCCGGAAAAATAGCCGACTTTGTGCTCTTGTCCGATCTCCGTGATGTTTCTGCGACGCAGGTTTTCGCCAGCGGTCAACTGGTAGCCCAAGCAAATGCCCTGTTGGAGCCCCCTCAAGATATTTCCGTGTCACCAACCATTTCGAACACCGTGCAAACGCAAGAATTTAGTGCGGCCGATTTCAACATTCACGCTATTGGCGGAAGTGCCCGTATAACAACGCTTTCCAAGCCTAGGTTCCCGGAGTGGGGCACCCGAGATGTCGAGGTGAAGAATGGCAATCTCTTGCTCCCCGATGACATGATCCGTATGGCCGTTTGCAATCGATATGGTCGTGGCACACCGACACGGGTCGCATTCTTGGAAAACTGGGGAACTTGGAGAGGTGCCTTTGCGACTACCGTTTCTCATGACAGCCATAACCTAACGGTCTTTGGCCGAGATCCCGAAGATATGACCTTGGCTGCTAACGCTGTGCGCAACATGCAGGGCGGCCTCGCCGTTGCAGCAGCAGGAAAGGTCGTCGCTAAACTCCCGCTCCCAATTGCCGGCCTTATCAGTCAAAAGCCCCTTGAAGACGTTGCGAAAGAATTCGCAGATCTTCGTTCCAAACTTGACACTTTGGTTGATTGGCAGCCGCCATATCTTGTCTTCAAGGCTTTGTTCGGTGCGTCATTGGTTTGCAATGCCGGTCCCAGGCTGAGTGATGTCGGTCTCGTCGATGTTTTCGATAATCGGATTCTTGAAAGCTGCGTTGCTACGGAAGCGATCGAATAGATTTCGGCACTGGATCAAGCATTTCAGTGAACGGGCATAAACGGTTACCGCAAGTAGTGGCCATTTCTACGTAACACACATTGCAGTCGTTCAGACACTTCGCACCATCCGGCAAAGTGGGCTCACTCCTGACCTCCGCCGCAGGAAAGACAAATAACCGCTTCGAAATGGCGAACGGCGGAGCCGCCTGCCAAGGTAAGTCAGATGTCTATGCGCTCGGCGATGCTTAGAGCATCTTCGAGTTCGACGCCCAGGTATCGAACAGTACTGTCGATCTTGGTATGACCAAGCAGCAGCTGAACAGCGCGGAGATTGCCGGTTTTTCGATAGATTTCCGCTGCCTTCGTCCGGCGCAATGAATGCGTGCCGTACCCACTCGGCTCTAACCCGATCGCCGTCACCCAATCGCGGACAATCCGACCGTACTGTCGCGTTGAGATATGTGGGCGGTCATGGAACCGGCTGGGGAATATGAACCGACACGCAAACATCTCAGGCGATTTGACCCAAGCCAAGACGGTTTCACGAGTGTTTTCCGTCAGTTCGAACTGGACTGGTCGCTTGGTCTTGCTCTGGATCACTGAAACGCGTTCCCGAACGCGATCATCCTTCACTAAGTCAGATACGGTCAATTTGACCAGATCACAGCCACGCAGCTTGCTGTCGATGGCGACGTTGAACAAAGCCAGATCGCGTAGATAGCCCGCAAGTTCGAGCCTTGCCCGGATCGCCCAGACCTGTTTTGGCAGCAAAGGCCGTTTTTGACCGATGAGCCGCCCCTTGTTCCAGGCCCTGCGTTTCGGGGTGGTTGCAGGAAGTTGGACTCTTGGCATGATGTGCCCTCCGATCCTCCCTCCGCGCCCAGTCATCAGCACCGTGCTGAATGCGCGATTGTACCAGCAAGAGGCAAGGTCGGTTCTCGAGAACCGACTGAACGTGCGGTCGCCGCGCGCGCATTCGGCCGCTAGGAGCCCAAACTACCTTATGCTGCACTAAGCGCCAATGTCCGCTGCTAAGGGTGCGGCCATAGACTTTCCAGAGTTAAAGGTGGAGTTTCCTAGAGTTTATGGCACAAGTTTTTGGAGGTTTCGGTGCGCAGGCCGTTTGTGCCTGATACAACCATTTCAGCCAGCCGTCTAGCATTCTGGGCAAGGGTGTGGTCAATTTGATCGCAATGAACATGAACCAACTCAAAACGCTTTTGGCTGTCATTGAAAACAAATCATTTGCCGCGGCAGGTGATGTGATTGGGCTTTCTCCCTCTGCTGTAAGCCTTCAGATCAAAGCGATGGAGGATGAGTTGGGGGTGCAGTTATTTGACCGCATCAAGCGGCCCCCGGTTCCAACGGCGCGGGGGCGGGCGCTGGCAGAACATGCGACGAAGACTTTGGCTTTGTTTGAAGCATCCGCAAGCGTAGCGCGAGGCGAGATGGTCCGATCCAACTTGGCGATTGGGTCCGTTCCAACGGCTCTTGCCAGTTTTCTACCAACGGGTCTCAAGTCGATCCAGGCCACCTATCCCGCGCTGCAAGTCGCTGTTAAGAACGGGAGTTCCGCTGCGCTGGCGCAACGGCTCGCCGAGGGTCATCTGGATGTTGCAATTTGCACGAAGCCCGAAAACCAGATCCCCGGTCTGGAGTGGCATAGCATTGCGTTCGAGCCATTCGTCATTGTGGCACCGGCCCATGCTGAGGGCGAAAACTGGCAGGACTTGCTCCGCCAGCATCCTTTCATCTGGTTCAATCGCAAAACCTGGGCAGGTCAAAGCATCGAGGAAGAGCTGAGCGTGCAGGGCATCGAGGTCAAAAGCGCCATGGAGATTGACTCGCTCGACGCCATTTCCAATCTTGTGAGTGAAGGCCTCGGCATATCCATCGTCCCGATCTGCAAGGGAAGGCGGCCTTTTTCGACCCGGCTGCGCACTGTGCCGTTTGGTGATCCACCTTTTTCCCGTGAAGTTGGAGCCTTCACGAACTCAGATGGTCGGGCCGATATCGTGATTGATACCTTCGTCGCGGCGCTGCAATCTTCGTGAGAAATTCTCACGCAAAAAACAAGAAATCGCAACTAACGTAAATTTCATTTGCGGCGCTAAGCTGCTCGCATCAACAAGGCGAGCGCACCCATGCTTCATCACGCAATACATCCCAATGGCCCCTCGTTCGAACTGACGGACCGACAGCGCGACATTCAGGCGCGTGCGCGTCACGTTGCTGAAAACGTCTCCGCGCCCATCGCCGCTGAAACAGACCGAACGGAGACCTATCCTTGGCCTGTTGTAGAGGCGATGACCAAGGCTGGGCTGATGGGCATGAGCGTACCCAAAGCGCTTGGTGGTCCCGGTCACAGCTATTTTGACGTGGCTTTGGTGGTCGAAGAAATGGCCGCGCGCTGTGGTGTGTCCGGGCGGATCGCGGTTGAGGGCAACATGGGCGCGGTTGGCGCGATCATCGCCTATGGCACGGATGAACAGAAACGCATCGCGGCGGATCATGTCCTGGGTGGAGACAAGCCCGCCATCTGCATCACCGAGCCCGATGCTGGGAGCGCCGCGACCGAGATGACCAGCACCGCCTTGCGCGACGGCGACACTTGGGTTCTGAACGGCAAAAAGCACTGGATCACGGGTGGCGGGGTGTCAAAGCTGCACCTGATTTTTGCCCGCGTGATCGAGGATGGAGCGTTCAAAGGCATCGGTGGGTTCGTGGCTTATCTCGGAGAAGACGGGTTGGTGATTGCGGAGCGCGAGCCAACGCTGGGCCTGCGCGGCATTCCGGAAACGCAAGTAATAATGGGCAATTTGCGCCTGCCGCTTAACCGTCTCATCACCCCGCCGGAAGGCATTGAGCGTGGCTTTGCAGGTCTGATGAACGCCTACAACGCGCAGCGCGTGGGTGCAGCGACTGTGGCGCTTGGCATTGCGCGCGGTGCTTATGATGCTGCGGTGGAATTCGTGAAAACCCGCGAGCAATTCGGCAGGCCAATTGCCGAATTCCAGGGCTTGCAATGGATGGTTGCGGATATGTCGATGCAGATTGATGCTGCGCGCATGATGATCTGGCGCGCCGCCGTAAGTGCCGAGACGACGGGGTCAGGCTTTCCCGATCCAATGCTGGCCGCTCAGGCCAAGGTCTTTGCCTCAGAAATGGCTGTGAAAGTAACCAATGACGCGCTGCAACTGCATGGCGCGCGCGGTTATTCCCGGAACTGCACCGTCGAACGGATGCTGCGGGATGCACGCATGTTCACCATCGGCGGCGGCACGGCGCAGATGCTGCGCAATTTGGTGGCGGGCAAAGCCTTAAATATGAAAACCCCGCAGACCCGCGGTGGATACCTCCCGAAAGACGTAAATGCTTGACGATATGAAGACGGGTCAAACGGCCTCAGAAGTGATTGCTGAAAGAATCTATGAAGCAGGATGCCGCCATGCCTTTGGCATACCCGGCGGAGAAGTCCTGGCCCTGATGGATGCATTGGACCGGGTGGGACTGAAGGTCGCGCTGGTCAAGCATGAAAACTCCGGCGGATTCATGGCCGAAGGTACATGGCACGCCAATGGAGCGCCGGGCGTGCTTTTTGCCACGATTGGACCAGGCATTGCCAATGCGGCCAATGCAATTGCCAATGCCTGGCAGGACCGGGTGCCGATGATCGTGCTGACAGGCTGCGTTTCGGCGGTCGAGGCGCACACATACACCCATCAGGTCTTTGACCATGTGAAGTTTCTGGAGCCGGTCACCAAGGCTGCGTTCCGGGTGGAACCGGGAACTGCCGGTATTCTGATCGATAAGGCCGTCACCATCGCCACAACAGGCCGCCCCGGCCCGGTTCTGCTGGATGTGCCGATTGACCTGCAACGCGAGGTTTCTGACGCTTGGCGCAAGCCCCGCGCCACCCCACAATCCACAATGGCCCCGGCTGGCGGCGATTTGGAAACAGCCCGAAGCTGGCTCAGCGAGGCAAAACGCCCTCTGATGGTGGCCGGTGTGGACGTGCTGACCCAGAAGGGCAACGAGGCGGTCGCTGGCTTCTGCCGGGACCTTAACATACCGCTAATCACCACATACAAAGCCAAAGGCATTCTGGACGAGGCGCATTCACTGGCCTTAGGCGGCGCGGGTCTCTCGCCGGTGGCGGACAAGCTTTTGCTGCCGCTGGTGCAGTCTTCTGACTGTCTGATCCTGGCGGGCTACGATCCGATTGAGATGCGCCTTGGCTGGCGCGACCTTTGCGCACCTGACCAGCGTGTGATCGACATCTCGGCCGAAGCAGACACCCACTATATGCACAATGCCCCACTGAATTTCACTGGAAACATTGCGGCCTCGCTCGAAGCGATTTCTATCGGCACAGCCTCGCCATTGGGTGCAAAGGAGATTGCTGATCTCAAATCTGCCTTGGCGACCGCGTTCCAGGGCGATGAGGAGTGGGGTCCCGCCGCCGTCGTGGATGAGGCCCGCAAGGCTTGCCCACCCGGAACAGCAGCCACCGCAGATAGCGGCGCGCACCGGATCGTGATGAGCCATATCTGGAAATGCGACGAACCCCATGGCTTAATGCAATCCTCGGCGCTCTGCACCATGGGCTGCGCGGTTCCGCTCGCGATTGGGCGCAAGATGGCTGAGCCTGAACGGCCTGTGATTGGCTTTGTAGGTGATGCAGGGGTTGAGATGTTCCTTGGAGAGCTGGCGACTGCCCGCGACCATAAGCTGGGTCTGCCGATTGTGGTCTTTGTTGATGAACAACTTGGCCTCATAGAACTCAAGCAACGGGGCAATCAGATGCCAAATCTTGGTGTTGAATTCCCCGGCACGGATTTCACCGCTGTTGCACACGCCATGGGCGGGGCCGGAGAAACCGTCCGCACCCGCGAAGACTTGAATACTGCGATTAAAGCCGCGTTTGAGCGCGACACCTTCACCTTGATTTCAGCCGTGATTGGAAGGAATGCCTATGATGGCCGCATCTAACACTGCAACCAAGCAAAAAAGCTTCACTGACTGTCGTGGCGTGCCGGTCTCTTACCCGGATACAAAAGCCATTGAAGGCCTGGAACGCGCAATCATCATGTCGCTGTCCTTTCGGGGTGATGCGATAGCTGAGATAAACAAGGTTCTCAACGAGCATCCAGATTTCATCATGGGTTGGCTCTTCAAGGCGGGTTGGCTGACGCAATCCATGGAGACTCGTATTTACGACCTCATGGTCAAATCACTTGGTGAGGCGGAGAAGCGGCTCAAAACGGCGAATGACCGAGAAATAGGTCACTACGAGGCGGTCAGGGCCTGGGTGAATGGTGATTTCTTCGGTGCTGTGCAGAAATGGGAAGCGGTGCTCGTCAAATACCCCAGGGACCTTCTCGCGATGGAGCTTGTCCACTACGCGGACGTTCTACTAGGCGACATCGCAGGACAACGCGATGTGGTCGCGCGGTCGTCGACACTCTGGGATGAAAGCGTTCCAGGGTATGAATTCGTACTGGGCTTCTATGCCTTCGGGCTTGAGGAAAACCGTGACTTTTCTCATGCCGAACAATTGGCGCGTCAGGCTTTGGCTATTCGTCCCGATCATCCATATGCCGTGCATGCCGTTGCCCATGTAATGGAGATGAGGGGGCGTCAGACGGGTGGTGTGCGCTTTATGAAGGAGCGTGCCAATAAATGGGGCACGTCTAACTTTGCCAATCATCTTTGGTGGCATACGGCGCTTTATCACCTTGATATCGAACAATATGACAAGGTGTATAACATCTTCGACACCCATCTGGATTCACGCCAAAAGGATGGCAATAAATACGAAGAGCTGGACGCCTCTGCCCTGCTATGGCGGATCAACCTGGTGGGACAAGACTCCGGCGACCGCTGGAAACATCTTGCCGACAAGTGGGAACCCGCCGCGCAGGACACGCTTTATGCCTTCAACGACGTCCATGCGATGTTGACCTTTGTATCGGACGACCGTGTAGACGCTCAAAATGAGCTTTTGTCCGCCAATGAGCGCTACTTGGAAAGCGCATCGGACGCCAATGTCGCCATGAGCCGTGAGATCGGGATGCCCTTCTGTCTGGCCATGCGGGATTTCAAGAACGAGCACTATGGTGACTGCGTGGATCGGCTCTTGCCCGTGCGTTACATGACCCACCGTCTCGGCGGTTCTTTTGCGCAACGTGATATCATCGGCTGGACCCTGCTCGAAGCTGCACTGCGCGCACGCCGCTTTGACTTGGCGCTGGCGCTGGCGAATGAGCGGACTGCGCTGAAACCCACCTCGGCCCAGAATTGGCGCGCCGTAGCGCGGGCCTTCAAAGGGCTGGGGGATAGCTCAAACGCGGACCGGGCCACCGCCAAGGCGCAATCCCTAATCCACGCATGACGGCACCTGATCATAAGCCCGCTGCACGTCTGGCGCATGTTCGTCCCTCGATGATCCTCGGCCTTGTGCAGAAGGCACGCCAATTGGCCAGCGAGGGGCATCCGGTCATTGAACTTGGCATCGGTGAGCCTGACTTCACGACGCCCGATCACATCAAACAAGCTGCGATTGAGGCGATCGAGCGCGACGAGACGCGCTATACCATCGTTCCCGGCACCGTGCCGATGCGTGAGGCCATCGCCGCCAAGCTGAAACGCGAGAATGATCTGGATTGTGATCTGGCGGACATCACCGTGGGCGGCGGCTGCAAGAGCATTATTTTCAACGCTATGATGGCGACCGTCAGCCCCGGCGATGAGGTGATTATACCAGCACCCTACTGGTCCTCTTACCCCGATATTGTTGCTATGGCCGAAGGCGTCCCGGTCGTGGTGGATTGCCCGCAAAGTCAGCGGTTCCTGATCTCGCCTGCGCAATTGGCGAAGGCGATCACGCCGCACACTCGTTGGCTCGTGTTGAACTCACCCAGCAACCCAACCGGCGGTGTCTACAGCGCCGAGCATCTGGAAAGGCTGGCAAAAGTCCTGCGCGCGCATCCCCATGTCGCGATCCTGAGCGATGATATCTATGAACATCTGATGTTTAACGGGCATCGCTTTGCCTCCATCCTCAATGTCGCCCCTGATCTGAAAGACCGGGTGCTGATCGTGAATGGTGTGTCCAAGGTTTTTGCCATGACAGGCTGGCGCCTGGGCTACGCGGCGGGGCCGTCGCAGATCATCAAGCAGATGAACGTGGTGCAGGGGCAGAGCCTGACACATGCCTGCTCGATCTCACAGGCTGCAGGTATTGCCGCGCTGAGTGGTCCGACAGGTTTCTTGGCAACGCGTTCGGCAAGCTTCCAAAAGCGACGCGATATTGTTGTTGATGCCTTGAACGTCGCCCAGGGTATCAGCTGCATTCGTCCTGAAGGCGCGTTCTATGTCTATCCCGATTGCAGCGGCGTGATCGGAAAAATGACTCCGGCTGGGCGCGTGATCACGTCTGATATCGAATTTTGCACCCACCTTTTGGAAGATCATTATGTCTCTGCCGTGCCAGGCGCGGCATTTGGCCTCTCACCACATCTGCGCATATCAACAGCAGCATCTGAAGAGAACTTACGCGAGGCATGTGCGCGCATTGCGGCAGCTTGCGCAGACCTGAAGGAGGCCTCGTGACCGGACCGCTTACAGGCGTAAAAGTCCTGGACCTCAGCCGCATTCTGGCCGGACCAACAGCGACACAGCTACTAGGCGACCTCGGCGCAGAGGTTATCAAGATCGAAAACCCGGCCACAGGCGGCGACGACACGCGCAGTTGGGGTCCACCCTTTGTCGAAGGCCAAGACGGGCAGGACACGGACCTAAGCGCCTATTTCATGTCCGCCAATCGCAACAAGAAATCCGTAGCAATCGACATCACCTCGATCATCGGGCAGACGCAACTCCGTCAATTGGCTGCGCACTCGGATATCCTTGTTGAGAACTTCAAACCGGGGGGACTGCGCAAATATGGACTCGACCACAAGACAATCCTGCAATCCAACCCGCGCCTGATCTATTGTTCGATCTCTGGCTTTGGTCAAACCGGCCCCAATGCGGCGAAGCCGGGCTATGATCTGATGGCGCAAGGTTACGGCGGGATCATGAGCCTGACAGGTGCGACCGATGGCGAACCTATGAAAGTAGGGGTGGGCGTTGCCGATGTGATGTGCGGCATGTATGCGGCCACAGGAATTCTCGCAGCACTCCTGCACCGCAACTGCACTGGCGAAGGTCAGCATATCGACCTGGCATTGGTGGACACCCAGGTCGCGTGGCTCGTCAATGAAGGGGTCAATCACCTGACATCGGGCGAAGTCCCCGAGAGGCGCGGCAATGCTCACCCGAACATCGCCCCTTATCAAGTCTTTGCCGCCGCAGATGGCGACGTGATCATCGCTGTTGGCAATGACACGCAATTTGAGCGTTTTGTTACCTGGCTTGGTGCACCCGAGATGGCCAAGAACCCAGACTTTGCAACCAATCCGGCGCGGCTGGCCAACCGGGATCGGCTGATTGCCCTGCTCCAACCCTTGATCGCAGCCCATCCTGTTCATACAATCCTGGACGGACTCGAAGCCAGCAAAATCCCGGTAGGCCCGGTCAACAGGCTGGATCAGGTCTTTGCCTCGGATCAGGTGCAGGCGCGGGACTTGAAAATCGAGATGCGCGCACCATCTGCGCGACGCGGCTCTGTCGATCTGATCGGGAATCCGCTGAAATTTTCAAAGACACCCGTGACTTACCGGTACCCACCTCCTGAATTCGGTGCGGATACGCAAGAAATTCTGGCGACTTTGCCAAACATGAATGAAGAATAACCAAGAGCCAGGAAAGGCCACCAACAAACCGACAAGGAGAAACTTATGTGTGATATTTGTGTAATGAACTCGGTCAAAGACAGGATGTTGTAGCGACGGAACTTTTTCAAAGCAGCACCCGCATCGACTGTTGCCGTGGCAGCGACGGGAACCACGGCTCCTGCGGCATTAGCGCGGGGCCACGGAAGCATTGAGGATATGACCTACACGCTGCATCCCAACTTCCCGACATACTTTGGCGAGCCGCAGTTTTCATTCGAGCAATTGTTCAACTACGCCGAACACATTTTCAATCTGAACCAGATCACGGTGAACGAACATACCGGCACCCATATCGACGCGCCGTTGCATTTCTCCGAAGATGGAGCATCGGTCGATGAAATCGCTGTATCCAATCTAATCGCCCCGCTTTGTGGGGTCGATATCGCAGCCCGGGCTGCCGACGATGCAGATACGCGTGTGACACCGGGCGACATCCGGGCGTGGATCACGACCAATGGCGACATCCCGGATGGTGCTTGTGTGGCAATGCATTCCGGCTGGGCAAACAAGGTTGATACGGATGGCTTCCGCAACTTTGATGGTGAAGCGCAGCACTATCCGGGCTTCCATGTCGAAGCCGCACAGATGCTGATCGAAGAAACAGGTGCGCGTTCCATTGCAGTGGACACGCTGTCGCTGGACCACGGCATCTCGGCTGACTTCGCAACCCACTACGCTTGGCTCCCGACAGGGCGTTTTGGGATCGAGAATATTGCGGGATTGGATCGCGTGCCAGCAGCCGGTGCCACATTGGTCATTGGCGCACCAAAACATGCGGGGGGCACTGGTGGCTCAGCCCGCATCTTTGCAATGGTGTGATTAAACACTGAGCGGGCCTCTCAGGGCCCGCTCAATGACCCAAGCCTGGGTCACGATCTATCTCCCTGTCAATTTCGCGGGTGTTTTCCTTCTCGTCGCCGCGATCCCGCTCTGCATCATGCAGGAAAGCCAGAAGACGCATGTTGAATTCATCAGGTTTGTTGAAAAACGGCGCATGTTTGCCACCCGGAATATCCTGGGGGATGCCCCGCCACAGGTTTCCATAGCGCAGACGCGCGATGTAATCGTGGTTCAGGAACGGGTCATCGCTTCCACTCAAGAGTGCGAAAGGAAATTTGCCTTGGCTGAGCATGCGCATCTGCCTTGGCCAGTCGATGATGCCCAGCTTACCAATCATATACAGCCGTGCCCGACCGTCGGTTCGACGCAAATTACGATGGAGGAAGGCAGAGTCTTCGGATACCGGTGCGGTCGCGCTGTTCCCAAAATCGGATGCCTCTTGTCGTGAAAAGTACTGTTTACTCGCCAGCACAAGATGGGAGTCAGGGTTGTAGCCCCGTCCGAAATCAATCGGTACCTGATTGAGGGGCGGGGTTCCGGCAATTGCCAAGGCCTGCACCTCGACATTCGCCCGCGCAGCCAGCTCAAGGCCCACATACCCGCCAAGCGACCATCCAATTACGCGGACATCCGCCACATTGCTGTCCTCCAGAACGGCCTCTGCAATCTCGGCATAGGCGGCAATGTTGTAGGCTGTTTCCGGATCACCATTCGACGACACACCATGCCCGGGAAAATCAAAGGAGATCACGCGGTACATGTCGCGAAAGGCGTGGAATTGTTTGTAAAATGCTTCTTTACAGGCAGAGTTACCATGCAGGAACAACAGCGCGGGTTTCCCTTTGTCACCGGTATCTGCGATGGCAATCAATCCATGCCGTGTTTCGATGAAGCGTTCTTTAGCGTTCAAACGATCTTCCCGCGCCCGGACCTCGCGTCTACGCCAGCGGGCCAAAAGGGATGTGCGCAGCGCATCTACGGCTTCACGGAGTTCTTGCACCGCAGCCCAAAGACCACCGGGATAGAACACCACAACAAGAATAATGGCAGAAGCAATGATGATGTTTTGCCACGCACCAAAGCCAGCTAGCCATTCGGAGAGCACTGAAATGACAAAGGCAGCAATTACAGGCCCCCAGATAGTGCCGGTTCCGCCGACCAGCAGGATCGACAGCAACACCGTCAAAAACCCGATGCCAAACGCATCCGGCGAAGCGACCCGCAGGTAGGCCGCGTAAAATGCACCGGCCATCCCGGTGAAAACGGCACTTGCCATCAATGTCAGCGCGCGCGTTCGCGCCTCGGATACGCCACGGGCAATAGCGTAGTATTTGTTGTCCCGCAGCGCCACAATGGCCCGGCCAAGGCGCGAGCGTGTGAGCAGATACAGAAATGCCAGGTTCGCCACCAGCAATCCCAACCCCACAAAATAATATCCGATCCGCCCATCCTTGGACAAACGATAGTCGCCGATTTTCAAGGTCGGCAGCGTCACCATGCCCGAGGTTCCGCCGGTAACATCAGACCACGAAATCACAATAAAATAGATCAATTGGCTGAGCGCGATGGTCACAAGGATCACGTAAATGCCGTCCAGCCGCAGCACAGGAAGAGAGATCAGTAGCGCAACCAGTGCGGCAGTGCCGCCGCCCGCAAGGATCGACAGCCACGGCGAAAACCCCAGTGTCTTCGCCAGAATGGAATAGGTGTAGATGCCGACAGCAAACAGGCCCACATGGGCAAAGTTAAATAGGCCACCGTAGCCCAGACTCAGATCCCAGCTTGTTGCAACGATGGCAAAGACAAAAGCCAGGATGATCACATGCCGGAAATAGGTAGCCTCGAACACAAACGGATAAGCGATCAGCGCGGCCAGAGCGATCAGCAGGGGCACAAGGCCTTGCGTCTTGTGAAGCGGGGGGTCGTACCGCATATCAGAGCGTCCTTTGATGGTTGCCAAACAACCCTTCGGGCTTGAGCAGCAGCACAACAATCATGGTTATAAACAGCACCGCGGGTGCCCAGTAGAGACCCAAAACGTAGATTGAAAACGCTTCCAGCATGCCGATGATAAAGGCGGCATAAAGTGGGCTGGAGAACCGCGCGACCCCACCAAAAATCACCACGATCAGAGCTTTCATAAGCGGCTCCGTACCCATCTCAGGGTTCATGAAACGGATTGTGCCCACGAATACACCAGCCAGGCCCGCCGTCGCAGCCGACAGGCCGAAGGCAATGGCGAAATAAAGCGGCACGTTCAACCCCAGGAGCTCGGCCGCCTCGCGGTTCTGCGATACCGCCCGCATAATGCGTCCGGGTCGCGCATAGCGCAGAAATAGTCCGAGCCCCAGCAAGATCGCCAGAACCAGCGCCAGAAGGATAATCTCGCTTGTGGCCAGGCTGATTTGGCCCAAGGCAACCTCTCCGCTGCCCAGAGACGGAATTTGCTTTGACCGCGGCCCCCAGATCAACAGCAGCCCATTTTCCAGAATGGCTGACGCTGCCAAGGTTGTGATAACCGAGATCAGGACCACATCCGCGCGCCGCTCGAAGGGTTTGACCAGCAAAAAATACATCAAGGCGCCGACGGCAAACATCACTGCCAAGGTCAGCAGGATTGCCGGAAAGAGCGGCAAGCCCCAAGCATCCACGCTTGAAAACTGCCAGGCGATATAGGCCCCAAGCGCAATAAACGCCCCATGTGCGAAATTGAAAATGCCAAGTGTCGTCCAGACCAACGACAGCCCGGTCGCCATCAGCGCATAGAGCGCACCCAGGACAATGCCACCTTGCAGGACTGAAGAAAGTGTTGCTGCATCCATCAGTGATATTCCCCGAACAAGAGCGCCATCAACCCGTCATGGTCTGGCATTTCGGCATGGGTCATGCGGCCTGAAATACGCCCGTGGTCGAACAGATAAAGCGTGTCGATGATCTGTTCGAGAAACCCAACATCTTGATCAATCAGAATGATTGGCATTCCAGTTTTTCGCACTGTCAGAATTGCATCGCACAGTTCCTGCCGGATTTTTGGTGACAGACCAAGCGTGGGTTCATCAAGGATCAGCAGGCGCGGCGCTGAGAGCAAGCCAGCGGCAACCGAGACCATCTGCCGCTCTCCTCCAGACAGGAATCGGATCTTGTGATCGCCCCGTTCTGCGACGCACGGGAATAGCCCGCGGACCTGTTCCAAGCTCCAACCCTCTCGCCCTTTGGCCGCTCCGGAAGAGATTGACAGCGTTTCGCCAACTGTCAGTTCGGGGAACAAGAGGTTGCCTTGCTGAACGTGGATCAAACCGGCGCGCGCCACGGTCTTGGGGTCCATACGCCTGCGCGTGACCGCGTCATAGTTGAAGTTGCGCCATTTGCGGCTGCCCCGTTCGCCCACGCGATTCATCAGCTCACCGTGAAATCGGATGGAGCCTGACCATGGGTCGATCAGGCCACTCAGCGTTTTCAGGAACGTGGTCTTACCGTGACCATTCGGGCCAAAAATGCCGATGCTCTCACCTTTGTGCAAAACCAGATCAATGTCCTGAAATATCTGCACAGGATCATATCCGCCTGAAAGGTTTTCGACCTGAAGCGCGGGATCAGACATATGCACCCCCCAGATAGGCTTCGACCACCTCCGGGTCTTTGATGACATCACCCGGCAGCCCCTGCGCAATGACCTGCCCCTGATCGAGAACCAGAAGCGTGTCTGACACCTCCATCAGCAGCGAGAGCACATGTTCGATGAGCACAATCGCGATCCCCTCTCCGCGTATGGCTAGGATCACCTCTTTCATGTTGTCAATTTCGGGCCCGGTCAGGCTGGAGGCCGGTTCGTCCATCAACAGCACACGTGGCTTTAGTGCCAGTGAGGAGGCGATCATCAACAACTTGCGGTAATAAACGGGTAAATTGCCCGCCAACATGTTGTGCATTGTGGGCGGATACCCGACTAGGTCGAGCATCTTTTCCGCCCGCGCGACTTTCTGCGGAAAGCCCAAAGCCCGCGCCTGGCTTTCGACAGCAACCAGCACATTGTCTATCGCGCTGAGGGCGGAAAAGACGTTTTCACGCTGAAAGGTGCGCCCAATACCGGCAAGAGCAATAGCATCGGCACGCAACCTGTGCATCTCGCGCCCTTCGAGCGTCACTGATCCAGCGTTAGCCCCGAAGGGGACGCGCGTAATGATATTGAACAGCGTGCTCTTGCCACTGCCGTTGGGGCCAGCGATCCCGAAAATTTGCCCCGACGTCACATCAAAGCTCACATCCTGAACGGCTTGCAAACCGCCAAAACGCTTGGACATGCCGCGTACGGATAGGATGGGTTCTGTCATGTCTGGAAAATCCTGTTTGCGCCCGCCGGACCAAAAGAGGTGGCGGGGCGCACTGCTTTTAGTTTTCAGAAATCCAGGGCGGCAGGCGGAATTCACCATTGGCATAGATATCCGGGCCAACCATGACGCGCTCGCCATCCCAAAGCTGCCAGAACGACACCGGGATGTAGTCATTGCTTTGCAGCGCTACATGGGTTTCAGGATCAAACTCCACATTGCCCGCGGCTGTTGCGACCTTGGTTTCGCCAATGGCCACACCGATGCCGTCGTGATCGGTCGGATCGCCCACTTTCTCCAATGCAGTGAAGTACATGTTGGTCATCTCATAGAGGCCGACACCGTAAGCACCGGAATCGAAACCAAACTTATCGCGATACTGCTGCATCAGTTCCTTTCCACGTGGCCATTTTGGGGAATCCAGCGGTCCGTTGATCAGGTTGTAGAGAACACCGTTGGACTGTTCGCCGGTCAGCTCGACAAATTCCGGCACCGATGGCGCATATTGCAGGAACATCAGGCTATCGGTCGGGTTTTCCAGAAACTGTTTTAGGAACAGTGCCGAATTGCCGGGGATGTAATCCGTGTTGATTACCAGATCGGGGTTCGCCTGGTTCACCTTTGCAAGGATCACTTTCCAATCGCTCACCTCGCCAAACGGGACCAATTCGTCAACAACAACATCCCAACCACCTTCGGAGAAACTGATTTTCATCCCCTCGGAAATCGTCTTGGAATAAGGGTTGTCCGAACTGATGATCGCGACGGTTTTGCCGTCGATGCTGACCTTTCCGGCGTCCGCAAGCTCTTGAACCATTGGCAAAACGTCGGTCTCATAGCCCTTGAACGACGCCGTGTAGGACCAGCAACAGTTGTATGCATCTGGGTCCTGGCTGACGATGGCGGCAAATCCCGGACTGGGGCCTGCAGCAATGTAGGGCATGTTCTCTTCGGCCATCAGATCGACCTCGAACATAGAAAGAGACGCGTAGCCCGTCAGGATCACCTCGACCCCGTCGGTCCCAAGCAGGCGCTCAACCGCGCTGGAGACGTTGGCCGCAGAGTGGTCCTTGACGTCCGCCACTTCGATTTCGAATGTGTAGCCCGCGACACCGCCCTTGGCATTCGCTTCTTCTACCGCCCATTCCACACCGCGAATGAATTCCTCACCATCCGAGGCGGTCGCGCCGGTCAAAGGTGCCAGGACACCGATTTTTGTTATTTCCGCCGAGGCAGCCCCCAGCGTCATCAAAGTGAAGCAGGTCGCCAAACCCGTTGATCGAAGCAGTTGGCTCTGCGCCATTCGCTTACCCTCCCATTTTGAGTTGTTTTCGTTTGACGCATCACGGTGCGACGGAGGCGGGAAGTTCACAACTGGCAAATCTTGCAATATGGATACCTTTACCCCTACACTTTCACGTAGGGGGATGTCTGCCGGGGCAGACCATAGTAGTGAGTCTTTCCATGCCGAAGCTTGGTGAAATCAACGACTACGATGCGCCTTGGCCCAAAATGTGGGAAGGTTTTGAGGCCGGAATCGTCGACTTTCTGAAAAAATTTGACCTGAGCTACTACAGCTATGTTCAGATCCAGAATTCGCAAACGCAACCGATCTCGGGCACGATTGATTTCAAAGCGAACTACGAGCCTGAATGGATCAGTCGATACTGCAACCGCAGATACGATCAGGTTGATCCAGTCTGCCACTTGGCCAAGCGCGCGCGATCCCCGTTTTGTTGGGGCACCAAACAGTTTCTTTCCGCCTTTCCAAAACAACAAAGGCAGGTGTTCTGGGAAGGTCGTGACTATGGCATCTACTACGGTCTCTCGATTCCTGTGCGTGGTATAGACGGGCAAGTTAGTGTTGTTTCGTTCACAGGGAAAAGCAGAAAATCCTTGGGCGACGTGATCCACGACCAAGGGTCCAAGCTTCACGTCGCAGCCTATCAGATTTGCGACTATCTAACGCCAAAATTGGAGCCGGAAACACTCCAGGCATCTTTGCTAACAATTCGCGAACGAGAGTGCCTTATCTGGGTATCACAGGGACTTACCAGCGAAGAAATCGCTGAACGTATTTTTTTGTCCGTGTCGACGGTTAACTATCATTTAGGCAATGTCGTATGTAAACTTGACGCCAGGAACCGGCATCATGCCGCTCTGTTAGCCTTGTCTCGGCGTCTCATCTGACCAGTTTCGAGAATTGGTAGGATCCTTCTGTTGTTTGATTTTGCCCTACAACTCAATGACTGAAGCTTGGATCACCATCTATTTCGCCGTCGGTCTCACGCTTGTTTTCCTCCTCCTCGGTCCTGCGCCACAACATACAAAACACGCTGTTCGTGCTTTGAGCGCCGTGCTTCACGTTCACCCGTACAGACTGACGCGCCCAGAAAACCTGATCAACAATGTTGATGCCCTTTTCTTCAACAAGGACAAAAAAAAGGCAGAATTGTCGAGCCACTGTGGGTCGGCGTCAGGGGTCTGTTGCGCATACGGATTGAAGCCTTCGTGTAGTGATCGAAGCTTCCAAGGCCCCGTCCCGGCAAATGCTTCTATGAGGGCGGCTCGAAGTGCTTCCAGCATTTAGTCTGTTGCGGGGCCGTCTTAGAGCGCTGCCATGATGCGAAGCTGATCTAAGAAACTGTCTGCGTTCACCGGGGGGACTCTAAACGATACCTGAAAGCAATCTAGGGTGGAAAAAGAACCTCGACAAATCAGGTAAACAGACCTTCGTGCATAGGTGGCAAAATAGCGTTTTGTCCCGCTTAATGTGAGTTCGGCTGTTGCCAGATTTTGCTCCCGCAGCGAAAGTCTGGTTCGGTGAAGCTGCATCGCGACGTGGCCTGACCCAATGAACGGCAGCTTTGGGCCGTCCTTATATCAGTTTTTGCGGGGCAGGGCGTTTTGCTGCAACGGCACCGAGGTCAGCATCAAGTCCAGAGTAACGGATGCTGCAACATGCATGAATGCCGGCTTTTGGTCACGCAGTAGCCAAACACAAAAATTGGTTTTCAGATCGTAAGGTCTATAGTGATCTATTATGATCTGTCCCTGCTTCATCTATCCAAAAGGAAAGGGGGTTTGCCTTCACACCATCCAACATCCTCAACACTTCTGCCTTCCATCCCGCTTTGGTCTGTAATGCCAATTGGGACGGTGGTCGGTGGTTTGGTTCGAGGATGGCATACTCATATCTGAGCGGTTTCGTGAAGGGTAAGAAAACCACTTTGCCATTCGAGAAGTTAAGCTCACGCTCAGTCGCAACTGTCAGCGGATCTACGATGCTGCAACATTGTCCTGAACTCACAAAGGGGATTAAGGGCAGAAAGTACTGGCAAGTTACCGTTGGGTTGTATTCAGCGGCAACAATTTCAAACTCCTGCCGGATTTTTCGTTGAAACGGGTGGGAAGGATGCAGGCCGCCCATTGGCGTTCCATCCAGGTCCGATAAGGCCAAGCTCTGGCGCGATGAAAGCGGATGATCGCGATCAAGGGCACAGAAGCAATCTGCCTGGATAAGCTCGGCGGAATATTGGGGTTCTTTACCGGTTGAATGCTCGAAGTCAGCAAAGCCGAAGTCGATGTTTTGTGATCCCGCAAGCTCCATAATCTGAGGTGAGCTGCGAGTGGAAAGTGTTATGCGAATTTCGGGGTTTTCGCCAACTGACTGGCTTATGAAACGCGGGAACAAAAAGGCAGATGGACCAGGCATCGTCGCAATATTCAAGCTTCCGGCATGCCCTTTGATGAGGCCTTCCATGGTGTTGGAGATCGACGCGAGGCGGTCAAGAATGCCTGTCGTTTCTGCCAATAGATAATGCGCTTCGGGAACCGGCACCAAACGCCGTCCATTACGTTCGAACAGCATCAGGCCCAGAGACTTTTCAAGGTTTTTCAACGCAAGACTGATCGCAGGCTGCGTTCGATTCAGTTTCTTGGCTGTTTGAGAGATGGAGCCGGTCTCCATCACCTCACGAAATACAGTTAGCTGGGTCAGGTTCATAAGTATAAGTATAAGTAAAAGTTTAGTTTAGTGAAATATAACAAATTTGTATTTATGTAATTTGTCTCTACGCTTGCAGGATCGAAGTTTGGGAAAACCGAAACCGAAATTCCAACAAGGGAGATAACAATGAAAATTGTAAAATGCTTGACTGGTCTAGCATTGGCGGGCGCGCTGGCTGCACCTGCGCTGGCGCAGGATCCGACCTTTTTCCGTATCGGCACCGGTGGTGCTGGCGGCACCTACTTCCCCATCGGTGGCACCATCGCCAATGGTATCTCAGCGCCTCCGGGCTCACGCCCGTGTGAAGAAGGTGGCCAGTGCGGTGTTCCGGGGCTGATCGCAATTGCGCAATCCACCACCGCGTCGGTCTTTAACAACGCGGCCGTTGAAAACGGTGAGCTTGAGGCGGGTCTTGCTGCAGCTGACGTCACGCGTTCGATGTATCTGGGAGAAGGAAAATTCGAAGGCAAACCGCATCCCAAGCTGCGCATCGTGGCCAACCTGTTCCCCGAAGACCTGCACCTTGTTCTGCCGGCCGGGTCGACGATCAACGATCTGAGCGATCTGGAAGGTAAACGCGTTGGTATCGCGCAAGCTGGTTCTGGCACGCAGGTAGCCGTTTTGCAGATGCTTGATGCCTGGGGTGTCAATCGTGACAACATGGACGAAGCCGAACTTAACAACAGCCAGAGCGCCGAGCGGCTGGCCGATGGTCAGCTTGACGCCTATTTCTATGCTGCTGGCTGGCCGGTCGCTGCGATGGTGCAACTATCTTCGACCAAAGGCATGAACCTGCACTCGTTCAGCGATGAGGATCTGGCCAAGATCAATGAAATCATTCCGGCCTATATCCCTTCAGCGATCCCTGGCGGTGTCTATGAAGGTATTGACGCTGATACGAAGACCCCCGCAGTAAGCGCGATGCTGGTTGTATCCTCGGACCTGTCCGATGATCTGGTCTATCAGATGACCAAAGCTCTGTGGAATGACAACACTCGCAAGCTGCTGGATAACGGCCATGCTAAGGGCAAGCAGATCACACCGGACACGGCGTTGGACGGCGTCGAGGCGCTGGGTGTTCCGCTACATCCGGGTGCCGAGAAGTTCTACAAAGAAGCCGGGCTTCTTCAGTAATTCTATCTCACGAAACTTAATTGTCCGGTGCTCAGATCTGAGCACCGGGTACTCAAAATACGCGCAATCAGGGGGCCATCATGTCCGAGACACAAAAGCTTGATGACCACGAGCTGACAGCCGAGGAACTGGCTGCAATCGAAGAACAATTCGACGAAGGCGCCGCCGTCCGGCAGGTAACTCCGACAACCGGAATTGTTCTGCGCGTCGTGGCCCTGATCTTTGCATTCTACGAATTTTTCACAGCCGGGTTCGGCCTGCCTGCCGATCACTGGCACATGGGCATTTATCTGGCCCTGCTGTTCATTCTGGTCTACGCGACAATCCCGATTATCGGGGCCAAAAGCCTGTATGCGCTTAAAGTAAGCCGGTTTCGCATAGGCAACATCCCACTATACGACTTGGTCTTCATGGTGCTGGGGACCATCGCAGCGCTGTATGTTGGCGTCGCCTGGCGCGGCATTCCTTTTCTGGGTATCGAGGAACAGACGTTCCGCATGGGTAACCCCAACACATTTGATGTGGTGTTAGGCGTGATCATCATCCTGCTGGTGCTGGACATCGCGCGCCGCACTTTGGGTTGGGTGTTGCCGCTAATCATCTGCGTCTTTATTTCATACGCCCTGCTTGGGCCGTACTTCCCCGGATTGCTGCAACATCCCGGCGTGAATTTTAAAACCTTCGTGTCGTCGATGTATTTCCCGCAGGAAGGCATCTACGGCGTCACCCTTTGGGTTGTTTCGACCATCGTGTTCCATTTCGTGCTGTTTGGCGTGATCGCGCAACGCACGGGGTTGGGGCAGCTATTCATCGATAATGCAACTATTTTGGCGGGCCGTTATACCGGCGGTCCGGCAAAAGTGTCGGTGGTATCCTCGGCCTTCTTCGGCACGATCTCAGGTTCTTCGGTGGCCAACACCGTATCAACCGGCGCGCTGACAATTCCCAACATGAAGCGTCTAGGATACCCCGGCCACTTTGCGGGCGGTGTCGAGGCCGCATCTTCGGCTGGGGGACAGATCACGCCGCCAATCATGGGGGCAGCCGCCTTCATCATGGCCGAATTCCTCGAGGTTCCCTACACCACGATCGTGATTGCAGCGATCTTTCCGGCCCTTCTGCACTATGTTGGCGTCTTTGCCGTGGTGCACCTGATGGCGCGCAAGCTGAACTTGAAAGGTCTGACCAAAGAGCAGCTACCTCAGTTCAAGGCGGTTTGGGCCGAAGGCTGGGTCAATATAGTGCCGCTGATCGGATTGTTGGTGGTCTTGTTCACTGGATATACGCCCTTCATGTCGGCCTTTTGTGGCATCTCGCTTGCCGTGATCGCTGGCATGTCGCGACTGAAGCACCCACCGACACTGATTTACGCAGCAGCGTTTCTGGCCTTTGTGTTGTGGAAATTCTCAGACGGTGGCTTTGACCTGACCATGACGGCAATCCTGTGCGGTTTGACAGTCGTCGCGACGCTGAACCCGCAGAAACGCATCGAAGTGCCCGAGATGCTGCAAGCGGTCGAGTTGGGCGTTAAATACTCGCTGGCCGTTGGCGCGGCGGCCGCAGCCGTGGGAATCGTGGTTGGAGTTATCAACACAACTGGTATCGGGTTTCGCATCGGTTTCATGGTGACGCAAGGCGCGGGAAATCTGGCGTCGGATCTGTACAATATGATTTCGCTTGGCAGTTTCCAGTTTTTTGCCATTGAAGATCTTCAATTGTTCATCTCGCTGGTTTTCATTGCCATCGTTTGCATTCTGATGGGCGCGGGCATCCCTACAACTGCGCTCTACATCATGTTGGTATCCGTCGCGCAGCCCGCACTGGCGCAGTTGGGCGTACCACCCATCGCCAGTCACCTGTTCGTGCTTTACTACGGTGTTGTGTCAGAGATTACGCCACCGGTCTGTACTTCAGCCTATGCCGCAGCGGCCATTGCCAATTCAAACCCATTCCGAACAGGACTATCTGCTTTTACCCTCGGCTTGGGAAAAGTGATCGCGCCCATGGCCTTTGTCTATGCGCCGGTGCTGCTGTTCGTATCCTCAACCGGGTTTAACCTGTGGGAGTTCACATATACCGCGACCAGTTGCATCGCGGGGGTCATTGCCCTGTCGGCGGCTGTGGTTGGGTATTGGTTGAGCCCGCTGAATATCGCATCACGCATTCTGATGGCCATCGCGGGTATCATCTTTGTAGCCCCATCCCTGACCGCCGACCTGATCGCGCTGGCCGTGGCGTCACCGGTGATCATCACCCAACTGATCGCGCGCAACCGCAGTCATACCCCGGCCTGAGAGGATGACCGAACAAGTCACCATCATCGGCGCAGGGATCGTCGGCATTTGTTGCGCGTTGTCGTTACAGGAACGCGGCATACCGGTTCGACTGATCGATCGAGGTGAGCCAGGGCAAGAAACCTCATTCGGGAATGCGGGCGTAGTTTCACCATGGTCGATCATTCCTCAGGCGATGCCAGGCATTTGGAAATCACTGCCGCAGATGCTGCTGGACCCCAAAGGCGCGCTTTCGGTCCGAGCCAGTTTCTGGCCAAAAATGATACCTTGGGGGCTGCGGTTTTTGGGAAATTCCGGCGAAAGGTCGGTACGCGAAATCTCGGACGCGATGGAGCTTTTGTGTCGCCCGTCTATCGACCTGTATCGTCGTCACCTTCAAGGCACCGGGCACGAAGACCTGATTACAGACAGTTACTATGTTCACGCCTTTCGCCACCGGGAGCAGGCTGATCTGAATGGGCTTGGATATCTGATCCGCCAGGAAAAAGGAGGTGATCTGGTGCTTGTCGATGGTGTCGAGTTACGCCGCCTGGAACCTGCACTGTCAGAGGAATTCAAAGCCGCGGTTGTGATCAAAGGTCAGGCACGCGTAACCTCTCCAGGACGCATCGGGGCAATCCTGGCGGAAAAAGCGGGCATGCAAGGGGCCGAGATCGTACAAACCGAAGTCTCCAAGTTGATCCAGACCCAAGATGGAAGTTGGCAGATTACAACGTCACAGGACACGCTGCACGCCCCCAGGCTTATACTTGCTGCTGGGGTGTGGTCCGCCGACCTGCTGAAACCGTTTGGGCTGCCAGTGCCCCTTGTTGCCGAGCGCGGCTACCACGTTGAATTCCCGAACTCTTCAGTCCAATTGAACAACTCGGTCATGGATGTGGACGCAAAGGTCGTCGCAAGCTCGATGCTGGGCGGCCTGAGAGTCGCTGGCACGGCCGAATTTGGCAGCGTCGATGCGCCCGCTGATCCGCGCAAGAAAGAAATCCTGACCGAACAGGCAAAGGCGATGTTGCCAGACCTCGAAACAAGCGAGGCACGATTCTGGATGGGTCGACGGCCATCATTTCCGGACAGTTTGCCCGCAATCGGGCTGATCAACGGCTCAGACGGGCTGTATGCCGCGTTCGGACATTCACATTACGGGCTGATGATGGCCCCGAAAACCGGTGAGCTTGTGGCGGATCTTGTGTCCGGTCACAGCCCGAACGTCGATATGGCGCCGTTTTCGTTGGCTAGGTTTTGAACACTCAAGTTAGAAGGGTCTGATAACAATGCCAATTTACCAAGGCGGTCAGAATATATGCGGCGCGTCGATCGGTGTTCTGTGCCTTGAAAGTTATTTTCCAAAACCGCCGGGCCATATCAAGAACCCATCCAGTCTGCCATTTCCGGTCCTGTATGAGATGATCGATGGCGTGACTGTCCCGACCTTGCTGAACAATCCTACGCCCGAATTGCTGACCCCCTTCATTGAAGGAGCCAAGCGGCTTGAGGCTGAGGGTGTTCGTGCCATCACCGGCAGTTGTGGCTTTTTAGCCTTGTATCAAAAGGAACTGGCAGCAGCGGTTTCCGTTCCTGTTTTTGCATCCAGTCTGATCCAGGTGCCGCTAGCCTTTCACATGACCGGGGCCAATGCACCGGTGGGCGTGCTGACTGCGGATGCATCGGCACTGACGCCCAGGCATTTTGAAGGTGTCGGTGCAGCCGGTGTTCCTGTGGCAGTGAAGGGCTTGGAAGGTACATCAGAATTCGCCGAGGTGATCTTGCGAAATACACGAACGAGGATGGATACTGATCTGATCGAGGCCGAGGTCTTGGATGCCGCTCGCAGTCTGATGCTTGAAGCTCCGGATATTCGGTCATTGGTATTGGAGTGTACAGATCTGCCGCCATATGCCGCGCGCCTTCAGGAAGAACTGCGGATTCCCATTTTTGACCTTACGACACTGACGCATATGGCGCATTCTGTAGTCGCTCGGATACCTTACTCTGGAATGATGCCCTGGCAGCGCTGACCGCGCCGTGCCGTAGGTGGGTTGGAATTGAAGTAGACCTCAGCTGGTCAATCAAGGTACCTGTGGCCCTGCAACAATCCCCCGATCCATAGGAGTTAGAGTGCCCGCTGAACTGTACATCCTGATGACCGCTATTTGCGTTGGCGCCATGCTGCAAGTCGGGGTTGGCATCGGATTTAGCATCATTGCGGGGCCACCCATGATGATTATGCTTGGCACGCCGACGGCGGTTCCCATTTTGCTTCTGCTAAACACCGTTGTGTCAGCGGTGGCAACGGACCGGCATGTTCTGAAAAACAATCGGCGGATAATCGTCACTGCGGTCATTGGATGCTGCGTTGGAGTGGCTGCTGGCCGCATTGTTTATCCCCTTTTGAGCGAGGCGTTTGTTCTCGCCCTGACGGCCTGCCTGTTGTTAATCGGCTTGATTACAACCTTGCTCCCCTTGCGTGGCTCAATTGGAAACGTCGGGTTTTCAGCTGTTACCGGATTGTCCGGACTTGCAACTGTATGGGCGGCAACCCCGGGTCCACTTATGGTGTTCGGTTTGATTGCAAAGGGTCGGTCCGCCAAAGAGGTGGCAAAGCTGGTTCAACCAATAGCGCTGGTGGCATATGGCATCGCATTTTTGTTGCACAATCTGTCCGGGGCACAATCAATCTCGTATGGGTCGTCAGTATGGGGGTTCCTCGCCATAACCTTGATCGGCAGTTTACTTGGCCGTGCGACAGGTCCCTACCTGCCACAGGCGGTCGTCATAGCAGCGATCCGCGTGGTTTCACTGATCGCTTGCTGTGTTCTGTTCCATCGCGCCTATATGACAGCGTAATCTCAAAGGTCACACGATGATACGAAACGACAATCTGCACAGATTTCCACGTGCCCAACTCATGTCTGGCCCAACACCCTTGGTGCGCCTGGACAACATATCGGCCGAGCTGGATATCGATCTCTGGCTAAAACGTGATGATCTGACCGGGCTTAGTTTTGGTGGCAACAAAACACGGCAGCTTGAATTTTATCTTGGAGATGCGCAGCAAAAGGGCGCTGATACCATTCTGATCACGGGCGCAGTTCAGTCCAATTTTGTGCGATCTGCAGCATCCGCCGCGGCCAAACTGGGCATGCAATCGGTGCTTCAGTTGGAAGAGCGTGTGCCGGACATGGGCTCAGAATATTATGTGTCCGGGAATGTACTTCTGGCACAAATCCTGGGTGCCGAGCAAATGAGCTACCCCGAGGGTGAAGACGAGTCCGGAGCGGACGCGGCATTGCATTCGCGCGCCGACGAATTGAAAGCCCAAGGTCGCAAACCTTACGTCATTCACCTTGGCCTGAATCATCCACCCCTAGGAGCCCTGGGTTATGTCGTCGCTGGGCAGGAATTGTACCAGCAGATGCCAGATTTCGATGCGGTCGTTGTCCCGTCAGGCAGCGGCGCGACACATGGCGGTCTGCTAACCGGATTGGCGCTGGAAGAAAGCGTTGCTTCGGTATTTGGGATTTGCGTGCGCCGGGATCGCGAACAGCAAAAGGCTCGAATGAAAACCGTTCTGCAGAATCTTGCGGACTTGCTGGAAATCGACGCCGGTTTTCTACAGGATAGGATTGATGTTTGGGATGAAGCCTTGCCGCCAGGCTATGGCAAAGTGAATGCCAAGACATGCGCTGCATTGGAAAAAATGGCCCGAACCGAAGGGGTTTTTCTAGACCCGGTCTATTCTGCAAAAACGTTCGCCGGTTTGCTGCACCTGGTCGAACGTGGAAAGATAAAACCAGGTGAGAAAGTCGTTTTATTGCACACGGGCGGGTTGCCCGCACTTTTCGGATATCAAAAAGAGCTAGTAGGCAACCCGGCTTGAGGTGTCCAAAGCACAAATCCGGACCAGGGCTATACTTGGCTGTACTTTTAATACCCAAACGATTTTTTTAACCCGTTCCGGCTCGATTTGCGAATACGCAAGGTCAGCTTTGGTTCGCGAGTGGCAACTGAGTTCTACGCTGGGACCGGCAGGATTGTTGCGCGATCTGTGAATTCGCATGGCGAACGATCTTGCGAGCGCAGCGAAAGGCCGGTTTGGTGAAGCCGCATTGCGGCGGCCGCACTTTCGATGAATGTCTCCTTCGGGCCGTTTATAACGACCCAATTGTGATTGGGAATGCACTAACGTATGCAATGACATACTACATTAGTTGGATTGATTTAGTCTCTGGGCTAGGCAAGATGATTGAAGAACTGCATCACATCCAAATTGCTATGCCAAAAGGCAGAGAAAGTGACGCACGCAATTTCTATTGTGGCGTGTTGGGTTTTTCTGAAGTTGAAAAACCCAAAGCGTTGCGCGGTCGCGGAGGAGTTTGGTTTCAATGCCAGAATGTGCGTATTCATCTGGGAGTGGAAGAACCATTTGCACCTGCACTGAAAGCCCACCCGGGCTTTAGAGTAGGTTCACTGGAGAACACTGTTGTTCATCTTAAGGCTGCAGGTGTTGACGTTCGAACTGACATCGACTTACCCGACATCAAGAGAATTTATATCAGCGACCCGTTTGGAAATCGTATTGAACTGCTTGAAGTAGTTGCATCGTAGCGCTCGGCACGAGGATAGCAAAGTCCGCGTTTCCTCCATCCAAAATAACCCGAATGCTTCGCTGGATGGTCGATCTGTACCGCAGTGGCAACCGTGGAAACAAAACCGGATTTGGGTGGGTCTGTACGCATCCTAACTACGATCTGAAAAGGGGTCAGGAGGTGTGTTAAGCCGGAGATGCCGCATAAAGGCGCGGGCGATCCTTGGAACGGGCCTCTGGTCTGAAACCACAAAATGACCTCGATATCGCATGGGGGATTCAAACGGGACAAACGCCAGTTCTGGGGATCGATACATGTACACCGGAAAGGGGTTGATCACCGCCAGGCCCAGACCTTCTCGCGCCATGTCAGCAGCAGCGAAAGAGGTCGAAACTTCTGCGACAATCCTAGGTTCAGCCCTAACCTGGTGCAACAACCGATCAAGCTGCCCGCGTCGCCCATGGCGATATGTCAAGGCGATCAGATCCTGTTCATGAAGGTCGGAAGGCATGAGTGTGCCGCGCGTTGCCAGCGGATGATCTGGTCGCATAACACAAACCGCAGGAGATACCCTAAATGGTATGAGTTTGATGCCCGCACGGCTTTGTTCAACACCGGTTACAGCCAGATCAAAGCGATTTTCTAGGATGCCCAGTGTAACCAATTCAGAAGTGGTTACTTCCAGATTGACGAAAAACCCTGGGTTTGCCCTCAAAAAGCTTGCGATGAGGGAAACAATATATCTATGCGCGTAACTGGGCGGCGCGACCAGACGCAGCGTTTCTTGCACAGCTTCACCCGGTCCATCGATCCGGTCCAAAGCTTCGAACAAGGGATCAAGTCGCATGTTGAGCCTAACGGCCTCCTGAGTTGGGCGTAATCGGCCTGCGTCCCGTTCAAAGAGCATTTTTCCAAGCCGTGATTCAAGATTTCCGATTGAACGGCTGACCGCAGATTGCGAAAGCCCAAGTTGCCGTGCCGCCGCCGCTGTTGTTCCGGCCTGCATGAGTGCTCGCAACGCTTGATATTCCGGAAGCGAATGCCAGCTGCGAGGTTTTCCCATGTCAATGTGGCCTCATGATTCCGTCTATCTCTATGAGTAAAACTCATTGAAATTTTTTGCAATTATGATGAACCCGTCTGTTAGCGTGTATCGAAATGATACTAAAGCATGTGGTGCAATGGTGAAAACGTCTCCGCTGATCTTTGATGGGCATAACGACGTATTGTCGAAACTTGCCTCGGCGGGTGGTTTGTCAGAAGCTGGTCGCTTCATTACAGGACGTGATGGTGCGATTGATCTGGTCAAAGCCCGATGTGGAGGATTTGGCGGAGGTTTCTTCGCGGTCTGGGTTCCATCATCAACGGATTTGGCCGCCAAGATGAAAAAGATGGTCCAGCCAAGCTACGACCTGTCGCTTCCTGATCAGATTGATGCCGAAGATGCCTTGCCTGCCGCGTTGGGCCAGATCGCAATCCTGCTCGAACTAGAGCGTTTGGGCGCATTGCAGGTGGTTCGTTCGGTCGCTGACATCCGGGATTGCATGGCGCAAGGCCGGATGGCCGCCATTTTTCACATAGAGGGTGCCGAGGCGATCGACACTGATCTGCATGCGCTA
Source organism: uncultured Ruegeria sp. (assembly GCF_947500045.1). GTDB lineage: Bacteria > Pseudomonadota > Alphaproteobacteria > Rhodobacterales > Rhodobacteraceae > Ruegeria. The sequence goes on along the minus strand of NZ_CANMQQ010000007.1, from coordinate 79,354 downwards.
GATGTTTTTTATGCCGCGGGACTTCGGTCGATTGGGCCGGTGTGGAGCCGACCGAACATTTTTGGCCACGGGGTGCCGCTTAAATTCCCGTCAGCGCCCGATACCGGCGGAGGGTTAACGGATCATGGTCTCAGGCTTGTGCAGCGCTGCAATGCGCTCGGCATCATGCTGGACTTGTCACATCTTACGGAACAAGGTTTTTGGGATGTGGCGCGGTACTCTGACGCTCCATTGGTGGCAACTCATTCCAACGCCCATGCCATATGCCCGCACGCCCGCAATCTGACCGATGATCAACTCCGCACGATTGCTGAAAGTGACGGAATGGTTGGCCTGAATTTTGCCACTGCATTTCTACGCGAAGATGGGCGGATGATTTCCGACGTGCCTTTGACGCAGGTTCTGAGGCACCTTGATCACCTGATTGGTATACTGGGTGAGGATCGGGTCGGGCTCGGGTCGGACTATGACGGGGCAATGGTGCCGGAGGATGTGACAGATGTATCCATGCTGCCCCGACTACGAGATGCCATGGAGCGCCATGGTTATGGTGAAGAGCTCATCAAGAAGCTCTGCCACGAAAATTGGTTACGTGTTCTCGAAAAGACCTGGGGGGCGTGACCGTCGATGAAAGACATAGTGACAGAGAGGACAACATGAACGCATTTAGTAGATTGCTTGCCGGAGCGGCGCTTGGAATGGCGCTGGCCGTGACTTCGACTTCCGCGATGGCAGAAACGCCACCAAACATGCTGGTTATCGCAAATCGCATTGACGACATCACCACACTGGACCCAGCCGAGAGCTTTGAATTTGCCGGGTCCGATGTCAGCAGGAATGTTTATCAGAAACTGGTGAATTTTGACCCGCTGGATTTGGATGCCGGATATCAGCCGGATATTGCCGAAAGCTGGGACGTGTCAGAGGACGGAAAGTCCATCACGTTCAAGATCCGGGACGGGCTGACGTTTCACTCCGGTAACCCAGTGACCGCCGAGGACGTTCAATTTTCGCTGCGCCGCGCGATCATTCTGAACAAAACTCCGGCGTTTATCCTAACACAGTTTGGATTCACACCTGAAAACATCGAGCAAACGATCGTTGCAGATGGCGATACGCTGACCATCACCACGGACAAGCCTTATGCGACATCCTTTGTCCTGAACTGCCTGACCTCTACAATTGGCGGGATCGTCGACAAAAAGACAGTGATGGAGCACGATAAAGATGGCGATTTGGGCAATGAATGGCTCAAAACCAACACGGCTGGATCGGGTGCCTATAGTCTGGTCAGCTGGAAGCCGAATGAAAGCGTAACGCTGAAATCCAATCCTGACTTCTATCTTGGCGCCCCGTCAATGGAGCGTGTGGTCGTGCGCCACGTTCAAGAAAGCGCCAGTCAGCGTCTGTTGCTGGAACGCGGAGATATCGACATTGCCCGCAATCTGAACCCAGAAGATGTGGCAGGGGCCTCAACGGTAGATGGGGTCAAAATTGCAGACGAGCTGAAAGGCCGTCTGATGTATGTATCGCTGAACCAGAAGCACCCGGAACTGAGCAAGCCTCAGGTCCGGCAGGCGTTTAAGTATCTCATCGATTATGAGGGCATGCGCGACAGCTTCCTGAAGGGTCAGTACACGATCCATCAGAACTTTCTACCTCAGACATATCTGGGCGCATCCGACGAGGCCCCGTTTAACTTTGATATCGAGAAAGCCAAATCATTGCTGGATGAGGCCGGTGTAAGCGGACTTGAGATAGAAGTCGGTGTGCGTGAAGCGCAGGAGCGGATCGAAATCGCGCAGGCCATGCAAAACGCGCTGGGACAAGTCGGCATCAAGATGAACATCACCGTCGGGACCGCAAAGCAGATTCTGGCGCGATACCGCGCGCGTGAGCTGGACGTTTATCTTGGGGCGTGGGGACCAGATTACCCCGACCCGCAGACAAACGCTGGTACCTTCGCGTACAACCCGGACAATTCAGATGAGGCCAATGCCACCGGTCTGTTGGCCTGGCGGAATTCTTGGGACACTGATGGTCTGACGGAGAAGACGAACGCAGCCGTTGTAGAAAACGACACAGTAAAACGTGCTGACATGTATAAGACAATTCAGGCAGACTTCCGTGAGACATCGCCTTTTGTCATAATGTTCCAACAAATCGAACAATCGGCAATGCGTGACAATGTGACGGATTTCTCAACCGGTCAGGCGATTACGTCGGCGTCATACTGGCAGGTGACCAAATAAATGGCACTGGCCGAAAGACCAACAGGGGGGCGCCGTTCGGCGCCTCTCATCCATTGGATCAGGAGCATTCTGAAGACTCTTGGTACCATTGCAATTACGATGCTGGGTTTGTTGCTCGTAACCTTCATCATCGGTCGCGTGATGCCCATCGATCCGGTTTTGGCCATCGTTGGAGAACGGGCGTCGCAATCAACCTATGATGCTGTCTACCAACAGCTTGGTCTCGATAAACCGCTTCTGGTTCAGTTCTGGTATTATCTGTGGGATGTCCTGCACGGAGATTTTGGCAATTCACTGCTGAATGCGCGGCCTGTATCTGAAGATATCGCCCGTGTTTTCCCCGCCACGTTGGAACTCGCCACTCTGGGTGTTCTGATCGGCATTTTTCTCGGCGTTCCGTTAGGGGTGATTGCCGCAGTCAAGCGTGGCTCGTGGATTGACCAGATCGCTCGGGTTGTCGCGCTTGTCGGCTATTCGATGCCTATCTTCTGGTTGGGCTTGATGGGTCTGCTGGTGTTCTATGGTGTTCTTGGTTGGGTTGGTGGTCCCGGACGGTTGGACATTTTCTACGAAGATGTTGTCCCGACTCGTACGGGTTTGATCCTATTGGACAGCGCTATCGTTCAGGACTGGGATGTCTTCCGAAATGCTTTAACCCATATCATCTTGCCGGCGGCTTTGCTCGGCTATTACTCGTTGGCCTATATCAGCCGGATGACCCGTTCCTTCATGCTGGAACAGCTTTCGGCCGAATATGTCATCACCGCACGGGTCAAAGGCCTGTCGGAACGACAAGTGATCTGGCGCCATGCATTCAAGAATATCCGGGTGCAACTGATCACGGTTATCGCGCTGAGCTATGCCAACCTGCTTGAAGGGTCTGTTCTGACCGAGATCATCTTTAGTTGGCCAGGCATCGGCAGTTACATCACAACGGCATTGCTGAGCGCAGACATGAACGCTGTTCTGGGCGGAACAGTTGTGGTCGGGCTGATCTTTATCTGCCTGAATATATTCTCTGATCTTCTCTACCGTTTCTTTGATCCGAGGTCGAAATGAGCGATTTGACTTTGCGACAATGGCTGCTGGCCGACGCACCTACGTCTCGCCGTCACGCCAGATTGTCCAGTCTGTATAAGGGCTGGCTAACACTGCGAACGAATTCCATGGCTATGGTTGGTTTGACCATTCTGGTACTTCTTGTTTTCACCGCGGTATTTGCCCCTGTTCTGGCCCCGCATGATCCGTTTTCTCAGGATCTTGCTAGCCGTCTTCAGCCCATAGGGACCGAGGGGCATCTTTTGGGCACCGACAGTTTGGGGCGGGATATTCTGTCCAGATTGATTTATGGTGCACGTATCACGCTCTACATCGTCGCTCTGGTTGCTCTGATCGCGCCAGTAGCGGGTCTTTTGGTGGGGACTGTTGCGGGGTATGCAGGAGGTTGGGCCGATGTGGTCCTGATGCGCATCACGGACATCTTCCTAGCTTTCCCACGTCTGGTTCTGGCGCTGGCATTTGTTGCAGCCCTTGGCGCCGGAATCGAAAATGCGGTACTTGCAATTTCGCTTACGGCTTGGCCTCCCTATGCACGTATGTCGCGGGCCGAAACGCTGACCATCCGGTCGACTGACTACATCAACGCGATCCGCCTGCAAGGTGCAGGGCCATTGCGCATCATCACGCGCCATATCTGGCCACTTTGCATTTCATCGCTGATCGTGCGTGTCACGCTGGATATGGCTGGGATTATTCTGGCGGCGGCTGGCTTGGGTTTCCTCGGTCTGGGCGCACAACCGCCTAGTCCTGAATGGGGGGCGATGATATCAGAGGGTCGCAGATTTATTCTGGACCACTGGTGGGTTGCCACTGTGCCGGGGCTCGCGATTTTTACGGTATCGCTGGCTTTCAACCTGCTGGGTGACGGCCTGAGGGACGCCCTGGACCCGAAGGATGACGGACAATGAGTTTGCTGGACATCGAAGATCTTTGGGTCCATTTCCCAACCCGTCAGGGCGTGTTCGACGCTGTACGCGGCGTATCGTTCTCGCTGAGACGCGAACGGTTGGGTATTGTCGGTGAAAGCGGCTCTGGCAAGTCAATGACGGGCCGGGCGATCCTGCGGCTCATCCGCAAGCCCGGCATAGTCGAGGCGGGTCACATCAATCTGGAAGGCCGCGATCTGCTGAAGTTAAGCGAACGCGAGATGCGCGAGGTCCGGGGGAAGCAGATTTCCATGGTCATGCAAGACCCCAAATTCTCACTGAACCCGGTAGTCACTGTTGGTGAGCAACTTATGGAGGCCTATCTTCAACACAACTCCGGCTCCAAGTCTCGTGCACGGAAGATGGCTATCGAGATGCTGGAGAATGTGTCGATCCGTGATGCTGCGAGGGTGATGCGCACGTATCCTCATGAAGTTTCCGGAGGTATGGGACAGCGTATCATGATTGCGATGATGCTGATCCCCAATCCCAAGATACTGATCGCGGATGAGCCGACCTCAGCACTGGATGTCAGCGTCCAGAGACAGGTTCTGAACATCATGGACGGGTTGGTCAAGGAACGGGGCATGGGGCTGATCTTCATCAGTCACGACCTGAACCTCGTTTCCGAGTTCTGCGACCGCGTTCTCATCATGTATTCAGGCCGGATTGTCGAAGTCTGCGAAGCGAACAAGCTGCACCAGGCCCAACACCCATACACCCAAGGGCTGTTGAATTCCCTTCCCCGACTTGATGATACCCGCACCCATCTTAGTGTCCTGACCCGAGACCCGTCATGGTCGAAGGCACCAAGTGTCAGAGGTTGAAATGACGGCATTGGAAATCAAGGACCTAGACGTCTGGTTCGGCCACGCACATGACCGCGTTGATGCGGTCAAAGGTGCCAACCTCAGTGTCATGCAGGGCGAGAGCTTTGGTCTTGTGGGAGAGAGCGGATCCGGAAAATCGACCATCCTGCGCGCAATAACGGGCCTTGCGCCGCAATGGTCCGGTACCATCGAGGTCGAAGGTCAGGCGCTGTCCGGAGCGAAACGGGATCGCGCATTCTTCCGGACGGTGCAAATGGTGTTTCAGGATCCTTACGCCTCGCTTCATCCGCGGCACACAGTCGATCAGGTGCTCAGCGAAACTCTTCATTTGCACGGACTGGACAATATCGACAAACGTGTGGCGGGTCTGTTGGATGATGTCGGCCTTGGGCAACGGTTCCGGTTCCGATATCCGCACCAGCTCTCTGGTGGTCAGCGTCAGCGCGTCGCCATTGCAAGGGCCTTGGCCGGTGAGCCAGATATCCTGCTATTGGATGAGCCCACATCGGCCTTGGATGTAAGCGTTCAGGCCGAAGTTCTGAATTTGCTCGCCGACCTGCGCACGAAACACGGACTGACGTATCTGATGGTATCCCATGACCTTCCTGTTATTGCGCATATGTGTGACCAATTAGCTGTCATGAGAAACGGCGAGATTGTGGAAGTCATGTCCTCCGAAACTCTGCGGATGGGAAATCCCAAGCATGAATACTCGCAGGAATTGCTCAGAGCTTCGGTTGCTCCACAGTGAGTGTGGCGTATCAATGTTGGGACAGTTATATGACATCACCGATACTGTTAAAGAAGGCGCTGCTAAGGAAAAATTATCTACTTTGAATAGTCCACTGACTACAACGCCTAAAAAAACGGTTTGCGGGCATTACAGCCAGACTAAAATTTGGCAATGGCAGGTTCGACCGGAGGGTGTGTGAAAACTCCGGCCCACGAACTCTTTGGTCGCGCTCGTTTTCAGCACCTGTGCAAACGCTTTCTGAGAAGCGCGAGAGCGTGCACATAAAGGGGGCTCTGTTGCAAACTTTTGACATTGACGCTTTCGGAATTAGCGCGTGAATGACTGCCGGTCATATCAAGTCGAAAGCCAGCTTATGATCTCCTTCAAAGGCGCGCAATATCCGAAGGATGTGATCCTGTTCGCGGTCTTCTTCTACGTTCGATACGGCGTCTTCTATCGCGACTTAGAAGAAATCATGGGAGAGCGAGGTGTTTTCGTGGATCACACCACGTTGAACCGATGGGTAACGCGATATTCTGGCGCCATTGCCGAAGCAGCGCGTAGACGCAAAGTACCATGCGACTGCTCCTGGAGAATGGACGAGACATACATCAAGGTGAAAGGCGCTTGGGTCTATCTATACCGCGCCGTCGACAAACACGGAAAGACACTTGATTTCATGTTATCTGAGCGGCGCAACAAGCCAGCTGCCACTAAATTCCTTGCCCGGATGCTGGAAGTTAATGGGTTACCACGGAAGATTGTCATCGACAAAAGCGGCGCCAATACTGCGGGCCTGAAGGCCATCAACAAAATGCTCAAAGGCTTTGGATGCCCCATTCCCATCGAGATGGTCAGACGAAAATACCTCAATAACATCGTAGAACAAGATCACAGGTTCATAAAAAGGCGAACCCGTCCGATGCTTGGTTTCAAATCCTTCAATTCAGCATCAGCAACTCTAGCTGGAATCGAAACTGCGCACATGATCAGGAAAGGTCAACTCACGCCAGGAGTCTGTCCATTCAAACAATTCGCCGAACTAGCCGGTTAACACCGATGCGATCGCTCAATCAGCTCACCATGCTCAAAAGTTTGCAACAGAGCCCATGATCTATAAATGTTTGGTCAGTGGAATTCATGACGACGATTTCACACGTTTTTTACCTCAAGAACGCCAATGACCAAAAGTTAGCGACAAATCCCTCAAAATCTTAGCGAAAGACATGACATTCCGCCATCCAGCTTTGCGCAGTCAGTGTTGTCGATCTCAACAATCTCATACCCTTCAAGATCCAGCATTTCCGCCGTGCGTGGGAAGCCAGCGGCCATAAGCACCAGATTGTTGAAACGGATCGCATTGGCGGCCGCTTCTTCCCCATCAGCAACATGCAACACCCGGTAGCCACCAAAGCAGCCCGATGCATCCAACCGTCTGGTTGAAAGGATTGTCTCGGCATCCATCAGAGAACAATCTGTCTTGAAGTGCAAAACGCCTTCGGGGGTGAAGACCTCGCGCAATTTGTGACCCCACTCAGAGGTGATTTTCGCCAGCTCGGCGACACCTTCAGCGTCAGTACGATCCGATCGGCCCACCAGAATTTCGCGTCCGGTTACAAGGATGTCTCCGCCCTCGATATGGCCGGGGCCTTTTATTTCCAGAACTGTGTCGTAGCAGGCGCGAAGTGTCGGGGCCATTTCGGCCACTTCACCCATTCGCGAAGGTGCGCCTGGCCGCATCAGCACTGTACCCTGAGGCAGGCAGAGGGCTGTATCCTCGACAAACTGCGCGTCAGGGAACGCGTCGAGGGGATCAAGTTCGATCACTTCAGCACCGGTGCTTTTCAGTGCAGCCACGTAAGCCTTATGTGCCGCCATCATCCCGTCGAAATCCGGGTTGCCGATATCTTCCGCACGCAATCCGCCAACTATAGTCGGAGCCGGACGTCGGGTAATTGCGCGGGAAAACTCAAAAGTTGGGTCTGACATGTTTCAATCTTTCTGAGGTTCGAATTTTGGCGCGGCGATTTCGATCATTACCGGCCCATCTTGGGCGTCTGTTTCGCGCAACGCCTGCGCGACAGCTTGTGGTTCAGCTGGAACCGAAGTGAATGGAATGCCAAATGACTTGGCAGTAGCTGCAAAATCGGGGGGCGTGGGGTCACATCCGATGACAGTCACGCCTACATCCTGCATCGAGGTGGCAATTTCCCGATACCCGTGATTGTTCCAGATTATGAATGTGACCGGAAGGTTTTCATCCACGGCCGCCATGATTTCAGGCATTGAAAACTGCGCGCCCCCATCGCCAGCGATGCAGATCACCCGTGCTGACGGATCGGCGACCGATGCACCGATCGCTGCGGGTATGCCATAGCCAAGCGCGCCGTATCCCGTTGCAGCGTTAAACCAGCCTCCGGCCCGGTCGTGGTCGTAGAAAAGATTGCCGGCATAAATTGGTTGGGTGGAGTCTCCGACCATCAGCGCTTTTGGGGTGGCAGAGCGTATTGCATTCAAGATTTCTACCTGATGGCGATAGTCCGGACCAATCTCCTCCCAAGCTGCGTTGCGGGTTTTACGGGCACGTTCCGCGCCATCGCGTTGCTTTGCCTCTTGCGGCAAAGCCTCGAACAGCGCTGGTACAACTAAGATAACGTCACCTTCAATGGTGATCGATGCTTCATGCCGCGCCAATTGATCGCTGCACCGATCAACCCGTATCAGGTCTGACATTTCCGCAAGTTGACCGGTGGCATACATATCATAGTCGGTTGGCCCCAGCTCGGTTCCCAAGGCCAGTACGCAATCGGCGCTTTCTATCAGCGAGCGTACGGCGCTTAGGCTGGGACTGGCCGGAACGGTCAGAGGATGCCCATGCATCAGGCCGCGTGCGTTGACAGTTTGCACCACTGGGGCATCCAGCGCTTCGGCCAGAGCTTGCAGTCCGGCCTCCGCGCGTTTTGCGCCGCCGCCCGCCAGAATGACGACACTCTTCGCTTCGGCCAGATGTTTTGCGGCATGTGTGATTAGTGCCGGATTGACTGGGGGCTCAGGATCAGGGGTCTCAACCGGCGCTTTCTGATATTCAGCCGCTGCGATATCCAGCGGAACCTCGATATGCACCGGACCGGGTCGACCGTTGGTGAGGTGGTGGAATACGCGGTCCAAGGCTGCGTCCAGATCGTTGGCGTCGGAGATTTGCTCGGATTCCAGCGCAACCGTTCTGGCCAGCCCCAGTTGGTCTGGCAATTCATGTAAATGCCCCAAGCCCTTGCCGAGCGATGCCGTTTTGTTGACACCTGACACCACCAGCATTGGTATTGAATCGGCACGCGCCTGTGCCATCGGCGTCAGCGTATTGGTTAATCCGGGACCGGTGATCACAAAGGCCACACCCGGTTTGCCCGACACACGCGCATAGCCATCGGCCATAAAGCCCGCACCCTGTTCGTGCCTGGGCGTAACATGACGAATTCCTGAGGACGCAAGCCCACGATACAGCTCAACCGTGTGAACGCCCGGAATTCCGAAGACGCAGGTCACATCCCTTTGGCGAAGCCTGGCAACCAGAGTTTCGCCGATTGTCATTCCGCTCATGCAACCTCGCGTGATTTGCTGTTGGCGTGATCGATGATGCGATCGATCGCGGTGGCAAAGTCGGTGTCGCTGATTGTCAGCGCGACCCGCACCCAGTCCTTCAGGCTATCCCCAAAGGCGGATCCCGGCATGACAGCCACCCCGGACTGCAGAAGGTCCCAAGCATAAGCTTCGCCATCAATCCCAGTGGCAGAGACGTTGATGAGCGCAAACATTCCCGCCTCTGGCCGGTGAACGGTCAGATCCGTTTCCGCTTCTAGACGATCGGCCAGTAAGGTGGCGCGCCCAGAGAAACGGGCGGACATTCCGGGGGCAACCTCGGATCCGTCGCGGATCGCCTTTTCCGTCATGTCCGCGATGAATGGCTGATTGCCGAAGAGCATCGTCTCGGAAAACGGCAGGAGCGCTTCGCAAAAAGCTGCGGATCCGACACACCAACCACTCCGGAACCCAGGGGCAGCATGTGATTTCGAGATGGAGGACACCCCAATTACACGATCCGCCAGTTCCGGGTCTGCCAGTGGTGAAACAAATCCCGCACTGTCAAAGATCAGTTCCTCGTAGACCTCGTCCGAAATGATCCACAAATCATGCGCAATCGCGAGTTGCCCAATCGCGGCAATTTCTGCGGCAGTCAGGATCGCACCCGTCGGGTTGTGAGGAGTTGTCAGAAGAATGGCACGACTACGCGGGGTAATGCGTGCAGCGATATCTTCGGCCTGCAGGCGAAACCCGTGCTCTGGCCGCAGCGGTACGGGCACTATTTCTGCCCCAGATGCACGCACGACACCTTCATAAGTTGCGTACATTGGATCACCGACCAGAACTTCGTCACCGGCCTCTGCAACCGCAGCTACGGCTGCGAACAGCGCGGTTTGCGTCCCAGGAAAGCATAGAAAGTTCTCAGGCCCAAAAGCCCGCCCACGAGAGCCTGAGTAGCGTGCAGCAAGCGCGTCGAGCAGCCCAGTTTCGCCGCGCCCATTGGAATACCCTGTCCGATGTGCCCGCAATGAGCCTACGGTGGCTTCGATCAATGCCTCCGGCACGGGCACATCCGGTTCTCCAATCGTCATTTCGACGATATCCGCACCGGCTTTGATAAGGTCGCGTGCTTTTAGGTGTACGCCCCATTTGGCACCACCTAGGCCCGCTAAACGCTCAGTCACAGATGTGGTCTTCATGGCTGCTCCACCTCTTTGGTCAATGGAATCCCAACGATGGCACTGACAGAATTCAACCCGATCTGCGCCAGTTGCCCTTCGGAAAAGGCATCCGGAAGCGCACCTCCTTCCAGCCAAAGGCCGTCGATCACCGCGTTGCAGGCGATCGCCAGTTGCGTTGCTTCCGACGCTGCGACCGATCGCCCGGTTTCTTGTAGTGCGGCAACGATCAACTTCTCGAGGTGATCCCGGAAATAGTTATAGGTTTGCTGGTGGATGCGCTGCATTTTCGGATCATGCTGCACCTTATTCAGGAAGCTGGCCCATAAGGCCACGGCGCTTGGGTCAACGATTGGTGGTCGCAGCGACGCGTCAACGAAATTGGTCAGCCGAGATACCGCGTTGCCCATTCCTGACGAAGCAGCTGTCTGATCGGTTAGCGTATTCATGTGATGCTCATACGCAGCCTGAACCAACTCTTCTTTTGACGAGAAATAGTGACGGATCAACCCTTGGGTCACATTCGCGCGGGCCGCAATTTCACGCACCGTGGCGCCCCGAACGCCCATCACGGCGATCAGGTTCAAAGTCGCCAGGATTAGCGCCTCGCGCCGAAACTCAGCGGACTCGCGTTTGAATTTGCGGCTGTCGTCCTGCACGTCCAGGTCATCCATAGCAAGAAGTTATTATACACTTGCATAATTGCGAGATTCGGGGCTTACTGCAAGCTGAAAATCAGAAGATTCTTGGATATGGACACAGCCAAAGCAGTATCACCCACACTCGAAGCAGCCGCGTCCATTGAGGCGATAAAGGTTGAGGACCTGCACAAATCCTTCGGTACGCTGGAGGTTCTGAAAGGTGTCTCCCTGACGGCTAACAAGGGGGATGTTGTTGCCATCATCGGGGGGTCAGGTTCTGGCAAATCCACCATGCTGCGCTGTATCAACTTTTTGGAAACGCCAAGCTCTGGAAAGATCACCATTGGCGGTGAACTGGTTGAAATGCATACCGATGGCAGCCCCTCCAACCGCCGCCAGATCGAGCGCATCCGCACCCGGCTTGCCATGGTTTTCCAGCAGTTCAATCTGTGGACCCACCGTACGCTTTTGGAAAATGTGATCGAAGTGCCGGTACATGTCCTCAAGGTTCCAAAAGCAGAGGCAATCGCGCGGGCGCATGAACTGCTGAAAAGGGTGGGGCTCGGCGACAAGGCCGACACCTATCCGGCCTATCTTTCAGGCGGTCAGCAACAGCGCGCGGCCATTGCCCGGGCGCTTGCCGTAGATCCTTCTGTGATGCTTTTTGATGAGCCCACCTCGGCGCTTGATCCCGAACTGGTCGGTGAAGTTCTGACCGTAATTCGTGATCTTGCTGCCGAAGGGCGCACCATGCTGCTTGTCACCCACGAAATGAAATTTGCGCGCGAAGTCGCCAACCACGTCGTCTATCTCTTCGAAGGCCGCATTGAAGAGCAGGGTCCACCTGCCGAGGTCTTCGGCAACCCAAAATCAGAGCGATTGAAGCAGTTCCTCAGTTCGGTCACCTGATCCAGCAAAAACAACATAATAAACCAAAAGGGAGTAACAATAATGAACGTCAAGAAACTGCTCGTGTCCGGGCTTGCCGCTGCTATCCTTTCGGCTGGTGTCGCCAGTGCCGAAGAGGTCAAGATTGGCATCGCGGCCGAGCCTTATCCGCCCTTCGCTTCGCTGGACAGCTCAGGTAACTGGGTTGGTTGGGAGATCGATGTCATCAATGCTGTCTGTGCCGCTGCGGAACTTGACTGTGTTATCACGCCGGTGGCCTGGGACGGTATCATCCCGTCGCTGACCGGCCAGCAGATCGACGCCATCATGGCTTCCATGTCGATCACCGAAGAGCGCTTGAAAACCATTGATTTCAGCGATCCTTACTACAACACACCCGCAGTCATCGTTGCTGACAAGTCGATGGATATCGAAGCGACGCCCGAGTCACTAGCGGGTAAAATCATAGGCATTCAGGCCTCTACCATCCATCAGGCCTATGCGCAGGAATACTTCAAGGATTCTGAGCTGCGGGTCTATCAGACTCAGGATGAGGCCAATCAGGACCTATTTGCAGGACGCATCGATGCCACGCAGGCCGATAGCATCGCCATGGCCGATTTCGTTAATTCGGATGCGGGTGCGTGCTGTGAGATCAAAGGTGCCGTCAAGGACGACCCCGCCATTCTAGGTCGGGGTGTCGGGGCTGGCGTACGCAAAGGTCAGGACGATCTGGTTGCGGCGCTCAACAAGGGCATCGCGGCAATTCTGGCCGATGGTACCCACGAGAAGATCACCTCGAACTACTTCTCGGCCAGCATCTACTAAGCTGCTGCTGTGACCGGACTTTTGGACTCACTTGGATTGGCGCAGAGCGCAGAGCTTCTGTCGCTCTCGCCGCCGGGATGGGGGGGCAATCTGCTGCGCGGATTGTCCCACTCGCTGCAGATTGCCTTTGGCGCGTATGCACTCGGCCTCGTGATTGGATTGTTCGGAGCTTATGGAAAACTCTATGGCGGGAAGGTCACGCGCGATCTTCTCGCCATCTATACGACCGTGATCCGCGCCGTGCCGGAACTGGTCCTGATCCTGATCCTGTATTACGTGGGATCGGATATCATCAACAAAATCTCCACCGCCATGGGTGGTGGGCGGGTCGAAATCAACGGCGTCGCTGCGGGCATATGGGTGCTGGGAATCGTTCAGGGCGCTTACGCGACCGAAATTCTGCGCGGTGCCATTCAGGCGGTCCCCCCCGGGCAGATCGAAGCGGCGAAATCTTACGGGATGCCCGCCTTGATGACCATGCGCCGTGTGACAATCCCTGCAATGATGAGCTTCGCGGTGCCCGGTCTGGCCAATCTGTGGTTGATCGCCACCAAGGACACCGCGCTGCTCGCGGTCGTGGGCTTCAACGAACTTACGCTTGAAACCCGGCAGGCTGCCAGCAGTACGCGCGCCTATTTCACTTTCTTTCTGGCGGCGGGTTTTCTTTATCTCATGGTCACGCTGTGCTCGGGTGGTATCTTCGCACGAATTGAGAAATGGGCCCGTCGCGGCCAACCCTCTCTGAAGGGAGGGAGCAGATGATCGACTTCAGATCGCTGATGCAGCCACATCGCATCGTGATGATGCTGATATTCGTCGGTATCGTTGTCTGGTGCGCCGTCTCGCTTCAGTGGGACTGGATACCGAAATACGCACCGCTCGCCCTTCAGGGCATTTGGACGACGATCTGGTTATTGGTCGTTACCATAGTTCTCGGTTTCCTGCTCGCGGTACCGCTCGGGTTGGCACAGGCGGTCGGACCCTGGTACCTTGCCGCCCCAGCAAAGACATTTTGCACCATCATCCGCGGCACACCGCTGCTGCTGCAGCTTTGGTTATTGTATTATGGGCTTGGATCGCTGTTCCCGCAATTCCCATGGATACGCTCGTCAGAGCTCTGGCCCTATTTGCGTCAGGCATGGCCCTATGCGGTACTCGCGTTGACACTGTCCTATGCCGGCTACGAAGGCGAGGTTATGCGCGGCGCCTTCAAGGGGGTCGCCAAGGGCCAGCTAGAGGCCGCCAAGTCCTTCGGAATGCCACGGCTGACCATGTTCCGCCGTATCTGGCTGCCGCAGGCGATCCGCAACGTTCTGCCGACACTGGGTGGCGAAACCATCCTGCAATTGAAGGCAACCCCGCTGGTTGCGACCATCACTGTTGTCGACATCTACGCAGTGTCTTCACGTGTGCGTTCCGACACTTTCATTGTTTACGAGCCGCTCATCCTGTTAGCCGTTTTCTATGTTCTCGTTGCGGGTGTGATCGCATTGGCGTTCCACTGGCTGGAAGTGAAGGTACTTGGGACTGGAAGTCGCAATGGAGTTGTCGGATAGTATCTCCAGAAGCGGAGTAGGAGCCTGCACCCACAGCCTACATAACAACGTTTCTCAACAGTGCCCTGACGGTGTTGACACGTTAACTTCCTGTCCACCAAAGAATGCTGATGATCAAATTCATGCAGCTCGAGTAGCAGCATTCCAGGCGTCAAATGCCTCGAGACGGTGAAATCGGATTGTTAAGGCTGAACGACGGCGTCCGGGGACACAGAAGCAACTCCGAACGGCTGAATAGGTAGCCACGAACCTCTGCAAATCTCCTGGAGACCGATGTCCTTGCATCGTCCGTTCTTGCTTTCACCCGATTGGCGTGAGATCGGAGCAAGCCCGGCGAGGCACGCGGCCTGTTTCCCACTCATCTCTCCGAGTTCTGGCATCTCGATCAGCATCGAGAAGGTGGTGACTTTTGAGATGCCGGGAATGCTTATCAGTATTTCGAACCGCGCGGTCAGCTCAGCGTCCTGGGTAACAAGATCCAAGATGGCCTGGTCGATCTGTTCGAGATGCTTCTCAACCTGAGCCAGTCGCTCTTTCAGATGGCGCTTCAGCAGTTTCTGAGTGGTTGTCTGCTCCCGCGTGCGAACCGTGACGCGATCCTTGATCAACCCGCGTCTAGCCGTCATCAACTCTCTGAGAGTGTTGAGATATTCGGCTTTGGGCGTTTGCGGTGCGAGCTCCAGGATGGCACCCATCTTCGCCAATACCGCCGCATCGACTTTATCGGTTTTGGCAATCTTCCCCGTCACTTCGGCAAATCTACGGGCTTGCCGTGGATTCACTTTGGAATATGGAACGGCCTCTCCGGAAAGGCTGTTTTCCAGTCGCCTGTGGTACACGCCGGATGCCTCAAGCACGACCAAACCGGTGCTGTCGATTTTGTCCATCTATGCAACGCGCGCAGGCCCTTGCCATCATTGGCAAATCGCCTGTGTTCAGCACGCGCCATGCTGTAAGCATCAAGCCAGTCTTTTGATACGTCGATCCCAATGGTATCGTTCATCTGTCTTTTCCTCACCTCGTCTTGTCATGCGGGCTTTGCGCCCCTGTATCCGTTCAGGTCGATAGAAAAGACGGGGGCGATCACACTGCTTTTCGGTCCTTGCACGACCTGAAATGTCCCGATCCGTCCCCCGCCGCTATCCGGCATATTTGAGGTGCCGGTCAGCGGCTCCGTTATCGCATGGGAGCCAAGGATCAGCCTAAGACAAGAAGTGTCGCACTTCCCTGTCGAGCAGGCAGGATTGGAGTGTGACGGTGGGATTGGTTGTCATGAGCGAGCGCAAGCTTAATCGTATTGAAGTGTTGAGCCAGGTTTCCCAAGGCCGTATGACGGTGGTTTCCGCCGCAAATGTTCTGAACCTGAGCCGCAGGCAAGTTCACCGTTTGCTCAAGGTTTTCCAGATTGATGGCCCGGCTGCGCTTCGTCACAAAGCGCGCGACCGTAGATCCAACAATCGTATTGATCCGGCCGTTCGTGAGTTTGCGTTGGCACTCGTCAAAGAACGATGCGCTGATTTCGGCCCGACACCGGCGGCTGAGATGCTGTTGTAACATCATGATTTGAAAGTGTCGCGCGAGACGCTGCGCAAATGATGCAAGCAGATGGAATTTGGCTCTCTCGGGAGCAACGTAAGGTGTTCCATCAGCCGCGCCTGCGCCGGGATTGCTATGGTGAGCTCATCGATCTGACCATCGCTGGTTCGAAGATCGCGCGCCGCCCTGCACGCTGCTTGTCTTCATTGATGACGCGACCAGCACATTGATGCAGCTGCGGTTCGTGACGTCGGAAAGCACCTTCAGCTATTTCGAAGCGCTTGAAGGCTACCTGGCCGATCACGGTCGTCCTGTTGCCTTCAATTCCGACAAGCACACCGTGTTTCGGGTAGCGCAGCAAGGTGCGAAGTCGGGCCATGGCATGACCCAGTTCGGTCGCGCGCTGAATGAGTTGAACATCGAGATCCTCTGCGCCAACAGCAGCCAGGCCAAGGGCCGCGTCGAGCGCGCCAACCGCACGCTGCAGGACCGGCTGGTAAAGGAACTGCGTCTCGCCGACATCTCGGACATGGAAGCCGGAAACGCTTTCCTCCTGGGGTTCATGCAACGCTACAACGCCAAGTTCGCCAAATCGCCGCGGCGCCAAGACAATCTGCATCGGGCGCTGAATGTCGAGCCCAACCGTCTGCGGGACACCCTGTGCTGGCGCGACGAGCGCTATGTCGACCGCAATCTGGTGCTGCGCTACGACCGCAAGCGGATCACGCTTGAAGAGAACAACCTTACGCGCGACCTCGTTGGCAAATACGTGGACAGCTACGAATTCCAGGATGGAACGCTGGAATTCCGGTCAAAGGGCGTCCCACTGCCCTACTCTGCTTACGACAAAGACCAACGCGTGAGCCACGCGGCGATCACCGGGAACAAGCGACTAAGCGCAGTGCTGGAGCACATCAAGCAAGAGCAGGACAAGGCACCACCGAAGAAGCGCCGCGCCGACACCCAGGCCACACGCTACACTCCAACAGGTCGGCGCAACAACGGCTGGAATTCAAAGCTCGCGAAGGTGGCGAAAGAGAAGCGCGCAGTCAGCCAGGGCTCCGATGTTTGAGGTCTCCAACCAGCCAGGCTGCACTTCCGTTTCGCGACAAATGGGACATTTCTACTTGGTTGCAACAATAGCGGAGTAGTAAGGCACAAAAAAGAGCGGCTCGCAACGAAGCTACCTATTCATCAAAGTAGGCGTTGTGCGTCGTGTAAATTGCCTGGATCGTTGGTGTCAAACGCTCAAGATGCGTGCGAAGGACTTGATCGGCCGCCTTTGCATCACCATTAAAAAGGCCCTCTAAAAGAGTTTGGTGATCCACATACAAATCATCCATTGCTTTTTTGCTGGTCAACGCGAGCATACAAAGGCGATCAACCTGCGCTTTGTTCTCGGCGATAATTTCAAACGCAAATTCTTGTTTGGCCGAGGCACAAAGTAATTTGTGAAACTGGTAATCCAGATCATGAAACAGGCTGACATCTTCCGCTGAAATTGCTTCCGCCTGTTTGCGAAGGTTCGCTTTCAATGCTGCGTCCACCGACTTGTCGCGATCTAACGCGGCAGCACGAACGACTTCCAATTCAACCGCAGCACGGACGAAGCGGGCGTTCGCGATGAGCTGCCGTGAGAATGGTCGAACAACTGTTGCGCGCTGCGGTCGCACCAATAGGAGATTGAGGTTGGCTAGTCGTGTAAAAGCCTCTCGCACAGGTTGACGTGAGAACCCGAATGACTTTGCGACATCCGTTTCGGATATCTTTGTCCCTGGGAGCAGTTCCAACCGGGTGATTTGTCCAAACAGTTCGTCAAAGACGACATCGCTACTCGTCGTGCGCTCAAGGGTTCCCAATGCTACCATTTTTTGTATTCCAACCTCTGTTTGACAGCATTGTGGCAGATCAACGAGGTAAATAATAGTTCAAAATTGGATACTAGAAGACAATATTTTCACTATTCTTAAAAGAAAAATGCAAAGTATGTATGCATTGTATGAAATAATATGTTGACTAGTATCCCAGTTATCGTGTTGTGTGTGCCCATAACGAGGTCGGAGCAATCGTGCTAGTCGGGAGGGCATCAGATCATCCAGATTTGGATGAAGACTGGTTTGGCATCGCCGTTTGCAAGGCTTCGAAGACGATCGCCGGTCAGAGATGACTGGGAGAAAACAAGACCTGAACTTGATCTGGGAGGATAGAATGTTCAATTTTTCACTAAAGACTATGGCTGCGACGGCTGTTTTGCTAAGCGGGGTTTCAATCGCACAGGCGGATGTAACACTGCGCGGCGCGAGCATGTTTGATGAAGAGCACGCCTTTACTAAGACTCTGCGAGAGTTTGAGCGCCTGGTCGCTGAGAACTACGATGGAGAGGTCGAGTTTGATCTGCGCCTGAATGGTGAACTTGGGGTGGAATCTGATTACGTCACATACCTCAATCAAGGTGTCGCGGTTGACTATACGATTCTGGCCCCGTCCAATATGGCCGTGTTTTCAGAGTCCATTCCATTGATGGATATGCCTTTCCTGTTCCGTGATCTTGAACACTGGGACGCGGTACTTTCATCGGATGCGCTGAAACCTCTTGAGGATGATCTGCGCGAAGCCGCGGGCATTGTGATTGTGGGTTATCACGGTGGAGGCGTAAGGAACCTAGCTTCTGCCGAGCCCATCACAAACATGGACGAACTTGCAGGGCACCGCATGCGCGTCATGGGGGCGCCGATTCAGGCGCAGACATTCTCGGCCGTTGGTGCGGCGCCTTCTGCCATCGCATACAACGAAGTCTATAACGCAATCCAAACAGGCGTTATTGCCGGGTTCGAAAACGAAGCAGCCTCGATCCAGAATCTGAAGTTCTACGAAGTCGCGCCGCATGTTTCATTGACCCAGCACACGATCACTGTGCGCCCAATTGTGATGTCAGCGAAAATCTTCGATGAACTGCCTGCGGACCTGCAAGCTGCCATCATGGAAGCTGGTGCTGAAGCCGGTGCATTTGGTCGCGCGCTGGAGAGCGGTCAGGACGGCGAAAAACTTCAGGCGATGATCGACGCAGGTCAGATCGAAGTGCATGAGTTCGAGGGTCGCGAGAAAATGCTGGAATTGGTTCAGCCGGTCCAGGACGCCTATGCTGAAGAGCTGGGCGCGACAGAACTGCTCAATAACGTTCGCGGAATGTAATCTCCCGGCTGACGGGCGGGTGAGTCTTCAAGCTCGCCTGTCGGCACAATTTCCGATGCGCTTGGCGCGTCACATTGCGGAGTAGGGCGGAACATGCTTGGAAAATATCTGGATAAGTTCTGCGCTGGGCTTCGTATATTGCTTGGTGTGATGATGGGCACACTAGCCATCCCTGTCGCGATGCAAGTTGTCTCTCGCTACACCGGTTTGATTCCAACATACCTTTGGACCGAAGAACTGGCGACGTTCCTGTTCGTCTGGATCGTGATGATCGGGTCGATTGTTGCTGTCTGGGACGGCACGCATTTCGACGTTCGGATTACCCGCAACGCAATGAGACCGCTGCCACGTTTGTTCCAAGACGGCATCGTTCACGTTGCCATCATGATTTTTGGGGCGTTCTTCCTGTTTTACGGCATCGAATACACCGAATTTGGGGGCAAACAGCGGTCGGTAATGATGCGTGCAAATCTTGCGATTACGCACATCTCGGTCCCGATTGCCGGAGGGTTTTGGTTTCTCCTGTCAGGCTACCGGTTGTCCGAAGCCATCGCGAAATATCTAAACCGAGAGAGCAGCCAGACATGATCCTCGATACTGCAACTGCCGCCACGATGCTTATTGCTGGCTTTCTGGTGCTGATTTTTATCCGCATCCCTGTGGCATTCGCATTGGGTTTGGCGACCCTTCCGGTTGTGTTGCTTGAGCTGCGGTTGACGCCGTTCATCGTACTGGATCGGATGTTCCAATCCTATAACTCCTTCATCTTATTGGCCGTTCCATTCTTTCTACTGGCGGCCAACCTGATGAATTCCGGCAAAGTAACCGACCGGCTGATCGAACTGGCCCGTGTGCTAACCGGCTGGATGCCCGGCGGATTGGGTCATGTAAATGTCGCTGTATCGATGCTGTTCGCAGGCATCTCCGGATCTTCCACAGCAGATGCGGCGGGTATTGGAAAAATCCTGATCCCAGCCATGCAGAAAGAGGGGTACGACACGCGGTTTGCCGTTGCTATCACGGCCTGCTCTTCGGTGATGGGGGTCATCATCCCGCCGTCGATTTTGATGATCGTTTGGGGCGGTGTCATGCAGGTCTCTGTCGGCGCATTGTTTTTGGGTGGCGCGATTCCGGGCCTGATGATTGGCCTCGCCTTGATGGCTACTGTCTACTGCTTCGCAAAAGCCCGCAATTACCCGGTGACTGCGACGCCGAATTGGGGTGAGTTCTGGGCCGCTTGGAAAGGTGCCGCGCTTGCTCTTTTGACGCCGGTCTTTGTGATTGGAGGGATCGTAGGCGGTCTTGTCACACCAACTGAAAGCGCAATCATCGCAGCTGGTTATGCGCTGATCCTGGGCATGTTTGTCTATCGGACGGTCACACCCAAGGACTTGGGCTTCATCCTCTATGACACGGCACGCTTTGCAGCCATCTCGCTGTTTGCAATCGGCACTGCGTCAGCATTCGGGTGGTTACTGTCATTCTACGATGCGCCGCGCCTGATCGTCAGTGTTTTGACCGCTTGGGAGTTCGGCGCTTTTGGGACTGCACTGTTGATTGCGCTGCTGTTTCTCCTTTTTGGCCTGTTCATCGACGCGATTCCGACAATTATCATCCTTGGCACGGTTCTGATGCCTGTGGCCCAGGCGGGCGGGGTTGATCCAATCGCATTCGCAATCATTGGTATCGTCTCGCTTGCCTTCGGGCTGGTGACGCCGCCCTACGGCTTGTGCTTGCTAATCTCTGCTGCGATTGGCGGCCTAAACGTTGTGCAAGTCCTGCGAGAGGTTGTGCTTATCCTGGCCCCAATGCTGGTCATTCTCATTCTGCTGGCAGCATTTCCCGAAATCATTCTGTGGCTCCCAAAGACAATTATGCCGGGGGCATTCCGTTAGTGGCGTCTCCAGTTGCGCTCTGAGCGCAATTCGAAGGCGGCCAAACTAGACCCATGACAAAAGCGAAGCTCGCACTTTGCAATAGGAAGGATCGACATGAAACTTGCAGGTAAGACCGCCATCGTGACCGGAGGAGGCCGCGATATTGGCCGCGCCGTTGCGATCAAACTCGCCTCTGAAGGCGCAAATGTTGCGATTAACTATTTTTCCAGCTCGAATGGCGCTGAGGAAACCGTCGCTGCAATCGAAGGCAATGGCGGTAAAGCGATTGCCTTGCAGGGCGATCTGAACAAGAAGGCGGATGTTGACGCGCTGGTTTTCCGCACTGTCGAAACCTTTGGCGGCGTTGACATTCTGGTCAACAACGCTGGCGGTCTGATCGCCCGTAAAACCATTGCGGAAATGTCAGTTGAGCATTGGGACGCCGTGATGACCCTGAACCTGACCAGTACATTCCTGATGACCCAGGCTTGCCTGTCCAGGATGACGTCAGGGACTATTGTGAATCTCGCCAGTCAAGCCGGGCGTGATGGCGGTGGGCCGGGCGCCGTCGCCTATGCCACGGCCAAAGGCGCGGTCATGACCATGACGCGCGGATTGGCAAAGGAGGTTGGCCCTGACATCCGAGTGAATGCGCTTTGTCCTGGTATGATCGACACTGATTTTCACAACGTTCACACCCCTGATGCAGGTCGTCGAGGCTTTGAAGCCAACGCCCCGCTTAAGCGTCAAGGTCATGTGGATGATGCAGCGAATCTCGTTTTATTCCTGGCCTGCGAGGACAGTGCTTTCATCACGGGCGCGAATATTGATCTCAACGGTGGTATGCTGTTTTCTTAATAGAAAAGGAGAGAACCTGTGTCCCACTTCCCGATCGTTTCGACCGGTGAACATGTCACGCGGCAGGTCCTATCTGATCATTCGGAAATCATGGTTGTCGCCTTCCGGTTTCAGGCGGCTGGGGCTATTGGCGACCTGCACAGCCATCCGCATGTTCAGGCGACCTATGTCGAAAGCGGGCGATTTCGATTCACGCTTGGTGAACGCGAACAAGTGTTTGGTCCCGGCGACAGCTTTGTCATCCCATCAGGCCAAACCCATGGCTGCATATGCCTGGAGCCCGGTAAATTGGTCGACAGTTTCACACCCCGTCGCGACGATTTTCTGTGACTGACATGCGTTTCTTGGCAATCGGGGAGTGCATGGCAGAACTTGCCCCAGTAGATGGGGTTAGGGAGTTCAAGCTTGGTTTTGCGGGCGATACCTTCAACACAGCATGGTATCTTGCACAGGTCGCATCAGATATCGATGTCGGTTATTTGACCGCTGTCGGAGACGATGCGATTTCGCAGGACATGCGAACGTTCATGAAAGACAGTCGGATTTGCGATACGCACGTCCAAGTCATCGCAGGTAAAACGGTTGGGCTATACCTTATCCATCTCAACAATGGTGAACGTAGTTTTTCATATTGGCGCGACGACTCCGCAGCCAGACAACTGGCGGTCGACGAGATTGCTCTTGGGCGGGCAGTTGGAGACGCAGACTTGATCTACTTTTCTGGAATAACTCTCGCCATTCTCGATCCACAATCACGCGAAAAGTTGCTTAATGCATTGCGTCATGCGCGTGCGTACGGAATAACTGTAGCCTTCGACACAAACCTGAGACCGCGGCTTTGGTCTTCGCCAAAGGAAATGACAGACACAATCATGGAGGCGGCGGCACAATCCGATATCGTCCTGCCATCTTACGACGACGAGGCCGAGTGGTTCGGGGATCGCGATTCAATCGCAACGCTGAACCGATATGCTGAGATTGGTGCGGATCAGATTGTCGTAAAAAACAGCGCTCAGCCAGTGTTGTTTCAGAATGATGGCCAACGCGGGGCGGTGGACGTTGATACAGTGACGAGTGTCGTCGATACCACCGCGGCAGGGGACAGTTTCAATGCTGGTGTGTTGGCAAGCGTTATTAGGAACGATGATTTAATTTCCGGAATACGGCAAGGATGTCGCCTTGCAGGCCGCGTCGTCCGTCACAAAGGCGCGCTCATTCCTATCGAAATAAATCTCCGGAGAGATGAGGTGGGATGGTGATCCCCTATGATCGTGGAGTAACAAGACCATGAAACAGACCTGGCGGTGGTTTGGCCCTTCCGACGCGATTTCGATTGGTGAAATCAGGCAAACCGGCGCATCCGGCATCGTCTCAGCCTTGCACCATATTCCAACAGGAGAGGCTTGGTCGATCGAGCACATCAAAGAGCGGCAGCAACAGATAGAACAACCCGGAGGCGTTCCATCGGGGCTGACTTGGGACGTAGTTGAAAGTGTGCCGGTGTCCGAAGCAATCAAATCTCAAACTGGCCCGATGAGACAACACATTGAGGCCTACAAGACGAGTCTGCGAAATTTGGCAGAATGCGGTATTCACACGGTCTGCTACAATTTCATGCCCGTATTGGATTGGACGCGGACAGACCTTAGCCATCAGCTGCCGAATGGCGGGCACGCGATGCGGTTTGACCTTATTGATTTTGTTGTGTTCGATTGTTTCATCCTTTGTAGGAAGGGCGCAGAGCAAGACTATTCAGCCGAGACCGTAGAAACCGCACAGGCCCGGTTTGCAGATCTGGGTGATGGAGATCGCCAGAAACTGTCTAACAATATCGTCGCTGGTTTGCCGGGGGCGAACGACAATTGGTCTCTAGAGGACGTGAATCGAAACCTCGACGCATATGTTGACGTGACGCCTGAAATGCTCCGATCCAATCTGGTTGACTTCCTGTCCGAAGTCGTTCCAACAGCTGAAGACCTCGGCATCCGGTTATGCTGCCATCCTGATGATCCACCTTTTTCTTTGCTTGGGCTACCAAGGGTCATGTCATCGCAACGTGATTATGCCACTGCGCTGAATGCTGTCGACAGCCCAGCAAATGGGGCAACGCTATGCACCGGTTCATTGGGTGTTGATAAAGACTTCGACCCCGTATCTTTCGTTACTCAGCTTGGTCATCGCATCCATTTTGTTCATCTTCGCAATACTGTGCGTGACGGTCCAAGTGACAACAACCGCCACAGTTTTTCCGAGTCCGAACATCTGGCAGGAGACACCGATATGGTTGCAACAATCCGCGCCTTGTTGGCCGAGGAACAACGGCGCCGAAATCAGGGACGATCAGATTACGAGATTCCCATGCGACCGGACCACGGCCATGCCTTGCTGAGCGACCTCACACGTCCGTCACAGCCTGGTTACCCGTTAATAGGCAGGATGCGCGGTCTCGCTGAGCTGCGTGGTGTCATGCGTGGCTGCAATTAGATGCATATCTGTGTTCAACGCCGTTATTCGCTGTTTATTTGCGGGCGTCTTCCCTCGCGGACAGAAAAGACCGTTTCCCTGACTTGATGGAAGCCTTTGAGTCGCAAATGACAAGACCTGTGCGCTAATGAAAAACCGAATGGATCAAAATCAAATTCTGAGCTGTCGTCGAACGGCAAAACTACTCGTCGCCCGACAGCCCCTCTGATCACGAAACTCATAAAGCTCAGGCTTCTCGGGAATTGTTCTCGGAGAACAGTAGGCGTTTGAAGCGAAACCAACGCAAGGTTGGTTTCGCAGCTCGCCGAAACTATTTCAGATAGGTGTTGAACCAATCAATTGTGCGGTCCCAGGCTAAGTTTGCCATCTCCTCGTCATAGCGTGGCGTGCTGTCATTGTGGAAACCGTGGTTGGCATTTTCGTAGATGTAGGCCTCGTATACCTTGTCGTTGGCCTGCAGGGCGGCCTCAAAATCTGGCCAGCCCGAGTTGATGCGTTCATCAAGCTCCCCCATCTGAATCAGCAGCGGTGCCTGAATTTTGACCACATCCTCGGCCGTTGGCTGGCGCCCGTAGAACGGCACTCCAGCGGCCAGTTCGGGATAGGCCACGGCAATTGCGCTAACTACACCGCCGCCATAGCAGAAACCCACAGCGCCGACCTTGCCGGTGCAGTCTTCTCGGTTCAACAGGTATTCAAATCCATTGAAGAAATCATTCATCAACTCGACTCGGTCCACAGTCTTTTGCAGGTCGCGCCCATCGGCGTCGTTGCCCGGGTATCCGCCCACCGACGTCAGGCCGTCGGGGGCCAGTGCCATAAACCCGGCTTTCGCCAATCGGCGCGCCACATCTTCAATGTAGGGATTCAAGCCGCGGTTTTCGTGGATGACCAGCACCGCGGGCAGCGGCTCTTCCACGCCGGTCGGCCGGACAAGGTAGCCACGGACATCACCGGTTCCGTTCGGCGAAGGATAGGTGATGTAATCCGCGTGGATATCAGAATCGTTGAATGAAACCTGCTGCGCCATCGCGTAGTTCGGGCTGAGCATGTTCAGCAATGCGGCTGCGGATAAACCACCAACCGCGAACTTACCGGCGCGGTCCAGAAACTGGCGCTTGGTGATCTTGCCGTGCGCGTAAAAGTCGTACAGGTCCAGGAGTTCCTGGTCGAAATCTTTTGCCGTCATGCGAGTCATTGTAAGTCTCCTTATGAGTTGGCAGTTCGAAGGGTGGGGTATTGTCAGACCAAATAGATTTTGGCCTGTTAGAGTTTCTGAGCAGGTCTGCTAGGGCACTGCCTGTAGTGGTTCCTTGTGCGCGTGTTGTTGTTCGCGCAGTACATTCTTTTGAATCTTTCCCATTGTGTTACGCGGCAGTTCCGGGACGAGTTCATAGCGTCGCGGATGTTTGAAGCGCGACAGCTTGTCTCTGATGATCCCAGCAATCTGTTCTATGTCAAGTTGTGCGGCGGGTTCGGCAACCAGAGCGGCGATGATCGCTTCGCCAAAATCGGTGTCGGGAATTCCGAAGACTGCCGACTCAAGGACACCATCAATGTCGTTCAGGACGTCTTCAATTTCTTTGGGGTAGACGTTATAGCCACCGGTGATGATCAGGTCTTTTGAGCGGCCTACGATCGACAGGTAGCCATCCTCGCTGAATTGGCCCAGATCTCCGGTGATGAAGAACCCATTCTCTCGGAGCTCTTCGGTGGTTTTCTCCGGCATCTGCCAATAACCCTTAAAAACATTGGGCCCACGCACCTCGATCATTCCAACTTCGCCCTGCGGCAGCGGTTCTCCAGTTTCGGGGTTTGCGACGATTACCTCGGTGCCGGGTAACGCTATACCGACAGTTCCCGCGCGACGTTCACCATCATAGGGGTTCGAGGTGTTCATGTTCGTCTCGGTCATGCCATAGCGTTCGAGAATGCGGTGGCCCGTACGTGCTTCGAACGCAAGATGGGTCTCGGCCAGCAATGGGGCTGAACCGGAAATGAACAGACGCATGCTCCCTGTGACCTTTTTGGTGAAACCTTCATCCGCCAGCAATCTGGTGTAGAAAGTGGGGACACCCATCAAAAGGGTCGAGTGAGGCAATTCTTCCAAGATCGCGCCAATGTCGAATTTTTCCATAAGCCGAACTTTGGCACCGGCGAGCAATGACGTATTCATCGCTACGAACAGCCCATGCGTGTGAAAGACCGGCAGTGCATGAATCAAGTGATCGGTGCTTGTGATGCCCCACAATTCTACGAGAGTTTGTGCATTGGATAGAAGGTTTTGATGGCTCAGCATCGCGCCTTTCGAACGGCCAGTGGTGCCTGATGTATATAGCAAAGCCGCAAGGTCGTCTGGCACGCGATCCACGGTTTCGAATACGCAGGGTTGTGCGTCTGCCTCGTGGCTCAGGCTTGGAGTGTCGCCACCAAGAGTCAGCAGCTTTGCACAGGACCGGGCCGCCAATATTGTGATATCCGCTTCGTCGTTGCTGTCGCAGACGATCATTGCGGGTTGGGCGTCAGAGACAAAATAGTCCAGCTCTGCCAACGTATAGGCGGTATTCAGCGGTACGTAGACAGCGCCTACCCGAACCGAAGCAGCGTAGAGTGCAATCGTATCAGTCAGCTTTGGGGCCTGCACGACGATGCGATCACCTGGGGAAACTCCGCTGTCTTGCAAAACATGCGCGATCTGCGCGGCGCGCTTCAGAAACGCATCATAGGAAACCACTTGGCCATCATCGAGTTGCAGGAATGGTGCTTCGTTACCTTGGTGGCAGGCAAACAGGCTGTCATAGAGCAAGTTGGTCACGATTTACTTTCCCTTGAATTGACCGCAAGCACTGTGGTCGAAGCTGCGCGAACAGAACGCGCGGCTTCGATCGTGGCATGTGTTGCAAATTCTTCGTGATGACGTTCTGTCTTGTTTAAATCGTAAAGGTAGTTGGCCATCGCGCCGCCGGATTGGGACTGTCCATTCGGCGACAGATCGGCCTCAGCATGAAGTTCGTGAAGCTCTGCGCCATTCCCAAGGTGAAACCGTGCCACCGGATCCAGCGGCATCCCATCTTCGCGCTTGGCGAACATCAGGTACCGGGCCGCCATAGCACGCAAGTCCTGCGGCGTGGCTGTTCCCGCAAGCACGGCCTCGGCGGCATGGCCGTGCTCAGGATGTTCTGTTTCGCCAGCCAACCAACGGGTCAGCCCCGGTATCGGTGACAATGTCACAAATGTATCAAGCCCCAGAAGCTCTCGCGAAAGCTCTGTAACTACCTGTTTGATCAGCAGATTGCCAAAGCTGATACCCGTTAAACCCCTCTGGCAGTTTGAAATGGAATAGAACGCTGCGACTTTTGCCTGTTCGGCTTCGATCGGTTCTCGACCTTCGGACAAAAGCGTATCAATTGCGTCCGGAATATCAGCTGTCAGAGCAACTTCGACGAATATCAGAGGTTCATCTGGCATCGAAGGATGAAAAAACGCAAAGCAACGACGATCTGGCGGGTAGAGCCTACGCCGTAGATCGTCCAGATCGTTGATCTGGTGGACCGCCTCATGAGCAACGACCTTGTCCAGAACACGGGCAGGCGTATCCCAGCTGATCTGTTTGAGGACAAGAAAACCTCGATTGAACCAGCTTCGCAGCAAATGGACGAAATCAATGTCGGTCCGTTTGAGTTCGGGGTTGGATTCGAGAAACCGCAGCAGGTCAACGCGCATAGCCACAAGTTCTTGTGTCGCGCCAGACGGTTGGTTCAACCGGCGTAACAATTCTTGCCGCCTTGGTTCCGTGACTTCACTAAGCTTTTGATATAGTTCGATGCTTCGAGCATCAGCGTAGAGGCGTGCCGTTTCAGCAAGCTGATCTGCGTCTAACTCAAGCTGGTTGTTCAAATAGATGAAAAAGTCGATTTTTGCCGGATCGTCCAAGGTCTGGTAGCGATCAAGAATCGTTGAGGCGAGCATGAAGCCCGATACTTCACCTTCAGCGGACAAAAGCGCCTCACAAAGTTCTGCGATGGTTCGTTTGTCATCTTTGCCCCGCCTTTTGCCAGGGCGGTCCAACAATTGGTTTAATAAATCACCCAGAAACCAATTCCGCTGCATTTCAGGAATCCATCTGACTGCTCAGGTACTCACCCGTTCGACGGTAGTGATCGATCAAATGACCAGTTGCACTATCCGCGTCGCGATCAAGTGCCGCGTCCAGTATCTGCTGATGCTCTGCGGAGATATCGCGTTTCTTGTAACTCGACCCACCCGCCGCCAAATAGCGGTAGCGAATGTTCAGGTCGTAGAGCTGCGAACAATATCGCAGCAGCAATGGCAATTTCGCATTGTCCAACAATGCCATATGAAACGCTTTATGCGCGTCTTCAAAGTCGTGTGCCCCATTTTGACTGGCTTTTTTCATATGGTGGTGACGCAAAACAAGCCTGTCCTCCCAAGCCGCATCCGCGTTTGCGATGGAGGCGCGCAACGCCGTTTCTTCGAGGTTGCACCGCAGCAGAAGGATTTCCTCGAAGTTACTCTTGCTCACTGGCGCAGCCCTGAACCCGCGTTGGTCAATCCGCTCGACCAGCATGTCTGAGGTCAAAAGGCTAAGCGCCTCGCGAACCGGGCTTGCGCCGGTGTCCAGTAGCCCACGAAGCTGCTCGATCTTTAGCTTTTGTCCGGGCGGCAATTCGCCGGTCAGGATCATTTCGCGCAGCCTTCGATACGCACCATGAGTGGCTGATGATTCTTTGCCCTCGGTATCAAGCATGGCGTCCATATCCGACTGTTCCTTTTTGGCGGCGCATATCTTGGGTGCTTTTAACTGAGGGCACTCGTTCCAGTCGATAGACCAACTGAAAGGTTCAGCGAGCCCTCGTTTATCATCCAGCGTCGAAGTACAAAACTGCGCGCCCCACTTTTATGCATGGGATCGTCCTCGGCCTGCTTTCGGGCGGCCTCAAGACTGTCAGCGCGATAGATGATCAGGCCAACCCCTTGCATATGCTCTCCAGTTTCATCCGACATCGGTCCGGCAAAAGCCAACAGCCCAGCACGTTCAAGATCCGCCTGATACGCCAAGTGATCTGGAAGTGATGCCTTTACATCTTCGGGCGCTTTGGCCGGTGTGCTGAGTGCAACATAAAGCTCCAAAGCAAGTGCTCCACGGCTCTTTGCTTCTGATTTGTAGTCTGCCCAAGCAACCATCAGTGTCTCCAAAAATATCGATATTATTTGACATATGCCAAAATAGTCGGCAAAAATCAAGCGAACTGACATGGATGGTGAAAATGAAATACCTGGTGGGAGAAACCTCGGAAGGAACTGCGGTATTTGCCGTAAACGGCGAAAATGCAGTGAATTTAACGGCTTTGGACCCCGCTGTCGGTTCCGATCTGATGGGTTTGATAGCCAAGCCAGAACTGGCCGACTCACTCACTGACAAAATCGCAACTGCAGGCAGTGTACCTGTGTCCTCGGTCACGCCAGCGTTGCCCGTCGCAGCGCCCGGCACGATCATTTGCATGGGGTTGAACTATACGGACCACATCAAAGAAGGCGGCTACGACATCCCCGAATATCCGACGCTGTTCATGCGCGGGAAGAACTCGATCATGGCGGCGGGGCAGCCCATGGTGCGGCCAGCATGTTCTGAGAAACTGGACTACGAAGCCGAACTTATGCTGATTGTCGGAAAACGTGGCCGCCATATCTCGGAAGAGGACGCGCTGGATTATGTCTTTGGCTACACCGTGTTCAATGACGGGTCTCTGCGGGACTATCAGCGCAAGACGGTCCAGTGGACGCCCGGTAAAAACTTCGATGATACGGGCGCGATCGGTCCTTTCACCGTAACGCCGGACGAACTGCCCGAAGGGGCGTCCGGTCTGAAGATCGAAAGCCGTGTGGGCGATGAAATCCTACAAAGCTCGAACACGGCCAACATGATTTGGGGCGTTCGTCAGGTCATTGCGACGATTTCGGAATACACCACGCTGGAGCCCGGAGACCTGATTGCGTTGGGCACGCCGCCGGGTGTCGGCCACGCCAAAAAGCCCAATCCGCGTTGGTTGACGCCGGGCGAAACCGTCGAGATCGAGATTGAAGGCATCGGCATTTGCGCCAGCCCGGTCATCGACGAAAAGGACGCCAAATCAAGGGTGGCTGTGGCATGAGCGCACCGACCGGGGCAGAGCTGGAGGCACTTCGCGCCAAGGCGCAGCAAGATCATCGCGATCTGCGCGAACGCATTCCGCGTTTGTCGGATGACGCGATTGCCTTGATCCTGCGCGAATCCAGATCGCACTACGCGTGGACCGACAAGCCAGTTTCTGACGATTTACTTGAAGAAATCTACGACATTACGATCAACGGCGCGACGAGTATGAACACACTTCCCGCGCGCTTTATCTTCGTGAAAAGCGCCGAGGGAAAAGAGCGGCTTGCCAAGTCGTTAAAGCCGAAGAACGTACCGAAGATGATGGATGCGCCCGTCACGGCGATCATTGCATATGACATGGATTTCTGGAAGGAGCTGCCCTTTCTTTTTCCGCACGAAGACCGTCGGCCATTGTTCGAAAACAAACCCGACTACGTGGCGGACACTGCGTTTCGCAATGGAACGCTTCAGGGCGCTTACTTCATGATAGCCGCCCGCGCCGTCGGGTTGGACGTTGGCGCGATGTCAGGTTTTTCGAACAAGATCGTCGATGAAGAATTCTTTGAGGGAACAACGCTCAAGTCGAACTTTCTGTGCAATCTGGGCTACGCCGATGAAACAGGTTTGTTCCAAAAGCTTCCGCGTTTTCCATTCGAAAAGGTTTGCTCTTATGCATGAGGAGGTGACGCTGTGGCTATGAAAGTGAAACCTGTTGTGACTTATCGCACGACAGCTCAGTGCCCGACACATGCGCGTACCGAGATCCCAATTCGCGATCTTAATGTGGTTGTCGACGAACCGATCGAACGCGGCGGAACAAACCTTGGCCCGTCCCCGACCGAGACCGCAATGGCTGCCCTGATCGCCTGTACCAATGTCATCGGGCATAAGAACGCGCACCGGTTAGGAATTGATCTTGGCACTGTGACAATCGACGCGAAATGCAGGTTGGATCGGCGCGGCGTTCTGATGGAGGAGGAGATCGATGTTCCATTTCCTGAAATCGAACTCACCGTGAAATGTGACACACCCGCCAGTCAGGAGGAGCTGACACGGGTGGGCGAAGAAACAGCCAAGTATTGCGCCATCGCGAAACTATTTGAAGCGGCAGGCACGGACCTGACCGTCAACTGGGTCAAAACAAACCAATAAAAATAAAAGACCCGACTTTCTGGGAGGAGAGAAATGAAAATCTGGACCAAACGCAGCCTTATGGGTGCTGCTCTGGCAAGCGTCATGGCGCTGCCCGCCGCGGCAGAAGAAACTATTTCTGCCGTTGTCATCGATGGCTACCCGGACCGGGCATTGTGGGTGAAGGAGTTCACCAACTTCTTCATTCCGGAAGTGGACAAGCGACTTGCTGAATCCGGCGACTACAAGATGAACTGGCAAGAGAACTATGGCGGTTCAATCGTAAAGCCGAAAGGCGTTCTGGAAGGTATCCAGTTGGGCCTTGGTGACATAGGCATCGTCACAACCATCTTCCATTCCTCGAAACTGCCTAGCCAAGGTATTTCAGGATCGACACCCTTTGTGGCATCGGATTCCCGTGCCGTGGCCAAAGCCGTAGATGAAATCGCACGCGAATACCCAGCAATGCAAAACGAGTTTGCTGCACAGAACCAGGTTTATCTGGCCACAGGTGTTGTTCTCGACACATATCAGATTTTCTGCACGGAACCGGTTGCCTCGGTATCAGATCTTGAGGGTCGCAAGATTGCTGGTGCAGGGCTTAACCTGCGGTATCTCGAAGGCATCAAGGATGCGGCAGGTGTACGCGGTGGTCTGACCGATTTCTACAACATGCTTCAAACCGGGCTTGTGGATTGCGGAATGCTGTGGCCTGAAGCCGCGAAGACCTTCAAAATCGCTGAAGTTGCGCCCTATATGCTCAAGGCTGATCTGGGTGCTGTGAACTCAAAGACCATCACGGTCAACGCCGACTATTGGGCAAATCTCCCGGACGAGGTCAAAGACGTGTTGACGGCGGTTGCCATCGACTACCGTGACCATGTCGCTGGTATTGCAATGGACAGGGCTGCTGCTTCGCGGGATGCTTATGTTGAAGCGGGCGGAACGATCGTTGAAGTTTCGGACGAAGACCGCGCTGCCTGGGCAAATGCCATGCCGAATGTCGCGCAGGAGTGGGCCGCGACGCTGAATGACAACGGCGAACAGGGCACAGAGATGCTGGCCGCCTATCTTGGCAAGCTTCAAGACGCTGGTTTTACCGGAGTGCGCGACTGGACGGCCGAATAACCGTCTGGCGATCCACGAAAGGGGCCTTTCATGCTGAAGACCGCAGTTTCTGGCCTGTCGCGGGTCGCCAATTCACTCGCAATCGCTGCCAACGCCTTGGGTACGCTTGTCGTCCTAGCGTTGGTGGTTGTGCTGAATGTCGACGTCATTGCACGTGGCCTGTTTTCAGCCCCGCTGCGTGGCACTTATGAGATGGTGCAATTCTCGGTCGTGATGATCGTCTTTTTACAGCTGGCAGATGTGGTCAGAGTTGACAGGCTGACACGCTCGGACGGGTTCCTGAACCTGCTACACCATCGTCGCCCGGGCCTAACAGCCAACCTGAGGCGCATCATCAACGCCATCTCGGCGATCTTCATGGCATTGATCGCCTATGTGACATTCCCTGAATTCCTACACATGTGGCAGACGCAGGACTACTTCGGAGTGCCTGGTCTTTTTACATTGCCATGGTGGCCGGTAAAATTGGTCATCGCGTGCGGGACTGCGCTTGCCTGCGTGATCTTCCTGCTAAAGGTCGTCACGGCGCAGGACCGCCCGCAACTTGTCCGCACCCCAGAACATGACGAGGCCGCAGAATGACGCCGATTGAGATTGGCCTGATCTCGGTCGTTGCCATTGTTTTCCTGATTTACGCGGGTGTCTACATTCCCATCGCGCTGGGCGTCGTCTCGTTCGTGTCGATCTGGTTGATGCGGGACAACTTCACGCTAGCGCTTAACCTGCTGAAAGTGGCGGTCGGCGACAGCGCGATGGAATATAGCTTCGCGACAATCCCACTGTTTACCTTCATGGGGCTCATCGTTTCAAAGGCTGGGTTGGGCAGGGATATTTACGAAGTCATGACCATGCGGTTTCGTAAGGTCAAAGGCGGCATTGGGATGGCGACAGTCGGGGCCAATGCCGTTTTTGCCGCGGTGACAGGGTCATCAATCGCGTCGGCATCCGTGTTCACCAAAGTCTCGGTGCCTCAGATGATGGCGCAGGAGTACAATCCACGCTTTGCTGTGGGCGTGGTGGCAGGATCCTCGGTTTTGGGCATGATCATCCCGCCCTCAGCCATGCTGATCATCTATTCCTTTGTCGCAGAACAATCCGTAGGGGACATGTTCCTTGCCGGGGTCATTCCCGGGATCATGTTGGCGATCGCCTATGTTGGCGCGATCTGGGCCATGGGCCGATTCACACCGGCGTTCGTCGGTGGCCGCATCGTGGCAGATACCGAATGGATGTCCGGGCGCGAGATTGCGTCCAAAACCTTGCCGACATTGTTCATCATCACCATAGTGCTCGGTGGGATCTACACCGGCTGGCTGACGGCGGTCGAGGCAGGAGCAGCCGGTGCTTTCGTGGCTTTGATCATCGCTGTCCTGCGCAGGTCTATGTCCCCAAAGGCGTTTTGGGACGCGTTGCTGGAAACCGGTCATATCACAGCGGCGATCCTGTTTCTGATCACTGCGGCTTCGATCTACAGCCGCATGCTGGGACTGGCCGGGCTACCCAATCAGTTGCAGGACCTGCTTGCGGGGAATTCCGCGTCCTTCTGGTCGATCATGCTGCTTTACGTCCTTTTGATGCTGTTTTTGGGAACACTGCTGGATACAGCATCCATCATTCTGATTGTTGTCCCGTTGTTCCTGCCTATGGCCGAAGCGCTGGATATGTCACTGATCTGGTTTGGGATCATCACTGTGGTTGGAGCTGAGATCGGGCTTTTAACCCCGCCGCTGGGGATATCCTGCTTTGTTATCAAATCCACGATCAACGATGATCGCATCTCGCTGAAGGACGTGTTTATGGGCGCGCTGCCCTTCGCCTTTGTGATGTTGATCGTTCTGTTTATTCTGATCGAGTTCCCGATCCTCAGCCTTGCCCTGATTTAAGGAGGCCAAGATGCGCTCTGTCACCAAAGACAATATCACCGACGTGTTCATGGGATACCTGTCCAAAGACACCGATCCGAGGATGCGTGAAGTCATGGGGTCTATGGTTAGGCACCTCCACGATTTCGCCCGTGAAACCAACCTGACGCATGACGAATGGCGCACGGGAATTGCATTCTTGGAGGGATGCGCCGCTGTGGAAACCGAAGACAGGCATGAGTTTGTCTTGGCCTCGGACGTATTGGGCCTGTCATCGCTGGTGGACATGCTCCATTCAACTCCAGACGCCACAAGCTCTTCTGTTCTTGGTCCTTTTCACGTCTCTGGCGCACCAGCGTTGCCAATCGGTGGTGATATGAAGCGTCACTACGGTGGGCCGGTTCTGCTTGCCGAAGGCGTTATCCGGGATGTCGAGGGTAATCCGATTGCCGGCGCTGAACTCGACATCTGGCAAACGGCGCCAAATGGGATGTATGCAAGCCAGGATGAAGAACAGGACACCTATTCTTTTCATGGCCTGATGACTACCGGCGAGGACGGTAAGTATGCATTCACGACCGTCAAGCCGGTGGAATACACCGTACCGTCTGATGGGCCGGTCGGGGATATACTACGCGCTTGCGGTCGCCACCCGTGGAGACCGTCGCACCTGCACTATATCGTCAAGGCACCGGGCTATCGTTCTCTGGTTACAGAGATCTTTCCAGATGATGATCCTTATCTGGATCAGGACACAGTGTTTGGTGTTCGGGATGATCTGGTGATGACTTATGTTGAAAGGCCGGCTTCAGAATTTCCTGAAGGCATGGAGCTTTCTGGCAAGATCACTGAACCTTTCTTGCACGTAAAGTTCGATGTGAAGCTTGCCAGTGTCTGAATGCTATTGGGGATGATTGAGATACTGAAGCAAACCTTTATTTTAGGCTGAAGACACCTAGTCAGAACATGACGGTAGCTGCGAGGTCGATTGCAAATCGGATGACTTCTAGTCATCGGTCATAGCAGGTGGTCACGCACTACCAATCTTTCAGACGACCAAACATGATCTCAATCCGGTTACACCTGAAATAGCGAAGCATGTCGTACTCGATGATTTTATCGGGTGGCCTACGCCCTATGATACAGGGCTATATTCCCCTACACCTCGTTGATTGGCGACTTGAAAGCCGAAGACAAGGAGGTCGAGTGCGTTGTCTTTCTGGACCAGTTGGATGCCGTGGAATACTGGATGCGGAATGTAGAGAACAATAAAACTTCTTTCTGGCTCCAGTTACCGCACAAAAAAGTTCTATTCGGATTTTGTAGCGATGCTCGACGCAGGGCGACTCTTGGTTATCGAATACAAGGGTGCGCATCTCTTCGACTCGGAAGAAGCCAAGCGCCAGATAGGCGACGCATGGGCTGACGCCAGCGGCGGTCAATGTCTGTTCTGTATACAGTCCGATCGAGGATTCGATTTTATAGACAGGACAATCGGTTAGGGCCGGGTTAGATTCCCTACAGCCAGGCTGCAGTCCCATTGCAGTCCCGGCGGGAAGCCCGCTGGGAGGATTTTGGGTGATAACCGCAATCGCCTGATTTTAAAGGAAATTATGGTGGTGGAGGTTCGTCTTGGACACCCCCCTACATTAATCCTCTGTAAAACAAGGGTGCCGCGACCTTCGAGAGGTAGGCAGAAAGGTCAATCGTCGCAGAAGTACCTTGCCTGTTGAATTCGATCTAAAGAAATTGGTCTTCACCGAGTTGTCCTACGTTGAAGGCCGTCGCAATTGCGGCAAGGGGGAATGACCTACATCGCCTCCAAGGTATGAGCGAGGCCGTTTCGGATGTGATCTTCCAAAAGCTTTTTGGCCGTATTGGCGTCTCTGGTCAACGCAGCGTCGAACATGCCCTTGTGCTCCTTAACGGCGTCTTCGCCGCGATAGGTCAGCACGAGCATCTGATACCGCAGGTATTTGTCGTAGATAATTGAATGCAGAGACAGGAGGTTCTTGGAGTTGCAGGCCGCGATCATCGCTTGATGGAACTCCCAATCATACCGTTTCCAAGTCTCTTTCTCGGAATCGTCGCCCTTGAGAAGCTGCTGCTCAATCAAGTGCAGCTTATGATGCGCAGCAACCAGGTTCCCTTCCCAATCCGTGTCGCCGCTCGCAATCGACAATTCCAGCGCGTGGCACTCCAACAGGACGCGTAATTCGGCTATTTCAGTCAGATCTTCGCGGGAGACCGGAGTGACCAGGAAGCCCCGTTGTTCCGGCGCTTCTACAAACCCGTCGCTGGCAAGCCTGTTGAGGGTTTCACGAAGTGTCGAAAGACTTGCCGAGTAGCGCTCTTTCAATGCGTCCAGCTTCAGTTTGGAGCCGGGCTGCAACTCTCCGAAGATGATATCTCGTTTGATGCGCTGATAGGTGCTTGCACCTATTGTAGACGGCTGTTTCGCCATGCTTTTCACCCGATATTTTTAGATTCCTCCCCCAAGTACCATTTTTCAGAGTTATCAGCAATCCAATGTGATGTATGGTAGAAATAAAAATATCATACATTATTGCGGAATCGTAAAAACAACAATACGGTCGTGGCCAAGTTGAGCAATACAGCTCGGTCGCAAACACAGGTTTCGGTATTTTTCCGGACCCTCCGGAAGGAAGTAGAGTGTCTAAGAACTTTCGCGTTGCCATAGTCGGCATTGGCCTTGTTGGACGCCGCCACGCAGACGCAATTCGAGCGTTGCGTCATGTCGATCTTGTGGCGGTCGTCGATCCCAGCGACGAAGGCCGCGCATATGCCGATGAGCATGGGGTTGAGTGTTACGAGACCCTCGAGGAGATGTTTGCAAACCAATCGCCGGATGGCGCTGTGCTTGCGACTCCGACGACACTTCATGTAGAACAAGGCCTTACGTGTGTTCGACACGGTTGCCCCGTTCTTGTCGAAAAGCCAATTGCCGTGGAAGCCATTGCAGCCCTGGAGCTTGTTCAGCAGGCCGAGAAGGCAAATGTGCCGCTCATGGTTGGGCATCATCGTCGACACAATCCACTGATCAAGTCAGCCAAAGAAGCGATTGCAAGCGGGAAGATCGGTGATGTCCGAGCAGTCCATGCGAACTGTTGGTTTTATAAGCCCGACGAGTATTTTGATGCCGCTCCCTGGCGAAAGAAACCGGGGGCAGGTCCCATCTCGGTCAATCTGGTTCATGACGTTGATCTTTTAAGGCATCTGGCCGGAGAGGTCATAACCGTCCAGGCACAATCTGCTGTTTCACAGCGCGGTTATGACAACGAAGATGTTGCCGGAGCGCTGTTGACATTCGAAGGCGGAGCGATTGGCACCATAAGTGTTTCTGACAGCATCGTTGCTCCGTGGAGCTGGGAGATGACATCTCAGGAATATCCAATTTACCCGTCCACCACCGAAAGCAGCTACATGATTGGGGGCTCACATGGGTCGTTGTCTGTCCCGGATCTCCGACTATGGAGCTACCAGGGCGGGCAAAGGGATTGGTGGACGTCAATTTCGTCAACGGCGCTGAAGAAAGGTGCATCTGACCCGTTGGTCAATCAACTCAGGCACTTTGTTGAAGTTGCTCGGCACGAAGCAGATCCGATTGTGTCCGGATGGGAAGGCTTTCGAACACTTCAAGTTATTGAAGCCATACAGAATTCCTGCAGAACTGGCGAGGTGATCAGGATCGAATCCTTTCAAAAGACACCTGTGGCAAATGTAACGATGGTATAAAATATCAGATATTTTGTAAAACATCTTGCAAAATGTCCAAAATAGGTCAAAACTTGGAATCGTCAAAAAGAAGCATCATGATGTCTCAGGGAGGAGCAAAGTGATTACCAAACTTACCCGCCGGGCTGCTGTGTCAGCCCTGGTCGCAACCGGTGTCCTGTTTAGCGCAACAAGTGGTGCGCTGGCGGAAGACAAAGTGCAACTACGCCTCGCAACGTCAGGATCGGAGACAGATCAGCGTTCGGTCGCTTTGGCCGAGGTTTTCGCTCCGATGGTTGCCGATTTCGCAAGTTATGAGCCCAGCTATAACGGCACCATCTTCGCCCAAGGCACTGAGCTGGACGCCATCAGCCGAGGTAACCTGGAAATGTCGATTACTTCGGCGCAGGAACTGGCCCAGTTCTTCCCCGAGTTTTCGATCTTTACAGCCGGTTATGTCCACCAGGACGCAGCGCATCAGGTTGCCGTATTCAACGATCCCTTGATGGATGCCTTCAAGCAAAAGGCTGAAGAAGAACTGGGCGTCAAACTGCTGTCAGTCATGTATTTGGGCCGCCGCCAGGTGAACCTTCGCCAGCCCAAGGATGAACTGACGGTTTCGACGCCCGCGGACCTGGAAGGTGTGAACCTACGGATGCCGGGCACTGATGCGTGGCAGTTCCTTGGCAAGGCTCTGGGCGCGGCCCCGACACCAATGGCCTTCTCAGAGGTTTATACAGCTCTGTCGACCGGTGCTGTTGACGGTCAGGACAACCCGCTGCCGACCGTGGTGGATGCCAAGTTTTATGAAGTGACAAATCAGATCGTTCTAACGTCGCATCTGGTGGACCTTAACTATATCGCCATTGGCAAAGAGGTTTGGGACGGGCTGACGCCAGAGCAGCAAAAAAAGGTTCAAGCCGCAGCTGATGCAGCGGCGGAATCGGGTCGCCAGAAACAGCTGCAGAAAGAAGAGGACCTCGTCAGCTTCCTCAAGGAGCAAGGCATGGAAGTCTACGAGCCCGATCTCGCGGCTTTCCGCGATCAAGTGCAATCCATGTATCTTGAGAGCGAGTTCGCCGGTTCCTGGCCGGACGGTGTGCTGGAACAGATCAACGCTCTGGGCAACTGAGTTCTGTAAAACTAGGGAGGGAGAACCGTAATGAAAGCCTTTATCAAGGGGTTCTCCCGACTGACCGAAGCGATTGCCGGCGGGATGCTGGCGGCAATCTTCCTGATCTTCCTGCTGCAAATTCTCCTGCGGTACTTCTTCACGCCCGCTGGTTGGACGCTTGAACTGATCGGCATCCTCTGGGTCTGGGTGATCTTCTTCAGCTGCGCTTTCATCGTGCGTGAGCGGGATCACGTGAAATTCGACATCATCTATTTGTCTGTGCCCCGACGCGTACGTCAGGTCTTTGCGATGTTGGCGGCTGCGGCGATCGTGGTTGGAATGCTCTACAGCTTCCTGCCGACGTGGGACTACATCGACTGGATGAAAATCCGCAAAACCGCGACCGTGCGCAATCCCTTCTCGGGTGAGAAGATACCACTGCGCACCGTGTTTTCGATCTATGCCGTGTTCATGCTGGTTGTCGCCGCGCGGTATGCATGGCTGTTCTTTGACATCATGCGCAACGGCCCACCAAAAACCGAACTTGAAATGGTCGTGGGATATAACGTGGTTGACGATCATCCCCGAGTCGACGGTGAAGACGACGAGGACGCAAGCAAATGAGTTTTGAACTTCTTTCCTGCCTGCTCGCACTTTTTCTTCTGGCAGGTATCGGCACGCCTATCGGCTATTCTATCCTCTTGGCCTCTTTGGTGTATTTGGGCACCGCCGGATTGGACGTCGCTCTCGCGGGTGAAAAGATCCTGCAAGGCTTCTATAAAAGCACGATCCTGCTTGCCGTGCCTTTGTTCATCGTCGCAGCCAATATCATGAACGCGGGGTCGATCACGGACCGCCTGCTGAACTTCTGCGTCGCAGCGGTCGGGCGTTTCAAGGGTGGTCTTGGGCACGTCAATGTTGTGGCATCGTTGATCTTTTCCGGCATGTCCGGCTCGGCCGTCGCGGATGCGGCGGGGATCGGCAAGATCATTATTGAGATGATGACTAAGGACGGTCGCTATAGCCGTGGCTATGCAGCAGCGATCACCGCCGCCTCGGCCACAATCGGTCCGATCATTCCGCCCTCGATCCCGATGGTCCTATATGCGCTTGTCTCAAAAGCCTCCATCGGGTCCCTGTTCCTGGCAGGTATTCTGCCGGGTCTGATCATGGGTGTGGTCCTCATGGCGATGAACTACTATCTGGCTGGAAAGCGGAACTTTGCATTGGAAGAACCTGTTCCGCTGCGCGAGTTGCCGGCAAAAACCGCCAACGCGTTTCCAGCACTGCTGATGCCCGCAATCCTGCTGTACGGCATCTATGGCGGTGTCACCACTCCGACAGAGGCCGCCGCAGTTGCTGCTTTCTACGCGTTGCTATTGGCGGCGTTGTTCTACCGGGCACTGACCTTCCGTGGTCTTTATCAGGTGTTCGTCGATAGTGCCCGTTCGTCTGCCGCCGTTGGGGTGGTTATCGGTGGCGCGTTTATTCTGAACTTCATCGTAATCCAAGAACAGATTCCGCAGTCGATCTCGGCTCTGCTAGAAGGCTCAGATGTCAGCCCAATTGTCTTCCTGATCCTCGTCAATCTGCTGATCCTCGCGCTGGGATGTGTCTTGGACGCGACGACGATCATCCTGGTGATTGTGCCACTGTTCATTCCCACCTGCGAAGCGCTTGGGATTGATCTGGTGCATTTCGGAGTGCTGGTCGTCGTGAACTCGATGATCGGCCTGATCACTCCGCCTTATGGCATTCTACTCTTTGTGATCAACGCCGTGACGGACATTCCGCTGCGCGAAATCATCTCCGAAATCTGGGCCTTCCTCGCGGTTCTCATCTTCGCCCTGGTCATAATGATGCTGATGCCGGATCTGGTCCTGTGGTTGCCGCGTATGTTTGGATATCAGGGATAATGTGCCTCTCGGTTTCGACAACGTCGATCCCCGGTGATCTGGCCGCAAAACTGAGTGCTATCGCTGACGCGGGATTCAGGGGTGTCGAATTACACGAACCGGATTTGACCGCTTTTGACGAACCGCCATCGCAAGTCCGCGAAATTGCATCGGACCTCGGCCTGAAGATTTGCCTGCTACAATCCTTCCAAAACCTTGAAGGCCAGGCCGACGCCGGACGGGAGCGCGCCTTTGATCGGCTGAAGCGCAAACTCGACCTGATGAGCGAGTTGGGTACGGATCTGCTGCTAATCGGGTCTGCCTTCGAGGTCGATGCCACTGCTACCGAAGAACAGGTAATCGCAGACCTGGGCGAGGCGGCCAAAATCGCGAAAGAGATGGGGCTGCGTCTGGCCTATGTGGGTTTGCCCTGGTCGGATCTTATTCACTCGGATGAGCAGGCGTTACGCGTCGTTGAAGCCATCGACAGCCCTCATCTGGGGTTGGCGTTGAACTCATTCTTCGCGCTTGCCGACGGGTCCAAACCCGCCCGCCTTCGGGACATTCCCGGAGAGCGGCTATTCCATGTGCAACTGTCCGATGCACCCCGGCTTGAGATGGACATACGTCGGCTCAAACGTCACTTTGGGCTTCTACCAGGGCTTGGGTCGCTGAACCTTGCTGGCTTCGTACGGGTGTTGTCCCGCGCCGGGTACAAGGGGCCTTGGTCCATTGCGCGCGTCAACGAAGCAGCTCCTCAACCCGGTGGCCGAACACTGGCCCGAGACAGCTACAGGTCGCTGGTGAACCTGTTAGATGAGGTTTCCCGGACCGAGCCGGGAACCGATTTCGGCATCCCGGACCTGCCGGAACGCGTCTATGCGTCAGGCTTTGAGTTCGTCGAATTTACAGCTGATGAAGTAAGCGGCGCGCAACTGGCAGATATGCTGTCAGCAATGTGTTTTCGAATGGAACGAAAGCATGTGAGCAAGTCCGTCGAGTTGTGGCGGCAGGGCGCGATAAACATCGTTGTGAATACCGAAAAGGAAGGTTTTGCCCATTCGGCGTTCCTGGGCCACGGCCCCTCGGTTTGTGACATGGGGTTGCGTGTCAGGGATGCGGATCAAACGGTTCAGCGCGCGACTGCGTTGGGCGCGCCGAATTTCTCTCAGCCAGTGGGAACAGGGGAACTGGACATCCCGGCCATTCGGGGCGTCGGTGGCAACGTCGTTCATTTCATCGATGAGAAATCCGATCTGCATCGGGTCTGGGACATCGAGTTCGAGCCAGTCGCCAAGACCAAAGCGACCCAGCCCGCCGGTCTGCGTCGTATAGACCATCTGGCACAGACGATGCGTCACGATGAGATGCAAAGCTGGCTGCTCTACTACATTTCGACTTTTGAGATGGCAAAATCCCCGATCGTGAACGTCGCCGACCCGTCCGGTGTCGTGCAAAGCCAGGCTATCGAAAGTCCCGAAGGCGAAGTGCGCTTAAACCTGAATGGGGCAGTTGGGCGTCGAACACTGGCGGCTTCGTTCCTTGAAGACGGTTTTGGGGCCGGAGTTCAGCACATTGCTTTCCGGTCGGACGACATTTTCGAAACGTCGGATCAGCTGCGCAAGTCCGGCTTTCCCAGCCTGACGATCCCGGAAAACTACTATGCCGATCTGCAGGCGGCTTTCGGGTTGGATGACGATTTAGTCGCCCAACTGCGCCGGGGTAACATTCTCTACGACCGGGCAGCGGGTGCCGAGTATTTTCAGATCTACAGCCGCCCGATCTTTAACGGCTTCTTCTTCGAAATTGTTGAACGCCGCATGGGCTATGCCGGTTATGGCGCGCGGAACGCGCCCATTCGTCTCGCTGCGCAAAGCAAATCGCAGCCGGTGAAAGAGGTGCAAACTCAATGACTGCGCAGATGACAAGCGATGAGCGCGCCATTCGCCAATGGTGGCGTACCTCCATCATCGACATGAAACCCGGACAGATCGCTTTTCGCGGCAACGCCATAGAGGACCTGATCGGGAACGTATCTTTCCCGCAGATGATCTGGTTGATGGTGCGGGGCGATCTGCCCAGCGACGCGCAAGCGCGCCTGTTCGAAGCCGCTTTGGTTGCAGGCGTGGATCACGGCCCACAGGCTCCCTCAATCGCGGCGGCGCGTATGGCTGCGACCTGCGGGGTTGGCCTCAACAACGCGATGGCGACTGCTGTAAACATGCTGGGCGATGTGCATGGCGGGGCAGGGGAGCAATGCGCAGAGCTGTACTATGATATCGCGGTTCGCACGGATGCGGGAGCTTCGCTGAACGACGCTGTTCGGGACGGTCTGGACAGCTGGCGCGAGACCTACGGCAAGATCGTCTCGGGCTT
The DNA here is from genome assembly GCF_947500045.1 of uncultured Ruegeria sp. GTDB lineage: Bacteria > Pseudomonadota > Alphaproteobacteria > Rhodobacterales > Rhodobacteraceae > Ruegeria. The sequence goes on along the minus strand of NZ_CANMQQ010000007.1, from coordinate 35,539 downwards.
TGGCCACAGGTTTCACAAACCCGTCGACCCGCGCGCACCCCGATTGATGCAACTGGTTCGAGAAGCCGCGAATGATGGCACCGTTTCCGGCCGCTATGCCGATATCGGAGAAGAGGTTCAAGCCGAACTCGGTCGCCAACGCGGCGGTCGGCCAATTGCCATGAATATTGACGGCGCAACAGCTGTGATCTTCTGCGAACTTGGCTTTCCTGCGCCCTTGTCGCGCGGGCTGTTCTGCCTGTCCCGCTCGGTCGGTATTCTGGCCCACGCTTGGGAGCAGATGAACCAGGGTGGCCGTAACAAAGGGCCGATGCCCCCGAATTACTTACCCCTCTACGAAGACAGGAATGATGACACGTGAGACATCGAAATCCTTCCGGGTCGGCCTTATTGGCTGTGGTCGTATCAGCGATATTTATCTAAAAACACTATCCAAATTTTTGAGCGTCGAGGTCGTGGCTTGTGCAAGCCTCGATCCTTCGGAAAGCCGTGCTAAGGCGGATCAATACGACATCGCCAAGGCCTGCACGCCAGATGAAGTGTTTGATGATCCGACGATCGACTGCGTTTTGAATCTGACAATTCCGGCGGCCCATGCCGAAATCAGCCTGCGTGCGTTAAAGGCGGGTAAGCACGTATATTCCGAAAAGCCGCTGGTCATGAACCGATCGGATGGAAAAGCGATCCTGCATACGGCTACTGAAAAGGGGCTACTGATCGGTTGCGCACCCGACACGTTTCTGGGCGGTCGTTGGCAGACCGTTCGGCGCTTGATCGATGAAGGCGCTATCGGGAAACCAACAGGGGTTTTTGCCCATGTCGGGACCCACGGGACGGAGCGCCACCATCCCAACCCGGATTTCTACTACCAGGCCGGTGGCGGGCCCTTGCTGGACCTTGGCCCCTATTACCTGACCGCCATGATTTTTTGCCTTGGGCAAATTGACCGGGTCGCCGGAATGGCTCGGCGCACGTTCGACAAAAGGATGATCGAAAACGGCCCGCGCAACGGCGAATGGATGGATGTCGAGGTCGACACGCACTCCCTAAGCATGCTGCAATTCTCATCCGGCGCCATCGGGTCGATGACCATGAGTTTCGACGTCTGGGACAGCGAAACGCCCCGGTTCGAGATCTACGGTGAAAACGGCACCATCAGCATTCCTGATCCTGACCCGGTTCATGGTGCCAATATATTTCAAGGGGATGTCTGGTTGAAAACGCGGGACACCTCGCGCTGGTCTCATCAGCCTCGTCCAGCCGGTCGCGAAGACTGGCAGGTGGTCGAAAACAAACACGGGTTCAATGAAGACAGCCGCGGGCTTGGCCTTTTGGATCTGGCCCTGGCGGCGCAAGAAGGACGCCAACCCCGCGCAAGTGGAGCGCTTGCCTACCATGTTTTTGAGGTCATGGACGCGATCGAACGGGCGCCGAAATTTGGTGCCTATCAGACGATAGCAAGCCGTTGCGATGCACCCGAGCCTTTGCCAGTCGATTTCCTAATGAATGAGAGGAAGGAGTTGGCGCATGCCGATTGAGACACTCGACTTTGCTCAGCCATTCTTTCGCGTCCAGCACATCACCAATGAACACAGAACATCTGTCGAGGGTCGCGCCATCGTCCTTAACCTTGGGGGGCGAATTCTCTCTGTCGAGGATCAGACCGTGTCGCCACTTTCGTCTGTTATCGTGCAAGACAGCACGCTTAGCGGCGTGGAACGTGCAGTCATTGTCCACGGTTTCGACGCCCATGCCGATGACAACGAGCTGTTCTCATGGGTGAAAGATACGTGGCCATCTGCTTTTGATGTCCGCCAAGAGGAGCGTCTGCGCGGTGTCAGCCATTACATGTCGCCAAAGGTCTTCGTGGGTAACGTTGGACTGACCATGTACCATTCCGGCTCGGTTCCACTGAACGTCGGATTGCACAAGGATCATCCGTTCTGCCCGGTACCGGGGTTTCGCGAAGTGCATACGCAAATCGTAGGCTTTGGCAAAATGCAGCAATTCCGCGAACGGGACTTTAAAACCCTTTATCTCGAAGAATTCATGGCTCCGGGCGCGACACATAAGCCGATGTATGACGCTGAAGGCAACTATCCCTGGCATCAATACGAGACGATTACCCCCAGCATCTTTATGGCGGTGGAAATACTGCCCGAGGACGCGCGGGTTCCGGACATGGAGGTTCAGAATGGCTGAGAGACTTTTACCCGAAAATCTGCACTTTGATGGACCTTTCCCCCGCCTGTCCCGCCGTTTGCGGCTGGGCGTTGTGGGCGGTGGACGTATTTCAGTCACGCAGGCAACGGCGGCCCGGATGACCGACCGGTGGGAGGTCGCCGCAGGCGCGCTCAGTTCAGATGCCGCGCGCAGCATGGCGCGCGGGGTCGAGTGGTTCCTGCCATCAGACAGGTGTTATGCGTCCTTCGACGAAATGGCGGGGGCCGAGGCGGCGCGCCCGGATGGCGTGGATGCTGTGATGATCACCACCCCGAACCACGTTCATTTCGACGCGGCCAAAGCGTTTCTGGAAGCAGGCATCGATGTGCTGTGTGACAAACCCCTGACCAATGAAGTCGCCAAAGCCGAGGGACTTGAGGAAATCACCGCGCGTACGGGACAGGTCTTTGCCGTCGGCTATGCGATGTCGTGTTTTCCAGTGATCCGGCAGGCCAAACATATTGTCGCCGAAGGAGGCATCGGCAAGATCAACCAAATTCATGTTGAATTCATGCAAGATTGGATGACGCCCGAAGATGTGGCTGATGCGCCCCATGTCAAATGGAGGTTGGACCCCAGGATCTCAGGCCCAACCAGTTGTGTCGGTGATATCGGCACCCATGCCGCGCATCTCGCCAGCTTTGTCTCGGGTCTGCCGATGACCGACCTGAGGGCCGAGTTCCATGTCTGCGGCGCGCCAAAGCCTTTGGAAGACACGGTTTTCATGTTCACCCGCTATCAAAACGAGGTTCCCGGGACCTTGGTGGCGACGCGCCTTGCCCCCGGAAACCGGGGTGGGTTGCGGTTGCGGATCTTCGGCAGCGAAGGAGGTCTCGAGTGGGACTTGGAGAACTCGGAACAGCTGAAGTTCAATCGGTTTGGTGAGCCGGATCGTATCATCAGCCGAGGTCACGGGCATGGCATCGGCCCCGGCGCAGAACGTCTGATCCGTACCGCGCGAGGCTTCCCCGAAGGAATTATCGAAGCCTGGGCCAACCTGTATACTGAATTTGCCATGGCGGTTGCCGCGCGCCGGGATGGCGTCACCGTTCCGGCCGATTGGCTTACTTATCCCGGTGTGGGTCAAGGTGCAGACGGTGTCCGATTCATTGACGCTTCTGTGCGCTCTCACCAGTCCGGAGGCGATTGGGTCACTAACTAAGGCTCTGCCAACACGATTGTAAAACGCCCGGGCCGTTGCCCGGGCGTTTTCATTTTCTGCTCAGTATTAAAAGTTGATATTTTTAAAAATATCAGATATTTTTTACTACGTGTGATAAAATGAGATTCGCAGACACGTGGAGCTGTCGTTCATGGTGAAACCCGAAGAGGTTGGCACAAGCCCCTCTCTCTATTCCTTGGCGCATCTGACGCTGATCGGCTGTACGCCGCCCGAGTTGGTCTATATCGCCGCACGGGCCGGATACGATGCCGTCAGCCCTCGGTTCATCCCAATGCATGTGCAGGGTGAATTCACTCAATCCCCAATCGACAAGGCACAGGTGCAGGCCACCAAAACTGCTCTCTCTACCACCGGCTTGAAAGTTCTCGATGTCGAGCTTGCGCGCATCACCGAGGATGTCGATCCGCGCAGTTTTGAGCCTTCGCTGGAGATCGGTGGGGAACTGGGCGCCAAACGCATGATCATGAGCGCGTGGACCAACACCCGCGATGATCGTGACTTTCTGATCGACGTCTATTCTGAGACTTGCGAACTGGCAGCGCCCTATGGGCTGACGGTGGACCTGGAGTTCCCGAGCTTCTCTCGCTTGCGCACTCTGGATGAGGCGCTGGATATTGTCCGCGCCTCCGATCAGCAAAATGGTGGTATTCTGGTCGACACGCTCTATCTGCACCTCAGCCGAGTGGATCTCGGGGAGCTTTTGCACGTCCCTTCGGACCTGTTTCACTTCCTGCACATCTCTGATTGCCTGCCCGGCATCGCTGATACGCGCGAGGGCATGATCCAACTTGCCCGCGATGCGCGGCTCTATCCTGGCGAAGGCTGGATCGATTTCACCGGCATCATCGAACGCATGCCACCCGTCGATTATTCTATTGAACTGCCCAACCAAAGCCGCGTTGCCGAGTTGGGGTATGAAGAACACGCGCGTCGCTGTCTCAGCCACGCCAAGCGAACATTCGGCGAGGCGCGGTCACAGCGCCGTATGCCCGATGCAGCAATTCCAAAACACCAAGAGGATTATCATGGGCAAAGAGCTCACTGAAAACGACCGCCAACTGGCGGCCGATATGCTGTCACGCGCCCGCGCTGCAATGGCCGAAATCGAGGATTGGGATCAGGACCGCCTGGACCGCCTGTCTCAGGCCATTGCGTGGTACGCTGGGAACGAGACAACCTTCACACGTCTGGCCCAGCAAGGCGTGGACGAAAGCGGTATCGGAGATCGTGCGGGACGTCCAGCAAAGCGGTTCAAGATTCACATGGTGCTGCGCGATGTCCTGCGCACGCCATCGACCGGCATTGTTGAGGTTGATGAGGAAAAGGGGCTCGTGAAGTACGCTAAACCTGCCGGTGTGATCGCGTCTCTGATCCCCATGACTAACCCAGCGATGACACCACCGGTGACCGGCGTTTCCGCAGCCAACGCCCGGAATGCGGTCATCTTCAGTCCGCACCCGCGAACCGCCCAAACTACTTTTGAAATGGTTGAGGTCATGCGTGCAGCCTGTCGTGCGGCCGGTGCCCCCGAGGACTTGTTTCAATCCATTCGCAAACCGTCGATCCCATTGACGCAACATCTGATGGAGATCTGCGACCTGACGCTGGCGACTGGCGGCAAGCCGATGGTCAAAGCTGCCTATAGCTCGGGCCGTCCGGCGTATGGCGTCGGTGCTGGCAATTCGTCCATCATCATCGATGAAACCGCCGATCTGGACATTGCGGCGCAGAATACGCGTATTTCTAAAACGTCAGACTTTGGTTCAGGTTGTTCCGCAGACGGTAACATCATTATCCAGCGTTCGGTCTACGACGATATGGTCAAGGCGCTTGAGGCCGAAGGCGGGTACCTATGTTCGGGCGAAGAGAAGGTCATGCTCGAAACCGCCATGTGGGACGAAAAGGGCAACCGTACGTTCCCAACCATCGCCTGCCCGCCGCAGCAAACGGCTAAGGTCGCGGGTTTCTCGATCCCCGAAGATCGCAAATTCCTGATGGTTGAAAATCAGGGGCAAATCGGGCCGCAGCACAAGTTTTCGAAGGAAAAACTGACCACGCTGATGGCGCTTTATCACTTCGACACTTTCGATGAAGCGCTGGAAACGGTCACCCAGATCTACAACACCGGAGGTAAGGGTCATTCCTGCGGGATTTATAGCCATAACGACGATCACATCGATCGGCTCGCGCGCTTGGCCCCGGTCAGCCGCATGATGGTGCGACAGCCACAATCGAAGGCCAACGCTGGTTCTTGGACCAATGGCATGCCTATGACTAGCAGCCTGGGATGCGGTATCTGGGGCGGAAACATCACCAATGAAAACGTCACCATGAAACATATGATGAACTACACCTGGGTGAGCCGTCCAATCCCCGAGGATCGCCCTTCGGAGCCTGACCTGTTCGGTGAGTTCTACGGACAGGAGGTCGCGTGATGGACGGAGTGAAACTGGAAGGCAAAACCGTTGCCGAACACATCGTAGATTTCCTCGAACGTCGTGAGGTCAAGCACGTATTTGGCCTGTGCGGACACACGAACATCGCGGTTTTGGCCGCGTTGGCCGAAAGCCCGATTGATTTCGTCACTGTAAGACATGAACAGATCGCCAGCCATGCGGCGGACGCCTATGCCCGCGTGATGGGCAAGGCCTCGGTGGTATTGTCACACCTCTCCCCAGGTTTGACAAACTGCGCCACCGGGGTCGCCAACGCGGCGCTGGACTGTATCCCCATGGTCGTGATCGCGGGTGACATTCCCACACATTACTATGGCAAACATCCGCATCAGGAGGTGAACCTGCACGCAGACGCCGCCCAGTGGGAGATCTATCGCCCCTTTGTCAAACGCGCTTGGCGGGTGGATCGCGCGGACCTCATGGCTGAGATCTTGGAGAAGGCGTTCCATCTGGCCGAAAGTGGCCAGCCCGGGCCGGTACTGGTCAATGTCCCCATGGACGTTTTTTCCGATGTGATCCCGTCGGACAGCTTCGACCGTATCCGCGACAACACCCGCGCGCTCAAGAAACCGTCGATTGACGATGAAACAGCGTGTGAAATCATTGAGGCACTGGCACAGGCTGAAAACCCGGTCGCTTATGTCGGTGGCGGTATCCTGCTGGCACAAGCCAGCGAGGAGTTGCGCGAATTCGTTGAGCATATGGGCCTGCCCGTCGCGCATTCCTTGATGGGTAAAGGCGCCCTACGGGACGACCATCCGCTTGTATTGGGAATGACTGGCTTTTGGGGCACCGAACTGGTTAACCAATCCTGCCTGAATGCGGACTACATCTTTGCCGTGGGCACGCGGTTCAAAGAGGCCGATTGCTCTAGCTGGTATCCCGGCTACACGTTCAACATTCCGGGGTCCAAGGTCATTCATATTGACATCGAACCGCAAGAGATCGGCCGGAACTATCCCACCGAGATCGGTGTCGTTGCGGACGCCAAGGCCGCGCTGCGTGTTCTGACCCGCGTTGCCAGAGAGATGTATCCGGACGGGTTTAACCGCCCCGCGCTGGAACAGAAGATCGCCGATTTCCGGACGGATTTCAAAGCCCGCAATGTGGAAATGGCGACCTCATCCGCGTTTCCGATGATGCCCGAGCGTATTCTGGCAGATACCCGAAAGGCGCTGCCCGAGGATGCCATCATCACGACGGATGTTGGATGGAACAAAAACGGGGTAGGGCAACAGTTCGATATCCTGACGCCCGGCTCGATCCTGACCCCGGGCGGGTTTGCTACGATGGGTTTTGGCCCTCCGGGTGCCATCGGCGCGAAACTGGCAGCACCTGATCGTGTGGTTCTTAGTCTGGTTGGTGATGGAGGTTTTGGTCAGAATCCGTCGATGCTGGCAACAGCAGTCGAACTTGATCTGGGCATCATCTGGCTGGTGATGAACAACAATGCGTTTGGCACTATCGCAGGCCTTCAAAAGGCGCACTACGGTCTAACCTATGGAACCACGTTCCCTGGATCAGCTGAGGCGCCCGCCAACGGACCGGGCTACGCAGATATTGCGCGTGCATACGGTGCTGAAGGGCACAGGCTGAGCTCTGCTGATGAACTATTGCCTGCATTGGAAGCGGCAATCGCCAGCGGCAAACCAACTGTTCTCGATGTCCCAATGATCAACAACCCAACTCCAACGACCGGGCACTGGAACATTCTGGACATCTACTCCCCCGACAAAGAGGTTTCCCACGTCGCGACTTAAATCACTTAGCGCCGGAACCCGCGCCAGTAGTCCGCCGCTAAAAGATCTGTTACCGATCGGCAGAACTGTTGCATTGCAGCGGGCTAAAGATACTCGTTCCCGAGTTCTACGCACACTCAGCAGGAGCCAATAAGAGTATATATTACAGCAGCCTTAAACGCATTAGGATGGGCAGCTAAAAGTTGGCCGTTGTATTCGGAGTTTCGGGCGGGATGCCGATCTACGCTGCATCTCATTATTCCCGCCGCACCTGCGGTGATCTCTTGGGGAGACGGGGAATCCGGACTTGCTCTGCTGGTGCGAAATGACGACCTCACGCTGCCCAAAGCGGAACATCAGACTCTGCCAACTGGAGCCTTAACGCTGCGCCGCCGCAAGACCGCTCAATGCCCGTAGGGTCGAATGTTACGCAATCTAAGAAAGGCCGCGACGTCAGTAAACGGGTTTTGCAAAAGCTATACCCGTAACCCTTTTCGTTGTTAGCGTATCATTCGAGACGCCGCAGTGCGGCAACTCGCTTCGAAGGTTTGAAAAAGTACATCTACTAACCATACCGGTATCAGCGTCTACCAATGCCGGCCGACTTTGTGGCTAGCAAAGAGCGCAATTCAAGTGAACGAGGAGAAAACAGCGAAGTTGCGATCGAACGTTAAAACAGAGGAGGTCATGTTTCTGCTGTGACAGCGTTGCACGTACGGCTTCTGGGTCCGCGGGCTGACCTTCGGGGACAGGCATCAACACGGCGGTTGCCCCACAGCCTTCAACAGATTTTTTCAGGATATTGCTGAAATAACCTGCATCCAGGATCAATGCCGTCTGGCCCTCGTCCAGCATCGCCATTTCATTGGCCAATGTGCCAGAGCCCGGGAAGATCTCGATATACCCGCTGGTTCCAAAAACAGGTTTCAGGTTTTCAGTCGCGCGCACGTAGGCTTGTGCAAACTCAGGACCGACATGCAAGCCCTGGGGGCTATGCTGTGCCGCCAACACATTTGCAGCCACTTCCACGGAGCCAGGCGTAAGATTGCGAATGTGCGCCTTCAGTAGGTTGCTCTTCCACCTGAGAGATCAAAGACCGCGCCAGTGTTGAATGTGCAGTCTTCAGAACTTAGCCACATCACCATGCGCGCGGCCTCTTCAACCCACCCGAGGCGTTTCATCGGGGATTTGTCGATCATGATTTGCACGAAATCTGGCGTCATCTGATCCAGGATCGCGGTCTTGATGGCAGCAGGAGCGATGCAATTGACGCGAATATCAGTCTGCGCCAGTTCCTTTGCAAGCGACTTGGTGAAACCAATGACACCTGCCTTGGACGCAGAATAGGCCGAGGCATTGGGTGTGCCTTCTTTGCCTGCAAGCGAGGCCATGTTGACGATCCGACCAAAGCCAGCCTCTTGCATCACGGGAACAATGGCATGAGCCAAGTAATAAGTTCCGGTCAGATTGACCTCGACGACGCGTGCCCAGATTGCGGGGTCGATTTCTACGACACTCATGGTCGGACCTGCAAAACCCGCATTGTGCGACAGAAAACCGATGCCACCGAATGCTTTTCTGGTCTCTGCGACGGCTACGGCGATCTGGTCTGGTTGGCTGATATCCACTTTGCAAGCGATTGCACCCTCAGGGGCGTCAGTGGGTTCGGATAGATCCCAGATTGCCACGTTGGCACCGGCGGCTACGTAATGGCGTGCGATTTCGGCTCCGATCCCGGCTGCCCCGCCTGTGATAACGGCGGTACGGCCTGCAAAGTCGTAGGTCACATTGCTCATGATGTTTTACCGGATAAATTGCTTCACGTAGTCAGCGCCAAGGCCAACCTTTTCGAAATGCGCACGGCACATATCGATCTTGGTGAACACATCCTCATAGCCCAGGTGATTTCCGTCGGGATCGCAGTAGTACATCACCCCGTTAACCTGAAAATAGGTGATCATTTCCTCGACATCATCGGGCACAACAAGGGTGTGGGTCTCTCCGGGCGGTTCGAATACATAGCTGCCTTCTTCGGCGATCCAATCATGCTCAAGATAATGCCAGCGACCCTTCATAACAAAGCCATGCACCGGGCAGGCATGCCGGTGACGTGACAAAACACCGGATTTGGTGACTTTCAGCAGATTCATCCAGTAGCCTTGCGAGACATTCAGGCAGAGCGGGCGGAAAAACACGTGCTCAGCCTGTTGTACCCACATGCGCGGATCATCTTCGGCCAGAGCGTCTGGGATCACAATCTCGGGCAAGGCATCCTGCGGCATCGGATGCTTGTATGGCACGCGCGGATTTTCGTCAGTTTCGGTCAGTGGCATTTCGGCTCCTACCCATCGCGATCAGCTTATCAATTCCACAATATGGACAAATTGTTCAACATATGGAATATACACCGTCGAGACGCCCCGTCAATCAGAGAGGTAGGAATGGCAAAACAGGTCCAGGGAACCCAAAGCTTTGCGCGCAGCATCGGACTGCTGCAGCATATTTGCGATCGCAGAAACCCGCCAACTTTGGCCAAACTTCTGGATGAATGCGCCTTCACACGCCCAACGCTGTACCGCCTACTAAATGGCTTGGAGTCCGAGGGGCTGATCGTGCAACTAAAGGACAAAAGCTACAAACCCGGCCCGCGCCTGATCAATCTAGCCCGTTCTGCGTTGGCCAAGTCTGACATTCGTGACAGGGCGCGGGATGCCTTGGTTCGCGTCAGGGAACAGACGGGTGAAACGGTACATCTCGCCGTGCCAAGTGGCGAGGGGCTTGTTTATATCGACAAGATCGAAAGCCTTGAGACGGTGCGCATGAATTCGACCATAGGCACGTTTGTCCCGCTTCACTCCAGCGGGGTCGGCAAAGCTTACCTTTCGGCCTTGCCCGAAGAAAAGCTTACCGTCTTCCTGGAAAATGCGCCTCTGGAGCCGATCACCCCTTTCACAACTACTGATCCAATCAAGTTGCGCGCGCAGATCAATCAATGCCGCAGGCAGGGGTTCGTTTTTGATGGTCAGGAGAACGAAGCCGGCATCGCATGTTTTGGCGCGCCCATCCTGGATGAAAACGCCCAGCCAATCGCCGCAGTCAGTGTATCCGTGCCGTTGTTTCGGTTGAAAGACGAAACGTCTCGATACTCGACCGCCTTACTGGACTGCGTTCGAGAGTTGTCTGATGGTGAGTTTCAACGCTGAACCTACATCTTGTTTCCAAGGTTTCACCAAAGCGGCCACTAGCAGAGCTGCGACAAACAATGGCCTTGTTGCGCACAGTGTGAATTTGAGAAACCGGAATTGTGTAGTCGCAGTGGATGGCAGATCTGACGGGCTGCGTTGCAGCGCCGCAGGCCACTTGTGAGTGTCCGCAAAGGGCTGCGCGCGACTTAAATCGCAGGTCTTTGTCACTCCACTTCGGATGATAGTAAATGCTCTTTGATCCGCTGGTAGCCATAGCCGATATGGGTGCGCTGGATAAACCCAATCGCAGCCACATCGCCAAGTTTCAGTGCTGTGTTGATATCCTCAAGCTCCATAACTAAGGCCAACGCCACTTCAGGGCCCACGTCGTTGCCAACCCTGTACCAGGTGCTGGCGGCCTGATGGTAGGTTTGCCACCAGAACGATTTCAATGTGCTGTTTCCGATAAGGTTGGCGATCAGTTCGTGCAGACGGTGGTTGATTTCAACATATCGTTTGGTATCGAAGAACACGCATAATGCTCGGGCTTCCTCCAACAGGCCTTTTCCAGCTTCGTTGTCGGCGGGCGTGATTGCGCGAGGTGACATGGTGCCGATCAACGAAGCCAATTCCAGGCGCATGTCATAGACATGCCTTACCTGGGCCGCCGTCAGCGCGACAACCACGGTGCCCACGCCATTACGTGTTTCCACCAGCTCCAGATGGCTGATCCGGCTGATCGCATCGCGAACCGGTGTGCGACTAACCCCAAATTCGGCCGCCAGTTCAGACTCTTTCAGCTGATGTCCGGGCTGATAGTCCAGAAAACAGATACGTTTCAATAGCTCAGTCTGAATGGACTCGACTATGTTTCTTGGGCTTGTCTCGTCGATTTGCGCAATGCGGCTCATGACTGTCTCCTTATCACTACATGCATACACCATTGATGATATACCTACAATATTCGCAATTATGGCCTAATTGACTCCTATCCTGTATACAGCTAATGCATTTGCCAAGCACACCGACTCACAATCGCAGGAAATCCTCCATGCTGGTCGAAGCCAGAACCCGCACCCTTTCACTTCAGGCCCGCATGCGGGACATGGGCATTGAGCGCGCCGTTTTTACCGATGAAAGCTCAATCGCTTATCTTGCCGGGTTTTGGGGTTATCTTGGCGTCGAATTCGGTCGCCCGACCATGCTGGTGGTGGGCGCCGAAGAGGCCCCCGTCGTAATCACGCCGCTGATGGAAAGTGAAATGGTGGCAACCATGACTTGGGTCGAGGATGTGCGCACCTGGGAGGACATGGGCCAACGCAACTGGGGCCGCGCCCTGGCCGGTGCCTTGGGTGACAAGCCCGATGAGATCTGGGTCGAACGCGGCAGCATTCCCGCCATCGTGCGCAACCATCTGGACGAAACCTATCCGGATGTGCCCGTCAAGGATATTTCGCCGGTTCTGGGTGCCATGCGGGTGATCAAATCCCCGTTGGAAATTCAGGTGATGAAAGAGGCTGGCCAGATTGCCAACGCAATGATGACCGCCGCATTTGGCAGCCTGCGCGAAGGTGCAAAGGAATATGAAAGCGCACTGGCGGTGATTGATGCGGGTTCCCGCCGAGCCGCAACTTTTTTGACCGACAAGGGGTGGGAGCGGTTTGTCTCGCCGATGATTCACAACCTACAAATTCTGCAAAGCGGGAAAGACACCTCCATGGTTCATCGTCGCGCCTCGGTGAGAGAGTATCAGCGCAGCGATCCGGTCTATTTTTGCTTTTGCAACATGGCACAGTTCAAGCAATACAAGCTGGGATTCGACCGGATGTTCCACATCGGTGAAGTGACAGATGAGGCCGCCCGCGTTCAGCAGGCCGCCATTGATGCCCAACAAGCAGCTATCGCCGCCATCCGCCCGGGCATTGAGGCACAGGAGGTGGCGGCAGCTGCCAATGAGGTCTACGGGGCACGCGGATACGAAACCGGCTATCGCACTGGACGCTCTATTGGTGTAGCCTATCTGGAGGCACCAGAGCTGAAAACCGGGGACACCACGATCCTGCAACCGGGTATGACCTTTGCGGTGGACGGTGGCATATCTATTGACGGCGTCACGGCAGGGCGTATTGGCGACTCGGTTGTGGTGACGGAAACGGGAATTGACTACATCACCGACTATCCCCGCACCTTGCTGGTCACGGAAAACTAGCGATGGGCCGCACGTTCCGCCTTGCCGTGGGGCAATCTTCGGCCGAATTGCCAACGACGCGGGACCGGCTGGACTGGCTGGCCGAAACGCTCCCCACAGTTGCAACGCATCGTGCTGACCTCTTGGTGCTGCCGGAGCTTTTTGCCACTGGTTACAACATCGGTGATCAGATCGCGGAACGGGCCGAACCCGCAGATGGCCCCATCGCACAGGCAATCTTGGGATTGGCCAGTGTCCATGGCCTCGCTATTCATTATGGCTTTCCCGAGGTCGACGGGAACGCAATCTTTAACACCGCGCAGTGCTTTGGGCCGGATGGCACGCGATTGGGCATTCATCGCAAACTGTCCATCCCGCCGGGTTTCGAGCGCAAGTATTTCACACCGGGCGACGGATATACGCTCTTCACCTACCGCGAAGTACGGATCGCGACGCTGATCTGCTATGACGCCGAATTTCCCGAGACAGCGCGGCATGTGTCGTCGATCGGAGCAGAGTTGATCCTGGTCCCCACGGCGCTCGGGGAGCAGTGGGATTGGGTCGCGCAGCGGATGATACCTACGCGCGCCTATGAGAACGGTGTTTACCTCGCCTATGCCAATAGTGCAGGGGCCGAAAACGGCTTGTCGTTTCTGGGGCAAAGTTTCATCGCAACCCCGGATGGACAAGAACTTACACGGGCCGGAGCAGAGACCGAGATTCTATATGGAACATTGGAGTTAGACAGAGTGTCGGCCGCTCAATCTCGGCTCCCGTACCTCAGGGACCGGGAGGTATTCAAACTCGATAATCTTTAACTTGTTTCAAACTGCGGGTATTCCTACGCTGCAGCCGCTAGGTTCCTCAATATGCTATGCGTGTCATTCAAAGTCTGCTTTGGCGAAAACTGCGATGCGCCACCCATAGCCACGATGAACGTTTCCTATGGGCCGTCTGTGAAGACGGCCCAGAACACCTAGATTTCAATGGTTTCTGCAATGGCCAGGGCGTCTTCAAGCTCAACACCAAGATACCTGACTGTGCTGTCCATCTTCGTATGACCTTACAGCAGTTGGTCGGCGCGTAGGTTACCGGTTTTCTTGTAAATCTGCGCCACCTTCGTCCGCCGCATTGAATGCGTACTGTAAGCGCTCGCCTCAAGGCCAATCGAAGTTACCCAGTCGCGGACAATCCTCGCATACTGGCGAGTCGAGATGTGTAGGCGTTCATGGAGCCGACCTGGCCAAAGATCCGGCCTTTGTGCCATGCAGGCCGCAGCGCGCGGATGGTAAGTAGGTTTGGTGTTTCCATAGCTGATCCTCCGATCCGCCATGCCCTCCCACAACGACAACCCGACGTTGACTGAAACGCCGTACCACAGGATGCCGCGCCACATCCGCTATCGGTTACGAGTCCTCACGACATGTTTTCAGTGATGCAGCGAATGTCGGCTTCAGAGTGGCATACTAAGAAGGTTGCCTAAGTGGTTACGGATTTGCCGATACACAAGGCGAAGGCTGGGTTGTAACCAATTCTTTCATCTGTATCGGGCCTTGGAAAAAGCGTTAGGCCCACGAACATTGTAATACCGTCGCCAAGTGGTTATGTTAAGCCCACTAAAGTTCTGGTTTTCTGCGGCCTAGGTGTATCGCCAGCTAGAGTGAACTAAGTTCTTCCATCATGAAAATTCAGCTGTCACGTCCTCTACTTGGATCTGATGTTTGGGAAGGTTGCCGATGTTTTCGCGCACAACCACATCGCTTGTGACGTTTGGTGATCCGTTTTGGTGATCAGGCGCACCGATGGTTTGCCAAAGAACCACAACGCAACCGTTGATCAAACGAGCTTCCGGAAGGCCCGAACTGCGCCTATCGGTCATCGCGGCTTGGGAATGGCCCTAGCGCGAGAATAAGAATGCGCAAAAAGACACAAAACAGCGTGGCGGCGCTTTCTCCGCCAGAGGATCTAAAATGACATTTCCAGAATGGACGAAACCAGGCATCTACGGTGCTTTGTGTGGTGCAATTGCGGTCTCAATCCTTGGCTTTACCTGGGGCGGTTGGACAACCAGCGGCAGCGCTCAAGAATTGGCTAAGGATCATGCAAGCGAAGAAGTGACGCTCGCGATGGTGCCGGTTTGCCTGAACAGGTCAGCCGCTGACCCCAGGCGCGACGAAATAATCTTAACCCTCCAAGAGGCCTCTGGCTTCAGTCGCCGTAAGGCTATGATGGATACGGGTTGGGCTACGCTGCCGGGGTCGGAAACGCCAAGCCGCGACCTTGCAGATGCCTGTATCGCGGGGCTTGAGTTGGATGGATCATAACTCAGAGGCAATGCCGCAACTCTGTCGGGTGACCTGGGGATCGCATCTGCCACCTGGCATTTGGATGATTGCGGCTCTGATTGTGCTCCCAATCTGTGCTCTATTTCTGTCTTCAACGCCTACGCATGCTCAATCCACATCGCAATCTGTGCCTGAAAATGCCACTGCAAGGAGCTACGGCGAAGGTTGGAAATGTAACGCCGGGTACAGGCTGAATGGCGACGTCTGCGCCGTTGTCATCGTGCCAGCAAATGCGTACCCGACCAACCGCACCTATGGTTCTGGTTGGGAATGTCTTCATGGTTTTAGCATGCAAGATGCGACGGCCTGCGTCGCGGTGATTGTACCTGATGGCGGATTTCTTGATCCATCAGGTGAGCGCTGGCAGTGCTCGCGCGGTTTTCAAAAAATAGACGACACATGCCAAGAAATTGTCGTACCCGCAAACGCTTACCTGGCAGTTACGACCCATGGACCCGGGTGGGAATGCAAACGTGGGTTTCAAGCAAAGGACGACCTTTGCATCGCCGTTGTAATCCCAGCCAACGCTTATCTGAACTCATCGGGATACGGCCAGCCATGGACATGCGAACGTGGATTCTTTGATCAGGATGGCTCGTGCGTGGCCGTTGTAATCCCTGAACATGCCTACTTTGACGATGCAACTTACGGTACGGGATGGAAGTGCGAGCGGGGATACGCTGCATCAGGTGCGATCTGCGAAATAATAGACCTCCCTGCAAATACCCATCTTAGCAGGTCCGGAAACCGTTGGGAATGCAACAAGAATTTCAAATTGTCCAAAGGTCTGTGCATTCTCGATAACTGAGCGGGCGGCACGACATAATTGGCTTCATTACCCGATAGTGACGACAGCGTTGCCTTCGGCGTCGACCACAAAAAGGAAACATCATGAAAACCGACTTTAGCGCGGCAAACACGATCCGTCGTCCAGTCAGCGGTGCACAAGCGCCGCCATTGGCCCGCGACGAACCCATAAGATCAATCTCTGCCACTCAGATCGTCTTGCCGCCAACTGCAATTGTCTATTGCCAAGGAAACTTCGCCAAAATTGATGGCAAAACTGCAAATGGCCTCGTTCGTCATTCAGAAGCCTACAGGATTTTATCTGTCATCGATAGCAACTATGGCGGTGAAGACAGCGGGCTGGTTCTTGA
Source organism: uncultured Ruegeria sp. (assembly GCF_947500045.1). Taxonomy (GTDB): domain Bacteria; phylum Pseudomonadota; class Alphaproteobacteria; order Rhodobacterales; family Rhodobacteraceae; genus Ruegeria. The sequence continues at coordinate 19,063 of NZ_CANMQQ010000007.1, read as the reverse complement.
CGGCACGGTTAACCATATTCCGGTCTTCAGAAGCTTGGACGCTGCTGTCGCCCATGAAACCGTCATCCCAGATACCCTCATTTATGGGATGGCACCATCTATTGGGAGACTCTCATCGACAGATCGCGACGTTGTTCTCGACGCGATTTCACTAGGTATGAATATCGTCAGTGGATTGCATGAATATCTGAGCGATGATCCGGAAATTGCGTCTTTTGCGGTCGAACGCAAAGTCACCATTCGAGATATTCGAAAACCTAAACCCAGCAAGAATATGCGCCTGTTCGACGGAAGTATTGCAGGAGTGAAGGCACTGCGCATAGCGGTTCTTGGAACTGATTGCGCCATTGGAAAACGGACAACAGCAACCGTATTGGCCCGCGTCTTGAACGCAAGGGGCATCAAGACTGTTCTTGTTGGTACGGGCCAGACGGGTTTGATGCAGGGCGCAAAATATGGGGTGGCAATGGATGCCGTGCCGCCGCAGTTTTGTTGTGGTGAACTTGAAGGTGCGATTGTTGACGCTTCCGAGGCTGAACAACCCGATGTCATATTGATCGAAGGCCAAGGAGCGTTGAGTCATCCGGCATTCTGTACATCCGCCTTTATCCTGCGGGGCAGCCAACCAGACGCCGTGATCCTTCAGCACGCTCCAAAGCGCGCACATCGCTGTGATTTTCCCAATATGCCAATGCCCAAGCCTGCAAGTGAGATTGCCCTTATCGAAGCTTTTGCTGACACAAAAGTCATCGGTGTCACGCTCAATCACGAGGGGATGTCTGAGGTCGAGATTACCGACACTATCGCCGCACAGTCACAAAAACTCGGGCTGCCTGTAACGGATGTACTCAGCCGGCCAGTATCGCATTTGCTTGCAATGGTTGTCGCCGCCTATCCTGGGTTACATCAATCCACGCCTGTGGCTGCGATATGAGTACACCCCGCATTGAGGTGCATCTGAGCAAGATACGCCAAAATGCAAAGACTGTGATCGGGCGCCTCAAGACTCGCGGCATCAGCGTCACCGGTGTGACCAAAGCAGTGTGCGGGCATCCAGCAATCGCTCGGGCCATGCTGGACGGTGGCGCTGTGGGACTTGCAGAAGCGCGGCTTAGCAACGTGCGGAAATTACGCAATGCGGGCATGACATGCCCGATCACCATGATCCGTACACCAACGCTGAGCCAGGTCGATCAGGTCGTCCAATACTGTGAGGCAAGCTACAACACAGAGATCCTCGTGATTACCGCTCTGGCCGCCGCCGCGATCCGGAAGGACTGCATTCACGGCATTATCCTGATGGTTGAGATGGGCGATCTGCGCGAAGGGATCATGCCAAAATACCTCGGCTCAATTGCACAGCAAGTGGTGGATATGCCAGGTGTCGCGCTGAAGGGCATCGGAGCGAACTTCGCATGTCTGAGTGGAATTGCCCCGAATGCCACAGACATGGACGCCATGTCTGTCTTGGCGAATGACACAGAGGGACAGTGTGGGCCCATCCTTCAGACGGTATCTGGCGGTAACTCGGCCAACCTTCCTTGGGCCCTCGGTGGACACCCAGTTGGTCGCATCAACGATTTAAGGCTGGGCGAAGCAATCCTTCTGGGCGTTGATCCGGTATCCGGAGATCAGATAGGCGGGATGTATACTGATGCCTTTACGCTTGTCGCTGAGGTCATTGAAACAGGGTCCAAACCTGCAACTCACCCTCAGAGTATCTGCGACCCGGTATTCAAACGACTTCACCTTGTCCCAAAAAATGGACAGAGCACACAATTAGTTCTCGCCATTGGTCAACAAGATACGGACGTTTTTGGGCTTTCTATGCATCCTAGAAACAGGCTCATCGGTGCAACAAGCGATCATCTTGTCATCGGGACATCCCATTCGACACAGAGCGTAGGATCGGAAATGAGGTTCCAAATGAACTATAGTGCGTTGATGAAAGCTATGTCCGCTCCTGACGTTCAGACAAAGCTGCTACATCGCAGTCCTTCACGACACGCGCATGTCTCTCAAGGACCAGGCAATCACCTGGCATCAATTTGAAATACTCAACTGATAAATGCGCCGTTGGAAACGGATAGGAGAACAACCATTGGCAAAGCCGAAAAAAGCTACTGTCTTCAATGCACACGTACCCAAGGCGGAAACGCCGATGGAAAAAACAACGCGGGTCGTTAGGGAAATGGTCACCGAAGAAGCAGAGCAAAGACAGATCAAGAACGCCCGGCTTCGCAAAACTCGGCTCGAAAGGGATGCGAAGACACCATTTGAAGCCCGTCCGCCGAAGCCCGTCAAAAAGCGGTGACAGGATCTTTGGCCTTTCTCTCCGCGCGACTTGATTGAGCGAAACACAAACAAAGTGGCTAGCGAGCACTGTATATCTCATGCATCAGTAGCGCCGTACTCGTTTCAAGGATATTGCCATGACAATCTCACATGAGAGCTCAGAAAAAGTTCACTATATCTGCCAGACATATGTCGAACAGAAGCCAGGACGCGGAGGGCAAGGAAGCCTGAAAATAGGCAAGCAATTTGAGTACTCCACGGCAGTGGAGGCACAGAACAGAGCAGAAAGAGAAGCGCAATCCGACGATTGCGCGGGCGCCGACGCCTACATGGTCAGTGAGGATCCGAACAGTGGCGAAGTCGGGTCGCCAAGTTTCCTCATTCGGCTTGGCAACGTCCCGGAATTTGATGAGTTTTAGATATTTAACTGGCTTTCGCTTTACACTCTAGTTGCACCTCGAATGCGGCACGACCTCGACCGAAAGCTCTTTTATTGGTGTTGTCACGTTAACTGTCGCTCGGTTGCCCATGATATGATTTGGACGTAGGTGACATCGATGAACTCATCGTCCATCATCTACAAGCGCCACCGATTTCCCTCTCAGATCATTATCCACGCGGTGAGGCTTTATGTTCGCTTCAATTTGAGCCTGCGTGAAGTTGAAGAGATGTCGCTGCAGCGCGGGATCGATGCCTCTTGCGAGACTATCAGGCGTCGGGTGACCAAGTTCGGACCGCTGATTGTTCGAAACTTGCAACGACGACAGGGACGTCAAGGCGACGTCCGGCACCTCGATGAGGTTGTCGTCAGAATCTCCGGTCGCAAGTATTGGCTTTGGCGCGCAGTCGATCAACATGGCGTGGTGCTGGACGAATTACTGCAACCGAAACGGGACAAACGGGCCGCAAAACGGCTGTTGCGCCGCCTGATGAAGCGTCTTGGTTTCATTCCCAAGCGGGGCGTCGCGGACACCGGCCCTGCATTTGTTTCCAGATAGTGGTAGATTTCTTCGATTTCGCATCTTCTCTGGTTCGCCTCCCAATTAGATTTGAGCTTTCTAATCACCAGTACATGTTGTACGTGGAAAGGGTTCTGATGGGATGGACATCCCGTGATCTCTCAGGACAGAAAAAAACTTCGCAACAGAGCCTTAACACTTCGCAACAGAACTCGTTCAGTGGCCCAGAATCTGGCTCAGGAACAGTTTGGTCCGTTCGCTTTGCGGATTGTTGAAGAACTCTTCCGGTTCGTTTTGTTCAACGATCTGACCCGCATCCATAAAGATCACGCGGTTGGCGACCTGACGGGCAAAGCCCATCTCGTGCGTCACGCAGAGCATGGTCATGCCTTCCTCAGCCAGCTCGATCATGGTGTCGAGCACCTCTTTGATCATCTCAGGGTCAAGCGCCGAGGTCGGTTCGTCAAACAACATGATCCGTGGGCGCATGCACAGCGAGCGGGCAATCGCCACACGCTGCTGCTGACCACCGGACAGCTGGCCGGGATATTTCAGCGCCTGCTCAGGGATTTTCACCTTCTCAAGGAAGTGCATCGCCGTTTCTTCGGCCTCTTTCCGGGGCGTCTTGCGCACCCAGATCGGGGCCAGCGTGCAGTTTTCCAAGATGGTCAGGTGTGGGAACAGGTTGAAGTGCTGGAATACCATCCCAACTTCGGACCGGATTTTGTCGATGTTCTTGAGATCATTCGACAGCTCGGTCCCGTCTACCATGATTGTGCCCTGCTGGTGCTCCTCCAGCGCGTTCAGGCAGCGGATCAGGGTGGACTTGCCCGACCCTGACGGCCCCGCAATAACGATCCGTTCGCCCTGATTGACGGTCAGATTGATATCGCGCAGCACGTGGAAGGCACCGTACCACTTGTTCATGTTTGAGATTTCGATGGCGACCTCGTCGCTCACCTGCATCTTAGAGCGGTCGATTTCGCGTTCAATTGCAAGTTCAGACATGTGTTGAACTCCTTTCTGTATTGGAAAACGAGTTTGCCCGCTGGGTCAAAGCCAAGGTCACGCATTTGCGTGCCAGAATATCTGTGGGATCCAGCATGGGCGGAAGTCCTGAATTCGTTCCCGGGGCAATCAGAGGAAGCTCGGTGCAACCCAGGATGAGCACATCGGCACCACGTTCTGAGAGATGTTGGCAAGCAGCAAACAATTGTTCCCGACAGTGGCCTTCGGTATGCCCGGCTTTCACCCCCTCGTCGCCGTAGATGGCGTCCATGACCTGTGCCTGGTAGTCGGGTTCCGGTGTTATCAGCTTAAGTCCAACCGCTTCGGCAGATTTGTGATATAGGCGGCTTTGCACAGTTCCATTTGTGGCAAGTAATCCGATTTTTGAGGCGACAGGATAAGTATCTTGAATAGTTGCAATGGTTTCTGACAGCATGCTGACGATCAGAATATCCACATGCCGCTGGATCCTGTCCAAATAGGCATGCGCAGTGTTGCACGGGATCGCAATAATGTTTGCTCCTGCCCGCTCAAGTTTCTTGCAAGTAGCATACAGTGCCACAGTAGGATCTTTTCCATCCCCTGAAAGATTTTCTGTACGGTCGGGGATTTGCGGATTCTGCTCTACCACCACCTTGATGTGGTCCTGGTCGCATTGTGCATGTGTATTTTGCACAATCCGGGAAACAAAATCGACAGTTGCTGCGGGGCCAACGCCGCCAACCACTCCAACCTTGAAAGGCATGGTTCCACCACCACGGGAAACCCCAGCAGCATATTCAGCAAAGATCTGATTGCAATTTAAGACGCGGAAACTGTGTTCTTCAAACAGGGAGCTCATTTGAGCCGGAATATCCGTAAAACCGGATAGGATAACATCTGCGCCTCTGGACATCAGATGCGTACAGGCATTGATAATCGCAACTTGTGCTTCCGGAGAAGAGTGCCCGGACTTCAATCCTTCAGGCCCGTATATCGCCTGCACCAGCGCTTTTTCGTGTGCTTGTTCAGGGTACAAAATTTGGTGGTCCGGTGCGAGCAACCGGTCGAGGTATCCTGACCCGCGCACGAACGGAGAGGTCAACACACCGACATTCATGGGAACTTGTCTTGAAAGGTAGTCGCCAATGGCCTCTCCAATACCAATAATTCGCAATCCCACTTCGGGAATGATTTCGTCCAGAAAGGTCTGTGAAAGGAAACAAGGCACTAAAGCGAGATCACGCGCGTCCAGTTCCATTTGACGTGCCATTTCATAGACGTAGAGCTTTCGGCTGGTAGCGGCGTATTGCGGGTCAAAAGGCTTAACAGCTTCTTGAAAAGGATGTTGTACGAAACTGATGTCGATGTGTTGCCCGTCGGAAGTGTCTGGTGTTGCGCGGATGATCCTTTGCAGGATATCCGCGCCGGCGATGACTCCTAGTCCGCCAATCAGGCCCAATTTTGGCTGGGAGGCTTTTACGGATTGGCTAACTGACATTTTTTGCTCAGTGACCAGTCTTCAGTTTCTTTTCCAACCGCAGCGAATACCGTGACATCGAAAAGCAGAACATAAAGAAGACAAAGGCAACAAAGACATAAGCCTCAATCTCCAGCCCGAGCCAATTGGCGTCTTGGGTCGAATTGACGACAATAAGCAGAAAGTCAAAAAGACCGATGATCGACACCAGCGTTGTGTCCTTAAACGCTCCGATAAAGAGATTGACGATCCCTGGCAGAACGGTTTTTAGAACCTGCGGCATGATCACCAAACGGATCTTTTGGAAATAGCCCAACCCCATGGCATCGGCGGCCTCATATTGGCCAGCGGGTATTGCTTGTAGTCCTCCACGGATCACCTCAGCCATATAAGCAGCAGAAAACAGTACCAGCCCGATGGTCACGCGCAAAACGTTATCGATATCCAGCCCGGGAGGCAGGACAAATGGAAGCATAAATTGGGCCATAAACAGGATGGTGATCAGTGGGACTGCCCGGACACCTTCGATGAAGCAGATACAGACGAAACGTAATATCGGTAGTTTTGATACTCTACCCAGCGCGAATAGTATGCCCAACGGAAGCGAAAGAACGATCCCAATTGTGGCCAGGAAGACCGTAAGGAACAGGCCGCCCATGTCGCTGCTTGGCACCTCTCCCAAGGTTATCCCCCCAAAGAAAAGGTCAAAAGCGATCAGAGGATATCCGAAGATCATTGCCCGAACGGCAATACTACGCTGTTTCTTTTTGCCAAACAGAATAAAGCCGAGCCCAACTATATAAAGCGCCGTGCCAAGGTTGATCCGCCAGCGCTCATCCGGATCATAAAATCCATAAATTATCTGTCCGAAACGCCGCACGATCATTGCCCAGCAAGCCCCGTCTCCTTTTTCTCGGCATTCAGCTGCGCTGCCAGCATCAAAAACAGCTGAGAAAAGGGCCCAATCCAGAAAGCGCGGGAGCAAGACCGCGGCAATGGCAATGATCGCAAGGCTGGCAATCGAGTCGTACCAAGTGCTGAAGAACCAGCGGCGCAGCCAGTGTATTTCCTGATTCTCTGGCGGCGGCAGCGCTGGTGCGTCTTTAGTGCGGACCCAAGCAAATTTCATATCACTCATGGTTCAGCGCTCCATCAGGGCCATACGGCGGTTGTAGATGTTCATCAGGAGTGAAATGGTCAGCGAAATAGTCAGGTAAACAGCCATTGTCAGTAGAATTACTTCCACGGATTGTCCGGTCAGATTCAGGGTAGAGCCTACGAAGACATTGACGAGTTCCGGATAACCCACTGCAATCGCAAGTGATGAATTCTTGACCACGTTGAGATAGTGGTTGGTGACGGGAGGAATAATCACTCGCATCGCTTGGGGCACTACTATCTTGCTGGTGATACGGCGCGGTTTGAGCCCTAACGCCTGCGCAGCTTCAATCTGCCCCTTGCTTACTGCCATGATCCCCGCACGGACATTTTCGGCAATAAAGGCTGCAGCATAAAGCGAAAGCGCGATCCAAAGGGCAAATAGCGACCCGATTACCTCGATGCCACCTGAAAAGTTGAAGCGCCCAGCTTCAGGGATATCCCAAGTAGTCTTAATACCACCTACGATCCAAATAAGAGCGAAGATCACTACAGCAGCGGCAACTGATGCCATGAAAATAGGAAAATCCTGCCCAGTTCGCGCTTTTTTTACTTTAGCAAATACCCACAGCCCAGCAATCGCGGCGGTGGAAATCCACAACGCGACCAAAAGAAGCCAGCCTTGCCCGCCAAAGTCCGCGAACGGCAGGTTCACACCCCTGTTGTGGATATAGAGTACATCCATCCCAAACGGATTAAGAGCAGTGATCTCAGCGCCCTCACGAACACTCGGCAACGCGATCCAGACACCAAAGAACCAAAACAAGATGTGCAGAAGGAGAGGAACATTTCGTTCGACCTCCACAAAGGCGCTTGCTACCGAGGAAACCAGCACATTGCCGGACATTCGCATCAAACCGAACATGAACCCCAGAACAGTCGCCAGAACAATCGACATGGCGGACACCAGCAAGGTGTTCAGGATGCCTATCTTGAGCGCATCCAAATGCGTCGATGTTGCGAAATCGAACGGCAATAGCGAGAAAGAAATATCATACCCGGCGAGATTTCCAAGAAAGCCGAAGCCATACTGAATGCCAAGACGCTCCAGGTTTACGATTGCGTTTCCTGCCAGATAAAACAGGAGAAGTAGAACAATCACAACGACTAGGACTTGTGAGGAGATGGCCCGGACTCTCGAGTCGCGCCAAAGTATGGAAATACTGTTCATTTTATTCTCCTAGTCGGAATGGGCGACCAGGAAGAGTGCCGCCCATTCTGTTTCTCAAATCAACGGAACGGCGGCGCGTATTGCAGACCACCATTGGTATAGAGATTGTTCAAGCCACGGCTTAGGCCAAGCGGTTGCACATTGCGTTCCCACATCTCGCCATAATTTCCGACAGATTTGATCGCCTTATGTGCCCAATCCGCCTCAAGGCCCAATGCGGAGCCAATATCGCCTTCCACACCGAGCAGACGGCGGACTTCAGGATTGGTTGATGTCGATGCGATCTCGTCCACGTTTTCCTGGGTGATGCCGAACTCTTCCGCTGCTATGAGCGCATTGCGCACCCAACGGGCAACATCACCCCATTGATCGTCGCCCTGTCGAACATATGGTGCCAGCGGCTCTTTCGAAATGATTTCCGGCAAAACCATGTGATCCGCAGGTGTGTCAAATGTGGTCATAGCAGCAGCGACTGCGCTCTGGTCACCGGTGAACACATCGCAAGCACCGTCAACGTAGCCTTTTCTTGCGTCAGAGTTTGAGCCGAAAGACACCGATTTGAAATCTAGGCCGTTGGCACGGAAGTAATCTGCGAGAGTTTGCTCGGTGGAGGACGCAGTGGCCAAGCAAATAGAAGCACCGCTCAGGTCGTTAACACTTTTCACGCCTAGACTGGAACGGACGATGAAACCTTGACCATCGTAATACATCGTACCGATGTAATCGACTGCCTGCGTCGTATCGCGCATCACCGACCAGGTAGTGTTCCGCGAGACGATGTCTACCTCGCCTGATTGAAGGATTGTGAACCGATTCTTGGCGCTGACCGGAGTGTATTCAACCTTCGAAGCATCACCCAGCACTGCTGCGGCCACGGCACCGCAGTAGTCGACGTCAAAACCTTTCCAGGTGCCAGCGTCATCAGTTGCCGAAAACCCCGGAAAGCCACTGTTTATGGCGCATTTCAAAGTACCATTGGCCTGAACGTTCTCAAGGGTGCCGGCACCCGCCGCGCCTGCGGCTATGACAGCAATTGCTGCAAACAAGTATTTCATGTTTTCCTCCTTGGATTTAGTTTTGCCGCTTTGCTACGGCGTTAAGAATATGATCGTGAGGCAAGGCGTAGACCGTTCTCCCCTCAAAGCCTGTCGTGGTTTCGGCTGTGCAAAGAGAGTTGAGAATTGCTTCTTCTGTGGCTTCGACGGCGGCATGGAACAATGGGTCCATCTTGCGCGCTGGAATTGAAGAAATCCCCACAGACGGTTCTTCCGACAAAACGTCAATTATGTTTCCCGTGGAAAACGCGATGGCAAAATCACCGCTGCCGCTATTAGCCATGGCACCGGTCCGTCCTAACCCCAATACTGCCCGCCGACTGAGAGCGTTGCATTGCTGTGGTAGCAGTGGTGCATCCGTGGCGATAATAATGACGATGGACCCATCTTCACCGGGCAACACTCTTTTCCGCTCAGGTATTGGCACCATTTTGTGCGATATTTCGCGGCCCAGATGGATACCGTCCACTACAAGGTTTCGCCTATCCCCGAAATTGGACTGCGCCAGAACTCCAAGCGTGTAGGCTTGCCCTGCCACCTCTATTTGGCGCGACGAGGTGCCAATGCCGGACTTGAAATCGTAGGTGCACATTCCGGTGCCCCCGCCGACGCATCCCTCCTCAACGGGACCCCGCTTAGCGGCTTGAATCACTTGCGCGGCATGTTCAGGAAGGATAGCCCCCGACATCGGGTCACTGAGCCATCCATCCCAGGTTTCACCAACCACGTGATGGGTATAACCATGAGCCGCAGTGTCCGGGCAGATGGCATTTAACCCTTGCACCAGAGCGCCAACCCCAAAGTAGGAAGTTAGCAGGATTGGCCCGTTTACAAGGCCACTCTCTTGCAACCAGTCCCGGCCAATAACCTGTCCGTAGCCGTTCAGAACATGTGAGCCGCCAAATCTGGCTTTCAGCCACAGATCATCGGGTGGGCAATGAAGAATAGCGGTCGCGCCTGTGCAGATACCGCCATCCTTAAGGGTAATATGACCAACTGATACGCCGGGAACATCCGTGATGGCATTGTTAACTCCTGGCGGCAGGAAACCTGGTGCAACTCCCAAGTCACGAATTCGAATTGCCGATGGCATCAGTTCCTACCCTCTCACTTTGCGCATGTGGTAAGCAAGGCTACGCAGAGGGTAATCGCCGCGTCCAATTCTGATTTGGATTTCGCTATTCCAATATAGAATGACTAAACAAGATCAGCCAACTAAAGATGAATCTAAGTTCCCCCAAATACGTTGCACCAGCCGGCTTTCTACTTCTTTCAACCCATAAACCCTGACTTCAAGCTGTTCGAACCAAGCCTCTGACCCGGCAAGCACCAAATTACCGGTTTCCAATTCAGACTGCACTGAAGAATACGGCAGCCAAGCAATACCTTGCCCCATAAGCACACAGTTTTTTAAAACCTCGACTGTGGGGCTTTCAGCAATCGTCCGGCATTGTCCTGCATCAAAGTTATTCCGACGGAAAATCATGTCTTCGACTCGTGCCAGAAACCCGTCACGGGAATATCTAAGAAGCCGGACATCGTCAGGTTTTCCAGAAGCGAGGATCGAGGGCGGCCCATTTGAATATGCAAGAGTGACCGGCACGAACATCTCTGCTGCGAGGACCCGAGAATGGAACTTGCTCTTGTCGTACAGGGAGGGCAGCGATGGATGAGAATATTGAAGAACTAGATCCACTTCCCTGTCCCCAAGTGCTTGAACCATCGTGTAAAAGTTTTGTGTTTTTAGACTAAAGCTGAAGTCACCGCAGGTGTCTTTAAGTTCTGCGAGCCACCGAGGAGCAAACAGCATCAGTAGTGTCGTCGCTCCTAGAATCCGCAGTTCGACTTCTCTGGAACTGTAAGAAGTACGCAACCGACCCCGCTCGGAGATCATCGCATTCAGTGTGGTTTGAGCTATTTCGCGGAATTCCGTGCCTGCTGGTGTCAGGACAGCAGGGAAAGTACGCCGGTCGATCAATTCAGTACCTAACCAGTTTTCCAACGACTTGATGCGTTTGCTGAATGCTGACTGGGTCATGTTTCTTTGAGCTGCCGATACCGAAAAGTTACCGTTATTTGCCAGTACCATAAAGTCCTCAAGCCAAGACAGTTCCATCAGCGCCACCAATTTATCTCATTTCTTTGCACCATACATTGATGGGCACCGATAGACAGTCGTCGGCCAACGGTTTTGCTGCAAAGTTTGCGACATGTGTAGACGCCCAAAACCCCCGAAAATCCGCCATTTCCTTCAACAAACTGAAAAGAGCTTGGCGCCAAAAAAACTGGCGCAGATCGCACTCGAAGATCAAAAAGGTACACGCACTGCATTCATTAGATCACTTTCTGTGTCCGTAACACACTGTTTTTCAACAGAATGGGGCAGAGTTTGCTCATTCTCCGCACCCACGAAAAACTGAAGCCTGACGCCGAAAGGTGACGCTGAGATTGTCGGAATTGCGGACAGTTTTCCGCAACGCCGAAAGTCGAGTTCGCGCCCAATTCAGTCATTAGAACAAGCGATTCAAAAGGGGCAAATTCAAGTCCCTGAGTTTGAGCCGATTTTACGAATCTTGAATATGTGCCATTCTCAACTTTGGCGATACCAGTCAAACTTGGATTTAGACTTGGTGCCTGTGGCCTGGGAGGAGCCAGTTATGAACTTGAGACCTGACCCAACTTTTCACGCAACTCCGAAACTCGCTATGGAAGCGCCTGCGGAAACGCTGGCCTTTACGTTGATGCTGAGCCCTGACGGTTCCGAGCCTGATGGCCTGGCCGTCATAGATGTTGATCCGAAATCCGAGACGTACAGCCAGATCGTCCACAAGCTTATGATGCCCAACACGGGGGACGAGTTTCATCATTTTGGCTGGAACGCGTGTTCTTCTGCGCTCTCACCCTTGACCGGACACGCGTTTTTGGAACGGCGGTACCTCATCATACCGGGGATCCGGTCCTCGCGCATCTACGTGATTGACGTAAAGGAACCTCTTAAGGCAAAAATTCACAAGATCATCGAACCGGAAGAGGTTCTGGCAAAAACGGGTTATTCCCGCCCACACACAATCCACTGCGGTCCCGAAGGGATTTATGTTTCGACGCTCGGAGGCGGCGGTGCGGACGGCACGGATGGTCCTCCGGGTATATTCATCATGGATTGTGAAACCTTTGAGATTTTAGGCCGCTATGAAATGGACCGAGGTGAACAAGATAAACACTACGACTTCTGGTGGAATCTCCCACGCGATTACATGGTAAGCTCGGAATGGGGGCTGCCACCGCAGTTCGAAAACGGGATTGTGGCTGAGGACTTGTTGTCCAACAAATATGGTCACAAGATCCATTTCTGGAACCTGCGCGAGCGCCGCAACGTCCAAACCATCGATCTGGGCGAAAACCACCAGATGGCTTTAGAAATCCGACCCGCTCATGATCCGGCAAAGGATTATGGCTTCTGCGGCGTCGTCGTGGACACCACAAACCTACAAGGTGCGATTTTCACGTGGTGGCGGAAAGATGACGGAACCTTCGAGGCGAAGAAAACCATCACGATTGATCCGCGACCAGAGAAGGCCGAGAACCTTCCGCCTCTGCTGCAGGGATTTGAGGCCGTACCTCCATTGGTGACCGATATCGACCTGAGTTTGGACGACAAGTACCTCTACGTCGCCTGCTGGGGTCAGGGTGAAATGCATCAGTACGATGTGTCCGACCCGATGAACCCCAAGCTGACCGGCAAGGTCGAGCTTGGCGGGATCGCGCGCGGAGCAAAACATCCGAACGGCAAGAGTTTCGCCTACGGCCCCCAGATGGTCGAGATCAGCCGGGACGGCAATCGGGTTTACTGGACCAACTCGTTGTATTCGACGTGGGATGATCAATTCTACCCTGATGATGAGGGCGGACAAATGGTCATGGCCAATGTCGGGGAAAACGGCGGTCTGGAGCTGGACCAGGATTTCTATGTCGAGTTTCCCAAAGGCTATCGAAGCCACCAGATCCGCTTGGAAGGCGGAGACTGCTCAACCGACAGCTTCTGTTACCCGTCGGTCTGACGCATGGAAGGAATAGACACGGCAACAGCCCTTTGGTGGGCTGTTGTCGCCTCGGGCATTTATCACGGGGTCAATCCGGGTATGGGTTGGCCCCTGGCAGTGTCTGCGGCGCTGATGGACAAAAGTAGCAACAGCCTGTTCAAAGCGTTGATCGCGCTGGCAGCCGGGCACCTGGTTGCGGTGGGCGCCATTCTTTTTCCCTTTACCGCGCTGCTTTTTCTGGCCGAATGGCAGCGTGAAATTCAGATTGGCGCGGCATTTCTTGTGATCGGGCTTGGCGTCTATCTTTTGTTCAACCGCCGCCATCCACGATTTCTTGCGCGCGTACCTCCATCGCGGCTTGCGCTTTGGTCGTTCCTTGCGGCGATGGCACATGGTGCGGGCCTGATGTTGGTTCCAATCTATCTTGGGATCTGTCGTACGATCACCACTGACGCAGGCCATGCGGCGGCCGCCAATCTGATGACCGGCAACGCCAAAATTGCTGTTGGTGTCGCCTTGGCTCACACCTTGGCCATGACAATCTCAGGTGGTTTGCTTGCGTTCGGTGTTTACCAATGGCTGGGCCTTAAGTTCCTCTCAAGGAGTTGGTTCAACCTGGACATACTTTGGGCACTGAGTTTGATTCTTGTGGGATCGATTTCGTTGCTGTTCGTTAGTTTGGTTGGCTAACTGGAATGCAGGGCCGAGTAGGCCGCAGAGCAATCGTTCAGCTCACACACCTGCGAACAGTTGCTTTGTCCGCTCTTTGGATTTCCGTCCGTCTTCCAGCTTCGCTGGCGCAGCGAATATTTTGTGTGGATGTCTCCTGCATAGCAAGGCATTTTTTGAGCTTGATGTGAGCGATTGTCAGATGCGGTCTTGCGTCCGGCCTGTTTGCGCGGCGCATACGACCGCTGGCCCTGATGGTTTCCGCTACCTAAGTCCCAAACTTCTTTAGCGGACAACATAGTGTCCCAGACATTCGACGGGGTGTCTCAGCTAACGGGCTGACATTGCTCCATCATATCAATGGTCTTGCGTCTCTGATGTTCCTTTTGGCTTTTATGCTGCGTGAGGCCGATACCTTTCGTTGCGGGTCATAACCGCCCAGATGATACGGGCAGTTTTGTTGGCCATCGCGACGGTGACCACGCGCGGGGACTTTCGTTCTCGCAACGACATCTCCCACGGATCAACGCGGTCTGGATTGATCTTCATCTGGTTGAACCGGGCGGTCATGCCAGTCACTAGAAGGCGCCTGAGGTATCGATCTCCCATCTTGGAGATGCGCCCGAGGGGTTCTTTGCCGCCGCTTGATCGGTTGATCGGCGTCAACCCCAGCCAGGCGGCAAACTCTCGTCCATTGCGGAACTGATGCCCGTCGCCAGGGGTTGCTACAATTGCCGAAGCTGTGACTGGACCGACCCCGGGTATGGTCCTCAGCAACATAATCTTTGGGTCTCTGCGACCTTCAAGCAGAATGCGTTTATCGTACCAAAGAATGCGCAAGTGCAGAGCAACCATCTGTTTGCACAGGTTTGTCAAAACTTCGATTGCGACTTCAGGAATGCTCGGGCGATCTCCGTCCAGCACCGCCTTTGCAAATTTCACGGCACTGCCGATCCCTTGAGCAATCACGATACCAAACTCCCTCAGCAGGCCGCGCAACATGTTGCTGAGCTGGGTCCTTTGCCGCACGACCAGATCCCGCGCACGTTGGAGGAACAGGACGCCCTGCTGCTGCTCGGTCTTGATCGCGACAAAGCGCATCGTCGGACGCGTGACAGCTTCACAGATCGCTTCTGCATCGATGGCGTCAGTCTATCCGCGTTTGACGTAGGCTTTCACATACATTGCAGGCATCAGCTGGACTTCTTGGCCCAACTTCTGGAATTGCCGCGCCCAATGGTGGCTCGATCCGCAGGCCTCCCTTCCAATGAGACATGGCTCAAGGTTCTCGAAAAACTTCAAAAGCTGTGCACGCCTGAGTGACTTGTTGAACGCAACGGTCCTGTCCGCTTTGATCCCGCGCACCTGAGGGATGTTCTTGGCCAGATCTAGGCCGACTGTTGTAACCTGCATTGGGTGGCTCCTTTCCTAGCAGTGATAGACAACTGCAGTATGGCGCATTGCGACGCCGGGTGAGCAGGAACCATCCACCCCATCTCCTTAGGGCCGCAATCGACAGAACCACGCCAATTTGATCAAAATTTGCAAGACGTCCCAATAAAGGAGGTGAGATCTATTAAACGCGAGTAAATTGTTTCGTGTGACTGCGTTGGTCGGCCTTCAACTCAATCCTGGACGTCGAATTCCGGTGCGCTAATGTCGCAAATTCTAACAGGATGTGCGCACTGACCGACAGTCTCACACCGCCAAACTTGGTTTCTTCCACAGATCATCAAGGTTCTGAACCAATCAAAAGGAGGAGAGCCATATGTCTGGGAATGAAGACAACATACTCAGCCCGGCTTGGTGCTGGCCCTCGTGCCAATAGTGCTGACCCTGTGTGTGCTTCGGTTGCAACTATTCTATTTCGGTGACTTGACTCCACACATCCTACTGGACTTTGGGATCGCAATCACTGGGATCGTTAGCCCATGTTGGGTCACCAATGGTCCAGCATAGAATAGAGCGTGTTCCAAGTTATCAATATCTCACTGCCTTCAGTTTCGATTCTGATCACAGTGGGAATGATCATCGGTGTGTGGATCGCAAGCGGAACTGTGGCAACACTGATCTATTACTGTCTCAAGATATTGTCGCCCGAGCTTTTCCTTGCTGCGGGAATGGTCCTTTGCTCCATTGTCTCTGTTTCACTGGGCATCTCGTGGGGCACGACCGGCACCGTCGGCCTGGCGCTGATGGGGATCGTTGCCGGGTTTGGTATTCCAATCTATTGGACGGCGGGGGCGGGGGTCTCTGGCGCATTCTTTGGAAACAAGATGTCGCCTTTGTCCGACACAACCAAACTGGCTCCTGCCGTGACAGGGACTAATCTTTTCGATCATTGTCAAAACATGCTCCCGGCCACAGTGCATTCGATCCTGATTGCCCTGGTGATCTACTTTGTCGTTGGTTTCACTCTGATCGACACCTCTCAGGTCTCGTTTGACTGCATTCACGCATTTACGACAGTGCTGGACGACGCGTTCTGGATCTCGCCGATTATGCTGTTTCTGGCTGTTCTAATCATCGTACTGGCAGTCATGAAACAACCTCCGATCCCGACTTTATTCGCGGGGGCTATGGCGGGCGGCATCATGGCTATCTTCTGTCGGGGGGCTGGGCTGCATGAAACATTCGCCTTCGCTAACAGTGGCTACTCGATTAACACCGATGTTCCAGAGATTGATCCTCTGCTGAACCGTTGCGGCATCCAGTCGATGAGTTGGATAATCTCACTTGGGTTATGGGCGCTTGGTTTTGGCAGAGCGCTTGAACGCGTGGGTTGCCTTCAAGCTATCATCAAAGTTGTCATCTTGAAGGTGAAGTCGTTCGCCGACATACGGATTTCGGCTATCATGACGTCTGTCACCAACGATACCGTTGCAGGTGACCCCTATCTGTCAATTGCACTGCCAGGACGGATGTGTGCACTGGTCTATCGCGCGATGGGCTTTTCCTCACTGAACCTATCCCGGACCGCCGGGGAGGGCGGAACGCTGATGTCCCCTCTGATCCCGTGGAATGCGGGTGGTGCGTACGTAATCACTGTACTTTGCATGGGGATCGCGGACAGGATTTCGAAAACCTGCTGTGCATCCCCCTCGCATTTGCTTGCTGGCTGTCACTGGTCATCGGTATCATATATGCCATGATGGGGCTCTTTTCACCAAAGGCGCGCCAAGATGAGATCCGCTCGTGGGAGGAAAGCAGTGAGCCTGTTGCGCAGATGAGCGCCTGACCGTACCGAACCAACACCGCAACAGGTGTTGGTGCCCTTCATCTGCCCTGGTCGATACTGGGAGGAGAGACTATGAACCCGAGAAACTTTGTCCCAAAGGGCGCGGCCAGCTATCGCATAGACTATGATGGGGTGGCCAACGAGATTTATTTCCTGCTGCTGCCAAAGCTGACGATGCTGGCCTTTAGCGCTGCAGTGGAACCTCTGAGGATCGCCAATCAGGTCACAAATAAAGAGCTGTATAAGTGGTTTCTGATCACCGAAGACGGAAATCCGGTCTCTTGTTCGAATGGGGTTCAAATTACGCCGGATTTTGCGCTGCACAACCTACCGCGATCGTCGCGGTTGTTTGTTTGCTCGGGTATTGAACCGGCGGAAAGCACAAACCCTAAAGTCCTGTCGTGGATCAGCCGCCAAAGAACTTTTGGTTGTAATCTGGGTGGTATTTGCACAGGAGCTTTTGCTCTTGCTAAGGCTGGGGTTCTTTCAGGAAAAAGGTTCACATTGCATTGGGAAAACCACCCTGCTTTCATCGAACATTTTGATGATCTGAAGCCATCGGAAAACCTGTATGAGATCGACAATGAGCTTATGACATCTGGCGGTGGAAATGCCGCAACTGACATGATGTTAGACATGATCGAATCTGATTTCGGAAATGATCTGGCGGTCATCGTTTCGGACATGTGCATCCATTTTCGGTCCAACAATAGTAAAACGCTCCAGAAATCGGCCTTCTCGGTGGCGTTGGGTAGTCGCAACCAGTACCTGATCAACGCCATGCAGATCATGCGAGAAAACCTGGAAGAGCCGTTGGATATCTCCGAAATAGCAGAAGCCGTACAGATATCACGCCGCCAGCTGGAGCGTCTCTTCCAAAAGTATGTCGAAACTTCGCCTGTACAGTTTTATATCCAGCTGCGCGTTTCGAGGGCTTACGCATTGCTCAGCGAAACCGAGATGGCGGTTGCGGAAATCGCTGCAGCCACGGGTTTTAGCAGCGCTACACAACTTACGGTGCGATTTAAGAAACGCTACGGCGAGGCGCCAACTTCATTCAGAAGGGGGTGGTCTGAAAGACGCGAATAATTTGCGTCAGAACAGTCGGGAGGTGAGACATACCAAACGTATCCCAAAACTTTTTCTGCAGCCAGCCAATCTCAGCATGGCAAATGGCCCATATGGGCCGCCCGTGAAGGCGATCCAATGGCACTATATCTCATTGGCTTCGGCGATGGCCAAGGCATCTTCGAGTTCGACGCCGGGATACCGGACTGTACTGTCCATCTTGGTATGGCCAGGCAAGAGCTGGACCGCTCTGAGGTTGCTGGTTTTCTTGTAGATTTGGGTGACTTTCGTGCGCCTCATTGAGTGGGTTCCGTATGCGCTTGCTTCAAGGCCGATCGATGTGAACCAGTCTCGAACAATCCGGGCATATTGACGCGTCGAGATGTGCAATCGTTCGTGGAATCGGCCGGGCCAGAGGTATTCTGAGCCGACTATGAGTTCGTCCTCATCCATTTCTCAATAGGGGCACGGGTGCCCTTGGGTATCTCGAAGCGCACAGGTTTCTTCGTATTACTTTGCAGTACTGAAGCGTGATCCTTGATCTGACCCGACGACATGACATTGACCATCATTATCTTCACAAGATCGCAACCGCGGAGCTTACTGTCGATTGCCATATTGAAGAGCGCAAGATCGCGATAGTTGTTTGCAAGCTCGAGGCGAACTCGGATTGCCCAGACATGTTTTGGTCTCAGCCGGCGTTTTTGACCCTCGATACGTCCTTTGTTCCAAGCGGGCCGCAGCGCACGAATGGCAGGTAAGTTCGGTGTTTCCATGACCGATCCTCCGATCCGCCATGCTCATCCACAACGACAACCCGACGTTGACGCGCCACGAAACCATACAAATGCTGCGTGGCCTCCGAGGTCAGCTGTGAGCCGATTCTGTTGAAAAACAACGTGTTGCTGACGCAGAAAGTGATGAGCTGAACAGAGCGCGAGCG
>NZ_CANMQQ010000006.1 GCF_947500045.1 uncultured Ruegeria sp. | reverse complement strand
CCCAATGTCAGAATACGAAGACGCCGCAGAATAATCACAAAACAAAAACCACAAAACACAAAAAACCCCGCCAAAAATCGGCGGGGTTTTTTTCGCCAATCGGAAACCTCTGTTCCAATTTGCATCCCTTCCTGATGTCGTTTTTTGGCGTCGATGGGTCTTTTCTGCTTGCTGCAGGTGCAAAGGGCTCATACGTCTGTCCGTGGGACACCCCTCCCCAACGAGGGGCGTGTATCTGGAAGGGTAATACACATGACTATCGAACAACCGGTGTCGCACGACACCGTGCGCAAACCTGATATGCGGCCGGCCAATCCGCGTTTTTCCTCGGGCCCCTGCGCCAAACCCCCTACATTTGATCTGGCCAAACTGGCCGATGCCGCGTTGGGCCGTTCGCACCGCGCTGCAGTCGGCAAGGACAAGCTGAAAGCGGCGATCGAAGGCACACGCGAAGTGCTGGGTATTCCCGCAGATTACAAAATCGGGATCGTTCCCGCGTCGGACACCGGCGCGGTTGAAATGGCGCTGTGGTCGCTGCTGGGTGAGCGCAAAGTTGAGATGCTGGCGTGGGAAAGCTTTGGGTCTGGCTGGGTAACGGATGTAATCAAGCAGCTGAAGATCGACGCTGAAGTGAAAACTGCCGACTATGGGCAGATCGTTGATCTTGCTTCTGTCGATTTTGCCAATGACGTGGTGTTTACGTGGAACGGCACGACCTCGGGTGTGCGGGTTCCAAATGGTGACTGGATTGCAGACGACCGTCAGGGTCTGACGATCTGTGATGCGACATCGGCTGCCTTTGCGATGGATTTGCCTTGGGACAAGCTGGATGTGACCACCTTTAGCTGGCAGAAAGTTCTGGGCGGTGAGGCTGCCCACGGGATGCTGATCCTCAGCCCCCACGCAGTTCAAAGGCTGGAAAGCTACACGCCCGCATGGCCATTGCCGAAGATCTTCCGCCTGACCAAAGGTGGCAAGTTGATCGAGGGTATCTTTACTGGTGCTACGATCAACACACCATCGATGCTGGCAGTCGAAGATTACCTTTTCGCACTCGATTGGGCGCGTTCGGTTGGCGGCTTGCAGGGATTGATCGACCGGGCGGACGCCAACGCCGGAGCGGTGCATGCGTTCTGTGACCGGAACGACTGGATCGCAAATCTGGCTGAGGATGCAGCGACGCGATCCAATACTTCGGTGTGTTTGAAGTTCACCGATCCGCGAATTCAGGATGGGGCAACCTTTGCCAAAGCCGTTGCCAAGCGGCTGGAGGCCGAGAATATCGCGCTGGATATCGGTGCGTATCGCGATGCACCTGCGGGTTTGCGCATATGGTGCGGAGGTACGGTTGAAACCTCGGATATCGAGGCGATGCTGCCTTGGCTGGACTGGGCGTATCAAGCCGAGATCGCAGCGCAATCGGCAGCCGCCTGACAAGAATTTTCGACGAAAATTCTGGGCCGCCCGTGGCCCAGACGTTTCCCAAAATATCAAGGACCAGAAATATGGCCCCTAAAGTACTCGTTTCCGACAAGCTCAGCGAAACCGCTGTTCAGATTTTCCGTGACCGCGGGATCGACGTGGATTTCATGCCCGAATTGGGCAAGGACAAAGACAAACTGGCAGAAGTGATTGGTCAGTATGACGGCCTTGCCATTCGGTCTGCGACGAAGGTGACTCCGACCCTGCTGGAAAAGGCGGATAACCTGAAAGTTATCGGTCGCGCGGGCATCGGCACTGACAATGTCGACAAGGACGCGGCCTCGAAGAAAGGCGTGATCGTGATGAACACGCCGTTCGGCAACATGATCACAACTGCCGAGCACGCGATTGCGATGATGTTCGCCGTGGCGCGGCAAATCCCCGAGGCCAGCACCTCAACCCATGCAGGCAAGTGGGAAAAGTCCAGATTCATGGGAATCGAACTGACCAACAAGACGCTCGGCGTTATTGGTGCGGGCAATATTGGTGGCATTGTTTGTGAACGCGCTTTGGGTCTGAAGATGAAGGTTGTCGCTTATGATCCTTATCTGAGCGAAGAAAAAGCCGCGAAAAAGGGCATTGAAAAGGTTGAGCTGGATGAGTTGTTGAAGCGCGCCGACTTTATCACCCTGCATGTGCCGCTGACCGATCAGACCCGAAACATCCTAAGCCGTGAGAATCTGGCAAAAACCAAAAAGGGCGTGCGCATTGTCAACTGCGCGCGCGGTGGTCTGGTCGATGAAGAGGCTCTGGCCGAAGCGTTGCAATCCGGCCATGTTGCCGGTGCGGCGTTTGATGTGTTCAGCGAAGAACCGGCCAAGGACAATGCCCTGTTCAACCTGCCCAACGTGGTTTGCACGCCGCACCTTGGCGCAGCCACGACCGAAGCACAGGAAAACGTGGCGCTGCAGGTGGCCGAACAGATCTCGAACTACCTGCTGACTGGCGCGGTCGAGAACGCGCTGAACATGCCGAGCGTTACCGCCGAAGAGGCCAAGGTCATGGGCCCGTGGATCAAGCTGGCCGGACACTTGGGCAGCTTTATCGGTCAGATGACGGATGAGCCGGTTAATGCGATCAACATTCTTTATGATGGTGTTGCTGCCGAGATGAACCTCGCGGCGCTCAATTGTTCGGTGGTCGCGGGTATCATGAAGAAGTTCAATCCCGAGGTTAACATGGTTTCAGCCCCGGTTGTCGCGAAAGAGCGGGGCATCCAGATTTCGACCACCAATCAGGACAAATCCGGCGCGTTTGAGGGGTACATCAAAGTGACCGTAGTGACCGAAAAGCGCGAGCGGTCCATCGGCGGTACTGTGTTCAGCGATGGCAAGCCGCGCTTTATCCAGATCAAGGGTATCAATATCGATGCTGAGATTGGGGCGCATATGCTTTATACCACGAACGAGGACGTGCCGGGTATCATTGGTGCTCTGGGCCAGACCATGGGTGAGAACGAGGTGAATATCGCCAACTTTACCCTTGGCAGGTCCGAGGCTGGTGGAGAAGCGATTGCCTTGCTTTATGTCGACGAACCTGTTCCGGCAGAAGCGCGTGCGAAGCTTGCAGAAACGGGCCTGTTCACGCAGATCAAACCATTGGAGTTCGATGTCGCCTGATCGCGGTTGTTGAATTCCCGAGACAGATCAATGCCCGCGCCTGCCCAAGGCGCGGGCATCGCCTTTTCAAAGTTCTGAATTTACGTCAGAAATGCAGCACGTCTTAGGCCAGAAAGGAATCTGATGACCAATCCGATCTACGCAGTTGGAGATCTGCACGGGCGCGTGGACGAGTTCGAGCGTGCCTTGTCTCTGATTGAACACGACGGTGGGCCCGAGGCTGAGATTGTGTTTCTGGGCGACTATGTCGATAGGGGACCTGACAGCCGAGGGGTGTTAGAGCAGCTGATCGCCGGGCGCGATGCAGGTAAACGGTGGATCACCCTTTTGGGCAACCACGACCGGATGTTTTCATGGTTTCTTGAGGATGTGCCGCGCCATGACCCGCATATGCTAGTTGGTTACCATTGGCTTCACGAACGGTTGGGTGGTGTCGAAACGCTGCAAAGCTATGATGTGGTCTTCGATCAGCGGACCCGGCTAGAGGATTTGCATGCGATGGCACGGGGCGCGGTTCCCGAATCGCATCGGATGTTTCTGCAAAGGCTGGTAGCGATGCATCAGACGCCTGAGATCGCATTTGTTCACGCGGGTATTCGGCCCGGGATTTCTCTGAAAGAGCAGCGGGAAAATGATCTGGTCTGGATCAGGAACACCTTTCACAGCCACAGGGGGCCGCATCCGAAACTGATTGTGCATGGGCATACGCCGGTGGACCGGATGACGCATTATGGCAATCGCATCAATCTGGACAGTGGTGCTGGGTACGGACGCCCGGTTGGCGTTGCCATGTTCGAAGGGTTGGAATGCTGGCAACTGACCAATAAAGGGCGTATTGCGCTGGCGCCCTGACGCTCAGGTTTTGGCGAACAGGTCTTTGTAGTTTTCGCGCAGGATGTTCTTTTGCACCTTGCCCATCGTGTTGCGGGGCAATTCGTCCAGCACGATTAACTGGCGGGGGTGTTTGAACCGGGCAATCGCGTGGTGGACCCTAACCGTGATTGCGTCGATATCTGGTGTTTCGCCGGGGGCGGGGACCAGAATACCGACCGGCGTTTCCCCAAAATCCGGGTGTGGAACGCCAATTATGGCGCTCTCCAGTACGCCGGGTTGTTCGTCCAGCAGCAATTCAATCTCTTTGGGGTAGATGTTGTACCCGCCTGAGATGATCAGGTCTTTGCCGCGCCCGACGATGTGGATATAACCATCTTCGTCGAAGCGCCCCAGATCGCCGGTGACGAAGAACCCGTCTTCGCGCAATTCTGCCGCGGTTTTCTCGGGCATTTGCCAGTAACCCTGAAACACATTCGGGCCGCGAACCTCGATGATCCCGATGTCGCCATCCGGCAGGGTCTCACCCGTTTCGGGGTCGGTGATTTTCAACTCGACATCCGGCAATGGGAACCCAACCGTTCCTGCCCGGCGTTCACCGTCGTATGGATTTGAAGTGTTCATATTCGTTTCGGTCATGCCGTAGCGTTCCAGAATCCGATGGCCCGTCCGGTCTTCGAATTGAACGTGCGTATCTGCCAGCAAGGGTGCTGAGCCTGAAATGAACAGCCGCATGTCCTGTGTCAGTTCCCGGGTAAAACGGTTGTCGCTCAGCAAGCGGGTGTAAAAGGTGGGTACGCCCATCATCGTTGTTGCCTGCGGCATAAGGCGCAACATGTCGTCTAGGTCGAACTTCGGCAGGAAGATCATCGACCCACCAGAGGCAAGAACGACATTGGTGGCCACAAACAGCCCGTGGGTGTGAAAGATCGGTAAGGCATGGAGCAGCACGTCGCGGTTGGTGAAGCGCCACGCCTGCACCAGCGTTTCCGCGTTCGACAGCAGATTGGCCTGCGTCAGCATCGCCCCTTTCGAGCGCCCTGTCGTGCCAGAGGTATAGAGCAACGCGGCCAGATCATCCTCGGATCGGTGCGCGGGTTCAAATGCAGGTAACATCCCCAGTGCACGCCGTGACAGACTGCCCGAACCGTCGGAATTCAGTGTCTCTAACCGGGCGCCGTTCCTCTGCGCGGCTTCGGCAAGCCCTGTCTCATGGGCGGTGTCGCACACCACCAGGGAAGCGCCGCTGTTTTCGATGAAATAGTTTAATTCCTGAGCCGTGTAGCCTGTATTAAGCGGTAGAAAGATCAACCCCGCTTGCGCGCAAGCAGCGTAGAGCGCCAGTGCCTCGGCTGATTTCTCCACCTGCACCGCCACACGATCACCCGGTTCCAGATCTAATCCGGTCAGAGCATTGGCAAATCGCGCGGCCATGTCCAGAAATCCGGCATGTGTCAGTGCCTGACCATCGGGAAGGTGCAAAAACGGCGTGTCCTTGCCCGCGTGAATGCCAAACAAACGATCATAGAGCGGGTTGCCCATCCCGAAATCCTTTCCATCCGACGCGGAAACTCTGTCTTGGAAATGGCAAAGGGTAAAGCCCGGATAATCAGAATTCTGTGGTCATCCGGTAGCCGACTGCGAAATACATCTTGGCGAAGGTTACCGGCTGACCTTGCAGCCATGTGATGCGTTCGGCGGTAAAGACGGGTTCACCTTCGGGAACATCCAAGAACCCGGCCAGGGTGGCATCGGCGCGGCTGGCTAAGAAGGTCAGTTCGACATTGGTGAAAGGCACTGTTTGCACCAGCCAGTCGTTGGGCCCGATGGTTGAGAAATCCGCCTGTTCCACCTGCGGGACGCTGTCGACCACGATCCACCGGTCTTCGAATTGAAAAGGCGTGTTACCGGAATAATGCATGCATCGTACATGCATCACGTTCTGATCCGGCCGCAGGGCAAGCCGGGCACTCAGCCAATCCGGGGCAGGCTGCAGGTCAGATGACACTAGTGCATATCGGTAGGTGCCACCTAACGCCTCGACCTCATCGCGGACCAAAGGAATGGTGAACCGCGCTTGTCGGTGCGGTGCGCTCAAAACCCGGGTCCCAGCCTTTCGACGGCGTTCCAGGTACCCCTCATCTGCAAGCTCGCGCAGCGCGCGATTGACCGTGGTGCGGGTGCACGAAAACTCGATGGCAAGTTCCTGTTCGTTCGGCAGCAGCGCGTCGGGTTGCAACTCACCCGATCGAATACGGCGCAGAACGGTCTGCTTGATATCCTTGTAGCTTGTCGTGTCGCTGGGTTGGGTCATGTCAGCTCAGATATCTGCCAAAAGGTCGGTCATCGCGGCGCGATAGGTTGTCAGGATCGAATCGCGGGCGATGTGGCGACCGTCGCGCACTTGATGGCGCCCGGCTGACCACAGGTCGGTCACGGTTCCGTCTGGTGCTGCAAAGCTGAGGCCATCAAGCAGTTGATCGTCGCGCAAGCTGCAGAGCGTCGGGTGGCTCCGGTCGATCGCAACCATATCGGCCAGCTGACCTAAGGCAATCTCTCCGGCCTCGCGTCCCAGGGCCTGCGCACCGCCTCGGGCGGCTCCGGTGTAAAGCGACTGACCGACCGAACCTTCGCCCTGCACCAGAACCGTGCGAGCCTTGTCGCGCAGACGTTGGGAATATTCCAGGGTTCGCAGTTCCTCGGGCAGCGAAATGCGAACATTCGAGTCTGACCCAACACCAAAAGCGCCGTTGTTCTCGGTGTAGACGGCCCCGTTAAAGATGCCATCCCCGAGATTTGCCTCGGTAATCGGGCAAAGCCCGGCCACAGCACCGGATTGGGCGAGGGCGCGCGTCTCATCATCGGTCATGTGGGTGGCATGGATCAGGCACCAGCGTTCGTTCACGTCCGCATTGTTCAGCAGCCATTCCACCGGGCGCTGACCCAGCGCGGCCTCGACATCAGCAACCTCCTGTACTTGTTCCGAGATATGGATATGCACCGGGCCTTCAGGCGTTTGATCCAGCACCCACCGCAAATCATCCGGGGACGTTGCCCGCAGGGAATGCGGCGCGATACCTATCTGGCTGTCTGCATCGGGCAGTAACGGATCGCAGTCTTCGACAAGCCGCAGGAAGCTGTCCACATCATTGCCGAACCGCAACTGTCCGCCTGCCAGCGGTTCCTGCGTAACGCCGCCGTAGGTGTAAAGAACCGGCAAGTGCGTCAGGCCGATCCCGGTTTGGTTTGCTGCGGAAAAGATGCGTTGGCTTAATTCGGAAAGCTGCGCATAAGGTGTGCCGCCGGGTTGGTGATGGACATAATGAAATTCCCCGACCGACGCATATCCGGCTTCCTGCATCTCCATGAAAACCAATGCGGCGATGGCTTCGATCTGTTCCGGGTTCAGACGGTCCAGAAAGCGGTACATCAAAGTACGCCAGGTCCAGAAGCTTTCGCGCCCGGCTGCGCGGGTTTCGGTCATACCAGCCATCGCGCGTTGGAAGGCGTGGCTGTGCAGGTTTGCCAAGGCGGGCAGCAAGACATCGACACAGGTGTCTCCTTGCTGTGGCTTGCTGCTTTGTTCCAACTTCGTAATCCGGCCGTGTTCGACTTCGACCCGAAGGTCGCGAACCCACTTAGGGCCCAACAAGGCGGTTTTAGCATGAACCGTCATCGCAATTCCATTTTGTGTAGACTTTATCCTTTTACCCGTATACGAAAAAATTAAGTGCAGGGGGAGCCTAAAAGAATCGCCATGACGAAAAAAACCGTTCTTTGCAGCAAACACGTCGCCACCATGGGGGGTGATCAACCCTATGGGATGATCGAGGATGGTGCGATTGCCATCGAAGGCTCGCAAATAGTCTGGGCTGGCCGTCAGGCCGATATCCCCGGCTCTTATGCCGAATGGGAGCGGGTCGATTATGGCAGCCGATTGATCACGCCGGCTTTGATTGATGCCCACACGCATGTTGTGTTCGGAGGCAACCGCGCGGTTGAGTTTGAAATGCGCCTGAACGGGGCGACCTACGAAGAAATCGCGCGTGCGGGCGGTGGTATCTTGTCAACCGTGAACGGTACGCGCGCGGCGTCAGAAGATGAGCTGCTTGAGGGCGCCCTGCCGCGCGTAGATGCGCTGCTGGCCGAAGGCGTGTCCTGCATCGAGGTTAAGTCGGGCTATGGGCTCGATACCGAGACTGAGCTGCGCATGTTGCGTGCGGCGCGCCGGATCGCGCTTGAGCGGCCTGTTCGGGTTAGGACAAGTTTTCTGGGTGCACACGCTGTTCCGCCGGAATATGCAGGCCGTGACGATGTCTATATCGACGAGGTGTGCATCCCCACCCTGCGTGCGGCCCATTCCGAAGGTCTGGTGGATGCGGTGGATGGGTTTTGCGAAGGCATTGCCTTTGATCCCACGCAGATCGAGCGGGTTTTTGTTGTCGCGCAAGAGCTTGGCTTGCCCGTGAAGCTGCATGCTGAACAATTGTCCAATCTGGGCGGTGCCAAACTGGCGGCGGCTTATGGGGCTATGTCCGCTGATCACATAGAATATCTGGACGCCGACGGCGTTGCAGCGATGGCTGGCGCCGGTACCGTTGCGGTCCTGCTGCCGGGTGCATTCTATACACTACACGAAACGCTGGCCCCACCGGTTGAACTGCTGCGCCAACACAATGTTCCGATGGCGCTGGCGACCGATTGTAATCCGGGATCGTCGCCCCTGACTTCTTTGCTTTTGACGATGAACATGGGGTGCACCCTGTTTCGGATGACGCCTGAGGAAACATTGGCAGGCGTCACACGCGTCGCGGCCAGAGCTCTGGGTCTTGAGGACACGGGCACTATCACAGCAGGGTCACGCGCTGATCTGGCCATTTGGAATGTAACGCATCCGGCCGAGCTGTCGTATCGCATCGGTTTCAACCCCCTGCACAAACGTATTTATGGAGGTCTGGAATGACATCTCTTTCGCTCACTCCGGGTCAGGTTTCGCTGGACCAACTGGCCGAGATTTATTGGGCCGAGGCTGCAATTTCGCTGGACGATTCGTGCCGACCGAAAGTTGATGCAGCCGCTGCCCGAATTGCGCGCGCCGCCGAAGGGACCGAGCCGGTTTATGGCGTGAATACAGGGTTCGGAAAATTGGCGAGCCACAAGATTGCGGCTAAGGATACCTCAACCCTGCAGCGGAACCTGATCCTCAGCCATTGTTGTGGGGTTGGTCCCGCTGTACCGCGTCGGTTGGCGCGGCTGATGATGTCGTTGAAATTGTTGTCGTTCGGGCGCGGCGCGTCCGGGGTCCGGTGGGAGCTTGTCGATCTGCTGCAACACATGCTGGCGCGTGGTGTGACGCCTGTGATCCCGGCGCAGGGTTCGGTCGGCGCATCAGGTGATCTTGCGCCATTGGCGCATATGACCGCAGTTGTGATCGGCGAGGGTGAGGCCGAGGTGAACGGCACCGTTATGCCGGGTGCGGACGCTTTGAAAGCTGCCGGATTAGAGCCGATACAGCTTGGACCCAAGGAAGGCCTGGCCTTTATCAACGGGACGCAGTTTTCAACGGCTTATGCTCTGGCTGGTCTGTTCGAAGGATGGCGTTCTGCACAAAACGCGCTGGTGATTTCGGCGGCCTCAACGGATGCAATCATGGGCTCCACCGCCCCGCTGCAGCCTGAGATACACGCGCTGCGCGGTCATCGCGGGCAGATCGAAGCGGCGTCTGCGATGCGGGCTGCGCTGGACGGTTCCGAGATTCGCGAAAGCCATCGTGAAGGGGATACACGGGTTCAAGACCCATATTGCATCCGCTGCCAGCCGCAGGTGACAGGTGCGGCAATGGATGTGATCCGGCAGGCCGCCGCAACGCTTGTGATCGAGGCCAACGCTGCCACCGACAACCCACTGGTTCTGACCGATCCGGATGCCATCGTCTCGGGCGGGAATTTCCATGCCGAACCCGTGGGCTTTGCCGCCGATATGATGGCGCTGGCCCTGTCCGAGATCGGGGCAATCGCGCAGCGCCGGATCGCGCTGATGGTTGATCCGACGCTCAGCTTTGATCTGCCGCCGTTCTTAACACCCGAGCCGGGGTTGAATTCGGGCCTGATGATCGCCGAGGTCACCACGGCCGCGTTGATGAGCGAGAACAAGCATTTGGCCAACCCCTGCGTGACCGACAGCACGCCCACTTCGGCCAATCAAGAAGACCATGTCTCGATGGCCGCCCACGGTGCGCGGCGACTAAGTCGCATGGTTGATAACCTGAACTACATTTTGGGAATCGAATTGCTGTGCGCCGCACAAGGTATCGAATTCCGCGCGCCGCTTGCGACCAGCCATGCGCTGATCAGCGTGGTTGATCGGTTGCGCGAAGATATCCCATCGCTTGGTGATGATCGCTATTTGGCGCCAGAGTTGGAAACCGCAAAAGTCTTGGTCGAAAGCGGAGCTTTTTTGCGCGCCGCTGACGTGCCCATGCCGGATCTTTCGTAATGCAGGTCTTCAGCGTTCAGCGAGGGGACGGGCCTATCGTACTGGGGCAGCCTCATGGCGGCACGTTTGTGCCCGATGAGATTGCCGCGCGGCTGAATACGAATGGGCAGATGCTGGCGGACACGGATTGGCACATCAACCAGCTCTATGATGGGTTGTTGGCTAATGCGACGGTCGTTCAATCCCACATCCACCGCTATGTCATTGACGCAAACCGAGACCCAGCAGGCGTGTCGCTTTATCCGGGGCAGAACACAACAACTCTGGTTCCTTTGACCGACTTTGATGGCCAATCGATCTGGTCGGACGGGCAGGAGCCTTCGGTCGACGAGATCGAGCAGCGCCGCTCGGCCTATCACGCGCCATACCACGAAGCACTTGCGCAAGAGCTTGCGAGAGTTCGGGCAAGACACGGGGTTGCGATCTTATTCGATTGTCACTCGATCCGCAGCAGAATCCCATTTCTGTTTGAGGGCACCTTGCCGGATATGAATATTGGCACCGATGGCGGCGTGACCTGTGCGTCCGGTATCGAGGCCGCCGCTTACGAATTCGCACATTCTTCCCCCTACAGCACAGTCCTGAACGAGCGGTTCCGTGGGGGCTGGACCACCCGGCAATATGGCCGCCCTGACCAAGGCCAGCACGCTATTCAGATGGAGCTGGCGCAATCTACCTATTTGTCCACCGAAACCCCGCCTTGGGGGTTTGACGAGAAGAAAGCCAAACGCTTGCGCCGTTGGCTGGTGGATATCCTCGACGCCATCCAAGACACTGCATTGGAGCTTTAACCATGACCGACCCTCGCAAAAATACCCGCGATATCTATCCGCCCACGGGCACAGAGTTGAACGCCAAAAGCTGGGTGACCGAAGCACCACTGCGGATGATGATGAATAACCTGCACCCGGATGTGGCAGAAAACCCGCATGAGCTGGTGGTTTATGGCGGCATTGGACGTGCTGCACGGACGTGGAATGATTTCGACCGGATCGTCGCAGGGCTGAAGGATCTGGAAGAGGATGAAACGCTGATCGTCCAGTCAGGCAAGCCGGTTGCGATCATCCAAACACATAGGGACGCGCCGCGCGTCCTGATCGCGAACTCGAACATCGTTCCGCATTGGGCCAATTGGGATCACTTCAACGAGCTCGATAAGAAGGGCCTGATGATGTATGGCCAGATGACTGCTGGATCATGGATCTACATCGGGACGCAAGGCATCGTGCAGGGTACGTATGAGACCTTTGCCGAGGCCGGGCGTCAGCATTATGGTGGTGATCTGACAGGCAAATGGATTCTGACGGGAGGCTTGGGGGGCATGGGCGGCGCACAGCCCCTAGCCGCAGTGTTTGCCGGGGCCAGCTGTCTGGCGGTTGAGTGTAATCCGGAATCGATCGATTTCCGCCTACGCACCAAATATCTGGACGAAAAGGCCGAGACGCTTGACGAAGCGCTTGATATGATCGACCGCTGGACCAAAGCGGGTGAGGCGAAATCTGTTGGTCTGTTAGGGAACGCGGCTGAGATTTTCCCCGAGATTTATGCCCGCATGCAGGCCGGAGGTATGCGCCCGGATATCGTCACCGACCAAACCAGCGCACATGACCCGATCAATGGGTATCTGCCGATCGGCTGGTCGATGGCGGAATGGCGCGACAAGCGTGAATCCGATCCTAAAGCAGTAGAAAAAGCTGCGCGGGCTTCGATGAGGCAGCATGTTTCTGCGATGGTGGATTTCTGGAATGCAGACGTTCCTACGTTGGATTACGGCAACAATATCCGGCAGGTGGCGCAGGACGAAGGGCTTGAGAATGCCTTTGCGTTCCCCGGGTTTGTGCCTGCCTATATCCGCCCGCTGTTCTGCAAGGGGATTGGCCCGTTCCGCTGGTGCGCGCTGTCGGGTGATCCCGAGGATATTTACAAGACCGACGCCAAGATGAAGGAACTGTTCCCCGAGAACGAACATCTGCATCGCTGGCTGGACATGGCGCAGGAACGTATCGCGTTTCAGGGCCTTCCGGCGCGTATTTGCTGGATCGGCCTTGGCGATCGTCACCGAGCCGGATTGGCGTTCAATGAAATGGTTGCCAGCGGTGAGTTGAAAGCGCCTGTTGTTATTGGGCGAGATCATCTGGACTCGGGCTCGGTCGCCAGCCCGAACCGCGAGACAGAGGCGATGCTGGACGGCTCGGACGCTGTGTCGGATTGGCCGCTGTTGAACGCTCTGATCAATACCGCCAGTGGCGCGACTTGGGTCTCATTGCATCACGGTGGTGGTGTTGGCATGGGCTTCAGCCAGCATGCAGGCGTTGTGATCTGTGCGGATGGTACCGAAGACGCGGCGCGGCGGTTGGAGCGCGTGCTCTGGAACGATCCGGCCTCGGGGGTGTGGCGCCACGCGGATGCGGGGTATGAGATCGCCAAGGATTGTGCCCGCGAACATGGGCTGCGGCTGCCGGGTATTCTGGGCTAGGTCAAACTGCCTCTGGCGAAAATGCTGCACCTGCGATATCTCGCGGGTGCGCTAACCGGAGGTCTGACATGTACGTAGCCACTCTGCTGACCAACCCGGCGGCCCCGTCGCTGGATGCAACGCTGGTAGACTCGTTGCGGAATGCCTGGGGCGGCGGCGAGGCAAACTGGCTTAATCCTGATGAAGCTGCTGAGTTCTCGATACCGGAGGTTCCCGGCAATCGTTGGGATGTCTGGGACGATCTGCAACAGTTAGGCGTGGACCTGACCGTCCAGCGGGCAGAGGGGCGCCGGAAAAAGATGCTGCTGGCCGATATGGACAGCACGATGATCCAGCAGGAATGCATTGACGAACTGGCTGATGAGGCTGGTGTGGGCGAGCGGGTCAAGGATATCACCGCGCGCGCCATGAATGGCGAATTGGATTTCGAAGGTGCGCTGACTGAGCGTGTTGGCCTGTTGAAGGGGCTGGATGAAAGCGTGATCGGCAAGGTCCTAGATGAACGGATCACTCTGATGCCCGGTGGCAAGGCCCTGCTGGCCACAATGCGTGCGAACGGGGCCTATGCCGCATTGGTATCGGGCGGGTTTACCGCCTTTTCGGCCAGCGTCGCCAAAGAACTTGGGTTTGACGAAAACAGGGCGAACACCCTGCTGGCGGAGGGTGGTAAGCTTACCGGCGATGTGAAGCGGCCTATTCTGGGACGGCAGGCAAAAATCGAAGCGCTTGAACAGATTTCAAACCGTCTGGGTATCTCAGAGATTGACGTGATCGCCGTCGGCGACGGGGCCAATGATCTTGGCATGCTGGGTCGGGCCGGAACAGGTGTCGCGTTGCATGCAAAGCCCTCGGTCGCCGTAGAATGCAATGTGCGGATCAACCACGGTGATCTGACGGCACTGCTTTATCTGCAAGGGTACAGCAGGTCTGAGTTTCACGGCCTATAAAGGGCTTCCCTCTATTTAACAATTGTGTTAAATGGAGCCATGAACACGCTTCTGGCCACATTTTCCGCTTTGTCTGATGCCACCCGGTTCTCGATTGTCGAGCAACTGATGGAACAAGGTGAACTGCCCGTCAGAGACCTGATCGATGGCAAAGCCATGTCAGGGGCCGCTGTCTCGCGCCATCTAAAAGTTTTGCGCGAAGCCGGGTTGGTGCAACAACGGGTGTGCGGTACGCAACGGATGTATTCGGTGCAACCCGAGGGGCTGCGCGTGATTGCCGAATGGACGATCTCGAAACGGCAGTTCTGGGAGGGCAGTCTCGACCGTCTGGGCGAACTCATCGAAAGGGAGAATTCATGGCCGACCTGAAACTGGAACGAGATTTTCCCGTCAGCCCCGAGATATTATTTGCATGGGTCAGTGACGGCACCAAATTGCTGCAGTGGTGGGGACCCGAGGGATTGCATGTACCGGAACATGACCTCGATTTCTCGCGTATCGGGCCGTGGTATTCGGTGATGCAGAATGGCGAGGGACAGCAATTCAAGGTCTCGGGTCATGTCACCCATATCGACCCTCCAAAGTCGGTCGGGTTCACCTGGGCCTGGCATGACGATCAGGATCAGCGCGGGGCAGAAAGCCATGTGACCTTTTCGGTCGCTGCCACCGACACTGGATCAAGGTTGGTCGTTGACCACCGTGAGCTTGTCGATGCCGATTCCGCAACTAATCATAACGAAGGCTGGACGTCTTCGCTGCGCAAGCTCGAAGCACTTTGCAAGTAGGTTTTCATCAGGGAGGAGCGATATGCCCCAATATTTGTTTGTTTATCACGGGGGTCACACCCCAACCGATCCGGCTGAGGTCGAATCGACCATGGCCGCGTGGGGTGCATGGTTTCAGAACATCGGCGGGGCATTAGAGATCCCGGGCAACCCGGTCGGCCAGTCCTATACCGTCAGCGGCAGCGGGGTTGCCGACAATGGCGGTGCAAATCCGGCCTCGGGCTTTACCGTCGTAAAGGCCGATAGCATTGAGGCCGCAACCGAGATGGCCAAGGGCTGCCCAATGGTTGTGAACGGGTCAGGCTCGGTCGAAGTGGCCGAGGTGCATGAGATCGAGATGTAACCGTTAGCCGGGGAAACCCGGCGCTGGTTTGATAATGCCGCATTCCAGCCCGCGACGGCTGTATTGTGTGGCGTTCATGAATTTTCTAGTGGCCGGGTGATCGGCCTCCAGAACACCCAAGCTCACCAGAATGGCGGCAATGGCGCATTCGCTTGCGCGGGTGGTACCATCGGTGATTTTCAGCGCAACGCCCATGCGTTTTTCAGGGATGATGGCGACAAAGACTGCCTCGGCCCCTGTCTTTATTGCGGCACGTCCGTTCATTGCCCGCATCAGCTCGGTACAGGCGCGTGTTTCGCCCGCGACAAGCTCGGGGTGTTTCACCATCGCTGCCGTGAGTTGCACCGCCGCTTCGCTGGAGCGGTCGGAACGGTCAGCGGCTGAGGCGAACCATGCCATTGATCGCGCAAGCCCCGCCAGTGACGTCGCGAAATTCGGAGCCGAACAGCCATCGATTCCATAGGTCGGGCTGGTCTCCCCAGTGGTCTCTTCCACTGCGGAAAGACAGGCCTGTTGAACGGGGTGGTCAATCTCAAGATATTCGGGTCCAGCGCCCATATGCTGTGCGACTGTCAGAAAACCACAATGCTTACCCGAGCAGTTGTTGTGAATCTGACAAGGTGTGTCGTCCGCCAGGATCAACCCGTCGCGTGCTGCCATATCCTGTGGTTCTTGCTGACCACAACGCAGATCAGGCTCGGACAGGCCAAGGTGGTTCAACCAGGCTGACACGCGGTCAGTATGGATATGCGCGCCGTTGTGCGAGGCACAGGCCAGTGCAAGATACTCGCTGTTCAAACCATATTTCGCGGCCGCGCCTGATGTGATGAGCGGTAGAGCCTGGATCATTTTGGCAGAGGACCGGGGATAAATCATTGCGCTCGGGTCACCCCAACTGCGTACGATTTGACCGCTGTCATCACAGATCACCGCATGGCCCATATGCAGGCTTTCCAACAATGATCCACGCCAGAGTTCGGTCATTGGTACGGCTTGTGTCATGTTCCCCCCTGCATCATGCGCAAAAATCTGCCAATCGCCCTTTCGCCTGTGGCGAAACCTGCGTTAGTGTGTGTATGTCGACAATCATCGGGATACGCAACTGAACAGACGAACCGGCAGGGTTCGCACGCATTCCCGATGGGTATGAGGTATAAGGTCGGGCTAGGAGGCTGGACAGATGGGACTAAATCTCGTCCGCGTGATCGCGGGGCTGTGTGTGGCAGGAATGGCGACGACGGCAATCGCTCAGCAATCGACCAGTACTAACCGCGTCGCGGCAAAGACCGATTGGAGCGTTTTTGTCGAGGAAGACCCCACCGAATGCTGGAGCGTGTCGGCCCCGAAAGAAACCGTGAACACTCGCGGTGGCCGGGTCGTTTCCGTGCGGCGCAGCGATATCCTGCTGTTCGTGTTCTACCGCCCGAACGCCGAAGTCAAAGGGCAGGTTACCTTTACCGGAGGCTATCCGTTTGCACCTGGGTCGACCGTTAATCTGGTTGTCGATGGCGGTGATTTTGAATTGTTCACAGATGGTGAGTGGGCGTGGCCTGCGACAGCCTCGGATGACGCAAAGATCGTCACGGCCATGAAGCGCGGAAGTGAGGCTGTGCTGACCGCCCGTTCGGAGCGCGGCACGCAGACCAAGGATACATTCTCGTTGCTGGGCTTTACAGCCGCGATTGAAGACGCCGAAAAGCGCTGCACGAACTAAGCTGCACACTGGTATGTTTGCAAAACCCCGCTATCCGGCGGGGTTTTCTTTGATTGGGCACTTCATTTGATCCGTGATAGGAAGAAGGCTCAGTCTGGAGGATGGGTTGATGCGATGGGTTCTGGTGTCTTTGTTGTTTCCTTTCGTGGCTATGGCGGATCCGGCGATGGAATGTACCGACGCAGGCTCGCAGGTGGAAATTGGATCCTGTGTCTCGGATATGGAAATGCGCGTAAACGCGGCGGTTGAAACCAGCTATTCCTTTGCGTTGGCAGCGGCTCAAGAGCTGGATGATGTCACTGGGCGCGTCGTGGCCGTGCCCGCGCTTGAGGCGTCGCAAAGCGCTTGGTCGACCTATCGCGATGCGCAGTGCGAAGCGGTGGGCGCTTCGTTTGGAGGAGGATCAGGCACCGGCATTGCCATCACGGCCTGCCGGGTTGATCTTGGTCGGACGCGCGTTGATGAATTGCTGCGCTACGCAAATTAGAGCACGAATTCTTTTGATCTTTGCGCGCGTTCCTATATAGAGGCGCATCCCAAGCCAGAATCCATCGAGATACGCCAAATGTCGCCCAACGCGCCGATCACGCAAGATGTCATGACCATCCCTCGCAAGCTGCCCGAGGGGAAGCTGAACCTTGTCGGTTTGACTCGCGATCAACTGCGCGAGGCGCTGATCGAACATGGCACGCCCGAGAAACAGGCGAAGATGCGGACAGGTCAAATCTGGCAATGGATCTACCAGCGGGGCGTGCGCGACTTTGCTGAGATGACCAATCTGGCCAAAGCCTACCGGGCGCAACTGGCCGAAAGCTTCGTAGTTGAAATTCCCGAGGTGGTGACCCGCCAAGTGTCCGAGGATGGCACCCGCAAGTACCTGTGCCGTATCGCAGGCGGGCACGAGGTTGAGGTGGTTTACATCCCCGAAGAAGATCGTGGCACGCTGTGTATCTCGTCTCAGGTCGGTTGCACGCTGACCTGTTCGTTCTGTCACACTGGTACGCAGAAACTGGTGCGCAATCTGACCGCGGCCGAGATTGTCGGGCAGGTCATGATGGCGCGCGATGACCTTGATGAATGGCCGACGCCGGGCGCACCCAAGGACGAAACGCGCCTTTTGTCGAACATCGTACTGATGGGTATGGGCGAGCCGCTTTACAATTTCGAAAATGTCCGTGACGCGATGAAGATTGCGATGGACCCCGAAGGGATTTCTTTGTCCCGTCGTCGCATCACTCTGTCGACTTCTGGAGTAGTGCCCGAGATTGCACGCACGGCCGAGGAAATCGGTTGCCTGCTGGCCATCTCGTTCCACGCGACAACCGATGAAGTCCGCGATGTGCTGGTGCCGATCAACAAGCGGTGGAACATCGAAGAGCTGTTGCAATCGCTCGCCAGCTATCCCAAAGTTTCAAACTCCGAGCGGATCACGTTTGAATACGTAATGTTGGATGGTGTGAATGACCGCGATGAGGATGCGCACCGCCTGATTGACCACATCAAACGCTACAAGATACCAGCCAAGATCAACTTGATCCCGTTCAACGAATGGCCGGGCGCACCATATAAGCGCAGCTCAAACAACCGTATCCGAGCCTTTGCGAATATCATCTATCAGGCTGGTTATGCCTCACCTATCCGCAAGACGCGAGGTGAGGATATTATGGCGGCATGTGGTCAGTTGAAATCGGCCACCGAACGTGCCCGGAAATCACGCAAGCAAATTGAGGCCGAGGCAGGTCTGAACCGCTAGTTTCCGATGATAAGCCACCCAGTGGAAAACTTAATGAATTGATTGCTGTTTTAGCATTCAAAATTTGTTATGTTTGGCGAATACCTGCTCTGGATGGGGGATCTCACCAATTTACACAAGATGGTGAGGTTGCCGGGGCGGTGCTGGCAACACCATTTAAGGCCGCTATCATTTTTTGAATCTACAGCGGCATTTCGGCGAACTGATCAGTCAGGGAGGCCATAAAATGATTAAAAGACATCTGCAGGTCGGTGGAATAGTGGCGGCTATTGCAGTGTCGGGATTTGTTTCTGCAACGGGGTTTGCGCAGAACACGGATCAAGACGCTCATCTTGCTATAGAAAACCCGGCGGACCTGTCCAAAGTGGACGCCAATAGCCACTACAAGTCACTGTCCAAACGTATGCAGCGAGGGTACGCGGCGGCGCAGTTGGATTTGCTTATGAATTATCAGGCGTGGCCGCTATTCAATGATGCTCCCTATATCTCGGCAACCCATGGGCAGCGTTATGTAAACAGCTATGCCAACCGCATGGCGCATAATTATGGAACGCTGCAGGAGGGTGAAGTTTTGCCTGTCGGGTCCGTTCTGGCTAAAGACAGCATGACCGTCACAGACGAGGGCAACGTCCATCCCGGCGCGTTGTTCGTGATGGAGAAATTGCCTGCGGGCGCCAACCCTGAAACCGCCGATTGGCGCTATATCATGGTGATGCCGGATGGCTCTCTGTTCGGCGACACGATGGGATTCCGTGCGCCCGAAGTCGCGTATTGTCATGTCTGCCACGAGGCGGTCGCGGATCGCGATTACACATTCTACGTGCCTGAGGATTATCGCGTCGAGAACTGACTGTCAGGCCGTCGGCAGCGTCAGTTCGGTCACCTCGCGGCGGCTGAGCTGTTCACCCTGTTTGCGTTATGACAGAACATCGCGGACGAGGGCGTATCTGTCGTCCTCCCAGAAGATCAGGCAACCGTTGCAGCGTTTGGCACAACAGCCCTCGCATCCAACTCCGATCTGGACTGGGTCATGAGCGTACCGGCTAAAGGATCAAGGCGGCCTTCTATTCCAAATGCCTCATGTCCAAATCACCCCTACCTGCGACGGAATCGTGCTGTGCCGATCACCTCGATCAGTTGCTGGCGGACTGGTTCTGGTTGCTTCTCCACAGCGTTCAGAACCTCGCGCAGCTCGGCGCGCAGCCCGTGCATCTGGTCGATCAGAGAGATCATCATCGACAGTGCATCGGCCTCCATATCGTATTGCTCGTGCAATTCGCAGGCCAGTTCCAGCCGGGCGACGTCGATGCGCTGATATCGCAGACCTTGCTCCGATTGCTCGGGGATTACGATTTCGGCAGCCAGATACTCAGTCAAACGATCCGAGGTCAGGCGCGTGATGGCTTCGATCAGTTCAGCTTCGGTCAGGGTGCGGGTCATGACGGCATTCCTTTGCGCGGATCATAACTGTGGGTTTTGCGCCATGTTTCCATGAATTGCTTCAATTCATCATCCACCTTGTCGGGCATAGTCACAGTCAGTTCGATCAACTGATCACCCCGGTCGGAGCTGCCGCGTTTCTTAACCCCTTTGCCGCGCAGGCGCAGGGTCTTGCCGCTGCTGGTGCCCGCAGGGACGCTGACATTTACGCCTCCGTCGATGGTCGGCACTGGTACTTTGCCGCCCAGTACGGCCTCATCAATGGTGATGGGCAGCGTGATGTGGATGTCATCGCCCTGACGGTCGAACACCGGATGATCCGCTACCGAAATGGTGACCAACGCATCACCCGCTGGGCCTTCGCCATATCCCGGAGCCCCCTTGCCACGCAGACGGATGGTCTGACCAGTTGTAATTCCTGCAGGTATTTTCACCTCAATCCGGTTGCCATCTGGCAGGGTCAATTTTTGGCTGGCACCAAAAACAGCGTCTAGAAAGCTGATCTGCAGCGTATAGTTCAGGTTGTGACCAGGCGCGTGGAACTCGTGAGATTGCTGGTTATATCCACCCCGCCCGCGCATGAATTCGGCGAAGATATCGGACATGTCGTCCTGCTCAGCCGAATTTCCGCGATAAGGGTTTCCTGCTGCTTCGGCATAATCCCGATAATATTGCTGCTGTGGACGTTCCTGACCCGAAGCATCAATCTCACCTTTGTCATAGCGTTTGCGCTTCTCAGAGTCTTTCAACAGATCATAAGCGGAGGCGGCTGCTTTGAACTTGGCTTCGGCCTCAGCGTCGCCCGGCTTGAGGTCCGGGTGGCACTCCTTGGCGATGCGCCGATAGGCTTTTTTGATCTCGGCATCGCTGGCGTCTTTGGCGACGCCAAGAACGGAATAGGGATCGTCGCTCATCTTGCCTCTCATCGATGTGGAGTGTGTTATGGTTTTGATGAAGGTATTTTATCATGTGATTTCAACAGGTCAAAATCGCAGTAGGGGCGAATTACCTCGCAAAACCCATTTGCCCTGCTAATATCTGCATGTTTCGAATTGTTCTTTGCCGGAGATCGCCCCATGTCACGCAGAATTAAGTCCGCACTGGCCCTGCTGGCCGGGAATGCCATCGGGTTGTTGCTTGCTTCGCTGTTGTTGGCGGAATTTGCAATCAAGCCGATCTCATTCATCATTGTGGTTATTGTCTTCACGCTGGTTCAGGTCGTGGCAGAGCCGTTGATCTTGAAGCTGGGCGAGAAGAAAGCCCCGGCGCTGAAGGGCGGAATCGCCCTGATCGTCACCTTTGTCGGCCTGTTGGTGACCGATCTGATCACCGCTGGCCTGACGGTTGGTGGCATTTCCAACCTGCTGGCCGCGACATTGCTGGTTTGGCTGGGGGCGTTGATCGCCAGCATCGTGCTGCCGATCTACGTGTTCACTGAGCTACGTGAACCCAAGAAGAAATCATAACGCGTTCAGGCTGGCCTCAAAGGCCTGCCACAGTTCCTCAACCGGCTCGCATCCAACAGACAGCCGAATGAAGGCAGGATCGACATCGTCACCCCAGCGCGCACGTCGCTCGGCCGAGCTGTGGACGCCGCCAAAGGATGTTGCGGGGCGCAGCAGGGGGCAGGAATTGATGAACGCCTCGGCCTTGTCTTCGCTGTCCAGTGTCAGAGATAGAAGAAAGCCAAACCGTGTGGTCTGCGCCCGCGCCAACGCATGAGACGGATCATCGGTCAGACCCGGATAGCGGACCTGCTTGACCGCGGGATGCTTAACCAACCGTTCTGCCACTACCTGAGCCGAAGTACACATGCGGTCGAACCGTACATCCAGCGTTTCCAATCCGCGATGCAGCAGCCATGCCTCATGCGGTCCGGGTATTGCGCCTGAGACTTTACGCCATTCCTCGACCCGCTCCATGATCTGGAGGTTTCGGCTGGCGATGTGCCCCATAAGCATGTCGGAATGTCCGCCCATCGCCTTGGTATCCGAAGAGACGACAACGTCGACGCCAAGGTCCAACGGGCGCTGGCCCAGCGGAGTCATCGTTGTGTTATCGGCGATGGTGATGCCTCCCGCAGCGCGTACCTGCTCTGCCACGGC
Source organism: uncultured Ruegeria sp. (assembly GCF_947500045.1). Classification (GTDB taxonomy): domain Bacteria; phylum Pseudomonadota; class Alphaproteobacteria; order Rhodobacterales; family Rhodobacteraceae; genus Ruegeria. The sequence goes on along the minus strand of NZ_CANMQQ010000006.1, from coordinate 241,234 downwards.
GCTTAGGTCGATCATATCCAGGCCGGGGTTTGAGGGGCTTTCGACAAACACCACATCGAACCCGTCAAAGCCACCTGCGGTAAACGCGGTGGTCGGACGTTCCTCGACCACAACGCCGAGGCGCGACAGGAACCGATCAGCCAAAAGGCGCGTGACGTAATAGCCGTCCGATGGGATCAACAAACGCGACCCAGTCTGCACAGTGGCAAACAGCGCTGTCGAGATTGCCGCCATGCCAGACGGAAAACTGAGGCAAGGTGCGTTTTCCAGATGGGACAGCACGTGTTCCAGATGCACCCAGGTTGGGTTGTCAACGCGCCCATAACTGGCTTGCCCATCCGGCACGCCCGGCAAATGGTACATACTGCTTTGGGTCAGCGGCAGCGCCACCGGCTCGCCCTTGTCCAGAGCGTTCCCACGCAGGTGGAGCATCTCGCCGGTCTTAGGCCCTGTCATATCTCAGCGCCCCGGAATTTCGTCGCGTGGCGGAGCGGGCTCCCAGTTTTCGATGATGTCGACCGCCTCTTGCGCGGTATCGACGAACCGAAACAGGTCAAGATCCTCGTCTGAGATGGTGCCAGCATCAGCCAGAGCTTCCCAGTTGATCACTTTCTCCCAAAACGCACGCCCGAACAGCAGGAATGGAACACGATCCATCCGGCCGGTTTGGATCAGCGTCAGGGATTCGAATAGCTCGTCCATCGTACCAAAGCCGCCGGGGAAGATGGTGATGGCGCGTGCGCGCATCAGGAAGTGCATCTTGCGAATAGCGAAATAGTGGAAGTTGAAGCTGAGCTCGGGCGTGACATAGAGGTTCGGTGCCTGTTCGTGTGGCAACACGATGTTCAGCCCGATAGAACAGCCACCCGCGTCCTGTGCACCTCTGTTGCCGGCCTCCATCACTCCGGGGCCACCGCCGGTGACAATAACGTTCTCACGGCATCCCGTTGCATTCGACTTTTCGGTCATCAAACGGGCGAATTCCCGTGCTTCGTCATAATACTGCGACAACCCGGCCAATGTTTCAGTCCGGGCCGTGTGTTTCTGCGATGGTTCCGGGATACGCGCGCCGCCGAACATGACGATGGTCGAGGTGATCGCGCGCTCGGTCATGATCATTTCGGGCTTGAGCAGTTCAAGCTGCAAACGCACCGGGCGCAGTTCGTCCCGACACAGGAACTCGTCATCGGCGAAGGCAAGGCGATAGGCCGGGGATCGCGTCTGGGGCGTGTCCGGAACCTCGCTCGCGGTTGAGCGGTCGGTCTGCGCATCGCGGAATGGGCTGTGGCGGTCTTCTCTCATCGGTGGTCGATCCCTGCTTGCGTGTTCATGAAACAGCTATAGGGTTCGCGGGCAGAGTGCCAGTCACGGAAAGACAAGTAATGGATTGGAAGAGTGAAATTTCCGCAGCGCGGGATCGCATCGCCGGATACGCGCAGGTCACGCCTGTGATGGAAAGCCACATGCTGGGTTATCCGGTCGAGATGAAGCTTGAGCATATGCAACACACCGGCAGCTTCAAGGCCCGTGGGGCGTTCAACACGTTGCTTAGCATGGATGTTCCGAAGGCAGGTGTTGTGGCCGCATCAGGTGGCAATCATGGGGCAGCAGCAGCCTATGCCGCGCAAACATTGGGTTACCCGGCCAAGATTTTTGTGCCCGAGCTGGCAGGGCCCTCGAAGATTGCTCTGGTTAAGCAGGCGGGTGCGGACCTGAGTGTTGTGTCCGGTGAATATGCCAATGCACTGATGGGTGCGCAGGCGCACGAGTCTGGGACCGGGGCAATGCAAATCCACGCCTATGACGCACCTGCAACTGTGGCCGGACAAGGCACATGTTTTGCTGAATGGGAGGCGCAGGGCCTGCAAGCTGATACCATCCTGATCGCTGTGGGCGGGGGCGGCCTGATCGCTGGCGCCCTGGCCTGGCTACAGGGCGCGCGCAAGGTTGTTGCGGTCGAACCCGAAACTTCGTGCGCGTTGAACGCAGCTTTGCAGGCGGGTAAGCCTGTCGATGTCACGGTTTCGGGTATTGCTGCGAATGCGTTGGGTGCCCGGCGGATCGGATCGATTTGTTTCGAATTGGCGCAAGGGATGGCTTCGGTTCTGGTATCAGACGAGGCCATAGCCGACGCGCAGAAATGCCTGTGGCAAACACATCGAATCCTGGTCGAGCCCGCAGGCGCAACCGCCCTTGCCGCGTTGATTTCGGGTGCCTATCAACCCGCGCCGGATGAGCGTGTCGCTGTGTTGATCTGCGGAGGCAACATTTCTCCCGACCCGTTATGCGGCTGAAAATACCGCTTGTAGAAATCGGTCATGAATTTTATCTATAATTCATGACCGCAACCATCGCCGACACAATATATCAGGCACTGAGCCAACAAATCATAACCGGGGATCTGTCCGCCGGTGAGAAGCTGCGCCAGGACCATATCGCGCGTGACTTTGACACCAGCCATGTACCGGTGCGCGAAGCGCTGCTACGGCTCGAAGCGCATGGGTTGGCCAAGAGCGAGCCGCGAAAGGGTATGCGTGTCACCGCGCTGGATCCCGCCGAGGTGCGGGAGGTGATCGAAATGCGTGTCGCATTGGAGACACTGGCGATGCAGCATTCAGCGCAGAACATGACGCCAGCGGCGCTGAAAGCAGCTGATGACGCTCGAAAAGCCTGCGATGAGGCGGACAGCATGCCTCAATGGGAAGCGCGAAACAGGATCTTTCATCGATCAATCCTAACCCCGTGTGGATTGCCGCGCCTTCTGCATGCGATAGACGATCTGCACATTGCCAGTGCTCGGCACCTGTTTGCGCATTGGCGACCCAAATGGGTGCAGCGCATTGATACGGATCACGCGGCCATCATTCAGGCGTTGAAAAGCAAGGACGTTACGGCGGCCTCATCAATACTGGTCCGTCATATCCGCCGCGCAAGCTGATCTTTTCAGGTGCGTAAGTGGCATTCTGATGCACCAGCATAAATTTCGCTTGATTTAAAATAGATAAAAATGACAACATAATGCGAATCTTGTCAAAATTATCTATAAAAAGGAAATCCAATGAAAACCATGCTACAATCCACCTTGCCCCCTGCAGGCGCTCTAACCCCTGTGGGACAGGCGCTTCGTGTTGGGTTGGGCATCCTGCTGCTAACCGCCAGCGCAAAGGTCCAGGTGCCGTTCTGGCCAGTACCAATTACTCTGCAGGTCGCGGCAGTCATGATGATTGCCGCAGCCTTTGGAACTCGCCTTGGGGCTGCAACCGTAATCGGCTATATGGTTGCCGGTGCGATGGGCCTGCCGGTTTTTGCCGGGACGCCGGGAAAAGGCATCGGGCTGGCTTATATGATGGGCGGCACCGGTGGCTATTTGCTGGGATTTGTCGTTGCATCCTTCATTGTCGGCTGGGTGGCGGACAACCTGCGCAAGATGTTTCTGGTTCCCGCCATGTTGGCTGGCCTTGCAGTCATCTATGTGCTGGGTCTGGGATGGCTGGCTCAGTTTGTTCCCGCAGATAAGGTTCTGGCTTACGGTTTCAGCCCGTTCATCGTGGGTGATCTTGTCAAGATCACGCTAGCGGCAATTCTGGCGATTGGCCTGCCAACGGGCCTGATGCAGAAAATCCGTGGGTCGCAAACGGATGCTTGATACCGGACAGGACATCCGCAGCGATTGGTCCGTGGATGAGGTGGAGGCGCTGTTGCGCCTTCCCCTGCTGGATCTGGTCGGCCGCGCAAACACTATCCATCGGTCCCATCACGATCCGAACGACATTCAGAAAGCCAGCTTGCTGTCGATCAAAACCGGCAGTTGCCCGGAGGATTGCGCCTATTGTCCACAATCCGCGCATCATCGTGAAGTCGAGCTGACCAAGGAAAAACTGATGAATCCCGCGCATGTCCTTTCGCTTGCCAAACGGGCAAGGGATGCAGGGGCCCAGCGGTTCTGTATGGGGGCTGCGTGGCGCCAGGTGCGGGACGGGGAAGAGTTCGACAATGTTCTGGAAATGGTCCGCGGTGTCCGCAGTCTGGGGATGGAAGCTTGCGTGACGCTTGGAATGCTGAAGCCGCATCAAGCCCAACGGCTGGCCGAAGCAGGGCTGACCGCTTACAATCACAACCTTGATACCTCGCTTGAATTCTACGGTGAGATCATCGGCACACGCACCTATCAGGACCGCCTGGAAACCCTGGGCTATTGCCGGGACGAGGGCATTGATCTGTGTTGTGGCGGCATCATTGGTATGGGCGAAAGCCTGCGAGACCGCGCCTCGCTGCTGCAGGTGCTTGCGAATTTTGACCCACATCCGGAAAGTGTTCCGATCAATGCGCTGATCCCGATCGAGGGTACCCCGCTGGCACATCGTGAAAAGGTGGGCATTTTCGATCTGGTACGCATGGTTGCGACCGCCAGGATTACCATGCCGCAAACACGGGTGCGTCTGTCCGCAGGACGGTCAGACTTTTCCGCTGCCGAGCAGGCATTGTGCTTTCTGGCCGGTGCGAATTCGGTTTTCTACGGCGACGTATTGCTGACCGCGCCCAATGCGGGGACGCAAGATGACCGGGATATGTTTTCCGCGCTTGGTGCGCTGGCTGAAGGTTGACGCGAACATGGACGCCTGCGTCGCATTGCGCCACGGGTTCCGCTTGCGTATAGGCCACACCAACGCGAACAGATTCTGCAAGGAGCCCTTACATGTCAAACGCACAACTGGAAGCCGCCATCGAAGCCGCCTGGGAGGTACGTGATACGATCACACCTGCCACCACAGGCGAACAGCGTGAAGCGATAGAAGATACGCTGAACGCGTTGGACAGTGGATCGCTGCGTGTCGCCGAAAAGTTGGAAAGCGGTGATTGGCATGTGAACCAGTGGGCTAAGAAGGCTGTTCTTCTCGGCTTTCGCATCAAGGATATGGAGATCCAGACCGGTGGTCCTCAGGACGGGGGCTGGTGGGACAAGGTGGACAGCAAGTTTGCCGGTTGGGGTGAGAACCAGTGGCGTTCTGCGGGTTTCCGTGCGGTGCCCAGCTGCGTAGTGCGGAAATCGGCCTATGTCGCACCGGGCGTGGTGCTGATGCCCTCATTCGTCAACCTGGGTGCATATGTTGACGAGGGCACCATGGTTGATACCTGGGCGACCGTCGGGTCGTGCGCACAGATCGGCAAGAACGTACATCTGTCAGGTGGTGTTGGCATCGGCGGTGTGTTGGAGCCGATGCAGGCTGGTCCGACTATCATTGAAGACAATTGCTTTATCGGCGCGCGTTCCGAAGTGGTCGAAGGCTGCATTGTCCGCGAAGGCTCGGTGCTTGGAATGGGCGTGTTCATCGGAAAGTCCACCAAGATCGTGGATCGTGAAACCGGCGAGGTCATGTATGGCGAAGTGCCGCCCTATTCGGTCGTTGTGGCCGGTTCGATGCCGTCCAAGAACAATGTTAGCCTGTACTGCGCAGTCATCGTGAAACGGGTTGACGAAAGGACCAGATCGAAGACCGGTATTAACGAACTGCTTCGCGATTGAGCACTGCAATCAAATCCAATGATCAGGGCTGCAGGTTAACTTGCAGCCCTTTTTTCTGTAGCCGAATTTCTTGTTGCAGATTGAATGTCAATTCACGGTCTGATCATTCGGGAATGTGCATGGGTTGTTCGATTGCAGGATAGAATTGTCACTCCCTTTCATCGCATTTATCTTGAATCATCAGTTTACTGATTTCGGACCCGGGCATTGCGTCTTCAGAATAGTTGAAGCTGCCATAGGTCTTCACCTCTTCCGCAGCTCGCTTCAACGCACCCAATGCCGCACGGGCGAACGATCCACCAACACTGATGCGGCAAACACCGGCCTGTGACAGCTCAGACACGGTATAGCGTGGGCCTGTCAGCCCCATCACCACGTTTACAGGTTTGTCAACTTCGGCGCAGACGGTTCTGATTGCCTCAATGTCCGGCAGCCCCGGGGCATAGAGCGCGTCGGCTCCAGCCTCCGAGAAGGCTTGCAGACGTTTGATTGTGTCGGTCAGATCCGCTCGACCCCATAGATAGTTCTCAGCTCTGGCGGACAAAAGAAACGGCAGTTCTTTTGCAGCCTCCGCAGCTGCCTGAATGCGTTCCTTTGCCAAAGAGAGATCATAAATGGGCGTGTCCGGGTTTCCGGTTGCGTCTTCGATTGATCCACCAATCAGACCCGCCTGACTTGCCATGCGAATGGTTTGTGCGCAGGTTTCCGGCGCTTTTCCGAACCCGTCTTCAAGATCAGCAGAGACCGGAAGATCGATGGCCGCGACGATCTCGGCCGCATTATCTAGGATTTCATCTCTACCAAGTGCCGCAAAAGAATCTCTTTTGCCCTTTGAGAAAGCATATCCTGCGCTCGTCGTTGCGAGGGCTTCGAACCTTAAGCTCTCAAGCAAGCGCGCAGAGCCCGCGTCCCAAGGATTGGGAATTACGAAAGCGCGTTCTCTTTCATGCAGGTCTTTGAAGCGTTGAAATTTGTCCTGTTGCTCCGACATAACGCACTCCTTTGCCTGCCTTAAAAGAAAGGTACATCGAGATGGAACATAAAGCGAACAAAATGTGTGAGCCCGAGGGTACAATGATCGCTGAAAGTTCAAACGCTCCTGTCTAAAACGCGGGTCCAACCTTGACCAAGTCTTGATGCGCCGCTAAGGGCCGCGCTATGGAAAAGCAAAAGAAGCCCTCGCGCCAGCAAGTCTATACTCTACTGGTTCAGATTGGCCGGAAGGATGGGGACGGTCTGCCTGAAAGCGCGACCGGCGCGGCGCTGATGTGTTTTGCCAGCGGCGTGGACGAGGCCGAAGCCGTGCGCGAAACCGTGGCGATCCTGAAGCAGGCCGATACTGCGCCGCTGGATGTCACCGGATACGGCACGTTGGCCGAGCGTGAGGCACAAGGTCACGAGATTGACCCGGATGAACGTGCCCTGATGCAGCGGGCGCTGGATGAGAACGCCGTTATCGTGGCGCAGATGACACCGTTCTTCGGTGACGAGGAAACCGCTTAGCGCGCCTTATATTTGGTTTGAATCAAAACTCGCTGTCTCGTCCCTCGGTTGAACGCGTGTTTCAGAGGAAGCTCAAAGCGTCTTAGTTCCGCGCGCCGAACCACTTGCGGTATATTTCATCATATGTGCCGTCCTCGCGCAGGGAAAGCAGCGCTTGGTTGACGTCTTCGACCAGTGGCGATCCTGTCGGAAATGCGATCCCGTAATTCTCGCGCAGGAAAATTCCTCCGGTCATCGTCGCGATCCTGCGGCCTTCGTGGCTGGCGTAATAGGACAGAATCGGGGCGTCAAAAACGACGGCGTCCAAATCCTTGTTGGTGAAAGCGGTCAGCATTTCCTGAAGGTCGCCATATCCGGCGTATTCGATCTCGCGCCGGTTGAGGAAACTGGCGGCGGTCGAGTCGGAAATCGTGCCGACCTGTTTGCCATAAAGGTCATTGATCGAATTTACGCTGCCGGTAATTGCATCCACGGTCATCACCGACGTGATCCGCGCGGTAAAGACAGACACGATGAACAGCGACGAAACCACCAGTACAACACCCAGCAAGCGACCAAACGGCGTTCGGGGCATCCGCTCTTCAAATCCACCGTTGACCACCAGATTGAGGGCCCACCAGAACGAGGGGAACCACGCCTCATTCAATTTTCGGTCGAAATAGGGCTGCGCGCGTCGTTCGAACCCCCACATCAACATGCCACCGCCAAGCAAAATGGCGAAGGCCAGACCTATGGCGATGAACAATTCGCGTGACAGTAAGGCATGTAGCAGTGATGGCTGGCGTGCCGCCTCTGACGGGACCATGATTTGCAACCCGGCTTCAAAGATGGGTTGGGTAAAATCCATTCTGGTTTCGCGCATGGCGGTAATGGAAATATTCGCAATCGCCAAATCGGCAGAGCCATCCTGAACCGCCCCCAGCATATCACTGAAGCTCTCGACCCGGTTGACCGAGTATTCCCAACCCAGCGATTCGGAGAGCGCGGCCAGCAGATCCATTGAGAATCCGGTCTGCGCCCCGTCCTCGACAAAGGAAAACGGAGGGCGGGTTACCGTCGTAACCTTAAGGGTCTGTGCCTGGCTTTGCTGCGCGAGAACGGCGAAAGTCAGGCAGATCATTGCGAAGACAATGCGCTTCATGTCGACTCACCTGTTTCGCGGCCCTCTAACGCAAATCAGGGTCGTGCTGCAAGGCAACCGCAAGGTCAACGCGCATGTTCTATGGTGGTGTCACCATGAGAGGTCGCTTCTAATGGCACAGGAAATTACCTGTTCGGGGTTGGCAATCCGGTCAATTCGTTGAATCTGTGCACGAACATCGGCATCCATACAGACAAGAGGCTCGTTATGACTGATCCAGTTGAACTGACAACAGATCTGATCCGTTGCCCTTCGGTCACACCTGAAGAGGGCGGGGCGTTGGTTCTTTTGCAGCGCGTACTGGGCGAGGCGGGCTTTGAATGCACACGCGTGGACCGTGCCGGCATCTGCAACCTGTTCGCCCGTTGGGGGCAGAAAGGGCATGCGCGCAGCTTCGGCTTCAACGGGCATACGGATGTTGTTCCCGTTGGGGATGCGGCCGCTTGGACCATGCCTCCGTTCGGCGCAGAGATCCGTGATGGCGTCATGTACGGCCGGGGGGCGACGGACATGAAATCAGGCGTGGCCGCCTTTGCCGCAGCAGCCATCGACTTTGTACGAGACACGCCCCCGGACGGGGCGGTTATCCTGACGATCACAGGCGATGAAGAAGGGGACGCGCTGGATGGCACAGTCGCTCTGTTGGATCACATGGGCGCAACGGATGAACGGATGTCGGTTTGTCTGGTTGGTGAACCAACCTGCCCCAACACAATGGGTGAGATGATGAAGATCGGGCGGCGCGGCTCGATGACAGCGTGGTTCGCTGTGACCGGCGTGCAGGGGCATTCGGCCTATCCGCACAGGGCGAAGAACCCGTTGCCCGCAATGGCGCGCTTGATGGATCGGTTGGCCGGTCACGAACTTGATCAGGGAACCGATCACTTTGATGCCTCAACCCTGGCGGTAGTGACGATTGATGCGGGTAATCCCGCGACGAACGTCATCCCCGCGCAATGCCGCGGAACGGTGAACATCCGGTTCAACGACCTGCATTCCGGAGCAAGCCTGAGCGAGTGGCTGAAATCAGAGGCGGCTACGGTCGCCGAAACCTTTGATGTAGATATCGAAACCAAGATAAAGATCTCAGGCGAAAGCTTTCTGACCCCGCCGGGACCTTTGTCTGATCTGGTGGCGCAGGCGGTCGAGACCGAAACCGGAGTTTGCCCCGAGTTTTCAACGACCGGGGGCACATCGGACGCCCGGTTTATCAAGAACCACTGCCCGGTGGTCGAATTTGGGTTGGTTGGGCGCACCATGCATCAGGTTGATGAATGCGTCGAAGTCGCGCAAATCCATCAACTCAAGGCGATCTATACCCGCATTCTGACCGACTATTTCGCCTGAAACATGCAGCGGACACTGGTTATCATGGTGAAAGAACCGCGACCGGGGCGGGTAAAAAGCCGTTTGGGACGCGGCATTGGCATGGTCGGCGCAGCGTGGTGGTTTCGGCATCAAACGCGGTCCTTAATCCGGCGCCTGCGCGATCCGCGTTGGCAGATTGTTCTGGCCGTCTCTCCGGATCGCGAGGGGATAAACAGCCGGGTCTGGCCCGTTGATCTGCCGCGTGTGGCGCAGGGACGCGGTGATCTGGGTGATCGCATGGGGCGGATGTTGCGCGGGGCTCCGCAAGGGCCGGTATGCTTAATCGGTGCGGATATTCCGGGCATCACAAAAGGTCACATCGCGCGGGCCTATAGCGCGTTGGGGCGCAACGAAATGGTGTTCGGCCCAGCACTTGACGGTGGCTATTGGCTTGTCGGCGCGCAGCGCTTTGGTGCGCTGCCGTCGGGGTTGTTCAAAGACGTGCGCTGGTCGACGGAACATGCGTTGGCCGACACGCTGGCAACGGTTGCCGGGCGTCGGGTGGCGCTGCTGGATCATTTGCGCGATGTGGATACCGTGGCCGATCTGCACGGCTGACACGATGCGCCGCTTTTTTGGTCATGACGCGGTCGCACGCCCGTGTTAGGCCAAACTCATGACACGCATTCCGACCAAGCAGGAGGTCCTCGATTGGATCTCGGCGAACCCCACCCTGACCTCGAAACGCGACATTGCCAAAGCCTTTGGCATCAAGGGCGCTGAACGGATCGACCTGAAGCGAATCCTCAAAGAGCTTGAGGCTGAAGGGCATCTGGAAAAGCGTAAGCGCAGTTATCGAGATCCTGACCGCCTGCCACCGGTCAGTGTGCTGCAGGTGAAGGCTCCGAATGCCGATGGCGATCTGTTCGCGCGTCCATTGGAATGGCATGGCGAAGGTATTGAGCCCACTGTGCTGATCATTGCCCGTGCCAGTGATCCGGCGTTGGGCGAGGGCGACCGGATTCTGGCGCGTCTGACCGTCGTGCATGAGGAAGATCACAACTATGAGGCCCGGCTGATCCGACGCATCGGGACCAACCCGAAGCGTATCGTTGGCATTTTCCGCAAAGGGGCCGAAGGTGGCCGGATTGTCCCGATCGATAAGGCCGGCCAGACCGAGTGGCTGGTTCCCGACGGGGCGGTTCACGGAGCGAATGATGGTGAACTGGTCGAGGCGGAACAAGCTGGACCGAAAAACCGCATGGGCCTACCGCGTGCACGTATTGTCGAACGGCTGGGTGATCCCTCGGCCCCCAAAGCCGTTTCGCTGATCGCCATTCACCAGCACGGTATCCCGGATGACTTTCCTGACAAGGTGATCGAAGAGGCCGACAAAGCCAAACCCGTTGGCCTGAAAGGGCGCGAGGATCTGCGGGATGTACCGCTGCTGACAATTGATCCTTCGGATGCGCGGGATCACGACGATGCGTGCTATGCACATGAAGATGATGATCCCAAGAACAAGGGCGGCCATGTGGTCTGGGTCGCCATTGCTGACGTTGCCGCCTATGTGCAGCCCAGTACCGCGCTGGACCGAGAGGCGCGCAAACGCGGCAATTCCAGCTATTTCCCTGACCGTGTGGTGCCGATGCTGCCGGATCGCTTGTCGGGTGACCTGTGTTCGTTGCACGAAGGCGTCCCGCGGGCCTGCATCGCCGTTCGGATGCAGATCGATGCAGAGGGCAATAAGATCGACCATCGCTTCGTGCGAGGGCTGATGCGGTCTGCCGCTTCGCTTAACTATGTCGAAGTGCAGAATGCCATTGATGGCAGTCTCAACGACAGGACGGGGCCGTTGTTGGAGACAGTGCTGAAACCGCTTTATGCCGCGTATGCTGCGCTGAAAAAGGCGCGTGCGGTGCGGCAGCCGTTGGAGCTGGATCTGCCGGAACGCAAAATTATTCTCAGCGAAAGTGGTGAGGTCGAAAGCGTCGCCTTCCGTGATCGGTTGGATGCACATAAGTTGATCGAGGAATTCATGGTCCTTGCCAATGTCGCCGCCGCCGAGACGCTGATCGCGAAACGTCGCCCGCTACTGTTTCGTGTGCACGAAGAGCCCGCTCCGGAAAAGCTGGAGAGCTTGCGCGAAACGGCGCAGGCGGCAGGGCTGAATCTTGCTAAGGGGCAGGTTTTACAGACCCGCCACCTGAACGCCTTGCTAAACGCCGCTGCCGGAACTGAGGATGCGGAGCTGATCAACTTGTCGACCCTACGCTCGATGGCGCAGGCGTACTACAATCCCGAGAATTTCGGCCATTTCGGTCTGGCGTTGCGAAACTATGCACACTTCACCTCACCCATCCGCCGCTATGCGGACCTGATCGTGCATCGTGCGTTGATCACGGCCCACGGCTGGGGCGAAGATGGTTTGACCGAGGATGAGATCGGACGGCTGGAAGAAACCGCCACCCATATCTCGGATACCGAGCGCCGTTCGATGATGGCCGAACGCGATACCACCGATCGCTATCTGGCTGCTTATCTTAGCGAACGGGTCGGCAATGAATTCAGCGGTCGGATCAGCGGTATCGCGCGGTTCGGCGCCTTCGTGAAAATGGACGAAACTGGTGCTGACGGGCTGGTCCCTGTACGGTCTTTGGGGCGTGAGTTTTTTCATTTCGACCGCGAGGCCGGAACACTTATGGGCTCAGACACAGGCCTGATCATCGCCATTGGCCAGCGCGTCACTGTGCGTCTGACCGAAGCGACACCGGTGACGGGCGGGCTGGAGTTGGAGCTGTTATCCATCGATGATCAGGCCTTGCCTCGTGGTCGCGGCCCGGCGAAGCGCGGATCGCGGCGCAAGGCGGTCAGTACCAAGCGCAAGAAGGACAAGATCAAGCGCAAGGTGGAACGCAAGCGCCGTCAGAAATGATAACCCGTTTCGGAAAAGGCAGCCTGAGATTTAGCGGCCTCTCTGCTCTGCCTTGAACGCAAAAAGTGGGTTTGGGGAATTAGGCTCTTGCCGAAACGTGATAGGTTAACGCGCGGGCAATTAGCCAGCCATGGCGTGTGGGATCGATCTGATCCGGCGTGTCGAACAGAACGGCGCGATTGCCTTCAATCTGATCTTCGCCTGGAAAGGCTGATATGAAATCCCCTATCAGCCGGCTCTGGCAATGTACGTACAGCGCAAAGCGGGCAGTTTTGTGCCCGCCCAGCCGGATTGTTGACCCCTTTGGTGCCAGATAGGCGGGCTGTCCCCAACGCAGCGCCTCTTGCAGTGGTTGGGCACGCGGCAGAGATGCTGCCGTTTCAAAGATCAAAGTACGCAGCGCAAATGCACCTACGCGAGTTTCTTCCGGCAGTGCATCGTAAGCTGCGGCGACGTTTGCGTCTTCAAAGGGGGTCATGGCAGTGGGATCGCCTGTTCCATCCGGTCAATATAGCTGATCAGTATCTTATCCTGTTTGACCCTGCGGGTCAGCGGTGTATCTGACGGTGTTGCGCGCATTGCGGCCAGCATCGGGCCAACGCTCATGTCTGCCGACGTAGGCTGCTCGCCCATCAGGTAGGGCGAGTGCCAAAGGTAAGCCGATATCGCCTCAAGATCACGTTCCAGTCGATCCTGACGCTCAGCCGACGAAAACCTGGACACGCCCTGAAATTCAAGCCCTTTGAGAACAGATTTGCGGATCGAGTTCGAAACCGGTTTGCGGATCAGGGCGGGAATGATCGAAAAGAACGTATCCCGCAGGATTGGCCAGACCTCATCGTTGGCCCAGCGGTCCTGTACGACATAGAAGTACAAATGTTCTTCGGCCATGCGGATCAGGGCGCGGGATTGGGCCTTTTGCAGATCGCTCAGGCCTGCATCGAAGTCGGCGCCTTGGGCTTCAAGCCATTCACGGATCAGGTCGCTGTCGGGGATCAGATGCTCGGGTGTGCGCAGGACCGGCAGTTTCTGGTGCGGCATCTTGCGGGGGTCCAGCAGGTCGGACCGTTGCCAATGCTTGCCTGCGCTTTGAAGCATCAGGGCCGTTTTCACACAGAACGGGCTGGCACTGAACAGACCGAAGGCAGAGGGGAAGGTGAGAAGGGTCAGCATCATCGGCTCCATCGTTGGTATTCCCAAGGGATACTTCGAACTGATGACAGTTCCTGTCATTAGGTTTAGGCTATTGTGCATTATGTCTCGCACCGCCCGCCTGTTTCAGTTGATGCAAGCCCTGCGCTCTGGCCCGTCGCCCAGAACGTCGGTTCAGTTGGCACAGGATTTGGGCGTTTCACCACGTACGGTGCACCGCGATATCGATGCTCTGCGTGGTTTGGGTGCCGTGATCGACGGAGAAGCTGGATTCGGATTCACGCTGATTGAAGATGCGACCTTACCGCCGCTGGGCTTCACCAATGACGAGCTTGAAGCGCTGGTTTTGGGCTTGCGCGAGGTACAACTGATCGGCGACCCGGCACTGTCTAATGCCGCAAGCGAGGCTTTGCGAAAGCTTCAGGGACGGTTACCCCAGCGGCAGTCACACCGGTTGAGTCACGCGGTTCTGACAGCCAAACGGTTCAATCGCCCGGCGATACCAACGATCGATGTTGCCGACCTGCGCCAAGCAGCATGGGATGAACGCATGGTGGAGTTCGCCTATACAGATGCCAATGGCGCGGATACCCGGCGTCGAGTTAATCCGCTGGGCATTGTTTACATGGATCGCTCCAGCGTTTTGCTTAGCTGGTGCCACCTGCGTCGAGATTTTCGCGTGTTCCGGCTGGATCGTATGCAGGAAATGGACGTGACCGAGGAAAGCTTCAGACCCAAGCGCATCCCACTGCTGAGAGAGGCGATAGCCCGACTTCGTGCAGAGCGTGAGGCACAGGATCAGGAAACCTAGCGCTCGGCGCTTTGTAAAAACGCGATATTGCGCTATCGTTGGTGCTGAGCAGTAATCAGGTAAAAACGGAATGCGTAAATGCGTAGGCGGCGTTATGACCGTCGCATTATGGGCATCCATCGTGCAGGCGGATGCAACAGATAAATCGGTACGGCCTCTGGTCCGACCATTGGTCGACAATGTGCAACTTGCTTCGGCGGATGTAACAGTTTCTGTTCGGCCCGAATTGCGCCCAAAGGTCGAGCTGCATCGTGTATCGGCAGAAGGGAATGCACGCTTTCAGGCTTGGCTGGCGGCGTTTCGCGAGAGGGCGCAGGCAACGGGTATCTCGGCAAACACGCTGAATCGCGCATTGGCTGGGGTGACCTATGACAGCGACAGCATCAAACGAGATCGCAATCAGGCAGAGTTTTCCAAGCCGATCTGGGAATATCTGGATTCGGCGGTGTCGAATACACGCGTTTCGAATGGTCGCGCCGGGCTGAACCAGTACCGAGAAACCCTGACCCGGATCGAGGCGCATTATGGCGTCGAAAAAGAGGTCGTCACCGCGATCTGGGGGCTTGAGACCTCGTTCGGGACCTATCGGGGCAGCAAGCAGACCATCCGGTCGCTGGCGACCCTGGCTTTTGATGCGCGGCGGGCAAGTTTTTTTGAATCCCAACTTATCGCAGCCCTTCAGATCCTACAGGCCGGGGACGTTGATGCAGGGAATATGGTTGGCAGCTGGGCTGGTGCAATGGGGCACACGCAGTTCATGCCGACCTCATTTCTTGATCATGCCGTCGATTTCGATGGTGATGGGCGGCGTGATATCTGGTCGGACGATCCAACCGACGCGTTGGCTTCGGCCGCGGCGTATTTGGCCAAACATGGATGGACCCAAGGTCAACCCTGGGGGGTAGAGGTGCAGTTGCCGTCGGGCTTTGATTATACCGAAGCGAGACGCGACTTTACCTTGATGCCATCGGAATGGGCGGCCCGGGGTGTTTTAACACATACTGGCGAAGCAGTACCTGATCACGGCCAGGCGGCGATCCTGCTACCGGCAGGTGGCCGGGGTGTCGCGCTGATGATCTTTAACAATTTCAAGGTGATTGAAGCCTACAACGGCGCCGACGCGTATGTGATTGGGATCGGGCATCTGTCCGACAGGCTTGCAAGCGCCCCCCCGTTTCAAGCGACTTGGCCGCGCGGCGACCGTGTCCTTAGCTTCATCGAACGCAAAGAGTTGCAGCGCCGACTGACGCAGGCGGGCTTTGACACACAAGGTATCGATGGGCGCACTGGGCCGAATACCATCGACGCTGTGCGCGCATTTCAGGTTGCGCAAGGGCTGGTCCCGGACGGGTACCCATCGCTCAGTTTACTGGAACGGATGCGTTGAGTGTCAGGGCGACCCAAACAGACCGCCCTTGATTCACCGATCACGATGCGGGTTTCATCAACCCTTTTTCGTTGATCTCGACCAGCGCTTCGTCCAGCGATTTGTGAATGCGCACGAACATCTCGTCGATATCTGCAGGTGTCAGGATCAATGGTGGTGAGATGATCAACCGATCACCCACATGGCGCATAACCAAGTTGTTGGCGAAACAACGATCACGGCAAATATACCCAACCGTGCCCGGATCAGAGGCAAATTTGGCGCGGCTGGATTTATCGGGTGTCAGCGCAATCGACGCCATCATACCAACGATCTTGGCCTCGCCGACCAGTGGATGCTCGATCAACGCCTCCCATTTCTGTTTGAGATAGGGGGCGGCCACATCGCGCACGTGGTCGATGATTTTCTCTTCTTCAAGAATGCGCAGATTTTCTAGCGCCACAGCCGCAGCAACCGGGTGGCCGGAATAGGTGTAGCCATGATTGAACTCAGTGCCGCTGATGACTTCAGCCACCTCGTCACAAACAATCGAGCCTCCGATGGGCGCATAGCCCGAGCTTAGGCCCTTGGCGATGGTCATGATATGCGGCTTGATGCCGACCGTTTCTGAACCAAACCAGTTGCCGGTACGGCCAAATCCACAGATCACCTCATCCGCGATCAGCAGGATATCGTATTTGTCGCAGATACGTTGAATTTCTGGCCAGTAGGTATCGGGGGCGATGATCACGCCGCCTGCGCCCTGCACCGGCTCGGCGATGAAGGCCGCGACGCGATCTTCGCCCAGTTCCTGAATGGCCTCTTCCAATTCGCGTGCGCGGGCAAGGCCGAACTCTTCGGGCGTCATGTCGCCACCTTCTGCCCACCAGTTCGGCTGGTTGATGTGATGGATATTCGGGATCGGAATGCCGCCCTGCGCATGCATTCCCACCATGCCCCCCAAAGAGGCCGAGCCTACGGATGATCCGTGATAGGCGTTCTTGCGGCTAATGATGATGTTCTTGTCAGGTTGACCCTTTTCTGCCCAGTAGGTGCGCACCAGGCGGATGTTGGTGTCATTGGCCTCAGAGCCACCTGCCGCGAAAAAGACGTGGTTCAGATCGCCAGGTGCAAGTTCGGCCAGCTTCGCCGCGAGAGCAATGGCCGGAGTATGAGTTGTTTTGAAGAAGGTGTTGTAATAAGGCAGCTCGCGCATTTGGCGCGCGGCAGCTTCGGCAAGCTCCTCACGGCCATATCCGATGTTCACGCACCACAATCCGGCCATGCCATCCAGAATTTCATGACCTTCGCTGTCGGTCAGGTAAATACCGTTTGCGCGCGTGATGACCCGGACGCCTTCTTCTCCCAATGCTGTATTGGAGGAAAACGGATGCAGGTGATGTGCGGCATCCAGCGCCTGCAATTCAGCGGTGGGCAAGTGGTTTGTGATGGTAGACATCGGAGAATCTCCTGCAACAGTGGTTGCGAGATAGAATATGATCAAATTTTATACTGTCAATCGAATCGCTGAATTCTAGGCGGTGGTCAGGGCGTCGCCCATCATTCCGATGCCTTGCTCAATGTCCTGCGCAGTCGCTATTGCTGCCTTTTCGGCGTTTTGATCACGCAAAGCGGCGATAATATCTTTATGCCTGTCGGGCAGGCTCTGAGTCCCGAAGCGGCCACATACGATCCGTAGCGAGGGGCCGAATCTCAGCCACAACCGTTCGGCCAGATCAACCAGAATCGGGGCCTCGGCGTGCGAGTAAAGCGCTTGGTGAAACGCGTGGTTCAAACGCAGATACCCGCCCACATCCCCATCTGCGATCATATCATCCAAGCGTTGATCTAAATCTTCGAGCCGGTCAATGTCGGTGGCCGCGATATTCTTGGCAGAACGCCTTGAAAGCTCTGTTTCGATTGAAATTCTTGCGAATATCATCTGCTCGATATCGCTGGCTGACAATAGGGGAACACTGACCCGTCGATTGCCCTGAAAGATCAAGGCGCCGTCAGATATCAGGCGGCGAATCGCTTCACGTACTGGCGTCATGCCCACGCCCAGAGAATCGGTCAAACCCTGAATCGTAACCGGCTGTCCGGGTACCAGATCACCAAACAGAATCTGCGATTTCAGTGTACGATAGACCTGTTCATGTGCGGGGCGCTTTTCTTCATCATCCAGAGGTATACCTGCCTTATTTTTGATCAAATCCAAATGGTTCACCCCAATGCGCGTGTTTCTATCTTGCTGGATTCTACACCCGTCCCAACCATAAGTGAAACTGCGTCGAAACGCAAAACTTGATCAAATCCAAAAAAAGGTCAAAATGGCCGCACAGTTGCAGGGAGAGTAACATGAAACTGAAAACGCTGGGGACGGCAGCGGTTGTCGCATTGGGGACTTCGGCTGCGTTTGCCGAAGAGGTGCGTGTCTATAACTGGTCCGACTACATTGACGAAGAACTGCTGAGCAAATTCGAAAGTGAGACGGGCCTGACCCTGATCTACGATGTGTTTGACAGCAACGAGGTTCTGGAAACCAAGATGCTGGCCGGAGGGTCGGGGTATGACGTCGTGGTGCCTTCGGGGACGTTTTTGCAACGCCAGATTCAGGCCGGCGCATTCCAGGAACTCGACGCCGCCAAGCTGTCGAATGCGGGGAACCTGTGGGACGTGATTCAGGAACGTACTGCGGGCTATGACCCCAAAAACGCATACTCGATCAACTATATGTGGGGGACAACCGGTCTTGGCGTAAATGTCGACAAGGTCAAAGAGGTATTAGGCGACGATGTTGCGCTTAACAGCATGGACCTTGTGCTGAAGCCCGAGAACATGGAAAAGCTGGCCTCGTGCGGGGTTCATTTCCTGGACGCGCCTGCCGAGATCATTCCAATGGTGCTCCAGTATATCGGCGAGGACCCGGACAGCCATGACAAGGACGTGATCGAGAAGGCCGAAGAGGTTCTGACCGGCGTGCGTCCGCATATTCAAAAGTTCCACAGCTCGGAATACATCAATGCGCTTGCCAACGGTGATATCTGCGTGGCCGTGGGTTGGTCGGGCGATATTCTGCAGGCCCGCGACCGCGCTGATGAGGCGGATAATGGCGTGGTCATCGAATACCACCCCTTTGCGGAAGGATCACTGATGTGGTTTGACCAGATGGCGATACCTGTCGATGCTCCGAACCCGGAAGGCGCGCATAAGTTCCTGAACTTCATTCTGGATGCCAACAACATGGCTGCCGCGTCGAACTATGTTTATTATGCCAACGGCAATCAGGCCTCGCAGGAGTTCCTGGAAGAGGACGTAATAGGTGATCCGGCAATCTATCCGGACGATGCGACGATGCAGAACCTCTATATCACCACGCCCTATCCGGCAAAGATCCAACGGGTGGTGACGCGTCTTTGGACCAAAGTGAAATCAGGCACCTGATCTGATGGTAACGCAAGGCAGACTGACTGCCTTGCGTTTTTCTTATCCTGACCGATAAACGGGGGTCGCTTTGAACTCTGACGTATTTGCGCCGTGGGAGGACCCGCAGGCGAAACCCTTGATCCAGTTCCAGAACGTCACCAAACGCTTTGGTGCATTCACGGCAATCGACGATCTTTCGCTGGACATCTATGAGCAAGAATTCTTTGCTCTGCTTGGCCCGTCGGGTTGTGGCAAGACCACGATGATGCGCATGCTGGCTGGTTTTGAAACCCCGACCGCAGGCCATATTCTTCTGGGAGGGCAGGATATCGACCCGATTCCGCCCAACAAGCGGGCTGTGAACATGATGTTTCAGTCCTACGCTTTGTTTCCGCATCTCAGCATCTGGGACAACATCGCCTTTGGCCTGCGCCGGGACAAAATGTCCAAGCGCGATCTGGAAGAGCGTGTGGAAGAGATGCTGCGCCTCACCCGGCTGGAGCAATTTGCACGTCGCAAGCCGCACCAGATCTCGGGTGGTCAGCGCCAGCGTGTGGCACTCGCCCGGTCGCTGGCCAAGGCGCCAAAACTGCTGCTTCTGGATGAGCCTTTGGGTGCGCTTGATAAGAAACTGCGTCAGGACACTCAGTTTGAGTTGATGGATATTCAGGAAAAGACTGGCACGACCTTTGTCATCGTGACGCACGATCAGGAAGAGGCGATGACGGTTGCCAGCCGGGTGGCCGTTATGGACCAGGGCAAGCTGATGCAAGTGGCGACGCCGGATCGCATCTATGAGACACCGAATTCGGTATATGTGGCTGATTTCATTGGGGATGTGAACATCATCGAAGGGCGTGCCACCGCGCAGGGCGATGAAAGCTATCAAATCGATTGGGCCGAGGGGCAGCCTCCGCTTACGGCCACATCCGCAACAGCGCTGTCCAAGGGCCAGAGCTGCCACGTGGCGATCCGGCCCGAGAAGGTGGCCATCTCTGCCGAGCGCCCAACAGATGCGATCAATGCCATTCAGGGCAAGGTGCACGACATCGCTTATTTGGGCAATCTGTCGACCTATCATGTCGAACTGCCAAACGGCACGATCATCAAGGCGCAAACGGCAAATACCCGCCGCATCTCGCGCCGCTCCTTCACGTGGGAAGACCCAGTCTGGCTGTCTTGGACAGCGACGGCCGCGGTTTTGCTGGAAAACTGATGCGCCGGGCTTTTCTGATCGCCATCCCCTACGTATGGCTGCTGGCGCTGTTTCTGGTGCCCTTCTTCATAGTTCTGAAGATCTCACTTTCGGACACCGACCTTGCCATCCCGCCCTACACGCCAACGCTGGACTTGTCCGCGGGTTGGGTAGGTATCAGGGAATTCTTTAGCCAGCTTGATCTGGAGAATTTCATCTGGCTGACTGAAGACGATCTTTACTGGAAGGCTTATCTGTCTTCCGTCAAGATCGCCTTGATTTCCACTATTTTCACCCTGATTGTCGGATATCCCATTGCCTATGCCATGGCCCGCGCACCTGAAGAGTGGCGGCCGACCCTTATGATGCTGGTCATCTTGCCCTTCTGGACGTCGTTTCTGATCCGGGTCTATGCGTGGATGGGTATCCTCAGTAACGAAGGATATCTAAACCAACTGCTGCTGTGGACCGGGATCATTTCAACTCCGCTGACCATTCTAAACACCAATACGGCGGTCTATATCGGCATCGTATACACCTATCTTCCGTTCATGATTTTACCGATCTATTCGTCGCTTGAACGGATGGACGGCTCGCTGATCGAAGCCGCCGAAGACCTTGGGTGTTCGCGCCTGCAAGCCTTTTGGCTGGTGACGATACCTTTGTCGCGCCCGGGTATTATCGCCGGCTGCTTTCTGGTGATGATCCCGGTGATCGGTGAGTTCGTGATCCCATCGCTTCTGGGCGGATCAGGAACGTTGATGATCGGCAAGGTGTTGTGGGAGGAATTCTTCTCAAACCGCGATTGGCCAGTTGCCAGTGCCGTGGCAGTGGTTCTGTTGCTGATCCTCGTGATTCCGATCGTGCTGTTTCAGCGGAACCAGCAAAAACAGACGGAGGCTGAACAATGAACAAGCTCAGCTGGTTCAACACAGTCTCACTGACGCTGGGGTTCGCCTTTCTGTACATCCCGATGATCATCCTGATCATCTTCAGTTTCAACGAAAGTAAACTGGTCACCGTTTGGGCCGGATTTTCTACCAAATGGTATGGCGAGCTTGTTCAGAACGAGGCATTTCTGGATGCTGCATGGGTTACACTGCGGGTCGCAGTCTTTTCATCCACATTGGCGACGATCCTTGGAACTGCCGCGGCATATGTTCTGGTTCGAGGTGGTCGGTTCTTTGGCCGCACATTGTTTTCGGGGATGATCTACGCGCCGCTGGTAATGCCCGAGGTGATCACAGGCCTGTCGCTGCTGCTGCTCTTTATCGGTATCGGGCTGGATCGTGGTATCCTGACGATCGTGCTGGCGCATACAACCTTTTCGATGTGCTTCGTTTCGGTCGTTGTCTCATCGCGCCTTGTCACGTTTGATCAGTCGTTGGAGGAGGCCGCGCTGGATCTGGGATGCTCGTCCGCACAAGCCTTTCGCCTCGTCACATTGCCGATCATAGCACCTGCCGTGGTGTCCGGCTGGTTGCTGGCGTTCACCTTGTCGTTGGATGATCTGGTCATCGCGTCTTTCACGTCCGGGCCTTCTGCTACCACCTTACCGATCAAGATATTCTCGGCTGTGCGTCTCGGTGTCAGTCCTGAAATCAACGCGTTGTCCACGCTTATGATTGCGGTTGTTACCGTGGGTGTCATTACCGCATCATTGGTGACAAAACGCGCGATGATGCGGCAAAAGCAGGATGAACAGGCTGCGGCGCGTACTGAATGAAACGGATCTATTCTGATTATGCCTACAGTTCCGCCCCCCGGTCGACCTGCTGGTGGGATGAGACAATTGAGGCCCCGGATTGGCCAATTCTTCACGGCGCGTTGAGTGTCGATGTCGCCATTATTGGCGGCGGTTTCACGGGCATTTCTGCCGCGCTTCATCTGGCGGAAACGGGTGCATCAGTTGCTGTGTTCGAGGCGGAATCCCCGGGTTGGGGTGCATCGGGGCGAAACGGTGGATTCTGCTGTCTGGGTGGGTCGAAACTAAGTGAGACCACCCTTGTTCGTCGCTATGGTGAACAGGCGGCAGACGCCTATTTTCAAGCAGAAATTGATGCGGTTTCGTTGGTTGCCGAACTTCTGACGCGCCATGGAATAGATGCGGACAGGCATTCTCGGGGTGAAACTCAACTGGCCCATTCAAAACGCGCGATGGAGCGATTGCGCCGAAATTCGAACGCCCAAGGCCAGTTGCATGAACAGCATGAGTTGGCGGGCCTAGGGTTGGGCGGCGCGTTCTTTGGTGGTTACACCACGCCCGTCGGCTTTGGCCTGAACCCTCGCAAATACCTGTTCGGACTGGCCAAAGCTGCGCGGACCAAGGGCGCGGGGCTGTATCAGCAAAGTGCGATCCAGAAAATCAGCAAAGTGCCGCAGGGCTTTGATCTGCAGACTTCCACAGGTCATGTTCGGGCGTCCAAGGTCCTATTGTGTACCAATGGGTATTCCAGCGAGGATCTGCATCCGTGGATGGCCGCGCGTTATATGCCCACGCAGTCCACGGCGTTAGTGACGCGCGCCATGTCACAAGATGAATTGCAGGCGCAGGGGTGGACTTCGGATCAGATGGCGTATGACACACGCAATCTGCTTCACTATTTTCGGCTGATGCCGGATCGGCGGTTTCTGTTCGGAATGCGCGGAGGACTAATGTCATCGCCCGGTGCCGAAGCACGTATTCGCCAAAAAGCATTGCGGGATTTCAGGCGACTGTTCCCGGTCTGGGCCTCCATCGATGTCACACATATCTGGTCCGGTATGGTTTGTCTGGCTCGTGATCTTGTACCCTTTGCCGGTCCGATTCCGGGACAAGCCGGAGCGTTTGCGGGGTTTGCTTACCACGGCAACGGTGTGGCGATGGGTACCTATTGCGGGCGTGCTCTGGCCCGATTGGCACTAGGGCAACACAGTGAACTTCCGTTGCCAATTGAACGTCCGCCGACGCGCTTTCCGCTGGGCAGATGGCGCCGCGCCTTGATGCCACCTGCCTATGCGCTGCTGGGGTTGGCGGATCTATAGTTCGTTGATCTCTAGTTCAAAGGCCGGGATATAGTCGGGTGATCCATTTTCGATCCGCCACAGACAATAAGCCGCCATTCGCCAGCTGAACCAAGGACGCAACAGCAAATAACGCTCGGTGATTTCACGCTGATCGTAGGCTGTAAGGAAGCTTGCGACCTCTGCTTCCGACAGCGTCGCATCGCGATAGAGATGCTGCATCGCAGGGGACAGGAATATAGCCAGATCTTCGCACGGGTCACCCATGGCTGGGCATTGCCAGTCGATGAGTGTCAGCCCCGTCGAAGCCTGCAGGATGTTGCCGGCCACCGGATCGCCGTGGATCAAACGCCGGTTAGCAAGTGGTTCCACGACCCCCTCAGGCCTTAGTGCGGTCAGCCGCTGCTTTTCAGCTGACTGGCAACTGAGCAAGATTTGTTCAGCCTGTTCTCTAAGTTCAACGCTGCCGTTACAGCCTTGGGGAAGTTCCAGATCGATGGGAAGCCCATGTAGGTGCCGCAGCAAGGTCGCGACGCTTTCAACCCCGTCACGCCAGGGATTGCCTGGTGCATGATCGTAATAGACCCAACTCGCCGCTCCGATTGAGCCTGTCGCCCGCAGGTTGGGAACATAGCCGGTATTGTTGAGCGCGCGCAGACAATCGGCCTCGAGCTGAGCGTCGTTGCGGAACATAGGGTTTTGAAACGGCGCACCATAAAGCTTGAGCACCGCGTCGCTGGGGCCGGATAATACCTTCCACACCCGATTTGTGCGTCCGCCATACAGCACCTGAAACCGAACGCCGACATCTATCAGCCCTTGGGCATCTAGCTGGGCAACCAGATCTGGCGGGGGTTGGCTATGGTCAGACAGAGGAGTTACCGGGTTGAGCAGCGAGTCGGGTTTGCTCAGCTTTGACCTGCGTTGTCCAACAGTTCAAGCACCCGTTCGAATCTGTGTGACCTTATCTGCAGATACTTCAACCCCGCTGTCCAGTTTTAACATGATCTTGCCCTCGCCAACCTGCGCCTCGACCACGCGGCTGAATACGGTCGCGGGGGCCTCGGTCAGCAATTTATCCCCCTTAAAACTCGCAAGTGCCGCCGAGTAGGTGCCCGCCGGATAGGCATTGCCTGTGGCATCAACACCCGCCCACTCAAATTCAGAATTGTTGACAGGTACGGCGATCCGATCAACCACGACGTCCTGGTCATTGCGGATGACAAGCTCTGCCCTGTTTGCTTCAGGTGCTGCGCTGGCAAAGATCGGAACTGGCCGTTCATCAAAGCGAAATGGTGCCGCAACCTGAACATCCATCCCCACCCAGCTTGCAAGCTGGTTCAGGTTGACCGCTCCTAATGTCAACGCCAGATCGGACAAAAGTTCGTTCGCCTTTACTTGTTGCTCTACCATCGAAAACTGTGCGAGCTGCGCGGCGTATTCCGATGAATCCAGCGGCTCCAACGGATCCTGATTTCGCGCCTGTACCGTCAGCATCCGAAGGAAGGTTTCGAAATCGGATGTCAAAGCCGAGCTCTGCGAACCGTCGCTTGCGCCCGATGCAACATTTGTGGTCGCGGTTGAACTGGTTGGAGTAATCATTGCTCAAAGCCTTACATCTAGGCCACGTTGGGGGCCGATTGGGGTAACTGGCGTCCGAGGCGCGTCAAAATCCACTGCCTCCGGAGTGTCGAAGAATCCCCCAGACTCCGAGTGATCGTCTTGTTGAGAGGGGTCGTTGGACATGCCCAGATCAAGCGACAGTCCTTCGTATCCAAGCTTTTCAAACTCGGCGGACAAAAGCGCAATGTGACGGCGCATCAGGTCAAGAGTTTCTGGCCGTTCAGTCGTGATCATCATGTGCAATCCGTCTTCTCGGCTGGTGAATGTGATCGATACGCGGCCCAGTTCCTCGGGGTTCAGCGCGATGTCCACACCCTGTGCACCGGGCCTTGCCGAGATGACGGCGGCCAGCTGACCGGCAATGGAGCGGGCGGTATCCACGCGGGGGGGTATAACAGGGCCGGTCGCCAAGGCCTCACGCTGACCGGAACCCAATGAAATTTCTTTGAGCGCTGAGATATCGTGAAGTTCGTGGGTTTGTTCTGCGTCGTGGGGGTGTTCGATCGCAGCCAATCCCGCGAATTGCGCCGATATTACGGTCTTTGCGGTGATTGCGACTGGCTGTTGTAGGCCGTGCTTGTTGGTTAGCATGTTGGCCGCATCGGTATCCAGATGGTATCTGGTTTCGATTTTGGCGCGTATCCGTTGTGAGTGTGCATCCGATTCGGGGCTCATTGCATGTTGGATGGGTGCCTGTCCCGGAATCCGGTTTTTTGAGTTGTCAAAAGCTTGAGTCTGCACTGGGAATCTATGCAGGTTTTCAGGGGGGGGAGAGGAGATCGAAGGTGCTGCTGGCGGACGATTTCCTTGATCCAATCGGTTTGGGGATACGGTTTGATTTGCCCGCTGTACGAACTGAGGAGAAGCGGTGCTGCCTGCCTTGTCCTCGGCGACTGGGGTTTTGTTGTTGAGTGATGCCGACGATTGCAGCAAGCCAGTATCAGGGTTCTCTACCACCCATTCATCTGTCTCGGTCTGCGGGTCTTCCGGGGCCTCAGTAGGATCGATAATCTCGACATCTGGTTGATCTGTCATCTCTGTCTGCTGGGCTAAGGCTGTTAGGGAATTCTCGGACTCATTCAGTTCAAGTTCTTCATTCAGCGCATCCTCAAAGGCAAAACCGGCCTTACCCTCCCGCTCACCTCCCCGAGGCGCATCGGATTTGGGCCCTGTTGTCGTAGCGGCTGTAATGATGGTTAGCGGGTTGGACATTTCTTGCTCCGGCTCTGTTTGCCTGATCCGGACTGTGACCGCAGGAAGTTACGTTTATTTTAACTGCTTTCTTCTTTGATCATGAAAGTTCGAAGCAATTTACGGAGAATCCGATGATGATATCAGCGACGGAACCAACGGCGCAGGCCGCTTTGGTTGCAGAGAGGCTGAGAGAGGCCTCGGTCGAGCTTGAGGCCACGTTTCTCGCCGAAATGTTGAAATCAGCGGGCCTCGGCCAAGCACGGGAATCGTTCGGAGGAGGAGCGGGAGAGGATCAATTTTCCTCATTCCTAATCCAACAGCAGGCCCGGCAGATGGCCCAGACCGGTGGCATTGGCCTGTCAGAGGTGCTTTTTAACGCGATGATGGAGAAGTCAGATGGATGAAAGCTCGATCAGAGCGCTGGAAGATCTGCTTGATCTAGAGCGTGTGGCGTTGGTTGAAGGCGATCTTGGCGAACTGAATCGATTGGTGCCTGAAAAGGAAAGCCTGATCGATGCGCTGAACGAACTTTCCGTCATGAATAGCGGTGATCTGGTTCGCGTTCAGCAGAAGGTAGCGCGCAATCAAGCGCTTTTGAGTAGTGCGGCCGAAGGCATTCGCGCCGTGGCGGAGCGCATGTCGGAATTGCGTCGCGTGCGGCAGGAGTTCAGCACGTATGATGCGACGGGGCAGCGGAACGGCTATGCCCTGCGCCCGCAGGCGAAGCTAGAGAAACGGGCATAGCGTCTGGTTTAATTCAAATCCAAGGCTTTGGGTTTGTTCATCTTAGCACTCCGTTAGGGGATCACTGCCAAATGTTGGAATGCACCTGAGACAGCAGGTGGCGCGAAGACCGCAAGGGACGACGCACAGGTCAGAACGACAGAATGCCTGCCGGTCCGGTGGGTCCAACATGGGCGTCAAAGGCGCCCGAACGCAAAGAGGATGACTAATATGTCCAGCATTCTGACGAACAATGGCGCAATGGTTGCGCTGCAAACTCTCAAATCAGTGAACAAGAACCTGGCGATGACGCAAAATGCGATTTCGACCGGTAAGGATGTGGCCACGGCCAAAGATAACTCTGCTGTCTGGGCCATCTCCAAGGTGATGGAATCGGACGTTAAGGGTTTTAACGCCATCAAGGACAGCTTGGCGCTGGGTGAATCAACCGTCGCTGTTGCAAGGAACGCATCAGAAACCGTGACGGACCTGCTGAACCAGATGAAAGGCAAGATTGTCGCGGCTCAGGAAGACAACGTCGACCGTGCCAAGATCAATGATGATGTAACGGCATTGCGCGACCAGATTGCCTCGGTTGTGGGTGCAGCGCAATTCAACGGGCTGAACCTGGTCGATGGGTCGGCGGGTACGGCATCCATTCTCGCATCGCTGGATCGTGACAGCGCAGGCGGTGTAACTGCGTCGTCGATCTCGGTTGCAAGTCAGGATTTGTCGACCGGTGGCTACGCCTCAAAAGGTGTACTGGCGGGATCGGACAACGTGACCACTGACAACGATGCAGCGGGTTTCACGATGGATAAGTCCGGAGGCTCGGGCGATATTGTCATCGATAGTTCGACCGATAACTTTGCGGCGGGTGACAAGGTATCGATTACCATCGGTGATAAAGTTGCCTCCTATACGGTTCAGGCCGGTGATCTGGATCCATCGGGCACTTACGACTCGGCTTATACCGATGCAATTGTTGCCGTTGGGCTGAAGAACCAGGTTGATGCTTTGGGCATCACAGGGGTTGCAATCGATTATGACTCCGGTTCACCAGGTACGCTTTCGTTCGTTTCAGGGACAGCCACTGCAGGCGCTGACGCAGAACGCGACGTAACTGTTTCGGCGCAATTCACCAATGCCGGGGCCGGAGGTCTGGGTGCCGTTTCCTCAATCGACGTGTCGACCGATGCGGGAGCGGCAGCCGCGCTGGGAACCATCGAGACATTGATCGATACTGCGATCGATGCATCCGCCGCCTTTGGTTCGTCGCAGGGCCGGATCGAGACCCAGAAAGAGTTCATCTCGAACCTGTCTGACTCGTTCAAATCGGGGATTGGCGCTTTGGTTGACGCCGATATGGAAGAGACATCGGCCCGGCTGCAGGCGTTGCAGGTGCAACAGCAATTGGCAACGCAATCGCTGTCGATCGCAAACCAGGCACCACAGTCCATCCTGTCGCTGTTCCGGTAATTCAGGAACTGAACCGGGGCGCGTGCGCCGTGCCCCGGTCATAACTGCCCGTTGATGGACAATTGGAAGGATTTCAAGTGACACCGCAAACGCTCGCACAACGCGCTTATACACAATCCGCTGCGCCGACACGCACGCCCCGGGATACGGAATATGAAGCGATATCCAAGATCACGCACCGCTTGAAAGCCGCCGCGGCGCGTAAGGCGACGGATTTTGGAGGGTTTGTTCAAGCTTTGCACGAAAATCGCCGTTTGTGGAGCGTGCTGGCGACAGGTGTAGCCGATGCAGACAATTCACTACCGAACAGTTTGCGTGCCCGAATATTCTATCTGGCGGAATTCACGGAACAACACAGCAGCCAAGTATTGGGGAACAAGGCATCGGTTGAGCCGTTGCTAGAGATTAACATGGCTGTCTTGCGTGGCCTGCGTCAGATGAGGGGGAACTGATGGGTGGTCTGGTTCTGAAACTTGCTCCTAAAGAACGGGTTTTGATCAATGGTGTCGTCATAGAAAACGGTGATCGCCGCAGCAGATTCTCGATCATGACCCCGCAAGCCAATGTTTTGCGCCTTCGTGACGCTATACATCCGGAAGAGGTTAATACGCCAGTGCGTCGCGTATGTTATGCCGCACAGCTCGTCCTGTCGGGTGACACCGCGCCTGATCAGGCACGTCAGCAATTGCTACGGCGCGTCGAGGAGTTGAGTCAGGTGTTCACCGATATCGACAGCCGCCGGGTACTTGCTGATGCGACCGAAGCGCTGGTGGCCGAGCAATACTATAAGTGTTTGAAAGCGCTACGCTCTCTGTTGCCGCGGGAAGAGCGCCTGATGGCATATGAGCAATGACCTTTCAACCGGTCATTCCCACTGGCGGGATAGTGGGTTGGCGATTCTTACAGCGTACGTATGATGCGCAGATCCAGAGTTTTTCGAGCTCGGCGGTGAACGAAAGAGAGACGTCGTACTTCCTTGAAAACATCGGAAATGTTCGCTCGGCTGAGGATCTGGTTTCTGATCGCCGGCTATTGCAGGTGGCCTTGGGGGCTTTTGGCCTTGAAGGCGACCTAAATAACCGGTTCTTCATCCAAAAGATCCTGTCGGACGGTACACAGGCCGATGATGCGCTGGCGAACAGATTGGCGGATAGCAGATACCGTGAATTCGCAAACGCATTTGGGTTGGGGCCGGGCGATGTACCCAAAACCAGTTCCGTCAGCGCTATGGAGAAGATCGCCAACGACAATCTGACCGCCCGATTTGAAATATCGGTTGGTGAAGCGGATGAATCGATGCGGATCGCGTTGTTTACCCAGCACGCCCTGCAAGAACTGGCAGCGCAAGATGGTAGCGAAAACAGAAAGTGGTTTGACCTGATGGGGTTGCCCCCCCTGCGCAGCATGATGGAAACCGCTTTGGGTCTGCCCAGAGCATTTGCACAACTTGATCTGGACAAACAGCTTGAGGTTTTCAAAGACCGATTGCAGCGCGCCACAGGGTCCTCGGATTTGGCGCAGTTCACAGACAATGAGGCTGTTGAAAAATTGACGGATACTTATCTGGCACGCAGTCAGATCGCGCAAATCCAAAGCGTGACTTCAACCGCTCAGACGGCGTTGATCTTGCTTGGCGGCGGCTTTTGAACCAGTTCTTCAGTTACGATCGGAGATCGTACAAGGGTCCTGAGCCCGGGCAGTGCTGGGCTGATAACTTGGGATAATTTGCAAACGCATCTTTGCCAGATAGGTGTTCAAATCTTGTGTGGCGACCTGTCAGCTGGCTTCTCACGCATTCATCAAAGTATCGGCTGAGGTTTGCAGAGCAAACGACCTAACCGGCTGCGAAACATTGTGCAGCTTGATCGCGCCTAATGGGATGGCTTGTTTGCAGGCGGGCTCGATATCCTGTGAGACAACAATTCTATGGCCGACGGTCTTACCATATTCACCCAACCTGGCGGCGACATTTGCCGCTTGTCCGATCACGGTAAAATCCAGCCGTTCGCGGGAGCCTACATTGCCATATGTAACGCGACCATAGGCGACGCCAATCGAGCAGTCGCAATGGTAGTCATTCTCGTCACTGCGAAGTTCGGCCAATTTCTCAACGATCTCAATCGCTGAGCCTTGCGCGTTGGATCGCGCCCCGACCGCGTCATCACCGGCTGGGAATACGGCGAGCACAGCGTCGCCGATGAATTTCAGAACTTCGCCGTCATGATCGTGCACGATCCCGGACACAGTTTCAAAGAACCCATTAAGCACTTCGATATAGGCATCACGCCCGAGTTGTTCCTCCAGCGCGGTCGAGTTTCGAAGATCGCAGAACATGATAGCTGCATCAATGTCATCACCATCCCCACGGCGAATTTCACCCCCCAAAACCCGTGCACCTGATCGTTTGCCCACATAGGTTTCCAACAGAACCTGCGCGTTTTCGCGCTGCATGAATACTTCGTAGAAACGCGCGATGACGGTAGAGCACTCAAAGACCAGCCCGAGGTTTTCCGTAGTGAATCCATCGGGGTGATCACAGGTTAGGGTCAGGACGTTGGTCCGACCATCCGAGAAGGGCAGCGGCATGGCAACATAATCGGTGGCCCCTTTTGCGCGCAGGTCTTCGATGATCGGAAAACTGTTATGCGGGTTGTCGTTATTCAGGCGCTGACGCACGCCACCCAACCCGTT
This sequence comes from uncultured Ruegeria sp., assembly GCF_947500045.1. Classification (GTDB taxonomy): domain Bacteria; phylum Pseudomonadota; class Alphaproteobacteria; order Rhodobacterales; family Rhodobacteraceae; genus Ruegeria. The sequence goes on along the minus strand of NZ_CANMQQ010000006.1, from coordinate 210,160 downwards.
CGATACGTGACGCAGAGGGCTATTGGTAAAGGCCGGGTGATCGTGGATCTCATAGCTCGGGGTATGGGTCGAGATCTCGGCCGCGTCCTTTTCCCAGATATAATGCTTGCCCGCGATCAGGGGGTGAAGCGACCAGACTAGAATGCTGAGGCGCTGAATGGCAATACCATGTTCCAGCATCTTCTCAGCCAGCGCTTTTGTGAAGCCATCTGGCGTATTCACCTCGGACGCACCGCGCATCAGCCAGTCGATCAGAGGCCCGCTGATGTTGCCGTAATCGGGTTGACGCAGCTGGTTTTCACCAAGGTCAATCCGCGTTACGATATTTGGCATGAAACCGATATGGCCTTGAATGCCGGCACTTTCAGGAAAGGCGTCTTCATAGGCCCAGATCGAGTTGGTCAGATGCTCTTCCGGCAGGCTGATGTCGTGATAGGTTGCGGTGCCTTTGAAGGGGCAAAAGGTCTGTAGATCGGTTTCGGGGCTGAGTTCTACGCACAGGTCTTCACGTGGGACATATATCGCGGGTGGTAGCCGCGTTTCATACATGACTTTGGCGTTGTGGCTTTTGGCCAGCAAGATATCGCCCCGATAGATCGCGACCCGTCCCTGCAGCGGCTCAACGGAAATCCCATAGCCTTTGACATTTGGTGTGGCATGGACGTTCATCTGCAACCTCCCCTGGCCAAGCCCTTATATGATGGGCCTTGAGGGCAGTAATTCCAAGGTGCGCGCACATATTTTATCGTAATGACGTCCTCAGACCATTTGAATAACGTCTTTTTCGATCGACAGCATATAGCCCTTTTTTGCGATGTTTTTCACCAGCAGTTCACTGACCATTTGATTGCCGAGAGTATCGCGTAAGCGCTTGATGCGGGTGGCTCCTGCCGCTTCTTCGCAATCAACCACGTTCCTGCCTGAGATCATCGCTTCAATCTGAGCGCCCGACAGAACCTCGTCATCGAGCCGGGATTCGGCCAATACCGACAGTGTTTCCATCGCCGCAGGCGTTAGTTTGAAATCCATGTTGTTGAGGTAAACGGTGTTTTCTTCGCGGCTGATCAGCAGCGAGGTCACCTGAATCCCGGTCCTTTCGATCTGTGCCATGCGGCGATTCAGCAGAACCAGCATGACCAGAAACACCAGCGCAGTGATCAGCATGGCGCTTGCGAAGACCAACAGCACAAAGATCACCATCCTGTAGCTGGACAGGGTATCGGCAAACGCAGTGCCGGATTGGGCGAGAATTTCAAGCAGGCGGATTTCAGATTGCGAGGTCAGGTCAGCCTCGACAAACAACCTTTCGACCCGCGCATTGAAAGCGTTCGCATCGGGCAGTGTCCAGAACAGGAAAATCGCAGCGGTTACCAGGATTGCAACGATTGCTGCAATCCCCAGTCCAACCAGCCGAACCCCCGAACGACGCGCTTTAGTAACGGAGATAGAATTTTCCGGCATTGGCCTTCCTTTGATCCAACCCATCCGCTTCGAACACGGACATGACGTTCAGCAGGGTCCAACCGTTCGACTTTAGCCGCTTCGCGACCTCCTTCTGCGCGGATCCCTTACTACAGCTAGAGACCTGCATGACGCCATAGTGCAGACGCAAGGGGTTGTCCTGCTTGGCTTTGTAGTCGGCATAACAATCTGCCGCAGCGGCCTGCGACCCAACCGATATCAGGGCCGTCAGAGCCAGAGAAGAGAGGATCTGTTTCATGGGCTGCATCCTGCGCACGGGTTGGGCGGATATTCAATAACCTCAGGGGGTTTGCGGTGCTGATATTGGATAACACCTTGCCGTTATTGCTTGTCTGAGAGGGTCGGTCGCAATGTCGGTGCATCAAATACGCGGTCCGCTTAGGGCCTGCCCATCATCCGAAAGGAAACGCATCATGCATCGGAAATTCATCGCTTTGATCGTCGCCACAGCCGTCGCAGTTACCGGGATATCCGCGTCACAGGCGCGGGCAGCGGATACCAGGGACATTCTCGGCGGGTTGGCCGCGCTCGCTATCATTGGTGCGGCGGTACATCACTATCAGGATGAGAAACGCGAAGAAGAAAAGAAACGGCGTCATAAACAACAGAAAAAGAAGGCAAAGAAGCAGGCACAAAAGAAGATACATAAGAACCACGTTCGTCCGCTACCCAATCGCGTTGCACGCTACGATCTGCCACAGCGTTGCCTGCGCACGTTCAACGCCTATTCGAAGAAGCATCCGCTGCTTGGGCCGAATTGCCTCAAGAAGCACTACAAACATGCCGATAGCCTGCCCCACCAATGCAAGGTTGGTTTCTGGAATGGTAAAAAGGTAAAACGGGCATATGAACCCGCCTGCCTGCGCCAGAATGGATACCGTGTCGTGTACCAGTAACCGGTTTCGAGCAGGAGTGGCGCCAAAGAAGCGCCACGCGGGAGAGGGTGGCGCAAGCTGCCCTCTTCTTTTTTCTTGCGCCCAGCGCTGAAACGCGGTTTGCCAAAGGTATGGCGACACCAGATTTTGAACTCGAAAGGGCATTGTTGGCGCGCGGATACCTCCGAATTGCCGGAGTGGACGAGGTCGGGCGCGGCCCTTTGGCGGGGCCAGTGGTTGCCGCAGCCGTTGTGCTGAACCCGGATGATATTCCCGATGGGCTGAACGATTCCAAAAAACTGACTGCCAAGCGTCGCGTTGGTTTGGATGCGGAGTTGCAGGATCGGGCGCAGGTGGCCATCGCCGAAGCCTCAGTTGCTGAGATTGACGAGCACAACATTTTGCGCGCCTCGCATCTGGCGATGACGCGCGCGGTCGCAGCGCTGGACCCAGCGCCTGATTTCCTGCTGATCGATGGCAACATGATCCCGCGCGGCATGAAACTGTCGTCACAGGCGGTGGTGAAGGGAGATGCGCGGTCGGTGTCGATTGCGGCCGCGTCGATCGTTGCAAAAATCTGGCGCGATCGGCTGATGGTGGATTTGGCGCAACAGCATCCCGGCTATGGATGGGAGGCCAACGCCGGTTATCCGACAAAACAACACCGCGATGCGTTGCAAAATCTTGGCGTGACCCCACACCATAGACGTTCCTTCAAACCGGTCCACAATATCTTGTATCAAGAGTAAATCGTAAGCCGCTGATTCAAAAAAGAAATTGACGGCGAATCATCTTTGACTCATCCTTGTCTCAACCAAATGAGCGCAAAAGCGCCGTGGAACTGAGGCAGTGATATGACCACAATCAAGACAAAGGGCGCAGCCGCGCTCCCTTTAAACACGATTCTATCCGGGGACTGCATCGAGGCGATGAACAGTCTGCCCGAAGCGTCGGTTGACCTGATATTTGCGGACCCCCCGTATAACCTGCAACTGAAAGGCCAGTTGCACCGCCCAGATAACTCTCAGGTCGACGCGGTTGATGATCACTGGGATCAGTTTTCCAGCTTTGCGGTCTATGACCAGTTCACGCGCGAATGGCTGAAGGCAGCCCATCGTCTGCTGAAACCCAATGGCGCGATCTGGGTGATCGGGTCCTATCACAATATTTTCCGTGTTGGTTCGGCGTTGCAGGACGCGGGTTATTGGATTCTGAACGACGTTGTGTGGCGCAAATCGAACCCGATGCCGAATTTCCGCGGTAAGCGGTTTACCAACGCACACGAGACCATGATTTGGGCGTCGAAACGCGAAGGCGCTAAATACACGTTCAACTATGAGGCCCTGAAGGCGCTGAACGAGGGCGTGCAGATGCGCAGCGACTGGGTGCTGCCAATTTGTACCGGGCATGAGCGTCTTAAGGATGAAAACGGCGACAAAGCGCATCCGACACAGAAACCCGAATCTCTGCTACACCGTGTTCTGATTGGTTCGACCAATCCGGGCGATGTCGTGTTGGACCCTTTCTTCGGCACCGGCACGACGGGTGCTGTTGCCAAGATGCTAGGCCGTGAGTTCATCGGGATCGAGCGCGAGGAGAGCTATCGCAAAGTGGCCCTGAAGCGCATCGCCAAGGTCCGCAAATTCGACCGCGAGGCGCTGGAAGTCAGTGCCAGCAAACGCGCAGAGCCGCGTGTGCCCTTTGGTCAGCTGGTCGAACGCGGCATGTTGCGTCCGGGAGAAGAGCTTTATTCCATGAACCAACGTCACAAAGCCAAGGTTCGCGCTGACGGGACTTTGGTGGGCGATAACGTCAAAGGCTCGATCCACCAAGTTGGGGCGCATCTTGAAAACGCGCCGTCTTGCAACGGCTGGACATATTGGTGTTTCAAACGCGATGGCAAAACCGTGCCAATCGATGTGTTGCGTCAACAGATCCGGTCTGAAATGCACAACTGAATACCGCCGGTGCCTGTGGCCTGACACAAGGCACTAATCCTTGCCCCGCCGTTTCCGGCGGGGTCTTTTGTTTTTGCCCGTAGGGTGATTGCATAGGGCAGCCCCTGAAAGCCCATATGGGAGATAAAGGCAATGACCGAGACCACCGCCAGTCAATCTCGTCTGAGCAGATTGTTCGTCACGCAGCCGGATCATTTCGATTTGAACAATAAGTACACCGAGGCGGCACTTGAACGAAACAAGCGCGAAGGGCTGGAACTTGCCGTTCGGGCGCGTTGGATCGCGATGGCATTCACTGGGTTGCTGCTGATCTATCTGAACCCCCAATGGGATGTCCTCTGGTATCACTTCATTCTGCTGCTGATCTGTGCCAATGGTTGGCTGATCCGACGCGCAGGACGGGTAGGCCAATCCCGGACTGAGTTGCTTTTGATTTTCGTAGATCTTCTGATCATGACGCTGGGTATGATCGTGCCCAATCCGTTCAGCGATGACGTGCGGCCACTGGCGATGCAGTACCGGTTCGATAACTTTCAGTATTTCTTCATCATTTTGGCGGCAGGCACGCTCGCCTATTCCTGGCGCACGGTCATCGCGATTGGATCATGGACCGCAGCGATGTGGACGGCAGGCTGGATCATCGCATGGTGGGTTGCCACGCCCATACCCGAGATCAGCGAAGATGTCGCCGAGGCGTTGCAAGGGTACCCGGCTGTTGCCGAGATGCTTGATCCAAACAGTTTCATGGTGTCTCAGCGCATCCAACAGGTGATTGTATTTGTCATGGTCGCGGTGACGCTTGGGGTTTCGATGCGACGACTCAATCATTTGCTGATGTCAAACGCCGGGCTCGAGCGTGAGCGCGCGAACCTGTCGCGGTATTTCTCGCCGAACGTGGTTGAAGAGCTGAGCCAGAATGACGAGCCGCTGAAACAGGTTCGCAAAGAGGATATCGCAGTCCTTTTCATAGACATCGTCGGTTTCACCAAGTTTTCGGCAGGACGTGATCCCTACGAGGTTATCGAAGTTCTGCGTGGTTTCCATGCCCGGATGGAGACAGAAGTGTTTCGTCATCACGGAACGTTGGACAAGTATTTGGGCGATGGGTTGATGGCCACGTTTGGCACTCCGGTGCCGGGTCAACTGGACGCCAGCAGCGCGTTGGCTTGTGCGCGAGGGATGGTTGAGATGATCGATCGCTGGAACCTTGATCGCAAGCGTGCAGGCGAGCCAGAGATTCAGATCGGCGTTGGGGTCCACTATGGCTCGGTCGTCTTGGGTGACATAGGCGCCAATAGACTGGAGTTCGCCGTGATTGGTGATGCGGTCAATGTCGCCGCCAAGCTGGAGGCCATGACACGCGATCTACAAGCGCGCATTATTGTCAGTGATGCGTTGCGAGCCCGGGCGTTGGAAGAAGCGCAGAATGCGCAAGACTTGATGGCTGGGTTTGAGCAGCACCTGGGACAACCGGTACGAGGCGTTGCCGCCCCAATGGATGTTTGGGTGCTGTAACAACTAAAGCTCCCGCCCGTCAGAACCGCATCAAAGATGCGATGCTTCCCGTTGGGCCGGGCAGCACGCTGGCGCGCGCTGCAGTCAGGCGCGGGGCCAAGGGGTTTGCGCGTCGTTGTAGGGCTGCCAGTTGGTGATTTCGGGGTAATACTGCCGTCGCCAGGCGCGGACCTTAGGGTTCATGATGCGCCGCCACAAGGGCGGGATCATGGCGGCGATTGTCATGACCGGATATCCATATGGCAGTTGGGGGGCGGCGTCCGGCGAATGATGTTGCAGCAAGGGGAACCGGCGATTTGGCTTGTAGTGGTGATCCGAGTGGCGTTGGAGGTTGATCAGCAGCCAGTTGGATGCCTTTTGTGACGCGTTCCACGAGTGACACGGGCGCACATGTTCGTATTTACCGTCACCCAGATGTTTGCGTGTCAGGCCATAATGTTCGACATAATTGACCAGCTCAAGTTGCCAGATCGCAGTACCTGCCTGCACCAGGAACAAGCCCAGGCCGGCCCATCCGCCGATCAGAAGCGCTAGAATCAGCATAGCACCTTGCAGGGCCCAATATCGCCAGAAGGGGTTTGCCGGGTCGGTCCATGGACGGTCTTTGCGGGCCAGTTTTTCCTTTTCTGCCCAGAACGCGGAAATCAGGCTTTGGCGCAGGACGCGCGGATAGAACCTGTGGAAGCCCTCGTTGTAGCGTGCTGTTACCGGGTCACGGGGCGTGCCGACATGGCGGTGATGGACCAACAGATGTTCAGACCGGAAATGAGAGTAAAGGACCATTGCCAACAGGGCATCGCCCAGCCAACGTTCCAGCTTGCCTTTCTGGTGCATCAATTCATGGCTGTAGTTGATCCCGATGGTGCCTGAAATGACGCCCATTCCGAAGAAAATGCCGATCTTTTCCGCCGAGGTCAGATCAGCGGCGCGGGTCGTATACCAGATCAGCCCATAAAGTGTGAGGATTTGCACAGGTGCCCAGGCTTTGGTCAGCCAGATATACCAATGCAGGTCAGCATCCGGAGTATCTGGGTCGGCGTTCGCCAGATTGAGGCCTGTCAGCCGGTCAAGCACGGCAAAGGCCCACCAGGTAGAGAGAGGCACAAGCAGGACCCACCAACCGCCCGCAACTGTCGTTATCCATATCAGTGGGATAAGCAGGTATGAAACCCAGAAGGGAAGGGCAGATTGCCAGCGGGACAAGGTGTCAGATGCGATCAAATTGAGGCTCCAAAACGTCGCTGGAACAGTAGACCGATCACCTGGTTTTGCACAGCGGTCTATTGGCCACGCCAGAGGTCAAAAGCCTTGCGCATAACCGTGGGAAGATCGCCGGGTCTAAACTGATGTTTGCCCAGGATTATCAGGCCGTTCGGGCCGGTTCCAGTCGGCAGCTCTGCTGCCCAAATGCGCAGGATAAGGTGAAAATGGGTGAATGTGTGTCTCACTTCGCCCGGTATTTCGCGCCATGGTGCTGGGAAAGGCGGGGTTTCTGATGGCGTGTCGGACCAGTCCGAGCCTGGCCAGCCCAGCATCCCGCCCAACAGACCTTTGTTGGGTCGGCGTTCCATCAGCATCGCGCCGTCATTGCGTTGGGCGATGTAGACGTGGCCCATCCGCGTGGGTTTAGGTTTCTTGGGTGTCTTCCGAGGTAGTTCCGTATGTGTGCCAGCCGCCCGCGCAAGACAGGGAGCGTATAAGGGACAAATGCCGCAGGCCGGTGATTTCGGTGTGCAGATTGTTGCGCCCAGATCCATGACCGCCTGCGCATAATCTCCGGGTCGGCGCGGTGGGGTCAGCGCTGCCGCCTTTTCCTTCAGCTTGGGTTTTGAGCCGGGTAGGGGCTCGTGAATGTCATAGAGTCGGGCCATGACCCGTTCGACATTGCCGTCCAAAACGGTTTCGGGCTGATCAAATGCAATGGCAGCGATGGCTGCTGCCGTATATGGGCCGATGCCCGGCAATGCGAGCAGTGCATCGTATCGGTCGGGGAATTGTCCGTTGTGCTCGGATGCCACGACGCGCGCGCATTTCAGCAGGTTGCGGGCGCGAGCGTAATATCCCAACCCAGCCCACTCACCCATGACCTGTTCGTCTTCTGCAGCCGCCAACGCTTCGACCGTGGGCCAGCGCGCAGTAAACCGCAGGAAATACTCCCGAACAGCTGCAACTGTGGTTTGCTGCAGCATTACTTCGGACAACCAGACCCGATAAGGATCAGGCATCACGCCAATCGCGCGATCCGCCGGGCCTATGCGCCATGGCATTTCGCGCGAATGGCGGTCGTACCACTCCAGCAACGCCTGGCTCAGGTCAATTTCAGTGCAGTCACGCAAGTTTTAAGTATCTCCCTGTCGGGTTTCACTGGCGTCCGGGTCTCAGCCTATTACAATAGCTGGGCAGGAGTTGGAAACCAGATGCAACGCAGACGTTCCTCGACCCGCGGGTTCAAGCGCACCGCGACTTTGCTGAATGAGCGGATCAGGCAGGCTGGGGAAAGCCGGGGCTTTGCCGTTTCGCGCCTGTTGACCCATTGGGCCGAGATTGTGGGGCAGGACATCGCAGCGATCGCCCGGCCAGTGAATGTGGGCTACGCCAAAGGTGGCTTTGGCGCGACGCTGACGGTGCTGACCACCGGACCGCAGGCGCCGATTCTGGAGATGCAGAAAGAGCAGCTGCGCGACAAGGTGAACGCGGTCTATGGGTATAACGCGATCAATCGCATTCGTATTACCCAGACCGCTCCGACCGGATTTGCTGAAGGACAGGCCAGTTTCGACCATAAACCGAAACCTGCAAAACCTGCGATTGCACCGGAGTTGGCAGCCGAGGCCGACAAAGTGTCGCGTGCGGTTCATGATGAAGATTTACGTGCGGCCCTTGAACGTCTTGGCCGCAATGTTCTATCCAGACAGAAACGCTAAGAAAGGGCTGAGGAATGAGCCGGATTGCAACTGTAATTTGTGCGGCTGTCGCCGTGGCGGCTGGTGGCTATTGGCTGACCCAGTCAAGTAAGATCACCCCATCCAACCCGCTGATCGGTGTTGCAGAGGCGCAGGAGGCTGATCTAGATACGTCGACCATCGTCGAAATGGTACAGGGTGCCCAGGATGCGCCGGTCGAGATCATTGAATATGCCTCGTACACCTGTCCGCATTGTGCGAATTTTCACACCGGCGCGTATAAGCAGCTCAAGAAGGATTTCATCGATACCGGTAAGGTCAAGTTCACCTATCGCGAAGTGTTTTTTGACCGCTATGGCCTGTGGGCGTCGATGGTGGCGCGCTGTGCCGGACCTGAGAAGTTCTTTGGCATCACCGACCTAATCTATGAAGGCCAGTCCGAATGGACCCGCGCCGGCGGTCCTGCTGAAATCGTTGATGAACTGCGCAAGATCGGTCGTCTTGCGGGCGTCGACAATGATCAACTTGAGGCCTGTTTGCAGGATGGAACCCGGGCGCAAACTCTGGTGGCCTGGTATCAGGAAAATGCCGAACGTGATGGAATCCAGGCGACGCCATCGTTCATCGTGAATGGCAAAAAGGTTGATAACCAGTCCTATGACGATTTCAAGAAGCTGATCGAGGACGAATTGGGCAGCTAAGCCTTTTTGGGGTCAGCCTGCATTCGGGCTGTCCAGCCAATCAGGGCGAGGGCGCGACCTGTGCCAACATCTCTTTGACTTTGTCATCCTGATTGATCCGCAACCGAACCGGTAAAGTCAGAACTTTGCTTCGGAATTTGGCGGGTAAGCGCACGGCGTCCTTCTCGGTCGTAACCAATTGCGCGCCGAGCGCTTTGGCGTCGCTTTCCAATCGGGTCACCAACGCAGAGGTCAGCGGTTGATGGTCGTCCAAGGCCTCGGCCCGCAGTAATTTGGCGCCTTGCTGCCGCAGAGTCTCAAAAAACTTCTCGGGGTATCCGATGCCAGCAAAGGCCAGAACGGGCGTGTTGCTCCAGTCCATGCCGGTTTGTAGCGGGCTCACTTCACCTGTGACGTGGGCGAGCGTCAGGGCGTGGCCCCATCTATCAGCGAATGATGATTGTGCTTGGGCATCCCCAAGTGAAAGCACTAGATCAGCCCGTTTCAACCCTGCGCTCACGGGTTCCCGTAACGGTCCCGCGGGAAGACACAGGCCGTTGCCAAACCCGCGCGCGGCATCCACCACGATAATCGAAAAGTCCTTTTCGACGGCTGGGTTCTGAAACCCGTCATCCAGAACAATCGCAGTTGCACCTGCCGCTGCCGCGGCTTGTGCCCCAGCGGCGCGATCTTTGGCGACCCAGACATCACCGAAGGCGGCGAGTAAAAGTGGCTCGTCCCCCACCTGTGCGGCCGTGTGTTTTTGGGGATCAACATGCACCGGACCCTCAAGCGAACCACCGTGGCCGCGGGTTACGACATGAGGCTGGTGCCAAATACCCCTCAGGTAGTCCAGCACCCAGATCACCGTGGGTGTCTTGCCCGTGCCACCGGCGTTCAGATTGCCGACGCATATCACCGGCACGCCCGGTGAAATGCCTTGCCCACCTGCCACGCGGCGCGCCGTTGCAGCGGCATAGATGAGACCGAGCGGTGCCAGCAACCGGGCGCGCAGGTCAAGGCGATCGGGGTCCGAGTTCCAGAAATCAGGGGCGCGCATCGTGGGCTCTCCGCCGGTCCAGTGTGTCTTGCACCATTTCGATCAGTTGGTCGGCCTGTGGCGCACCTTCGGTGACAATCTGCCACCCGGCCAAAGCCATGTCAGCGGTACGGTCAGGCGCCAACAGTTCGACAACACCATCACCCAGCTCTGTTGCGGATTTTATGGTTAGCGCGGCCTTAGCCTGGTTCAGCCTATCATAAAGGCCGCGATACTTGCTGACGTGCGGGCCGTGGATTACGGCAGAACCCAATGCCACCGCAGTCAACGGATCATGCCCACCCGCGCCGCGCTCCAACGAACTGCCCATGAATGAAACTGCTGACACACGGTGCCAAAGGCCCAGATCTTTGGGTTCGGCGGTCAGGATGACCTGTGTAGTATCCTCAATGGCATGGCCTTCATCCCAGTTGGCGCATCGCAGATCCATAGATTCTAGCCGTTGGTACAATGGCGCGGCCTCGGATATATCCGCCACATGCAGCACTAAGGCCAGGCGCGGTAACAGTCGCAGCGCCTGACGATGTGCACTGAGAACCGAGATGAACTCCTTGGCCTGAACCCAAGCAGCCAACCAAACCGGTCGTCCCGCCATTACATGGTTGGTTTCGATCAACTCATCCTCAGGCCAGGGGGGTGGATTCGGGCTGATGTGAAGAGGAGGCTCAACCGAGATTTTTGCAGAGTTGACGCCCAGCCTTCGGATTTGACGCGCAATGTCATCATTTGTGGTAAGGATCGTCGTAAAGCAATCAAGTGTATATCGGGTGATATCAGGCAACCAACGCCCACCTCGCGCGGTCTTAACCTCAACCAGTGCTTCCAGCAGGATTAGCGGAATTGATCGTTCCTGCGCGCGGGTAATGATGTTTGGCATCAGCCCGCCTCCGAACCAAAGCCCCATGTCGGGGCGCCAATGATCCCAAAAAGCACGTGCAGCCCCGGTATGTTCAGCTGGCAGCTTCAAGATCGGAACGCTGCCTACCTCCCAGTCCTCAAGGTTGGCATCGGGTGGCGCTGTGAGGAGCAGCGACAGGCCTGGTCGGGCGGACATCAGGCGGTGGCAAAAATCATCAACGGCGCGCAGCCGGTATGGCGAGCTGACATGCACCCACAAAACTTCGCCGTCGGGGCGCGTTGTGTCCGACTGGCTTGGACTGTGCGGCACGCCCCAGGACAGGACACGATAGGCCGCCAGGCTGAGAGATCGCGGTTTGCTCATGCCGAAATGCCGACACCTTTCGGATCAAGTTGGGCGCAAAGGCTGGCGTGTATGTCGGAACCCGCCGCTACGACACCATTCAGGCGAGGACGGGCATTGTTGAAGCGCAGAGGTTGCCCCGACCGATCTGTGCATACCCCACCCGCCTCGCGCAGGATCAGATCGCCTGCGGCGATATCCCACTCCCAACTGGGGCGCAGTGTCAGCATTCCGTCAAACCGTCCTTGTGCCACCAGCGCCATCCGATAGGCCAGTGATGGGCGATATACACGGCGAAACTTAGGGGCACTTCCGGATTGCCAGTGGCGTGGATCAAGATTGGGTTTTGCGGCCAGAATCTCGGCGTCGGGCAGGTATGTATGCTTTGAAACTTGGATTGCTGATCCGTTTAATGTGGCACCTTGTGCCCTTGCGGCCGCATAAAGCAGATCGCGCAATGGCAGATAGATAACAGCTGCCGTAACCTCTCCGTGCTCGGCTACGGCGAGCGAATGGGCCCAAGTGCGCGACCCTTCGGCGAAACTCCGGGTGCCGTCGATGGGGTCGACAATGAATACCCGGTCGCGGGTTAGACGATCGGGGGTATCCTCGGTCTCTTCACTGAGCCAGCCATAATCAGGTCGAGCGGCTTGCAGATCACGCTCGAGCATCGCGTTGACCGCTAGATCGGCCTCGGTCACCGGGCCAGCGCCTTCGGGCTTGTCCCAGCGCTGTGCCTGAGGGCCCGAATAGCGCGTGGCGATCTTTCCGGCTTCAAGCGCTGCGTCGATCAACAGGGACAGGTCAGTTGCCGGCAAGTGTCATTCCTTCGATCAACAGCGACGGCACAACGCGCGAAAGATACGTCCGCGCATCGTTCGCCGGAATGATCCGCAACAGCATGTCGCGAAGATTACCTGCGATGGTGCATTCGTTGACCGGATGCGTGATCTCACCGTTTTCCACCCAAAAACCGGATGCGCCACGGGAATAGTCGCCGGTGTTCGGATTGATGGTTGATCCGATCATAGAGGTCACCAACAGCCCGGTCCCCATGTCGCGTAGAAGCTCCGCACGGGTTTTATCGCCCTGCGTCAGGCTAAGGTTCCAGTTGCTTGGCGAAGGTGGCCCAGATACACCGCGCGCTGCGTTCCCGGTGGATTTCATTTCTAGTTTGCGGGCGCTGGACAGGTCCAGCGTCCATCCGGTCAGCACGCCATCTTCGATTATAGCCCTGCGACGGGTTGCCAGCCCTTCAGCATCAAAAGGACGTGAGCCTGATATGCGCGGGCGATGCGGGTCCTCAATCAGCGATATGTGCGCCGGTAGCACCTGCTCACCCAAGTTTTCCTTCAGCCACGATGCACCACGCGCAATCGCGGCCCCATTACTGGCCGCCAGCAGATGACCGATCAGTGACGAAGAGATACGTTCGTCAAAAACCACGGGGAAACTACCGGTTTGGGGCTTGCGTGCCCCAACAAGTCCAACGGCGCGCTCCGCAGCCGTGCGGCCAATTTCGGATGGGCTGCGAAGGTCGGACTGAAAGGTTCGGCCGTCGCCATCATAATCGCGCTCCATTCCCGTGCCTTCACCGGAAATTGCGACACATGAGGTTGATCGGCTGCTGCGCATGTAGCCGCCTGAAAAGCCGTTTGTCGCCGCAAGATGAACACAGTGGGTGCCATACGAGGCTGCAGCGTCGGAAACCTGAGAAATGCCAGCGACGTCCAGCGCTGCGGCCTCGGCGGTCAGCGCATCCTGCATCAACGCGTCTGCAGTGGGTTCAGGTGTCGGGTCAAACAGCTCTAGCGCGTCCAGATCCCAGTTGGTGGCCAATTGCTCGGGTGCAGCCAAACCGGTGAACGGATCTTCCGGTGCTTCCCGGGCCATTGCAACGGCCCGTTCAGCCATCGCTTTGAGCGTTTCAGCACGACTGTCTGAACTCGATACAATCGCCTGTCGTTTACCCAGAAAAACCCGCAGCCCCAGATCGACCGCTTCCGAGCGTTCGGCATGTTCCAGCGCACCACCGCGCACCTCGACCGAAACGGATGATCCATCAATAACAATGGCATCTGCTGCCTCGGCGCCTGCCTTGCGTGCAGCATCCAGCAGTTCGTCACTGATGTTCTGAGGTGTTCGTGTCATGAGGCCTCCGGTCTGGTAGTACTGGACCTAGCCTCGGACCGTCCGTCCCGCAAGGCCTGCAGCACAATAGCGTTATGTGCCGCAGACAGGAAAGGCCGCGAATGCAGCCTTTCCGGAAGTGTTCATCACTTGATACGCTGACCGTTGGCCAGGATCTGTCCGTCTTCGGTGAATTCGATTTTCGAATTCAACGTGTCCGGTTCTTCACCCGGAACAGCCATCAAACCCATCATCATACGTGCGCCAAGAGCGTCATTCTCTGAGACAAATCCCATGCCAATCAGCTTGTCCAGCAGTGCGTTGGCCCCAACAAGTTTCAGGTTGGCAACACCAGAAGGGGTGGGCAGGCCATCAAATTCTTCCGTGTTGGAATTGTCGAATGAGAAGTCGCCATCGCCGGTCAGTTGGGCACCGACTAGCGACACAAGCAACTTGCTGATCTTCAACGAATGCAGCTCACCCGGAGCTGCATCAGATAACTCAAGCTCTTCGACGGCTTCGGGGTCCATGAAATCAACCAGAACTTTGGCAGTGCCGGTTGCATCAAGCGCGATTGTCGCTGGATCGCGGGGCAGGGAACCGGCAGGATCAAACATGCTCCACAATACGTCGGACATGGTGAAATCCGTCAGGTTCATGCCAAAGCCAAAGGGTTGAATTTCTTCTGAGGCCTGAACTGGGAACTCGAACTTCAACCCGGCATTGGCCATTGCCACTTCGATCGGGAACGGAAGATCGGCAGTGGTGACGGCCAGTTTGGTGCTGTTCTGTGCAAGATCGTAGACAAGGCGCTGGGCGTCGATGCTGCCGGTGAAGGTGCCACCTTCGGAACTGCTGCTGAGCGAGAACGCTTCACCTTCCGAAGTTCCTGCCATTTCGGTGCTGCCCGAGGCGTAGGTGAAGATCCCTGATGCGGCAAATCCGGCCTTATAAATGTCCTGAATATTGGATACGTCTAATCCGGGCGGGATGATCGTATCGCCTTCAAAATTTAGGTCGTCCAGCTTGCCGCTGATCCGGCCCGTATCTTCGCTGTCAGGTTCGTTGAAAGCGACGTCATAGGACAGGCTGCCGGCGGTGAACTGCTGCGCGATATCGCGTTTTTCACCGACTTCCATCTGGGATGAACCGGCAATCTCGTTCATATTGACATTCAGAGCCAACATGTCGCTCGATACGGTTTCACCGTCGAACTCCATCGAATCCATTGCCAGATTCACGCTGTTCGCCGAATAGTCATAAGTCATGTTTTTGGGCGTGCCCGACACGACCATTTCCAATGCGTCGTGGGAATACACCAGATCAGCCGAAAAAGTTTCGCCCTCAGCCTCACCCGAAATCGTCATGGGAAAGCTGGCAGGGAGGCCGATGTTGACAGTACCGTCGCCATTCTCGGTGAGTGTCATTTCCGGGATGACCATATCGAAGGTGCCTTCGGTTTCCGGAATTGCCATGGCCATTGTCATGTTCGATATGGTGGTCACGTCGCCCGACACGCTTTGTTCACCGGACACGTTGTAGCCCATCCCACCCAGATAAGCCTGCCAATCGGCCCAGACATCATTGGCGGTCACATCTGCAAAGGCGCCGGTTGTAGCAACCGCATAGGCCAAAGCTGCACAACAGCCACGGCGAAGGAAAACAGTCATAATAGAACCCTTCTTGATAAATTTGCGCGCATCGTCGTGCCTGTGGCGGTCAGCGTCAAGGGGGAAGGGGTAGACCAATTCCCCATTTGCAGGGTACGAGTTAAGACAATTTCAAATGCTGGGATTTAAACGATGCATATGCAAGGAAAAACCGTACTGATCACAGGCGCCAGCCGGGGTATCGGGGCAGAGGCCGGGCGCGTTTTTGCCGCAGCCGGGGCCAATGTGGCTTTGGTCGCGCGCAGCCGTGACCAGATCGAGGCGCTGGCGGCGGCGCTGGGTGAAAACGTCATCGCACTGGCCTGTGATGTCAGCGATTTTGCGCAGGTCGAGCAGACGGTCGCCGATTGCATCGATCAGTTTGGCGCGCTGGATGTGTTGATCGGTAATGCAGGCGTGATTGATCCAATCTTTCATCTGTCGAATGCGGATACACAGGCATGGAGCCGTGCGATCGACATCAACCTGAAAGGTGTTTTTTACGGAATGCGCGCTGCCCTGCCCATCATGCGGGCAGCAGGTGGTGGGACGGTACTCACCGTCTCGTCAGGTGCTGCGTCTAATCCGGTCGAAGCCTGGAGCCACTATTGCGCGTCCAAGGCCGGGGCCAGGATGCTGACAGAATGCCTGCATCTTGAAGAGGCGCATCACGGCATCCGTACCATGGGTCTGTCGCCAGGTACCGTGGCCACAGACATGCAGCGGGTGATCAAGGCCAGCGGCATCAACCCGGTCAGCCAGCTGGATTGGGACGATCACATCCCCGCCGACTGGCCCGCAAGGGCGCTGATGTGGATGTGTTCGGCTGATGCGGATGAGTTTTTAGGAACCGAAATATCATTGCGCAATGAAGACATTCGCAAACGGATCGGGCTGACGTGATCGATCTGACACAGGATGATGGGTTGTGGACGGTCACGCTGAACAACCCTGAGAAGGCCAATGCGCTGACCTCGGCCATGCTGGTTGAACTGGTCCGCATTGCCGAGACGGCGACCGAAGCGCGCGCATTGATCCTGACCGGTGCGGGGCGCGTATTCAGCGCAGGCGCTGACCTTGATGAGGCGCGGGTGGGTCTTGCAACCTCGGACCTTTGGGAACAACTGTCCGGTGCGATAGCCGCGTTGCCCTGCCTGACGGTGGCTGCGCTAAACGGCACTCTGGCGGGCGGGGCCAACGGGATGGTTCTGGCCTGTGACCTGCGCATTGCTGTTCCTTCGGCCAAGTTTTTTTACCCGGTTATGAAGCTTGGTTTTTTGCCCCAACCCTCTGATCCGAAACGCATGGCGGCGCTGATTGGTCCATCTCGAACCAAAATGATCTTGATGGCAGGGCAAAAGATATCCGCAGAAGAAGCTTGTGCCTTCGGGCTGGTTGATCGCGTGGTCGAACCGGAACAGTTGATGCCAACTGCACATGCGCTTGTCGCAGACAGTCTTGCTGCGGACCCGACGATTGCAGCGGGTATTGCCGGATTATGCCCATGAGGATGGCTGCGCTCCGATTGCGGGTGGCGGACCCGGATGCGTTGGCGGCATTCTATCGCGAGGCGCTTGGCATGTCTGTTCAGATCGAAGGGGCCAATCGGCGCGTGGGATATCCCGGTCGGGATGCCGATTTGTTGTTGATGCCGGGCGGAGGTGGGTACCACCACGATCGCGGACAGCGATACTGGAAAATCGGGATCACGCTGCCCGATGTTGATCTTGCGGTGGATGACCTTCGTCAGAAGGATGTCCCGGTCAGCGCTCCGGGTCAGTTTCTGGATATCGGCTATATGTGCCATCTGAATGACCCCGAGGGTTTTGGGATCGAGCTTCTGCAGCATGATTTTGAAGGCAACCGACCGGTTGGTGCAGCCAGCCCGGACGCCCCATTTGCCAAAGCCTGCATCGGCCAGATTACCTTACGGACCGGAGATATCGCTGCCGAGGATGCGTTCTGCCAATCCATGGGACTGTCATTGCTGTCCATGCAGGATGTCGAACCTTATGGGTTTGATCTGCATTTCTATGCGTTCACTGCGGATAAATCCCCCAATCCCGATCTTTGGGCGGTCGAGAATCGTGAGTGGTTGTGGAAGCGCCCTTATACCACGCTGGAATTCCAACATATCCCGAATGCCCGGTTTGCGCCGGTGCCGGATTATCTGGGGGCCGAAGTCGAAGGGTTGGCCGACCCGCAAAAGGATGCCTTCGGCGATCCGTGGCTTCCGACCTGATCAACGACCGCGCCGTTTACCCGGTACCCTGGAATGAAACTCCGGAGGGCGTTTGCGCACCCAGTCCAGAAACTTCCGAAGCCTCGGGTGTGTGCGGAGCGCATCGACAGAGTTGAAGTCGCGCGCAAGTTCAGCCTCGGTCAGTGTTGCGTGGATCTCTTTGTGGCAGATCTGATGCAACAAAACGGTAGGCCCGCCCTTGCCTCCTTTGAGCTTTGGGATCAGATGGTGCAGGCTGCCGCGGCCTTCGGGGATCGGGCGGTCGCAGAGCGGGCAGATCGGATCGGAATTTGCCATGACATAATTTCGCGCTGAATCGGGCGCAGGGCAAGAGGGACACAATGGCACGAACCATTGTCATTGGGGCAGGACCGGCGGGGCTAATGGCAGCCGAACAGCTTGCCGACGCAGGGCATCAGGTTCTTGTGGCCGAAGCCAAACCCTCGGTCGCGCGCAAATTCCTGATGGCGGGGAAATCTGGCTTGAACCTGACCAAAGACGAACCGTTTGATACGCTTATGAGCGCTTATGGGGATGCTGAGGACTGGCTAAGCCCAATGATCCGCGCGTTCGACGCCCGAGCAATCATGGCCTGGGCCGCAGGACTGGATCAACAGGTGTTTACGGGCTCAACCGGCCGCGTGTTCCCGACGGCCATGAAGGCCTCACCCCTGTTGCGGGCGTGGTTGACGCGTCTGGATCAAACGGGTGTCCAGATAAGAACGCGCTGGCGCTGGCGGGGTTGGCGCGAGGGCGACCTGGTGTTCGACACACCCGATGGCGAGCAACTTTGTGCACCCGATGCGACGGTTTTGGCGCTGGGCGGTGCCAGCTGGGCGCGGCTGGGCTCGGATGGTGTTTGGGCGCGATTTCTTACAGACAAAGGTGCCGCCCTGGCGTCGTTTGCCCCCGCAAATTCGGCGCTGTCTGTTGATTGGAGCCCGTATATGCCGCCTCATTTCGGTGCGGCCCTCAAATCAGTTCGCTGGATGACGGGTGGGCAAGAAAGCCGAGGTGAAGCCACGATTTCCGCGAGAGGCCTGGAAGGTGGAGGTTTGTATTCCCTGACGCCGGCGCTAAGGAAGGACCTGCCACTTTATTTGGATTTGGTCCCAGATATCACGGTTGATGCGCTGCAGGCGCGACTGGACGCGAAGAAGGCCAAAGCGACCCTGTCACATTGGCTGAAGAATGGCCTGCGCTTGCCCTCGCAAAAGATTGCTCTGTTTCACGAGATGACCAAGGGCCGTGCATTGACGCAATCGCAATGGGTCGATGCGCTAAAAAACTTGCCCGTCCGTCACGCCGGTCTGCGCCCGATAGATGAGGCGATCTCGACCGCTGGCGGTGTTGAACGCGGCGCTCTGGACAGCGGCTTGATGCTGACCACTTTGCCGGGTGTATTCTGTGCGGGTGAGATGCTGGATTGGGAAGCCCCAACCGGAGGCTATCTACTAACCGCCTGCCTGGCGACCGGACGTTGGGCCGGGCGGTCGGCAGTAAAGTGGTTGGAGCGCTAGGCTTCAGCCCGATCGGGCCAGCATAGCCAGGCGGATCATGGCCCGTTCCACCAACGCCATGGCGGGCGCGGTCTGACCTGCCGACCGCAACGACAGGTCCGTATCAGTCAGCACTGTTAATGCGGTTTGTAGTTTCTGCGCGCCCCAACCCTGCGCTTGCCGCAAGATCAGGTCACGCCGTTTGCCATAGACCGGAGGGCGCAATTTACCGATTCCCTGCGTCGCGCCACCCGGATCAGAAGCGCAGGCATAGAGGGTCCGAAAATGCCGCGTCGCACCAATACAAAGGGTGACGCCGTTGGTGCCTTGCGCCTGCAACCGCCGGATCAAAGGCCCGATTTCCTGAGCCCGGCCTTCGGCGACGACGTTCAATACATCATCCAGCGCGGCTTCGGTGGAACGCGGCGCGCAAGCCTCGATATCTTCGATCGTCAGGTCGCCTCGCTTGTAAAGAGATAGCTTCTCAACGGTTTGTGTGAAATCTCCGGGGCTTAGCGCCAAAGCAAGTTCGCTGATCGCCGACATCGAATCGCGCGGAATATTCTGCAACCCGGCCTGTTTTAGGATCCGCTCCACCTCTGCGCGCGAGGGCGGGTCATCATAGATACCAACCGCAAAAACTGCCGGATTCGCCTCAAACGCTTTGCGGATTTTTGAACTGGGTTTGAGTTGCCCTGCCGTGACTATGACCTGCGCGTCGCCATGATCCCAGTCTTCCAAGGTTGCCAGTATCGCGGATGCCGCCACATCGGTGGCGTCTTCGACAAAAACCGCGCGTGGGCCGGGAAAGAACCCAACTGCCTTTACTGCGTCCAGCAACCGGGCCGGATCGCTGCGCAGGTCGGTTCCCGAGATGCGGGTCAGGCGCATTTCCTCTTCGGCGCCCGGTCCCAGCAATGCAGCCAGTACCTGTTGACGTTTCAGGGCAACGCGCATCGGATCCGCCCCGTAGATCAGCAATCCGGCTTTGTCCGCGTTTGGCTTGGCGAAATACCCTTCTGCCTCGCGCGGGCTCAGCTTCATGCGGACAGGCCCGGTGTTGCATAAAGGCGATTCATGATCTGATCGGATAGAATCACCATCAAGCGCTCGATCGCATCACGTTCATCCGCCAGCGTGGACACGGTTGAACCCGCAGCAGAGTAACCGACGAAATCGGCGACATTGCCCGACGCAAGGATCTGCCCGGTCGCGTTGGATTTCAGCGCGTATGTGGCGTTCCCGTCGATGGTATAGCGATTGGTCTCATTCGCTGTGGTGATCGAAGCCCTGCGGGTGACTGTCGACACCCCAACATCCAGTTGATACGCGTTGCCCGAGGTCACACTGCGACCCAACTGGCGTTCCAAATTTTGGACAAGCAGAAAACTCTCGACCGTATTCGGTGCCGACACTTCGACCGTCCCGTTCAATGCTGCCCCTGAACCTCCGGGCGCATAAACGGGCTCGAACCCGCAAGCGGCAAGCGCCAGCGGCATCAGCAATACGGTTCTTCGATCAAACGACGACATTTACGATCCGGCCAGGTACAACGATCACTTTCTTCGGCGCGGCTCCATCCAGCGCCTTTTGCACAGCTTCGGTGCTGAGAGCGATTTTTTCAACCTCTGCCTTATCGAGATCTTTCGCCACGCTGATTTCAGCACGGCGCTTGCCGTTGATCTGGATCGGCAGGGTGACGGTTTCGTCAACCAACATGGCCTCATCAGCCACAGGCCATGTTGCGGTTGCGACCAACCCTTCACCACCCAGCATCTGCCACAGCTCCTCGGACAGGTGTGGGGTCATCGGCGACATCAGCTGTGCCAGCGTTTTGGCCGCTTGGCGCTTGGCTGATGTGCCCGCTTTGGACTTCGCCAATGTGTTGGTGAACGCGTAAAGCTTGGCGATCGAGGCGTTGAAACCAAAGGATTCGACGCCGCCCGACACATCGTGGATCGCCTTGTGCATCTCACGCAGCAGGGTTTCGTCTTCGGTGTTGGCCGGAAGGTTCGACTCGGCGATTTCCGAGGCGATGCGATGTACACGGCTCAGGTGTTTGAACGCGGCTTCCGCGCCCGAGGCTGTCCATTCCACGTCACGTTCAGGTGGCGAATCGGACAGAACGAACCAGCGCGCGGTATCAGCGCCGAAGGCCGAGATGATGCTGACCGGGTCCACCACGTTCTTTTTGGATTTTGACATCTTGGCAGAGGGGATGATCTCAACCTCGGTGCCGTCGGCCAGTTTGCCGTCGGTCACATCCTCGGGCAGGTGATAGACCGGGCGGCCGTTGTCATCACGGGTCTGATAAATCTCATGCGTCACCATGCCTTGGGTGAATAGCGCGTCAAAGGGCTCGATCGCACTTTGGGGCAGGTGGCCTGTGATCTGCATCGCCCGTGCAAAGAAACGGGAATAGAGCAGGTGCAGTATCGCGTGTTCAATCCCTCCGATATACTGATCGACATTCATCCAGTATTCGGCTTCGGCCAGATCGGTTGGCGTTTCGGCGTGGGGTGCTGTGAAGCGGGCGAAATACCACGACGAATCGACGAATGTGTCCATCGTGTCGGTTTCCCGTTTCGCGGGGGCTCCGCACGACGGGCAATTACAATCACGCCAGGTCGGATGACGGTCCAGCGGGTTGCCTGGTTTGTCAAAAGTGACATCGTCGGGCAGGCGGACGGGCAGGTTTTCCTGCTTCTCCGGCACCACGCCGCATTTTTCACAATGCACAACGGGAATCGGGCAGCCCCAATAGCGTTGGCGGCTTAGGCCCCAATCGCGCAGACGGTATTTGGTGACGCCCTCGCCCCACCCAGCCTTTTCGGCGAAATCGACGGTGGCGTTAATCGCCTCATCGCCCGTGGCCTCGGTGAGACCTGCGAAGTGATTCACCCAGCGGACTTTTTCGGTTTTCGGCGGCACGAATGCGATTTTGTCGACGGGTGTTCCATCATCCAATGCAAAGAACGTGTCTACGACAGGCAGGTCGTATTTTCGGCAAAAGTCCAAATCACGCTGATCATGCGCCGGGCAGGCAAAGATTGCGCCGGTGCCATAATCCATCAGGATGAAGTTCGCGATCCAGACCGGCAGCTCCCAATTCGGGTCCAGCGGGTGTTTCACCTTGATACCGGTGTCATAACCCAGTTTTTCAGCGGTCTCGATGGCCTCTTCAGTCGTACCCAATTTGCGGCATTCCGCAACGAATTCAGCTACTTCAGGGTTTTCGGCTTCAAGCTTCTTGGCAATCGGGTGATCCGGTGAAATGCCCACAAAGGACGCACCCAGCAACGTGTCGGGGCGAGTCGTATAGACGGTGATCGGCTCTCCTCTATCGGTGCGTTCAAATCCGAATTGCAAACCGCGGGACTTGCCGATCCAGTTCTCTTGCATCAGGCGCACTTTGGCGGGCCAGTTGTCCAGAGTGTCCAGCGCCTCAAGCAGTTCTTCGGAATAGTCGGATATCTTAAAGAACCACTGAGTCAGTTCGCGCCGCTCGACCAGCGCGCCCGAGCGCCAGCCGCGCCCGTTTTCCACCTGTTCATTGGCCAGAACAGTCATATCGACCGGATCCCAGTTCACCACGGCGTTCTTGCGGTAAACCAGACCGGCCTTGAGCATATCCAGAAACAGTGCCTGCTGTTGTCCGTAATATTCCGGGTCACAGGTGGCAAACTCGCGTGACCAGTCGATGGACAGGCCCAGAGGCTTCATCTGCCCGCGCATGTCGGCGATGTTGCCATAAGTCCAGTCTTTGGGGTGGCCTCCAATCGCCATCGCGGCGTTTTCCGCAGGCATTCCAAAGGCATCCCAACCCATCGGATGCAACACGTTATGGCCCGTCGCCAGTTTGTGCCGCGCGATCACGTCGCCCATCGTGTAGTTTCGCACATGTCCCATATGGATGCGGCCTGACGGGTAGGGGAACATTTCAAGCACGTAGTATTTCGGCTTGTCCGTCTTATGGTTGGCGGTGAAAATCCCGGCTTTGTCCCAGGCCTCTTGCCATTTTGCTTCGATTTCGTTGGCCGAGTAGCGCGACATTGTACGGTCCTTCAAGAATGAAAACGCCGGGTAGGAACCCGGCGTGGTAATAATGTGGTTTTAGGCGGGTTGCTAGAACTTGTTGTCAGCAATGCGTAGCTGACGTGCACGGGACAGGATCGCATCTTCGACCGCGCGCGAGGTTGCAGCACTGACCGGGGATCCACCACTGGTCTGAAGTGCTACAGACAGAGACCGCGCCTCTAACGCGGGATCACTGATATGCACTGTTGCCCGATATGATCGCCCACCGCCCGGCGGTGTTCCGTAACCCGTTACGATTACACCGGTAAACGGGTCGACCTCTTGAATAGGCAGGAAGTTAAGGACATCCAGCGAAGCCGCCCAGAGGTAGCGATTCACCTGAGTAACCTGCTCGGAAGTGTCCGGGCCAAAGATATCCCAGATCGTCGAACGATTCGGATCGTTCAGTTCCCGCTCTTCCGACGAACTGCCATCAACGGTCAAAACACTGGCGTCCCCAGGAGGTAGTCGCCCACGGCCACAGGCCGTGACGGTCGCCGTTACCATGATCAAACCCAGAATCGTTATCAGGCGCATCGTTGGAAGGTCCCGTTTACTTGATTTATACTGTTTGAATGCCACTCCTAGACAAGGACCGATGCTGCAACAAGCCCATTCTTTACATATGGGCGTGAGTGGCCCGCAGGATTAGGCCGAATTTTGACTGTGGCATCCTTGCACCAATTCAATCCGAATGACGGCAAGTCGTTTATGCCAAGCTTGCGCAACCGGGGTAAAAAAAGCGAAACGGTGTCCGTGCTGAGACGCGTGCTTTGCATGTGTCGAGTAGATAAATCTTTGAAACCGAGGGAAACAAGATGAAAAAAGTTCTCTTCGCATCGACCGCTCTGATCGCAACCGCAAGTGTTGCCGCGGCCGACGTTAAGTTCAGCGGTTATGGCCGCTTTGGTATTGGTTACCTGGAAGACCGTACCGGCACCGTTGATGCAGTTGGTGGTGGCACCGCTTCTGGCGTTGATACCGACAACACAATCCTGATCTCGCGTTTCCGTCTGAACATCGACGGCACCGCGGAAACCGATGGCGGCGTTGAGTTCTCGGCTCGTGTTCGTCTGCAAGCTGACGAAAACGCCGGTAACGGCGAAGCAGGTTCGGCTGGTCTGAACGGCGCTCGCTTCTCGGTGATCTATGGCGGTCTGCGTGTTGACGCAGGTAACGTCGCAGGTTCGTTCGACAACCTGGCAAACTACTACGGTAACGAGCCTGGCCTGGAATTCTTCATCGGTCAGTATGCCGGTGTTAACTACGACTTCCTGGCTTACTCGTCGACCGGTTCGGGTTCGAACGCTGTGTTCTTCCAGTACGCAGTTGGCGACTTCTCGTTCGGCGCGTCGTACGACCAGGCAACCTTTGCTGAAACCGCAACTGCCGGTTCTGACACCGACAGCGGCGACCGCTGGGACATCAGTGCAACTTACACCTTCGGCAACATCACTGCCGCTCTGGCCTATGGTCAGACCGACAGACCGTTCGGTGGTGACAAAGACAGCCTGACCGTTCTGACCCTGGGTGGTGACTTCGGTGATCTGAACGCAACTCTGTTCGTCGCAGACGATGACGTTGCTGATGATGACCTGAACGGCACTGCATATGGTTTCTCGTTGGCCTACAACCTGGGCGCGGCAACCACGCTGACCGCCGCTTACGGTGACGGTAGCGCAGACGGTGACACCCAGCAGTACGGCATCGGCTTCATCCATGACCTGGGTGGCGGTGTGTCGCTGAAAGGTGGTCTGGGCAACACCAAAGCTGGTGACGCAGACGGCCGCGTACGCGCAGACTTCGGTGTCAACTTCAACTTCTAAGTTGATTTGAACCGTAAGGTTTAAGGGCAGGTCTTCGGACCTGCCCTTTTCTTTTGCGCCAACATGGTGTTTTGCTGCGGCAAACGCACAATGAGGGGCCCCATGTCGCTGCAAGATATCTCTGACCGTATCGCCAAAGCTGAATCCGCGGCAGGACGTGCTGCAGGATCCGTGCAACTGATTGCGGTTTCCAAGGTTCAGCCCAACGACCGGGTCGAAGCCGTGTTACAGCAGGGTCATCGGTGTTTCGGAGAGAATCGTGTGCAGGAGGCCGCCGGTAAATGGCCCGCATTTCGTGAAAGCTTTCCAGATGTTGACTTGCATCTGATTGGCCCGCTGCAAACCAACAAGGCGCGGCAGGCGATTGAACTTTGTGACGCGATTCACTCGGTCGATCGGCCAAAGCTCGCAAAAGCACTTGCACGGTTGGCGCAAGAAATGGGGAGGTGCCCCGACCTGTTCATACAGGTCAATACAGGCGAAGAGGATCAGAAGGCCGGTGTTCTTCCTGAAGACGCGGAATCGTTCATCAACGAATGCCGCGCCCTTGACCTTCCTGTTCGCGGATTGATGTGCATCCCGCCCGTTGACGAAGAGCCTGCGTTGCATTTCGCGCTTCTGGCGAAACTTGCCGAGCGGAACGGGTTGGATGGGCTATCAATGGGCATGAGCAGTGATTTCGAATCCGCCATTGCGCTCGGTGCGACCCATGTTCGCGTTGGATCAGCCATTTTTGGCGCGCGTGTTAATCCTCTGGAATGATCAGCCGCGTACCCGGTGCGATTTGTTGGGCAATCCACCGAAGATGATCGCGTCGGAACGCGATGCAGCCCTCGGTCGGGTAACGTGGCCTACGCCATTGATGCAGGAATATAGCTGACCCTTTACCGGGTATCGCATTGGGATAATTCCAGTCGGTGATTAGTATCAAATCGTATAACGGATCGGCGCGGCGCAGATTTTCGTGGCTGTAGCCATAAGGTGCGTGAACCAGATGGTTATAGGCAATGTCTTCAACGTCGTCTGACCATAAGTCGCGCGGTCCGATAGGTCGCGCCCATGGCGCAGGGCGCGGCATTCGATCCGCACGGTAGAGCATTCCCACGATATGGTGCAGGCCCAATGGCGTTGCACCGTCACCTTCCTTCTTGGCTCGAGTTAATCCACCTTTGCCCACGGCGCAGGGAAATACGCGCCCAAGCAAACGAACACCGCGCGGCGTCAGAACCAGATCGTTTGGTGTCACAACAGATGGCCCGATTTCGCTGCTTTGGTCGCCAGATACGCGCGATTGAAGTCGGTTTCACCAACCTTCAAAGGAACGCGTTCGGTCACTGCGATGCCTGTCCGTTCCATCATTGCGATCTTTGCGGGGTTGTTGGTCAACAGGCGCACCGAACTGAACCCCAGCGACTTCAGGATGTCCGATCCAAGCCGAAAATCCCGCTCGTCATCTTCGAAACCAAGCCGATGATTGGCCTCGACCGTATCAAAGCCCTGATCCTGCAGGAAATAGGCGCGCATCTTGTTGGCAAGCCCGATACCGCGCCCTTCCTGATTTAGATACAGCAGAACTCCGGCACCTTCGACCCCCATCTGGGCCAGGGCACCGCGCAACTGCGGGCCGCAGTCACATTTTAAGCTGCCCATCAGATCGCCGGTGAAACAGGCAGAATGCAGTCGGGCGAGGACGGGCATGTTGCGATCCGGACGTCCGATTTCAACCGCATAGTGCTCCTCGCCGCCATCTTCCGGGCGGAATACATGTAGGCGACCGGCTTCGGACACTTCCATCGGTAGGCGCGCAGCTACAACTGGATGCAGGACGCTACGATCGGTTAGATGCGGTGCCGCGCACGCATGGTCAATGCGGGTCAAACCATGCGTTGTCGCAAATTCGCGACCCCCATCTATTGGAATGACTACGACAGCAGGTAGCAGATGCGCCGACTTGGTCAGCGCAATGGCGACGCGGTGCAGATTTGCGCTTCCTTGCCGCTCGGTCATCAGCGGGCCCTTCATGGGGGCGTTCAGATCGTCCGACGGGTCGGCCACCGCCTGAACCCAGCCGAGTTCAGCATCTGCCGGAATGACGACCCGAGCCAGATCGCCGTCATATGCGCGCGCCTTCAATGTTTCGGCGCGTCGAACTGTGATGGCCACAACAGGCTGCCCGCCCAAGCTGCGCAGATCGGCCAATCTCTGTGGGCTCAGCGTTTCTGTTGCGAACGCAAGAACACCCAAACCCATCTCGTCGGTCAGAACAACGGGAACGCCCATACGCAGGTCCGCCCGCGCCCGCGCCAGCAATTCGGTTATGTTGGGGACGAGACTCATGCGTGTTACCCTATAACGATATGACCTTCTCCTACCCTGATCGGCGGGAAATGTGAAACATTTCCTCTGCGTCAGACACGAGGGCGTGAGGCGGTTGCAGTAACTCTTGCTGATTGCATTCTCCGTACGCAAGTGATGGAAAAGGCTTAGGAGGACCGGACATGGCTCAGCTCAAGAAAATCCTGCTGGTGGATGATGATGAAGACCTGCGCGAGGCGCTTAGCGAACAACTCGTGATGACCGAGGATTTTGACGTGTTCGAAGCGTCCGATGGTCAATCTGCAATGGAGCGCGCCCGCGAGGCGATTTATGATCTGGTTATTTTAGATGTGGGCCTGCCCGATACCGACGGTCGTGAGCTGTGCCGCCTGATGCGTAAGCAAGGTGTCAAAAGCCCGGTTCTGATGCTGACAGGACACGACAGCGACGCAGACACCATCCTTGGCCTGGATGCCGGTGCGAATGACTATGTCAGCAAGCCATTTAAATTCCCGGTCCTTCTGGCGCGCATTCGCGCCCAGCTGCGCCAACACGAACAATCTGAGGATGCGGTATTTGTTCTAGGCCCCTACACGTTCAAGCCCGCGATGAAAATGCTGATGACCGAGGATGATCGTAAGATCCGCCTGACCGAGAAAGAGACCAACATTCTCAAGTTCCTCTACCGGTCAACCGATGGTGTTGTTGCCCGCGATGTTCTGCTGCATGAAGTGTGGGGTTACAATGCCGGTGTAACGACGCATACGCTGGAAACTCACATCTATCGCTTGCGCCAGAAGATCGAACCCGACCCGTCAAATGCGCGCCTTTTGGTCACAGAATCGGGCGGATATCGCCTCGTTGCTTGACTATGGTGGATTGACTTGGATCAAAGTGATACTCTGTAGGTATCTTTAGATTACTCCCAACCCGCGCATGTCCGGGTTATGACATGCACCTCCCTGTTGGACTGCCGGGCCTTAGGGCCCGGCCTTTTTTTGTACGGCGGGGTTCTGAGGTCTGGTTTGAGTCCTATCTGTTCCTTTGATTTTTCCGCTGCATCCGCTCGCAGCGCTAAGATTTCTGCGCAAGCGAAAATTTCTTGATGCAGAGCGGCAGTCTGATCGGCCGTTAGTGCCTAGCGCAGCATTTTTCCAAGTGATCAATTCACAGGTTGCGGACTTTGCAGCCGTTCACTTTATCCGCAACAGCTATCGACCAACTGGATTGGCGGGCACCCTACCATAAATCAGAGACCCATGGGCTGTTCTTGGGGTTTCAGAACAACCGTAAGTTTTATCACCAGTTCAGGAAATTGAATGCAAAATGGCCTAAGCACCTATACGTAGCATTGCGCAATTGGGAAGCCTTGGGTTGTTATGCCATTGAAAATGTACAAAAAAGTCAAATATTTTAACTTGAATTAAAAACAAGGCATGACAAAATTTTACCCATACTAAAATTATATTGACGCGATCGCATCAGCGTGTGTAGTATTTTAGTCATGTTAAAAAAATCACTCGCCGAAAACGACCAAGCTCTAGAACTCGGACTTGCCATTCGCGCTCGCCGAAAAAAAATGGGATTGACGATGCAGGCCGTCGCAAACGCAGCAGGTCTGTCGGTCGGCTTTATAAGCCAGATCGAACGAGGGCTGTCCGCACCTTCTCTTGCGTCTCTTGCAGGCATCACAGAAATTCTAGAAATGCCGCGCGGGTCGTTCCTTGTACAGCCCGATGCAGGAGATATGACGCGCAGCAAAGGGCGCGAAGTGTATTCGGTTCCAGGTGCTGCGGCGTCCTACGAGCGCGTTTCGTCGACCTTCACAGGATCGCAATTGCACTCCGTCGTTTTGCATGAACCACCCGGCCATCGGAGTGAGCCAATCAGTCACAAGGGTGAGGAAATGTTTTTCATCCTCGAAGGCGAAATTACCGTGGAAATCGAAGGCGACAAGGAAGTGCTGCGAAAGGGAGACACGATCCACTTTGACAGCACACGCGTTCATTCGACATGGAACCACGGCATTGTGACAGCGTCGATCCTGTGGTGCGGAACCATGGATGTTTTTGGCGACGCGCCGTCCCCAATTCACAAGATTTCTTCGCTTGGCGGAGGAAATAATAACAAATCAAAGGGAGAGAATAAGTGAAGCGGAAATCCTTGCTTGCTGCGGCTCTGTGCGCCGCGACAGCCCTCAGTTCACCAGCCTTTGCAGAGACTGTTTTGCGGCTTGATGAAGTTGCGGTCGGTGAACTCGATCCAGCCAAGGCATCGGACTATGCGGACTCGATCTTGATGTTCAACGTCTATGACACCCTGGTCCTGCCGCAACAGGGTGGACCGGGGCATGTGCCACATCTTGCCAGCGACTGGTCGGTGGATGGCTCGACCTACACGTTCAATCTTCGCGATGATGTGACCTTCCAGTCTGGCAATCCACTGCGCGCCGAAGACGTTGTCTATTCACTGGAACGCAGTCAGGCACTGGGTTCAGGTCTTTCTTATCTTTTGGCCGGAGTAAGCGCCGAAGCGGTCGATGAACATATAGTCGTCTTCTCGCTTGAACAGCCATACGCCCCGTTTGTTGCCTCACTTGTCCGTTTGCCAATCGTCGACAAGGCGCTGGTAGAAGCAAAAAAGGGTGATGACGAATGGGGCGAGGCTTTCCTCAGCGCCAATGGCGCAGGAACGGGTGCCTACACCGTAACCTCCCACAACCCACAGGAAGAAACGGTTATGGCCAAGAATGATGGCTATTTCCTTGGCGTTTCCGATGTTGCGCCTGACACGGTGCGTCTGAGGTATGGTCTTGAGGCCGCGACCGTCCGCACCCTGATCGCACAGGGTGAACATGACATTTCAAGCCAATGGCTACCGCCCGAGGTCATGACAGCCCTCGCCAACGATGGTGCGCAGTTGTTCAGTGAAACCGGAACCGGTGCCTTTTATCTGAAGATGAACACCACCAAGCCTCCACTGGATGACGTGAACTGCCGCCTGGCATTGGCTCACGCATTCGACTACCAGACTGCCATTCAGATGGTTGCCATCACCGATGATGTCTCCTCTGGCAGTGCTGCGACCGGCGCAATCCCGGTGGGTATGTTCGGGGCAAACGGGCCTGACAACGTTCAAGCGCAAAATCTCGAAAAGGCGGCAGAGTATCTTTCAGCCTGCGCCTATGATCCTGCCGATATGAATATCGAAGTATCCTGGATTGCCGAGGTTCCGCTGGAAGAGCGTTTTGCGCTGCTATTCCAGTCGAATCTATCGCAATTGGGCGTACAATCCGAAATTAAGAAACTTCCCTGGGCGCTGTTTGCTGAACAAGTGTCCAAACCCGAAAACACTCCGCATGTCAGCCAGATCTTTGTAAACGCCGTCACCGGTGACCCGGATACACTGCTTTATGGCATGTATCACTCATCCACACCGGGCACATGGCAATCGCCCGAGTACCTGAATGACAGCCAGGTTGACGCGTTCCTCGATGCAGGGCGTAGCGCTTCAACGGATGAAGAGCGCGAGGCTGCGTATTCTGGGCTTAATGCACGGCTCATGGAAATCGCACCGACGATCTATGGATATGATCGTCAGTCGGTCTTCGCGGCATCGAACCGGGTCAAGGCTCCGGCGCTCAGCGATCCTTCGCAGGCCTTCGGTCTGGATGGAATGGGCTTCAGCTTCCGTCTGATGGAAATGGTTGAAGAATAGTACCTCCCTGAACTGCCGGGCGCCTACGCAGGTGCCCGGCCTTTTCCAGAGCAAATAAATGTCCCCTGTCCTCCGCCTTCTTCTTAGACGGCTTGGTATCTCTTTGATTGTCCTCATCGGGGTTTCCATGCTGATCTTTACCATTGCCCGAGTTATTCCCGGCGATCCGGCGCGCATCGCGCTTGGCCCCAATGCCACGCCCGAGCAGGTTGCAAATCTGCGGGCGGAAATGCACCTCGATGAACCGCTCGTGTTGCAATACGGGCATTTCTTGGCAGATGTAAGCCGCGGTGATTTGGGCACCTCGCTCTATACCAATCGTCCCGTGACACTGGACATCGCGCAATTCTTGCCCGCAACGCTTGAACTGGTTTTGATTGCCGGCATCATCATGGTCGCCTTGGGCCTGCCACTGGGAATACTTGCTGCGCGCTATCGTGGCCGCTGGCCTGATCATCTGATACGAATTTTCTCGTTGCTGACGGTGTCAGCACCCAGTTTCGTCTGGGCGGTAATCCTGATGCTTCTCTTTGCATTCTATCTGCCGATCTTTCCCATCGCAGGTCGTATTTCGGACATCTATGACATCGACCGGCATACCGGTTTCCTTCTGATCGACACGCTGCTGGCCGGGAATATCGCGGCGTTTGGTGACGCCATTCGCCATCTGATCCTGCCCGCCGTGGCGCTTGCACTGTCGGGGATAGGTCAAGCGGCCCGACTTACCCGCGCCAATATGGTAGAGACCTACGATAAACCCTACATCGAGATGGCACAGGCCTACGGGTTCTTTCCTTCTCGTATTGCGCGCATTTATGCGTTTAAACCTTCGCTGATCCCATCATTGACGATCATTGGCCTCGATTTTGCGGCCATGTTGGGCAACGCCTTTCTGGTAGAGGCAGTCTTCGCTTGGCCAGGGCTGAGCCGCTATGGCGTAGCGGTGATCTTACGTAAGGATCTCAACGCCATCATGGGCACCGTTTTGATCATCGCGCTGACGTTCCTCATTGTGAACGTCATCGTCGATCTACTGATCGCGTTTCTTAATCCGCGCATCCGCCATTCCACGAGGGCAACCTGATGATCCGCGCAATCCGAATACTGGCAGCCAACCCATTGTCACTGGTGGGTGTGATCCTTGTCGCTTTGGTCGTGTTTGCCGCCATCTTCGCCCCCTGGATTGCACCATTTCCCACCCATAACGGTGCGGTTGTGGATTTTGCCTTTGCAAACAAGCCCCCATCCGCGCGCAATTGGATGGGCACTGATCTGGTTGGGCGCGATCTCTTCAGTCGAATTCTATACGCCTATCAGATTTCGCTAGTGCTGGGCGTGGTTGTCCTGGCCATCGCCGCCCCGGTCGGTACGATCTTCGGCCTGCTGGCGGGTTATCTTGGCGGTTGGGCCGAGGCAATTCTGATGCGCATTGTCGATGTGTTCCTGTCTATCCCACCGCTGGTTTTGGCCATCGCGATGATGGGTGTGCTGGAGCCGACACTGACAAACGCCATGCTCGCCGTGACGGTCATGTGGTGGCCCTGGTATGCGCGGCTGGTCTACGCGATTGCCCGGTCAGAGCGCGAAGAAGGCTATGTGTTAGCTGCCGAGGTGATCGGCGCGGGTACGGCCCATATCGCCTTTCGCGAAATTCTTCCTAACTGCTTACCAGCGATTATCACCAAAATGACTCTGGATATGGGCTTTGTGATCATCATCGCCTCGTCCCTGTCTTTCCTTGGGCTTGGGGTGCAGCCACCGACGCCGGATCTTGGATCAATGGTCGCCGAGGGTGCGCGCTATCTTCCAGACAGCTGGTGGCTGACCGTTTTCCCCGGCCTCGCAATTCTGATTGCAGTCTTCGGGTTCAACCTGATGGGCGACGGCCTACGTGAAGTTCTGGGGGTAGACGAATGAGCGCTCTGCTAAGCATCAGTGACCTGCATCTGGGGTTCAAAGGGCTGTCCGGTATCAACAACGTGTTGCACGGCATTTCCCTGAACATCGCGCAGGGCGAGCGTGTGGCGCTTGTCGGTGAAAGCGGATCGGGCAAGTCGGTCACCGCGCGGATCGTATTGGGCCTTTTACAAGAAACTCGGTCGGCGCGAATTTCGGGCGCGGTCAAGTTCGATGGGAACGACATCTCAGCCATGAACCCCAAAGCGCGTGCAGCACTTAGAGGGACAGATATGTCGATGATTTTTCAGGACCCGACGTCATCCCTGAACCCGGCATTTACAATCGGGCGACAGTTCACCGAGGTTTTGCGAAGGCGTGACCCATCCATGGGTGCAGATGCGTGCCAAGAGAGAGCCACGAAGATGTTGGGCGAGGTTTCGATCCTCGATCCGAACCGGGTTTTGAATGCCTACGCGTTTCAATTGTCCGGCGGCATGAACCAACGGGTCATGATAGCGATGGCACTAGCCAATCGTCCGAAACTGCTTTTGGCGGATGAGCCGGGCACCGCTTTGGACGTGTCCGTTCAGGCCCAGACGTTAACGCTGATGCGCAATCTGGTTGCGGATCATGGCACGGCAGTGCTGTTCATCTCGCACAATCTAGGTGTGGTGCGCGAATTCGCCGATCGGGTTTACGTGATTTACCGCGGAAATATTGTCGAGGACGGGCCGACGCAGGCGCTTTTTTCAGATCCGCGCCATGCTTACACGCGCGCCCTTATGTCAGCGGTTCCGCGCATCACGGGCGCAGGACTGCCGGAAGTGCCAGAAGTCAGCGAAGACTTCTTCGCTCCTCAGATCAGTCACGGGGGCGTAGCATGAGCCTTTTGTCTCTCGAGAACTTGATCAAGACCTTCGACAGCCCTGCCGGAAAGATACATGCGGTGCGCGATGTATCGCTAGAGGTGACGCAGGGCGAATGTCTTGCCATTGTCGGCGAAAGCGGGTCCGGGAAAACGACCCTCGCCAATATGATCCTTGGTATTCTGGCGCAGACCAGCGGAAATGTGTTGTTCAACGACACCGTGCTGTCGCCAAAACGCACACCGGATCAACGTCGCCACATTC
The DNA here is from genome assembly GCF_947500045.1 of uncultured Ruegeria sp. GTDB lineage: Bacteria > Pseudomonadota > Alphaproteobacteria > Rhodobacterales > Rhodobacteraceae > Ruegeria. The sequence goes on along the minus strand of NZ_CANMQQ010000006.1, from coordinate 176,001 downwards.
AACTGGTCCAGCAAAACCCGTTGTCTTCCCTCAATCCCAAAAGGTCGGTTGGGGCGTCTGTGCGATTGGGTTTGGATACCTACGGGATCGGCGCGCGCGCTGATCGGTGGCAGATCGTTGAACAGGCGCTTGAGGCTGTCGGCCTGCCTGCCAATATGCGCAAACGTGCGCCTGCGGCGTTGTCTGGCGGTCAGCGGCAACGTGTCGGCATTGCACGTGCACTCGCCTGCGAGCCCGAGCTTTTGGTTCTTGATGAACCCACTTCCGCGCTGGATGTGCTTGTACAAGCGCGTGTTTTGCGGTTGCTGAATGAACTGCGCGCGTCACGCGGGTTGACCTATGTGTTCATCACCCATGATCTTGCCGTAGTACGCAACATCGCTGACCGCGTTGCAGTGTTTCAGTCGGGCCGGCTTGTCGAAAGCGGAACGACCGAACAGATTTTTACACAGCCTCAAGCGGAATACACCAGAAAACTGATCGGTGCGGTGCCTGTGGTCGATCCCGACGAAATGGCGCTGCGAGACAAACTAGCGGAGTCCTCATGACAGATTTCACAGAAATCCTATCCCACCCCAACCAGCCCGAAGCGATCTTCAAGGCGGTCGCGGATGAGGTGTCCAAAACAATTGGCGCAAAATTGTTCACAATCATGGAACTCGACCGAGAAAAGCGTGTTGCGCGACGCAGCTACACAAATATGCCCGATGCCTATCCCGCGACCGGTGAAAAACCGATGCGGGAAGACGCCTGGAGTGCTCAGGTTGAGGGTCGCCACGAAACATTTGTAGCAAATACGATAGAGGAAATCGCCTCGGTTTTTCCTGACCACGAGCTGATCCAGTCGCTTGGCTGCGAAAGCTGTTTGAACCTGCCAATCGTTGTCGCGGGGAAGGTCATCGGCACGCTCAACTGCCTGCACAAGGCGGGACACTATACGGCAGACCGCGTTGCAGCCGCCGAAACTCTGAAACAACCCGGCGCATTGGCACTTCTGGTCGCTAATGCCGTCCGAAAAGGAGCCTGACATGACAAATTCAATCCGACGTGTTGCCACGGATGTAGGCGGAACATTTACCGATCTTGTGGCCTTTGAGACAGGGGACGATGGCATGCGCGTCGTAACCGCAAAGTCTGACACGACCCCACCCAATTTCGAACAAGGTGTGCTGAACGTGCTGAGCAAGATGGAAGCAGACGGTATTGCCACCGCCGATGTGGATTTCATGGCACATGGCACAACAGTGGTCATCAACGCGCTGACCGAACGCAAGGGCGTCAAAGTTGGGCTGATCACAACTGAAGGGTTTCGCGATACGCTAGAGATCGCACGCGGCAACCGCCCGGATTTCTTTAACCTTCACTATGAAAAACCTGAACCCTTCGTGCCGCGTCACTTGCGTGCTGAGGTCCCTGGACGGATGACTTATCAAGGCACGGAACGTGCGCCGCTGGATCTGTCCGGTCTGCCCGCCATCCTTAAGGATTTCCGCGCCGAAAGGGTCCAGGCCGTCGCGATCAGCCTGCTGCATTCCTACGCCAACACCGCACATGAAGAGGCGCTGTTGGCCGAGGTTACGCGCATGTGGCCCGAGGTCTCGGTTGTGGCCAGCCATCAAATCACCCGCGAGTGGCGTGAATATGAACGCTCCAACACCGCCGTGCTGTCAGCCTATGTACAGCCTGTTGCAGCGCGCTATCTGGGTAAACTGGACGAGGGGATGAAACAGGGCGGGCTGAAGCAATCGCCGTTTATCATGCAGTCAAACTGCGGCGTCGACAGCCTTGCCGCAACTTCGGCCGTGCCGATCACCATGGTGGAAAGCGGCCCGGCCTCTGGGTTCTGGGGGGCAGCTGAACTGGGCAAACTGATTGGCGAACCAAATATCCTTGCGCTGGATATTGGCGGCACCACGGCGAAATGCTCACTGATCGAAGATGGCGAAGTGCGCATCATGACGGATTACTGGATCGAGCGGTCCCGTAAATCTGCAGGCTATCCGATCATGGTGCCGGTGGTTGATCTGGTTGAGATCGGCAATGGTGGTGGCTCTATCGCTTGGGTCGATGACTTTGGCAAGCTGCACGTTGGCCCGCAATCAGCCGGCGCGCTACCTGGCCCCGCGGCCTATGGCAAGGGTGGCGAAGCTGCGACAACTACAGATGCAAACCTTTGGCTGGGCCGGATCAATCGCGACTATTTCTGTGGGGGTTCCATCGAAGCCGATATGGCCAATACAGAGGCTGCGCTGAAAGCCGTGGGCGACAAACTTGAAGTTGATGCGGATGAAGCGGCCCGTGGTATCATCCGTATTGCCAACAACAACATGGTCAACGCGCTGAAGCTCGTCTCGCTGAACCGTGGTCATGACACACGCGATTTCACGCTGCTGGCCTTTGGCGGTGGTGGTGCCATGCACGCCGTTGCCCTTGGACAGGAACTACAGGTCAAAAAGGTCGTTGTCCCTGCGGCGGCGGCGGTGTTCTCAGCCTGGGGGATGATGATGTCAGATCTGCGGCGCGATTTTTTTGTTACGCAACTGGCGGAACTGTCGGAAGGTGCGGGCGGCGTCATCGAACACATCTTTACCGAGGCGGAAGCCAAAGCGCGCGAGACCTTTGCAGCCGACGGTGTCACCGCTGAACAAGTGTCTTTCTTGCGTTACGGCAAGTTTCGCTACCAAAATCAGGAACACACGACCGAAGTATTGCTTGATGGCGCTGTTACTGACGCCAAGCTGGATCAGATCGCCGAAGACTTCCGCGAGGCGTATGAACGGGAATATACTTATCGCCTTGATGCCCCGGTCGAGATGGTGGGCATCCACCTTGTCGCCCGCGCGGAAGTTGGCAAGATTGAGATGTCGCCAGCTCCTATGGGAGACGCGGACGCCAGCGGAGCAATCAAATCCAGGCGCACGGTCGATTACGCACTTGAGGGACGGCACTTGGCAGACATCTACGATGGTGGAGAACTATCACCGGGCATGACCTTTAACGGCCCCGCTGTGGTCGAGGATCCCGGTACGACAATCGTCATCCACCCCGGCAACAAAGTCAGCGTGGATACCTATCGCAATATCCATATCGAATTGGGAGAGACCGCATGAGCAATGCTGACCCAATCACACTGGAGATCATCCAGAACTCACTACAGGCAGCAGCCGATGAAATGTTCGCTGCTATGCGCAAAACTGCCATGTCTTCGATCATCTACGAAGTGCTGGATATGGGCACCGGGATTACAGATGCCCAAGGGCGTATCGCATCTTCTGGCGCTGGCATCCCCGCCTTCATTGGGGTACTGGATAAGTCGGTTCAATTCATTCTTGGCAAGCATGATGACATTCGCCCCGGCGACGTCTTCATCACCAACGATCCATGGCACGGTGGGGTGACACACCTGAACGATCTGGTGTTGGCGATGCCTGTGTTTGCAGGCGACCAGCTGATCGCATGGGCAGCGAACATCGCCCACAATTCCGATGTGGGTGGCATGGCACCCGGATCGCTGTCCGGTGATGCGACCGAGATCTTTCAAGAGGGCCTGCGCCTTCCTGCGGTCAAGCTGGTCCGGGAGAGCGTCACCGATCAAGCGGTCATGGACATCATAACGACCAACAGCCGGATGCCTGATTTTCTGCTGGGCGATGTCTGGGCTGCCATTGCGTCAGTTCGGGTCGGGGCCAAACGGCTGGAAGGGTTGGCCGAAAAATACGGGGCAAACACATTCATCACGGCGATGGAAAACTTCATGGCCTTTGGCGAAGCTTCCGCCATTTCCGAGCTTGCCCATCTACCCAAGGGCACATTTGAGCTAAGCGAAGATCAGGATGATGGTCGCGTATTCAATGTCAAGATCACAATCACCGATACGGATTTCATCGTCGATCTGCGCGACAACCCCGATCAGGACGCAGGGCCCACCAACACAAGCCAAGATGGCACCTATGTTTGTGCACAGATGGTGTTTAAATCGCTGACCGACCCTGAAACGCCCGCCAATGATGGCTCGTTCCGCCCGTTGAAAGTGTTAACGCGCGAAGGATCGGTGTTTCACGCAAAAGAACCTGCAGCGATTGGATTCTATTTCGAAACCGAGGTACGGGTCTATGATTTGATCTGGCGTTGTCTGGCACCTCACATCCCAGCCCGGTTGCCTGCCGGGCATTTCAGTTCGATCTGTGGAACATTCATCGGCGGCATCCATCCTGATACTGGACGCCAGTACACCATCATTGAGCCGCAAATTGGCGGCTGGGGCGCTTGGGACGGGCAAGATGGAAATCCCTGTATTTTCTCAGGCTTCCACGGCGAAACCTACAATACACCCGCCGAGATCTCTGAGGCGCGCAATGGTCTGTATGTCGATAAGATGGCACTGAATACCGAACCGGGTGGCGAGGGAAAATTCACCGGCGGACGCGGGTTGGTTCTGGAATACCGCATTCGCACTGACCACGGGTTTCTGACGGCGGGCTATACTCGTTCAAAAGTAAAGCCCTGGTCACTTGAGGGTGGCAATGAAGGCTCTGGAAACTACGTTGAAGTCATCAAAGGTGACGAAACCGAACGCTATTCGTTTGTATCGGGACTTGATCTGACCACGGATGATGTTGTCCGTGTCGTGACATCCTCAGGCGCAGGCTATGGTGATCCAAAAGATCGCGACACTAAAGCGCTTGCTTTGGACGTCAAGAACGGTTTCGTGACGGCGCAGGCAGCAACCGACATTTACGGCTCTCATACATGACCCGCATCATGTACCTTAGCCCGGTCGTCCATCGGTCGGGCCATGACGAATTGTTTGCTGACATGGTTCGGCACCGCAAACGCGCCGATACCGAGGTTCATGTAACTTGCCTGCCGGACAGCGCGGGCCGGTTCAATCATGTGGAATTTCGCAGCTATGAGGCGATGGTCACGCCACATATTCTTCAAGGTGTACGAGCCGCCGCGAACGAAGGTTTCGACGCCTGTGTCATCGGTTGTTTCTACGACACCGCGTTGAAAGACGCGCAAGAGATATCCGGCGAAATGATCGTCACGGCCCCCTGTGCTGCCTCATGTGACATTGCCTCATCGCTCAGCAATCGTTTCGGCATCATCGTTGGCCGGCAAAAATGGGTCCACCAGATGCACAGCACAGTTGTTGCGAACGGGTATGAAAACCGGCTGAGCGGGTTCTACCCCGTCGGATTGGGGGTCACCGATTTCCAAATGGATCACGACACGACTGCCGAACGTCTGATGCAGGCCGGACGCAAGGCTGTCGAGGACGATCATGCCGAGGCGCTGATCCTGGGTTGCACCATGGAAATCGGCTTTAATGAAACCATGGCAAGGGCTTTAGATGTGCCGGTTGTCGACCCTGCCACGGCCGCATTTCTGCGCGCAGAACATCTCGGTAGCAACCGTGAGACCTGCGGCTGGAAACCCAGCCGCAAATGGTCTTGCGAAGCCCCGGATGAAGCCGAAATGCAAGCACTCGGTGTTTTTGATGTCGAAGCCCCGTTCGGCAATCGCATCGTTGTGCCTGCGATCAACTAAGGAGATTTCAAAGTGACCGCTGCGAAACGAAAAGTCATGTACCTCAACCCCGTAGGTACCTCTCTTTATGATCAGGTTTTTGCGGACATGGCTGCAAAATACAAGTTGCCGGGAACAGAGGTCCACATCACGTCTCTTGCAGAATCCGAAGGCAAATTCACCCATATCGAGTTTCGATCCTATGAGGCGATGGTTACAGGCGGGATCATCAAGGCAACCCGCGCCGCCGCCAAAGAAGGCTTCGATGCTCTTGCCATTGGGTGTTTTTATGACACGGCGCTGCATGATGCGCGTGAGGTTTCCGGTGACATGATTGTCACTGCGCCTTGCGTAGCGTCCTGCCGGGTGGCCACTAATCTGGCCAACCGATTTGGAGTGATCGTAGGTCGGCAGAAATGGGTCGACCAAATGAGTTCGACTGTAAATTCCTACGGTTTTGGCCCCTCCTGTTCTGGCTTTTATTCCGTTGGTCTGGGTGTGAATGATTTTCAGTCAGATCACGCAGAGACCAATGCGTTGCTCACACGGGTGGGCCACGATGCGATCGAAAAAGATCACGCCGAAGCAATCGTTTTGGGGTGTACACTTGAAATCGGGTTTCATGAAGCCATGGAAAAAGATCTTGGCGTGCCGGTGATTGATGTTTCGATCGCAGCATTGAAAGAGGCAGAATATGCGGCAGAGCTGAAATCTAACTGCGGTTGGAAACCAAGTCGAAAGTGGTCCTGCGAAGCACCAACCGAAACAGAAATGGCAGCAATCGGTGTGTTTGATCAGGACGATATCTTTGGCAACCGGATCGTGGTGCCAGCCTAATCCAACATAACGGAGAGCTCAGAAATGGCTGATCGCATTAAAATACTGCGTCAACAGATGAAAACCGAAGGGGTCGACCTCGTGGTGCTCGGCTCCGGTGCCCATCTTGAGTGGCTGACTTCAATGCACCCACATGCCGATGAACGCCCGCTTTTGATGTGCATTAGCGCAGATAACTGCGCCTTTTTAATGCCCACGCTTGAGGCAGAGAGCGCTCGCAAGCAGACACGCATTCCATTCTTTGAATGGTCCGATGCAGATGGTCCGAACGCACAGTTTGCACGGCTGTTAAAACAAATCGGTGCCGACAACGCGGGCCATGTGGCGCTTGACGAAACCATGCGCGCTGATTTTGCCGCGTTAGTGGAGAAGGCCCTGCCGCAGGCCAAGCGGCAGTTTTCGGCCTCTACGGTTGGCGCGTTGCGGATGCGCAAAAGTGAAGATGAATATCAAAAGCTCAAGGCCAATGCGCACACAGCAGATGTCGCTTTGCAGACCGCTTGGGCGGCGATGAAGCCGGGTATGTCAGAATCGGATGTGGGCCAAATCATCAAAGAAAGTTTTTCTAAACAAGAAGTAAAGCCGCTGTTTGGTATTGTGGGCGCTGGCGAAAACGGCGCTTTCCCACATCATCAGACCGGCGAAACGCTTCTGAAGCCTGGGAACGTGATCGTTATGGATATTGGCGGCAGGATGGATGGGTATTGCAGCGATATCACCCGTATGGCGGTTCTGGGTGATCCGCCTGACGGATATGCGGACGTCCACCAAATTGTAGATCAAGCCGTTAAGGCGGCACTGGCGGCTGCACGGCCGGGCGTTGCCGCCAAGAAAGTTGATCTGGCCGCGCGCAAAGTCATCACGGATGCGGGGTATGGCGAATTTTTCGTACACCGCACAGGGCATGGTCTGGGGACCGAGGTACACGAGCCACCCTACATTACCACCAGTTCCGACGCTGTATTGGACGAAGGTATGGTTTTCTCCATTGAGCCGGGGATTTACCTGCCCGGCCAATTTGGAATTCGTCTGGAAGAGATCGTCATCCTGCGCAAGGACGGTCCCGAAATCCTGTCTGATCTTTCGCGCGATCTGGTGACCATCAATGTCTGATCCGTTTACATCCTCTGTCCTGCAATCCGGTCTGGATGCTGCAGCCGAAGAAATGTTCGAAGTTCTTCGAAAATCCGCGATGAGCCCGATCATTTATGAAGTGCTGGATGTGGGCACAGGCGTAACAGATGCTGACGGTGAGCTTGTCAGTTCCGGCGCTGGCATACCCTCGTTTATTGGGGTGCTCGACAAAACTGTCAAAGCGATCCTTTCAAAGGAAGGCGACAACATCGCTGAAGGGGACGTCTTTGTCACCAATGACCCTAATACTGGCGGTGTTACGCACCTCAATGACGTTGTGGTCGCGGAACCCGTGTTTCACTATGGGATCCGCGTCGCCTGGGTCGCTTCGATCGCCCATTGGGGCGACATCGGGGGCAAAACACCCGGGTCCATGGCCGCCGACGCCACCGAAATATTTGCAGAGGGCCTGCGCCTTCCCGTCGTCAGGCTTTTCTCTGGCGGAGAACGCAGCGATGCAGTGTTCGACATCATCAAGACAAATTCGCGGCTACCCGATTTTGTCTCTGGCGATCTTTGGGCACAGGTATCAGCAGGACGGCGGGCAGCGCGACTTATTCGTCGGCTTTGCGACCGCTACGGTCCGGATGCCATGCGCAATGCCATTCTGGACGCTCGCCAGATTGGCGAAGCGCGTGCACGGGCAGGGCTTTCGAAACTGCCCAAGGGGTCTTTTCGCATTCAAGAACCGCAAGACAACGGCGACGTTTGGGATATCGGAATTGACATCAACGATGACTGCATCTCCTTTGACCTGACACAGGCCCCTTTGCAATCAGGTGGTCCGCACAACACCAGCCGGGATGGGGCTGTGATCGCCTGCCAGATGTTCTTTAAGGCGCTTACGGACCCAGAACGCTTTGCCAACGCTGGGTCGTTTGCCCCTCTGGAAGTACGCACAACGCCCGGCACCATCTTCGAGGCGGGGCCGACGGCCGCACATGCCTATTACTTTGAAACACGCATCCGTCTTTTTGACGCGCTTTGGCATTGCATGGCAAAGGCCGCGCCAGGGCTTCTGCCTGCCGGTCATTTTGGTACGATCTTTGGAACAGTCATCGCAGGACAACACCCAGAAACAGGTCGCAATTATGCCATGGTTGAACCTCAGATGGGCGGGTGGGGTGCCACGAAGGAGCGCGCAGGAACCAATGCGATGTACTCGACATCGCATGGAGACACGTTCAATTGTCCCATCGAGATCGCAGAAGCGCGATATGGCTTTGACGTCGTCGCTAAGGAGCTTAACATCGCACCCAAGAACACTGGGGAATACGCAGGGGGCGACGGCGTCGTGACCCGCTATCGCATGAATGCACCTGCCACCATGTCCTGCGGATTTTCACACGCGAAAGTCCCGGTCTGGTCGGAACAGAATGCCTCCGACGGTGGTCTGAACAGTTTCAATGTCCGGCGCGAAAATGGGCGGATCGAAGACTATGACATCATCAGTGGGTTGAGATTGAACGCAGGTGAAGAAGTCGAGGTACGTTCAGCCTACGGTGGTTCAACTTTGAAGGCATAGCTCCTCGTGGAATCAGAGATGCCGGTTGAATTCTCAATGAGCTAATGCATCATCGAGAAGACAGACCGGTAAAAATGAGCTCCCGAAAGTCAGTTAGATGGTCGCGTCGTCGATAAATAAATGCAACGCACGTGAATATCTTGCCGCGTTCCGGAAGCATTTCTGCGCCAGCGAAAGCCAAATTCATTAATGTCTAAAACGTTCCGCTCCGCGTCGGTTGATCAGGCTCGCAGCGAAAAGGCAGTTTGGGTTTCGCTCCCCAAAATTGGCTTTGAATGACCGATTTGGCGGCACTGGCTGCGACGCAGCGATGTACGTGCCGCGCCCGCGAGAAAATGCTGCGTTAGCAATAGCTGCGCGAGCAAAAGGCGGGATTGTCCGCATACCTACCAATGAATAAACCACGGCTCTCGTCGGCTGATTTTCATGGCACCCCGTCCCGCGCCGCGCTAACCTGCACAAATTGCGACAAAGGAATCCCCCGCCATGCCCATTACCCTTGCCACATGGAACATCAACTCAGTCCGCCTGCGCGAGCCTATCGTGCTGAAATTGCTGCAGGAAGAGGCACCTGATGTGCTGTGTTTGCAGGAATGCAAGTCTCCGGTCGACAAGATTCCAACCGAAGGTTTTGCCGCGCTTGGCTATACACACATGATCGCGCGGGGGCAGAAGGGGTACAACGGGGTTGCAATCCTGTCGCGCCTTCCGATGGAAGAAGTGGGGGACAAGGATTTTGCAGGCCTGGGGCATGCGCGCCATATTGCGGGGCGGTTGGAGAATGGTGTGACCATTCACAACTTCTATGTTCCAGCGGGTGGTGACGTGCCGGATCGTGAAGTGAATGAGAAGTTTGGGCAGAAACTCGATTATCTGACAGACATGCGCGATTGGTTCCATGAGGAAAAGCCGAAAAAATCCGTTCTGGTGGGCGATCTGAACATCGCGCCGCGCGAAGATGATGTGTGGTCGCATAAGCAACTGCTGAAAGTGGTCTCGCACACACCGATCGAGGTTGAACATCTGGCGGAAACGCAAGACGCGGGTGATTGGGTGGACATCACGCGGCAGGATATCCCAGAAGGTCAGCTTTATAGCTGGTGGTCCTATCGCGCGCGCGACTGGGATGCGGCGGACAAGGGGCGCCGGTTGGATCATGTCTGGGCCACGCCCGATATTTCGAACGCAGGTCATTCCAGCCGCATTCTGCGGGACGCACGCGGATGGGAAAAACCCAGCGATCACGCCCCGGTTTTCGCCACCTTCGACGTCTAGTCGATCCAGTTCCGCCGAACTCACCCCTTGGTTTCTGCCGCGTGCGGCTGCATATAGGGCGCAAGTTCGAACCAGAGAGAAAAAGTCATGGACCTTCTGAACGGCGCAGCCAGCCCCGAAGCTACCGATCTGATCAAAGACGGGACCGAGGCCACCTTCATGGCCGATGTGGTCGAAGCCTCGCAAGAGATGCCGATCATCGTCGATTTCTGGGCCCCATGGTGTGGGCCTTGCAAAACATTGGGGCCAGCACTGGAAGAGGCTGTCACCGCCGCCAAAGGTGCGGTCAAGATGGTCAAGATCAACGTGGACGAGGCACAGGCGATTGCTGGGCAACTGCGCATTCAGTCGATTCCTACCGTCTACGCATTTCATAAGGGTCAGCCGATTGACGGATTTCAGGGTGCATTGCCGGGCTCTGAGATCAAGGCCTTCATTGATCGGGTGATCGAAGCCGCCGGGGGCGAGAGCCCGGGTGGGCAATTGGAAGACGCAGTGCAGGCGGCAGAAGATATGCTGACTGAAGGGGCCGCCGTAGACGCGGCGCAAACCTTCGCGGCGATACTGGGCGAAGATGCCAACCATGCTGCAGCCTACGGAGGGCTGGTGCGCGCGCATATTGCGCTGGGTGATATGGATCAGGCTGAGGCGATCCTCAATGGTGCCCCGGCTGAGATTTCCACTTCGCCCGAGGTCGAAGCAGCCCATGCGCAGCTGGAATTGGCCAAACAGGCCGCAGACGCGGGTCCGGTGGGCGAACTTACCGCAACGGTTGAGGCAGAGCCCGACAACCATCAAGCCCGTTTGGATCTGGCGCAGGCCCTGCATGCCAATGGCGATGTAGAAGAGGCAGTGGCACAATTGCTGGAATTGTTCCGCCGCGATCGCGAGTGGAATGAAGGTGCGGCCAAGGCGCAGCTATTTACAATCTTTGACGCGCTCAAGGCCAATGATCCAATTGTTTTGAACGGACGGCGCAAACTCAGCTCGATGATATTTGCCTAATTTCCGATCGGGGCTACACTCGTCTACATGATGCATCCTGCTGATCTGCCGGAAACGGTATCCGTGTTTCCTCTGCCCGGAGCGCTGCTGCTGCCCCGTTCGCGCTTGCCGCTGCATATATTCGAGCCGCGTTATCTACAGATGTTGGATGACGCGCTGAAAACGTCTGAGCGTCTGATCGGGATGGTGCAGCCGAACACCTGTCAGGGGGATGAGACCCGTCTGCATCAGATCGGATGCGCCGGCCGTATCACGCAGTTTTCTGAGACTGAAGATGGTCGCTATATGATAACACTGACCGGGATATCCCGGTTCCGGGTCAGGGCCGAGTTGGACAGTTTCACCCCGTATCGGCGTGCCTCGGTGACATGGGACGGTTTTGACCGTGATCTGGGCAAGGCCGAGGTGGATGACGGGTTTAACCGCACCCGGTTCCTACGATTGCTGGAGCGGTTCTTCTCATCCCGTCAGTTGTCGACTGATTGGGATACGATGAAAGATGCCGATGATGAGCTTCTGGTCAATTCCCTGTCTATGATGCTGGAATTCGACCCCGAGGAAAAGCAGGCCTTGCTTGAAGCCCCCTGCCTGCGCACCCGGCGCGAAACCTTGGTGACATTGATTGAATTCGCCATGCGCGGCGGATCGAATGAGGAAAAACTGCAATGAGCAACTCTGAACACGTCTTTGACCGCCACATGCTTGAGGCGCTGATTTGCCCGCAGACCCATACGACGCTGCATTATGACGCCGAGCGGCAAGAGCTGGTGTCTAAAGCTGCTAGTTTGGCCTTCCCTATCCGCAACGGCATCCCGGTGATGTTGGTGGATGAGGCGCGCGAGATAGACTAAATCGGGCGTCCTTGTAGCAATTTGGGCAGGTCGCCGGTCAAACCCGCCGCTTCGCGTACAAAGCCCCGGCGCAGGCCGGGCAGGGATCCGACGATGCCCATACCGATATCCCGACCAAACCGAAGCAGGGGATTGTCGTTTGAAAACAGCTTGTTGAACACATCCGTCGCCATCGCAAGCGAGGCGGTGTCAAAGCGGCGCCACTCCTGATATCGCTCCAGCACAAGGGATGAGCTGATATCCTCGCCACGTCGACCTGCAAGGGTCAGAACCTCGGCCAGGGCGCCCACATCGCGCAAGCCAGCATTCAGGCCTTGTCCGGCGATCGGGTGCATACCGTGGGCGGCATCTCCGACCAGGGCCAGCCGGTCCGAGATGAAGGAATTGGCGATCGTCAGGTTCAGCGGATAGGTGAATCGGTCGCCTTGCAGGCGGATATCACCAAGAAAATCGCCGAAACGGGGTCGCAGAACCTGCAGATATTCTGCCTCGGGCAGTGTGTTGATTTGTTCCGCCGTCTCGGTACGTTCGCTCCACACGATTGAGCTGCGGTTGCCGGTCAGCGGCAGAATCGCCAGCGGGCCAGGCGGCATAAAGAACTGATGGGCGATGCCGTGATGGGGAAGTTCGTGTTCGATGGCACAAACCAGAGCGGTCTGGCCATAGTTCCAGCCGGTTCGCTTGATCCCTGCGCGCGTGGCGGTACCGCTGCGGCGGCCGTCACAACCGACCAGAAGGCTGCCGGACAGGGTTGACCCATCGTCCAATGTCAGAGTGGCCCCGAGTGCCGAGATGTGCTGCGACACGACTGTTTTGCCGCTGATTTCGGTGATCCCGTCTTGTTCGGCCATGACCTCTAGAAATGCGCGCCGCAGGTGGCGGTCTTCGACCATATAACCCATCGGACCTTCTTCGATCTCGGCATGATCGAAATGCATGAAGAATGGGGATGGACCTGCACCCGCATGGCCGTCCGTGACCTTGATCTCAAGCATCGGCTGGGCGTGTTCTTCAACCTTCTCCCATATGCCAATCGCGTCAAGCAGACGTTGCGAAGCCAGCGCCAACGCATAGGCGCGCCCGTCAAAGGCCGCGTTCTTGCGCACCTTTTCGGCAAGTGCATCAATAACGGTGACTGAATGCCCGGTCTGAGCCAGCGCCAGCGCAAGGGCGGGTCCGTTCAGGCCGCCGCCAACGATCAAGATGTCGGATCTGTGTTCCATGTGCTGCAATATGCGCGCCCTTTCGGGATTGTCCATGTGCGGTCCTGTCGCTACCGTCCGCACAAAGAGATACTCGGGAGGGATGGGATGCAAGACTGGCTGACCATGACGGCATGTGATTTGGGCCGTGGAATCGGAATGGGGCAGATCGATCCGGTTGAGCTGACCGAAACCTATCTGAACGCGATTGATGCCCACCCACACCGCGATCGCATCTATGCCCGTGTCACTCATGATCGCGCCCGCGCCGAAGCCCGCGCCGCGCAAGAACGCGCCAAACTTGGCCTGCGTCGGTCGTTGCTGGATGGGGTTCCGATCAGCTGGAAAGACCTGTTTGACACAGCGGGTGTTGGAACCGAGGCCGGTTCGGCCCTGCTGAAAGGTCGCGTACCCGAGGCGGATGCACAGGTCTTGCGAAATGCCACCGCCATGGGGACGGTCTGTCTGGGCAAAACTCATATGAGCGAACTGGCCTTCTCGGGGCTGGGTCTCAACCCGGTTACTGCCACACCGCCCTGTGTGAATGACGAAGACGCGGTGCCGGGCGGCTCATCCTCGGGGGCGGGGGCCTCGGTCGCTTGGGGGTTGGCAGCCGCTGGTATTGGTTCGGATACGGGTGGCTCTGTGCGGATACCTTCGGCCTGGAACGATCTGGTTGGGCTGAAAACAACGGCGGGGCGCATCAGTCTTGAAGGCATTGTGCCGCTTTGCCTGAAATTTGATACGGTTGGACCTCTGGCCCGGTCTGTCGAGGACGCCGCGCATATGCTTGCCGCGCTCGAAGGCAATATTCCGGCTGACCTGCGCGGAGCCTCCTTGAAAGGTCGCCGTTTTGCGGACCTGCAGAACGTGGCCAAGGATGATCTGCGCGAAGCACCGGCCAAAGCCTATGACGAAGCGCTATTACGTCTGAAAGAGGCCGGGGCCGATATCGTCCCGCTTGAGGTGCCCGAGCTGAACGATGCCATGAGCCTTTCGGGTGTGCTTTATACGGCCGAAGCCTATGGACTTTGGCGCGACGTGATCGAGGCGAACCCCGAGGCGATGTATCCCGAAATTCTGGAACGGTTCCGTATGGGCAAGGCGTATTCCGGCCCCGATTATGTGGCTGCTTGGTCAACGCTGACCGCCTGTCGTCAGGCCTGGGACGCGGCAACCGCGGGGTTTGACGCCGTACTCGCACCGACGGCGCCGATCTTGCCGCCAAATCTGGATCGGTTGATGAATGATCATGACTATTATGTCACCGAGAATCTGTTGGCCTTACGTAATACGCGGATTGGCAATCTGATGGGGTTGGCGGCGTTGACCCTACCCACGGGAACACCCGGTTGCGGGTTGATGATGCTGGGCTATCCGGGGTCGGAAGAGGCGTTGCTGCGGCTGGGTTCAGCGGCGGAAACCGCATTGACCTGAATGCCACAATCCCCTGATTCGGAACCTCTTTGTCTGGACGGCGGGCAGCCTGATCTGTAATCTGCCAAAAAACGGGGCAAAAAATGACCCCGATGTTGAGGCAGTATTATGAATTTCCCCGAGCGGTTTTCGAACCTACCGGAATATGCATTCCCGCGTCTGCGCGCCCTGTTGGATCATCATCAGCCGGGTGGCGATATAGTTCATATGACCATTGGCGAGCCCAAGCACGATTTTCCGGCGTGGGTGACCGATGTAATCATGGAAAACGCCGCCGGATTTCGAAGCTACCCCCCCAATGAAGGTTCGCCTGCGTTGCGTACGGCGATCACCGATTGGGTCAACCGCCGCTATGGCGTCTCGATGGACGCAGATGCCAACGTAATGGCCCTGAATGGCACCCGAGAGGGGCTGTATAACGCCGCCATGGCACTGTGTCCCGAGCAGAAGAACGGACAGCAGCCGATCATCCTGTGTCCGAATCCGTTTTATCAGGTCTATATGGTCGCTTCGATCTCGGTTGGTGCGCAGCCGTATTTTGTACCCGCGACCGCAGCAACGGGCCATTTGCCGGACTATGCAGGCCTGCCCGAAGAAGTGCTGAACCGCACGGCTGTGGCTTATATCTGTTCACCGGCAAACCCTCAGGGCGCGGTAGCGTCGCGTGAATACTGGGCTGAGCTGATCCAATTGGCCGAGAAATACGATTTCCGCATCTTTGCAGATGAATGCTACTCTGAGATTTACCGCGACGCAGCCCCGGTTGGTGCACTGACCGTTGCGCAGGAACTGGGTGCTGATCCCGAGCGGGTCACGCTGTTCAACTCTCTGTCCAAGCGCTCAAATCTGGCCGGGTTGCGGTCAGGGCTGATCGCGGGTGGGCCTGAAACGATCAAACGGGTCAAGCTGTTGCGCAGCTACGCGGGGGCGCCACTTCCCGCCCCGTTGCAGGCTGCTGCAGCAAAGGTCTGGGCAGACGAGGCGCATGTGCAGGAAAATCGTGCGCTGTATCAGGAAAAATACGCCATCGCGGACGAGGTATTTGCAGGCCTGCAGGGCTATATGCCACCCGAGGCGGGCTTTTTCCTGTGGCTGCCGGTCGAGAACGGTGAAGAAACAGCATTGAAGCTTTGGCAAGAGACCGGTGTTCGGGTTCTGCCGGGCGCATACCTTTCTCAAGGTGATCCGGGACAAAACCCGGGCGAGCAATTTATTCGGGTCGCCATGGTGGCCCCAAAAACAGAGATGAAGCGCGGGCTGATCAAGCTCCGCGACTGCATCTATTCGTGAGGTACGAGGGCAAAATGGCATCTTATAACGCGCGCAACCGCGACCCGCTGTTAGACAGCACTACGCAGGCCGCCATCGAACGGCGAAGCAAAGAGCTTATCGGGATTGCCCTGATTTTGCTGGGCTTGGCCGCCGCTGCAATGATCTGGTCGTATTCGCCGGAGGATCCAAACTGGATGGTTTCGACCGACGCGCCGGTGCAGAACTGGATGGGGCGTGTGGGGGCCTCGATCGCTGCGCCGCTGTTCATGATTGTGGGCTGGGGCAGCCTGGGCATTGCTCTTGTGTTGACGACATGGGGCGTGCGGTTTGCGGGCCATTTGGGCGAAGATCGTGCTATTGCCCGTCTGATTTTTGCACCGATCTGGATCGCCGTTCTGGCGGTCTACGCCGCAACGCTGGTGCCGGGGGCCGAATGGCGTGCGACGCATAGCTATGGGCTGGGTGGTCTGTTTGGCGACACCGTGATTGGTGCATTGCTGACGCTGCTACCGATCTCTTCGCATTTTCTGGTCAAGCTGATGTCGCTGGCCATGGCGGTCGGGATGCTGGCGATGGGTGTATTTGTGCTGGGCTTTACCAAAGCGGACGTGCGCACAGGATTTCGCGCCTTCCTGCTGGGTCTTGTTATGGCCTATGACCTGTTGATGAACGCGTTGGGCCGGGGGGCCTCTGCCACGGCGCGGGCTGCGCGGGACCGGAAGGCACAATGGGCTGAACACCGTGCCGAACGCGCCATGCCCGTGCAGGCAGAGTTTGAGGATGATCTCGCCTATGCCGATCCGATTTTCGAAGAGCCCGAGTTGGAGGAGCCAGTGCAGAAAATGGGTCTTCTGGCGCGGATGCCCTCGCTGATCCGTCGTCCCGATCCGATGCCTGAGCCAGAGCTGGTCGATCCTGTCGCGGTCGAAGGTTACTATGACATGCCCAAAGAGGACCGTATCCGGTCCAAAATCTCTGCCGCCGTGCGCAGTCGTAAGGTAGCAGCTGGCGAGTTGACGCCCGAACCTGATCCAAACCTGCCATTGACCAAAGGGCGGGGCAGGGGTCCCGATCCGCTGATACTGGAATCGGGCGCGATTGATGACTTGCCGCCCGAGCCCCCGGTAACGTCGGCGGGTCTTCCTCCCGAACCCCAATTGACAGCAGGTTCGAACGCTTCGTTGCTGGCGCAGCCCGATTATATCCCTGAGCCGGACTATGATGACGACGCGGTGTTCGAGAACGCAGCCGAGCCTGCGCCACAACAGTTACAGGGGGTCAAGATTCCGGTTGCTGAGCCGCGCAAGCCCGTGGTGGCCCAGCCGGTTCGCCGCACACCTCCGCCGTCGCGCAGGGCGCAGGCCGAGGCACAACCGACGCTTTCGTTCGAAGAACAGCATTCCGATTTTGAACTGCCGCCGTTGAGCCTGTTGTCTAACCCGGCCAGCATTCAGCGCCATCATCTGAGTGATGAGGCGTTGGAAGAAAATGCCCGGATGCTCGAAAACGTGTTGGATGATTACGGCGTAAAGGGTGAGATCGTCAGCGTTCGCCCCGGTCCCGTCGTCACCATGTACGAACTCGAACCCGCTCCGGGTCTTAAGGCCAGCCGAGTTATTGGTCTGGCAGACGATATCGCAAGGTCTATGTCAGCGCTTTCTGCGCGTGTTTCGACCTTGCCGGGACGTTCGGTGATCGGCATCGAGCTGCCCAACGAAAACCGCGAGATGGTGGTGCTGCGAGAAATCCTTTCCAGCCGAGATTTCGGCGACGGCAATCAGGCGCTGCCGCTTGCATTGGGCAAGGATATCGGTGGTGAATCCGTGGTGGCCAACCTGGCAAAGATGCCTCACCTGCTGATCGCGGGGACCACCGGTTCCGGTAAGTCGGTGGCAATCAACACGATGATTCTGTCGTTGCTGTATAAGCTGACGCCAGATGAATGCCGCCTGATCATGATCGACCCCAAGATGCTGGAACTGTCTGTTTATGATGGCATCCCGCATCTGTTGTCTCCGGTTGTGACCGACCCGAAAAAGGCGGTTGTGGCCTTGAAATGGGTCGTGGGCGAGATGGAGGACCGTTATCGCAAGATGTCCAAAATGGGTGTGCGAAACATCGCGGGTTACAATGGTCGCGTGAAGGATGCGCTGGCCAAGGGCGAGCTGTTCAGCCGTACGGTCCAAACCGGGTTTGATGATGAAACCGGTGAACCGATGTTCGAGACCGAGGAATTCGCGCCCGAAGCGATGCCCTATATCGTCGTTATCGTCGATGAGATGGCCGACCTGATGATGGTCGCCGGTAAAGAGATCGAGGCCTGCATTCAGCGTCTGGCACAAATGGCACGGGCCTCGGGGATTCACCTGATCATGGCGACGCAGCGCCCTTCGGTCGATGTGATCACCGGCACAATCAAGGCGAACTTCCCAACCCGGATTTCGTTCCAGGTAACTTCGAAAGTCGACAGCCGAACCATTCTTGGCGAAATGGGTGCCGAGCAACTGCTGGGGCAGGGCGATATGCTCTATATGGCAGGCGGCGCCAAGATCACCCGTTGCCACGGGCCCTTTGTCTCGGACGAAGAGGTCGAAGAAATCGTCAACCACCTGAAACAGTTCGGCCCGCCAGCTTATGTAGGTACCGTTCTGGAAGGCCCAGCCGAGGACAAGGCCGACAATATCGATGCGGTTTTGGGTTTGAACACAGGTGGCAACACCAATGGTGAAGACGCGCTCTATGATCAGGCGGTGGCGATTGTGATCAAGGATCGCAAATGCTCGACATCCTACATTCAGCGGAAACTTGCCATTGGCTACAACAAGGCTGCGCGACTTGTTGAGCAGATGGAGGACGAAGGCGTTGTTTCCGGGGCAAATCATGTGGGCAAACGTGAAATCCTCGTTCCTGAGCAGTAGGATATTTAATAACAAGGGCAAAGCGCTTATCTGGGTCTCATGAAACAGATTGCTTTTGCCCTTGCTCTGACACTGGCTGCGCCCGCCGCTTGGGCCGCGGATAAGTTGCCACTGTCGCAGATCTCCAACTATCTGAACCAGTTGAAGACGGTTCAGACCACGTTCACGCAGGTGAATGATGATGGTTCGCTAAGTACCGGGAAGTTGTGGTTGCAGCGCCCAGGTAAGATGCGGTTTGAATATGATCCGCCTAACAACGCCGTGGTTCTGGCGCGGGCAGGGACGGTTCAGATTTTCGATCCCAAATCAAACCAGCCGCCCGAGCAGTACCCGCTAAAGCGAACACCGCTTTCACTGGTCCTGGCCCGTAACGTCAATCTTGGACAGGCCAACATGGTCGTCGGACATGATTTTGATGGCACCGCTACGGTTGTTACGGCGCAGGACCCGAAGAACCCGGAAAGCGGGCGGATCGAGCTGATGTTCACCTCTGAACCGGTAGAGCTGCGCAAATGGGTGATACACGACAATGCGGGCGGTCAGACAACCGTACTGCTAGGGCCACTGACCGAGGGTGGTAACCTCGATTCAAGCGTGTTTTCCAGTAGAACCAGAATCGGGTCAGGCGATCGCTGACCCGACAGGCTTAGCGGCAATTGGCCAGCTGCGCCTGATATAGCTGCGCGCGGGCGTCGACATCACTGGCGACGTTCAGCAACCATGATTTGCTGTTATAGCTGCCGCGCGCAAAACCCGTGTGACCTTCGTGATAGGCCAGATACTGGTTGCGCGTGTCGCTGGGATGGATGCCGTTCCGCTCGTAGCTTTTGTTCATGTACCAGCCGATAAAATCCGAGGCATCGCGGATGCGATCCCGCTTGGCGCGGCGTTTGCCGGTTTCGCGCTGATATTGCTCCCACGTGCCATCGAGTGCCTGACCATAACCATAGGCACTGCTTTGACGACCCATCGGAATGACGCCCAGCACGTATTTGTGCGGTGTACGCGCGTCGTGCCGATATCGGCTTTCCTGATAAATCGTGGCCATCTGAACGTGCACGGGGACGCCCCATTTGCGCTCGGTGCTTTTGAAGGCTTTGATATAATCGGGTTTTTCGCGCGCAATGCTGCACGCGTCATTCAGTCTGCTCGGCGGCTGTTTCGACCCACCGCCACAGGATGCCAAAAGCAGCACCCCGAAGAGTACGAAAAGAATTCTGCTCATGTGCCTCGTGCCTTTTTCTTTATTCTAGCGCAGATTGAGCTTTTAGGAAATCACAATCGCTACAGAATAATAGCAAGAATTATCGGTATTGCGGCGACAGACAATATGGTTGAGACCATGACCATGCCCGCAACAGCGTCGGAATCGGCATCAAACCGTTCTGCCAGCAGGTATGACGTCACAGCGACCGGGGTGCAGATTTGCAAAACCAATACTCCGGTTGCCACTGCTCCCAACCCGAAACCGACGGCAAGAATCCAGCCGAGTCCAAAGCAAAAGGCGAGTTTCAATATGGAAAGCCATATCGCCTGTCGCAGCTTCTGTGTTGTCAGCCGTGCGATTGCTACGCCTAATGTGATCAGCATCATCGGAATTGCCATTTGACCCAGCAATTCCAGCGTGTTGGTCAGAAACACAGGTGTTTCCCACCCGCGCCAAAGGAACAAAGCCCCCAGCAACGTGGCCCAGACCATGGGTTCCCGCAGTACCTTGCCAAAGGCACCACGCCCGGCGACCAGATAGATGCCATAAGTGAACGAGAACAGGGCGGTCACTGCCAGAAAAATCACCGCATAGCCCAATCCGGTCTGACCAAAGGCGAATATGCACAACGGCAGACCCAGATTGCCTGTATTGCCAAAAATGAGCGGCGCAAGATAGGTGCGCTGCTCCATCCCGGTGAGGCGTACGAAGGTCCAAAATACGGCAGCAAGTGCGACATGAGCGGCGATTGCAGCAAGGGTGAACCGAGTCAGATCGCCTCCTGAAATGTTGGTTTGCATCAGTGCGACGAAGATCAGGCTGGGCACGGCAAGCGTCACCGCAAGGCGCGTGACAAATTGCAACCGATACTCAAACCCAAGCTTTACCCATGCAAATCCGATCCCCGCCAGAAGGAACACAGGGGCCACGATTTCAAACACTGTCAGTATTAGGTGCACAGACTGTTTCCCCGAATTTCCACTCAATGATTGGCTTTTCCGCCCGAAAAGAGGTAGTAACCTCTTTGGGGGCCGAAACAATGTTAAAGACACAAGCCAAGTACCGCCTGGGACAGGTGGTTCGACATAAAAGACACCCTTTTCGAGGGGTGATTTTTGATGTCGATCCGGAATTTTCGAATTCTGAAGAATGGTATGAAGCAATTCCCGAAGATAGCCGCCCTCTGAAAGATCAACCGTTCTATCACCTGCTGGCTGAGAACGACCAATCCTTCTATGTGGCTTATGTTTCAGAACAAAATCTAATCGAGGACCAATCGGGTGAGCCCGTTGATCACCCCGACATCCCCAATATGTTCGGCCCGTTTCAGGACGGATCTTACCCGCTACATTTTCAGTTTAACTGATTTACGTAACTCTATCGCAAGATTTTAGTATCCAAGGGCACAGCCGTCCTTGCGCGGGTCACTTGCCCCTATCAAGACGCCTGTTTTGCAGATTCGAATGGCTTGCGCCCCCCCAAGGGGTGTTTCCGGAATCTCAATGATGTGCCCCATATCGGATAATTGTTGTTTGATTGGGTCGGAATAGCCGCGCTCCAGTTTTAAGACACCGCCATCCGCAAACGCGCGCGGGATGTCCATGGCCTGCTGCAGCTCCATCCCGAAATCCGTCATGTTGGATACAAACCGGGCATGGCCGGTCGGTTGATAGGCACCACCCATGACGCCAAAGGGCATCGCAATCCGGCCATTGTCACGCAACAGACCGGGAATGATGGTGTGCATCGGACGCTTTCCGCCTGCCAGCTCATTCGGATGGCCAGGTTCGAGATTAAAGCCAGCCCCTCGGTTCTGCAGCAATATTCCGAACTTCTCTGAAGCAATGCCCGAGCCGAAACCATGGTAGATTGAGTAGATCAGCGAAACGGCCATGCGGTCCCGGTCAACCACGGTGATGTAGACGGTATCTTTGTGAACGGATTCGGTCAGCGGGGCCGCGGTGGGCATGGCACACTGTGGATCGATAAGCGCAGCCAGATTTGCTGCGGTCTCTGGCGCAAGGAAATGCGCCATGCGGGTACTGTGGTTGGGGTCGGCTATGAAGCGGTTGCGCGCGTCATAAGCCAGTTTGCTGGCCTCGGCCTCGATATGCGCACGCTCGGCGCCCAACGGATCAAGTGCGGCCAGATCGAAATGCTTTAGAATATTCAACAATAGGATCGCAGTTGCGCCCTGACCGTTTGGGGGGTGTTCGAACAATTCGACACCACCGTAATCCCCGCTGACGGGTAATGTCTCATCGCTTTGTACCGCCTGGAAATCAGGTGCCGTATGCACGCCTCCGAGATTGGACAAAGCCGCAAGCATGTCTTCGGCAATCTCGCCGGTATAAAACGCCTCATGCCCGTGCTGTGCCACGCGGCGCAGAACCTCTGCTTGGGCTGGTGCGCGAAATACTTGACCAGTTTGCGGAGGCTTACCATCGATCAGATAGTGATCACGCGCAGCGCCTTGCAGCGTAGCGGCGCCGTTTTTCCAATCAAACGCCACGCGCGGAGAAACCGGTACGCCGACCTCAGCGTAATGTATCGCTGGTTGCAAAATCGCGTCCAGCCCCAGCCGTCCTTCGGTTTGTGCCAGACGGCAAAACGCTTCCACCGCGCCAGGGACAGTCACAGAATCGGGGCTGGTCAGGGGAATGGCACTAAGCCCGCGTTCGCGCAATTCTTGCGCATTGGCAGCTGCTGGGGCACGACCTGAACCATTCAGCGCGCGCACCCTGTTTTCGCCAGCGCGATTATACAGAACGAAGCAATCGCCGCCTAATCCGGTCATCTGCGGCTCGCAAATCCCTAGAAGAACCGCTCCTGCGATGGCGGCATCCATCGCATTGCCGCCGCGTTGCAAAATGTCCAACGCCACTTTGGCGGCCAATGGATGAGACGTTGCGCACATCCCTTCGGTCGCAAAAACTTCCGAGCGGCCAGCCTTGTGAAAATCGCGCATGAGTCTTTCCTTCTGCAAACATGCAGAGACTAAGCCGCGGCGGGAAATTGTCCATTGATATCCGGGGGGAGGAGATCCTCGGCGCCGTTCACTGGGTGGGGGCTGTGACGTTAGGCGCCGAGGGAAGCTATCTGAGCTACCCCTTGGTTATGATGTTTGTTTGCGGCGCGACAATGGTTCGATCTGGGCGTTATTGTGGCCATTTGGTGCCTGTCAGGGCATCTCATCAAAGTCGAATCGTAGGCAAAGCAGATTGCCACCGCCCCTGCGTTCGTACTGTATGTCACTGGTAAGCTGGTGAATTAGGTGCCATCCAAAGCCACCCTCGGGAAGATCCTGCAGGGCTGTATCGACAGATGCCAATAGGCCGCTCGGCACACGCAATCCCGGCATGGGGCTGCCGGTATCCGAGATCTGAATCACCAGTTTTTTCTCGCAGAGAGAACAGTCAATCTGAATGTCGGCGGGGGCGGTTCCCGCATAGGCGTGCTCAACCACGTTGTTGATCGCTTCAGCCAGTGCAATTTTGACATCGTCTGCTTTGCTCTCTGGCAAGCCGTGTGCAGCCAACCGTGCGCTTAGTGTCGCTATCCCGACACTGGCTTGGGCCTGTGTTGCGGGAAAACTCACGTCCAGGCAGTCATGTTTGCAATTGGAACCCACGCCAATCCACTCCTGCCGGTGTTTAGTCTGCGCCTGCGCCAATCGCTTCATCCAGCGATGCGAATAACCTGAATACGGTGTCCATACGCGTCAGGCGGAATACCTTTTCGACAATCGGGCGCAGCCCGGCCAGATCCAGCCTGCGCCCGTCTTCCAATTGTTTCATCGCAGCGACAATGGCCCCCAAACCGCTTGAGTCGATGAACTCAACAGTCGACAAATCCAGTACGACCCGTTTCGCATCGGTTCGAGTTTCTGCGCGCATGTCTTCTTTGAATTGAATCGCCAACGCGGCATCAATTCGGTCGCAATGAACGGATATGATCTGTGTTTCGCCGGTCATGTCGCTGCTAAGCCCCATGTTCAACCGCCCTTCGCATAGCAATTTGATCGTAGAAATACGCTAGACGGTAATTCTTACCATTCGGTATCCATGGACACGAAAGCAGAGGGAGATTCCGAATGACCGAGGTTGTGATAGCAGGGGCCGCGCGTACGCCGATGGGCGGCTTTCAGGGAATGTTCGACGGCGTCTCCGCTGCCGATTTGGGTGGGGCTGCAATCCGCGCAGCGCTGGAAGGTGCGGGTACTGAGACTGTTGATGAGGTGCTGATGGGCTGCGTCCTGCCAGCAGGTCAGGGCCAGGCCCCTGCGCGGCAGGCTGGATTTGCGGCCGGTTTGGCAGACGACGTGCCCGCCACAACGCTGAACAAAATGTGCGGTTCTGGCATGAAGGCCGCAATGATTGCGTTTGATCAGATCGCGCTGGGTCATGCCCAGACTATGGTCGCCGGTGGTATGGAGAGCATGACCAATGCGCCCTACCTGCTGCCCAAAATGCGCGGCGGCGCCCGGATCGGTCACGGGCAGGTGGTTGACCATATGTTTCTGGACGGGCTCGAGGACGCCTATGACAAAGGCCGTCTCATGGGAACCTTCGCCGAAGATTGTGCGGAAGCCTACCAGTTCACGCGTGAGGCTCAGGACGAATACGCGCTGCGATCCCTTTCAAATGCCCTGTCCGCGCAAGAAAATAGCGCCTTTGATCAAGAAATTGCCCCGATCACGATTCAGTCTCGTAAGGGCGAGGTCGTTTTAGGCGCAGATGAGCAGCCGAAATCGGCACGGCCCGATAAGATACCCACACTGAAACCAGCCTTTCGTAAGGACGGTACGGTCACAGCGGCCAATTCGTCCTCGATCTCGGATGGGGCCGCCGCGTTGGTCCTTGCATCAGCGGAAGCCGCCCAAGCGTTGAACCTGACCGTGCGCGCGCGAATTCTCGGTCATGCTAGCCACGCGCAGGCGCCCGGACTGTTCACAACTGCCCCTGTTCCGGCCGCACAGAAACTGTTGGAGCGTATCGGCTGGAAGAAAGAAGATGTCGATCTGTGGGAGGTGAACGAAGCCTTTGCAGTTGTGCCTATGGCTTTCATGCATGAAATGGGTTTGTCCCGCGACATCGTGAACGTAAATGGCGGGGCCTGCGCCCTCGGCCATCCGATCGGCGCCTCTGGTGCCCGCATCATGGTCACACTGTTGAACGCGCTGGAAAAACGAAACCTCAAGCGTGGTGTCGCAGCAATCTGCATCGGCGGTGGAGAAGGTACGGCCATCGCGATAGAACGCATTTGACGCCTTATCTTTTTGCAAATACTCCGAGGGTGAATTGAACCACAGGTTCAAGAGGGGCAGCGCCCCTGACCCACCGAATGCAAGGTCAATCATCATGACAGCCGATTACGACACACTTGCCAAAACCATCGCTGCCCTGACCGAAGGCGAAACGGATGAGGTTGCGCTGATGGCCACGGTTGCGTGCGAAGTGCATCATTCCGATGACCGTTTCGATTGGACAGGGTTTTACCGCGTGACCGAACCCGAAGTATTGAAAATCGGGCCCTATCAGGGTGGGCATGGCTGCCTCATGATTCCGTTTGAACGGGGGGTGTGCGGCGCGGCTGCCCGGACGGGGCAAGTGCAGCTGATTCCAGATGTCGAGGCGTTCCCCGGCCATATCGCCTGTGCGTCGTCCACCCGCTCTGAACTGGTTTTGCCGGTACGCAACGCACGCGGAGACGTTATCGCGGTTTTTGACATCGACAGCGATCAGCCTGATGCGTTTACCAAGGATGATGCAACCGCGCTGGGCTTCATCCTCACGGATGTATTTGCGAACTAAAGGTCTTGCACCTATCGCAACAGCGCCCCCAGATCGCTGGAGATAATCAAATAGCAAAGCCCGACCTGAAACGCAGTGATCGCATAAAGCCAAGCCGAGAAACTGCGCTTGCGCGCCTTATGTTCGAATATCCAGCGCCCTAGCTGCGCAGCCAGGCTGCCACCCAGCGCCGCCAACCACAACAATCGCCGCTCGGGCACACGTCGCTTTCTGCGGCGTGCACGCAGCTTGTCCCAGCCAAAGGCGAGCAAAGTCAGGGTGTTGATGGCCCAAAGATACATCACAGCAATCCACATGGATCGTGCATAGCCAACCTGAACTGCAGGACCAAGTGAAAAAACGCTTGGAAATTTCATTGATTCGAGGCACCGTGAAAAATGAAGGATAATTTTCATATCGACTCGGAGCGCAAAATTGAACTCTCAGGCCCCTCACAGCGCATCGCTCGGTGCCGACCTGCGCGCGCTTCGCAAGGCGCGCGGGCTGACGTTGACCGAGATCGCCAATCGGTTGGATCGGTCCGTCGGGTGGCTCAGCCAGGTCGAAAGAGATATGTCCGAACCTTCGATTTCAGACCTGCGCCTAATCGCCGAATGTTTGGGCGTGCCGATGTCGATGCTGTTTGCCCATTCCGCAGCCCCAGCGGATGAGCAGGGGTATGTTGTGCGCGCCGGATCACGTCGGCCAATGGGGTCCGGCGAGGAGGGGCTGATCGAAGAACTGCTTTCACCTGACCTGACTGATGATTTCGAAATGGTGCATTCCACGTTTGAGCCGCACTCGCAGATGCAGACCCCGGCAAACCGACCAACGCAAGAAGTTGGGTATATGGTGTCGGGCCGCCTGGAACTGACGATTGGGGCGCGTCGCTTTCAGGTTGGTCCCGGTGACAGCTTCCGGATCAAGCATGAACCTTACAAATGGGCCAACCCGTTTGAAGAGCCTGCAGTGGCCATTTGGGTCATCGCCCCGCCGGTGTACTGATGAGTTTCGAGGCCTGGACCATATTCGCTCTGTTCTGGTTGGTTTTCGTGACCACTCCGGGACCGAATGCGGTCAATTGCATCTCAAACGGAATGAGCCTGCCGCTCTCCAAGGCGATGCTCGGTGTGCTGGCTATTCTGACGCAGGCAAGCGCGTTTCTGATCCTCTCGGTAGTTGGTATCACGGCATTGATTGCCGCATCGCCAACGGGGTTCTTTGTCGCAAAGCTGATCGGGGCGGGGTTCCTGATCTGGTTGGGCGTTCGTGGCTGGATGAATGCGGCGAAACCAGCCCCGGCATCAGAACGCCCTGCGCGACATGTCTACTTTCACGCGCTGGCCGTTGCCACGATCAATCCAA
This sequence comes from uncultured Ruegeria sp., assembly GCF_947500045.1. GTDB lineage: Bacteria > Pseudomonadota > Alphaproteobacteria > Rhodobacterales > Rhodobacteraceae > Ruegeria. The sequence continues at coordinate 148,652 of NZ_CANMQQ010000006.1, read as the reverse complement.
AAAGCGTCGCCGGATATCTTGCTGCGTTTTCACAGTTCGTGCAGCCAGATGTGCTGATCTGGCAGCAGATGACGGTGATCATGCCCACAGCGCTGGTCATCACGACGCTCAGCTATACCGGGTTTACCCTGCTGGGTGCGGTGATGGGGAAAGCCGCGCTGGGGGCGGTGTTCAATATTTGGGTGCGTCGCGTGATGGCGACATGTTTCATCATCTATGGCGTTTTGTTGGGCGCCAGCTCAACGCCTTCAGCGAGAGGATAAAGACATGCACACTGGTTCCTGCCTTTGCGGCGCGGTCGCTTATGCAATTGACGGAGACCTCACGCCACCAAATGCATGCCATTGCGGCCAATGTCGCAAACAGTCGGGTCACCTGTGGGCCTCGACCGTCACGCATCAGGACAATCTGAGTTTTACTTCAAGCGAGATGCTAAGTTGGTACCGGGCCTCTGACATCGCCAAGCGCGGATTTTGCAGTGCTTGTGGCTCGTTCCTTTTCTGGCAGCATAATGATGAGGACACGATAGCGGTTTCAGTTGGCTCTTTGGATGAGCCGACCGGGCTGAAACTCGCCCAACACATATTTGTCGCCGACAAGGGCGACTATTACGACATCCAGGACGATCTGCCTCAGCGGGCATACTAACAGGGAACCAAGCGCATGAATGATTTTCCAACCAAGGCCCGCGTGGTCATCATAGGCGGCGGCGTAGTCGGCTGTTCATCCCTTTATCATCTGGCCAAGAAGGGCTGGACCGATTGCGTTTTGCTGGAAAAGAACGAGCTGACTGCCGGGTCGACATGGCACGCGGCAGGGAACGTGCCGACCTTTTCGAATTCATGGGCGATCATGAATATGCAGCGCTACTCGACCGAGCTGTATTCGCGACTTGCCGATGAAGTTGATTATCCGATGAACTACCACGTTTCGGGTTCGATCCGTTTGGCACACAGCAAGGAACGGATGCAGGAATTTGAACATGCCATGTCCATGGGTCGATATCAGGGCATCCCGATGGAGATGTGGGCCCCAGAAGAAGCCAAAGAGCGCTATCCTTTCCTTGAAACCCATGATCTTGAGGGCGTGCTATACGATCCGACAGACGGGGACATTGATCCTGCGCAGCTGACGCAGGCATTGGCTAAGGGCGCGCGTGATATGGGGCAGAAGATCATCCGATTTTGCCCGGCAACCAATGTAACCCAGCATGATGACGGCACTTGGACGGTGCATACCGAAAAGGGTGATATCGCCTGTGACTATGTGGTCAATGCCGCCGGGTACTATGCCCAACGCGTGGGTGACTGGTTCAAACCTTTCGGCGGCCGCACCGTTCCGGCAATGGTCATGAGCCATCAGTATTTGCTGACTGACGAAGTTCCTGAGGTCGAAGCGTGGTCGAAAGAAAATGGTGGCAAGAAGCTGCCACTGCTGCGCGATGTCGATATCTCGTATTATCTACGGCAGGAGAAGAACGGCTTCAACCTCGGCCCATACGAGCCCAACTGCAAGGGCCACTGGATGACAGAAGACGATCCGATGCCCGAAGATTTTTCGTTCCAGCTGTGGAATGACGATTTGGACCGTATCGAAGATATCATGATGGACGCGATGGAGCGCGTGCCGCTGATGGCGACCTCGGGTGTTGGCCGCGTAATCAACGGTCCCATTCCATACGCGCCGGATGGGCTGCCACTGATCGGGCCGATGCCGGGGGTGAAAAATGCCTTTGAGGCGCACACATTCACCTTCGGCATCGCGCAGGGTGGTGGTGCAGGCAAGGTGCTGGCGGAATGGATCGTCGATGGTCACACCGAATGGGACATGTGGGCGGTCGATCCGCGTCGCTATACCGACTACACCGATCAGGATTACTGCAATCAGAAGGGGATGGAGGTCTATGGCAACGAATACGCCATGCATTTCCCTCATCATGAATGGCCTGCAGCGCGAAACAAGAAAACGTCCCCGGTCCATGAAAAGGTCAAGGCACTGGGTGGTGTCATGGGGGCCTATAACGGCTGGGAGCGCGCAAACTGGTTCGCGCAACCCGGTGATGATACGTCCCTTGAGGCAACCCATACTTGGGGACGCTCTGGCCCATGGGAACAACGGGTCAAAGAAGAATGCGAAGCCGTGCGTGACCGCTGCGGCGTACTGGACCTGCCGGGCTTCTCGCGGTTCTGGATACAGGGCGACGGCGCCGATGATTGGCTGCGCGGTTTCTGTACCGGAGGCATTCCCAAAGCCGGGCGTATGAACCTGATCTATGTCTCGGATGAGAGAGGGCGCATTCTGACCGAGCTGTCCTGTATCCGTCTGGCTGAGAACAACTTTGTCCTGATCACCGCCGCAACGGCGCAATGGCATGATGGCGAGTTGATCCGAAATTCGGTGCCCGAGGGCGTGACCGTTCGCGAAACCACAACCGAGCGTGACACTCTGATTGTCACCGGGCCAATGTCACGGACTGTGTTGTCGGGCATCACAGATGCGGACTTGCAGCAGGGATGGCTGACGCATCAGTTTGCCACAGTCGCCGGCCAAGAAGCTTTTCTGATCCGCGTATCCTTCGCGGGTGAGCTGGGCTGGGAGATACATGCCCAAAATGACGCGATGCCTGCCATTTACGATGCCGTACTGGCAGCTGGGGCCAAACCCTTTGGCATGTACGCGCTGAACTCGTTACGGATCGAGAAAGGCTATCGCGCATGGAAGGGCGATCTGAGCACGGATTACTCGTTGCTCGAAGGGGGGCTGGAGCGCTTTGTCAAGCTCGACAAGCCGCAAGATTTCACCGGTAAAGCTGCCATTCAGAATGAAAAGCAGCAAGGTGTTAAAAAGGCCTTCGTCACTCTGATCGTGGACGCAGGCGAGGTCGATGCGCCTTACATGTCCTGTATCCGGAGCGGGGATGAGATTGTGGGTGAGACCACCTCGGGCGCGTGGGGATACCGTATCGGTGCATCGGTCGCGCTGGGCATGGTGCGCGCCGATCTGGCGGTGCCGGGAACTGAGCTTGAGGTTGAAATCTATGGCCGGAAATGCCGCGCCGTTGTGCAGGAGGATCAACCGCTTTGGGATCCTGCGAACGAACGGCTAAGGGCCTGACTGCACCAGGAAGGGCATGCGAATGACCCCGCAGAAACAAGGCGTATATCTGGCCTGCCACGGCAGGCCAGAGACGTTTAATGGCGGGAAGTTTTTTGCGCTTTCTGGTAATAAATTGCCGGACGCATCGCGAGTGCAGGCTTGCGGGACGTCTATTTACACGACATTACGATCCATGGATGCACCAACCAATCTTTGGAGGTCGTAAAGTGAATGGCTGACGTTACTTTATTGGATGGCTCAATTGGACAAGAGCTGGTGAAACGCAGTGGTGATAGGCCAACGCCGCTGTGGTCAACGCGCGTCATGATCGACAAGCCTGACTTGCTGGCTGAAGTGCACGCCGCCTATTTCCGCAGCGGTGCAACGATTGCCACGACGAATACCTATGCCATTCACCGCTCGCGTCTGGTGCGCGCGGGGATCGAAGATCAGATGTCCATCCTGGTCGACACGGCGCTGTCACGGGCTGAACAGGCACGACGCAGTGCCGGTGGGCGAATTGCGGGTGCACTTGGCCCGTTATTGGCCAGTTATCGGCCCGACCTGAACCCCGACCCAGATGATGCGGCCAGACAATTTGCCGATCTTGCCGAGATGATGGCGGACCGGGTTGATCTGTTTCTGATCGAAACCGTGTCCTCGATTCTGGAAGCCGAAGGTGCGCTGCGCGGAACAGCGAATAGTGGCAAACCCGTCTGGCTGGCCCTTTCGGTTCTGGATGAAGACGGCACGCGGCTACGCTCGGGTGAAGCGTTGGAAGACATTGCCCCGCTGGTGGCACGCTTCGCCCCCCAAGCAGTTCTGATCAACTGCGCACGCCCCGAAGCGATCCCAGCGGCGCTGGAGGTCATAGAAAAGCTTGGTTGCCCGTTCGGCGCTTACGCGAATGGTTTCACAGGCATCACAGACGACTTCTTGCAGGATGCGCCAACGGTTGACGCGTTGGAAAGTCGCCATGATCTGGGTCCCGATGCCTATGCACTGCATGCCATGGGCTGGGTGGCGCAGGGGGCGACAATCGTCGGGGGCTGCTGCGAAGTCGGACCGGACCACATCAAAGCCCTTGCTGACAGTTTGCGTTCGGCCGGGCACACAATCGTTTGAGGGCACCTCATGCCGGTCCGGACCAAGCCTGAACCGCAGCAAGATCGAGCCCAGCACCACTTTGATATTCTGGTCGCACCCGGCTTTGTATTGCTGGAGCTGGCCTCACTGGTTGAGGTATTGCGCCTGGCCAATCGGGTGTGCGCGCATCCTCCGTTCTCATTCGCGTATCGGTCACGAAAAGGAGGACCGATTGAAAGCAGCAGTGGCGCAACCGTGACAACCGAAGCGGTCGTGTCGCAACCCAATGCGGACTATCTGTTTGTGATCGGAAACTCTGACCCAGATCAGCCAGAGCTTTCTTTGGGGCGTGTCGTGTCGGACTATACGTATCGAGGTGCACAGGTGTTTTTACTGGCGGAAGCCGCCAGCCGATATATCGATGAAAACGGCGCGAACCACCTGGCAACTCATTGGGAAAACGCATCTTTCTTACGCGAACGGGGCGCACGTTTTGAGGCCAAGCTTTCGATCGCTACTGAACAGGGCCCGGTAGTGACCTGCGCAGGAATGGAGGCTACGACAGATGTTGCGCTGGCGGTGATTGGGCGGCACATCTCGGGTGCTGCCAAGATGACGGTTGCCGATATCATGCTGCATGAGAGCATCCGGGATTTCTCATCCATGCAACCCTTTTCGGGTGCCCGTACAACAGCAACAGGTGATGAGAAGCTGGATCAGTGTATCAAGTTGATGCAGGCGAATATCGAGGAACCTTTGCCTATTAATCAGATCGTTGAGATGTTGCACGTCTCGAACCGGTCGCTTGAACGTAAGTTCAGGGCGATTTTTGGAACCACGCCGAATGGGTTCTACCGTGAAATGCGATTGGCAAAAGCCAACAACCTGCTTTTGAACACGACGATGAGCGTGCGGGAAATCGGGTTGGTTTGTGGTTTCCCGAACGGGTTCTCATCCGTTTACAAAAGCTTTTTTGGCATTACGCCATTTGTTTTGCGACGCCAAAAAAGAGGTGTCGAATATCGGTGATTTTTGCAATCGAGATGACGTTTTTGATGCTTTTATTGTCGATGTTTCATGTCAGCCTGCAGAAAACCTGAGGCAACGGAGAATTCAGGATGGTTGATCTTCCCACCACGGCCCGAGTGGTCATCATCGGCGGCGGTGTCATCGGTTGTTCAGTGGCTTATCATCTGGCCAAACAAGGCTGGAAGGACATCATCTTGCTTGAACGCAAGCAACTGACTTGTGGTACCACCTGGCACGCGGCGGGCCTGATCGGTCAGCTGCGCGCTTCATCCACCATGACCAAGCTGGCAAAATACACCACTGACCTCTATCAAAAGCTCGAGGCCGAAACCGGCATCTCCACCGGCATCAAGGCCAATGGCTCGATTTCGGTGGCGCTTACGCATGAGCGTAAAGAAGAACTGTACCGCTCTGCCGCCATGGCCCGGGCCTTTGATGTGGATGTCGAGGAAATCTCTCCCGAAACTGCTAAGAAGATGTACCCCCACCTCAACATTGGTGATGTGGTTGGAGCCGTTTATCTGCCCAATGACGGGCAGGGTGATCCGGCCAATGTGGCGCTGGCACTGGCCAAGGGCGCGCGCATGATGGGCGCGACCATTCGCGAACAGGTGAAGGTGACCGGGATCAGCCGGGCCAATGGCCGTGTTACCGGTGTCGATTGGGCTTCTGGGGGCGATACTGGCCATATCGACGCTGAATATGTCGTCAATTGCGCCGGTATGTGGGGGCATGAGGTAGGGCGTATGGCGGGCGTCAACGTGCCGCTGCACGCCTGCGAACATTTCTACATCGTGACAGAAGCGATCCCCGAACTGACCGAATTGCCGGTGCTGCGGGTTCCCGACGAATGCGCCTATTTCAAGGAAGACGCGGGAAAGATCCTGCTGGGATGTTTTGAGCCGAAGGCCAAGCCCTGGGGCATGAACGGCATTTCCGAGGATTTTTGCTTTGATCAGCTGCCCGAGGATTTCGACCATTTTGAGCCGATCCTCGAAATGGCTGTAAACCGGATGCCGATGCTTGCCGAGACAGGCATCCACACATTCTTCAACGGCCCTGAAAGTTTCACCCCTGACGACGCCTATCATCTGGGCGAAGCGCCCGAGCTGCGCAACTATTTTGTGGCGGCGGGTTTCAACTCGATCGGCATTCAGTCTGCCGGGGGCGCGGGCAAAGCGCTGGCCGAGTGGATGGAAACCGGCGAGAAACCCTTTGATCTGGGCGGGGTCGACATCAGCCGGATGCAGCCGTTTCAGGGCAACAAACACTATTTGTTTGAACGCTCAAAGGAAACGCTGGGCCTGCTCTATGCGGACCATTTCCCCTATCGCCAGAAAGCCACCGCCCGTGGCGTGCGGAGAACTCCGTTCCATCAGCAACTGGAAAAGTTGGGGGCCGTATTTGGCGAAACGGCAGGCTGGGAGCGCGCCAATTGGTTCGCAAACGAGGGCCAGCCGCGCGAGTATCAGTACACATGGAAGCGTCAGAATTGGTTTGAGAATTCGGCTGCAGAACACCGCGCCGTACGTGAAAATGTGGGCATGTATGACATGTCCTCCTTCGGAAAGTTGCGCGTCGAAGGGCCGGATGCACAACACCTGCTGAACCATGTCTGCGGTGCCGATATGTCTGTCCCGGTGGGTAAAATCGTCTATACCCAGTTCCTGAATTCCAGAGGCGGGGTTGAGGCGGATGTGACCGTCACCCGCCTGACCGAAACCGTTTATCTGGTCGTCACGCCGGCCGCAACGCGACTGGCCGACCAGACTTGGATGCAGCGCCATGCGGGCGATCTCAACGTGGTCATCACTGATGTCACTGCGGGCGAAGGCGTGCTTGCGGTCATGGGCCCGAATGCCCGGGCACTGCTTCAGAAGGTCTCGCCCAACGATTTCTCGAATGCCACCAACCCGTTCGGCACGGCGCAGGAAATCGAGATTGGGATGGGCCTCGCCCGTGTGCATCGTGTGACCTATGTGGGTGAGCTTGGTTGGGAGATCTATGTTTCCTCCGATATGGCTGGCCATGTTTTCGAAACTCTGCACGAGGCTGGTCAGGACATGGGCCTTAAGCTTTGCGGTATGCACATGATGGACAGCTGCAGGATCGAAAAAGGATTCCGCCATTTTGGACACGACATTACGAGCGAAGATCATGTGATCGACGCAGGCCTGGGGTTTGCTGTCAAAGTTGATAAGGGCGGCGATTTCATCGGGCGCGAGGCGGTGATCGCACGCAAGGAAAGTGGCCCCAAGAACCGTCTGGTTCAGTTCAAACTGACCGACGCTGAGCCATTGTTGTTCCACAACGAGCCGATCGTACGCGATGGCGAATATGTGGGGTATCTCAGCTCGGGCAATTATGGTCACACGTTGGGTGGCGCCCTTGGTTTGGGCTATGTGCCCTGTGAAGGTGAAAAAGCCGCTGATGTGCTGTCTTCGACCTACGAGATCGATGTTTGCGGCGTGAAGGTGAAAGCTGAGGCATCGCTGAAACCGATGTATGATCCGAAGTCCGAGCGCGTCAAAGCGTGACCAAATTGACGGGGCGCTGTGGCGCCCCGGCTCGTTTCTGCAGGCTGGCGCAGTCTGCCGCGACATATCAGAATTCTTGATAGCCCGCTTCACAGATTTGATGGTTCCCAAGCCTGTCTGATTTGCCGTAGAGAAATACGGTATCAGTCGGAGACCCGCCGTGGCAGACACCCCCGTATCGCCCAACAACACAGACACGCCCAAAGGGCTGGCGCTGGCTGTGACGGCCTATGTCTTATGGGGATTTCTGCCGCTTTACATGAAGGCGATCGCGCATATCGGCCCGGTTGAGGTCGTCGCCCACCGGGTTATCTGGTCGGTGCCGGTCGCCGGATTGTTGTTGATTGCACTCGGGCGCACCGGGGATTTGAAAGCCGCGTTACGCAATCCGAAGATGCTGGGCATGGCAGCGCTGACGGCAGCGCTGATCTCGGTGAACTGGGCGATTTATGTTTGGGCGATTTCCTCAGGGCATGCTCTGGATGCGGCGTTGGGGTATTACATCAATCCACTGTTCAGTATTGCGCTGGGCGCGATACTGCTGCGCGAGCCTTTGAACCGGACGCAATTGGTGGCAATTGGATTGGCTGCGCTGGGTGTGCTGGTGCTGGTTTTTCAAGCCGGAACCCTGCCGTGGGCCGCATTGGGACTAATGCTGAGTTGGGGCTTTTATGCGTTTTTCAAGCGCTCCCTTCCGATCGGGCCAAATCAGGGTTTCTTGCTGGAAGTATTAATCCTGCTGATTCCGGCTTTGGCCTATGTCACGTGGCTGGGTGCAAATGGGACCGGACATCTTGGCGTGGTTGCATCTGATACCTTATTGCTTGCGGGGGCGGGTATCGTAACCGCAGTGCCGCTGCTGGTTTATGCCAACGGCGCCAAGCTGGTGCGTCTGTCCACAATGGGTATCCTGCAGTACATTGCACCTACGATGATCTTTATCACCGCGATCACGCTGTTCGGGGAACAGATTGATCCGGCAAGAATGATCGCATTCCCGCTGATCTGGGCCGCTTTGGTTGTATACTCGGTTCCAATGATCCGGCAAATGCGCACTCAGGCCTGATTTATGATCCGGGTGAGTTCTTCAGCCCAGATTGCATAGGTTTTGGGGCTCGGATGGTACCCGTCCATGGCGGCAAGAGCCGGGTCATCCGGTAGATCCAAAGCAAGATGCGTTGCCTGCGGGAAACCCGCGACGGCGTTTTGCAGACCCCGATCCAGCCGGGCGGCCTGCTGCCCCAGAACCCAGGCCAGGGGTTGTGGCAGCGCCGGGAACCGAGCCATCTGAGGCACTGCCGTTACAATCACCTTTTGCGCCCGCATCTGGCCGGTCAGCAAAGTCAGCAACTGTCTTTGCTGTGTCTCGAAACGTTGCTTGTGCACGGCACGAGTTACGTCATTCACGCCAAGTGCGGTCACAACCACGTCAAATGGCTCGTGCAATTCTTGTAGCCGATTGATCGTATCTTGCGTGGTATGTCCGGTGGTCGCTTCCAGCCGCCATTCAACTGTGTGATGCATTGCCAACCGACTGACCAATTGCCCCGACAGTGCTTGCCTTTGCGTACCAGCGCCGACCCCGGCGGCCGAGCTGTCTCCGGCGATCAGCAGCCGAAGGCGCGGCCCGCGTCCCTCGCGCCCTTCGCGGGGGCCAGTTGGTTCCGGCAGGAACTGCGCGTTGCGCCGAACTACAAGCCCCTGAAAGGCGAGTATGGGCAGCAGTGGAACCCGCAGAATCTGATCTGCACCGATCGACGAAAGCATCGTCAGCTCAGCGCGTCTTTGTACTTGAGAAAGCGGACATCTTTCATGACCCGCGCCATCATAGCTTCGCGCAAAGCGCCCACAGTTTTGTAGGGGCGCATGACGACCTCGAACTCCTGAATCAACCCATCTTGGCTCAGAGTGATCAGATCGACGCCAACCGCGTCCAGCTCGCCGACTTTGCATTGAAACTCCAATGCCCAATCGTTGCCGTCGCCCATAATCCGGCGATACCGAAAATCTGAGAATACCTGGCCCACATGACCCAGGACGGCTGCAACTGGTTCGCGCCCTGTCCATGTGCTGTAATAGGTAGGTGGCGAAAACCGCACATCTTCTGCCAACAGTTCATGGATCAGACTTTCATCGCCCTTTGCGACAACGTCTTGCATTCTTTTGATCGTCGGGTGCATGCGTTCATCCTTCAGGTTGGTGAAAGAGTTGCTGAACCGTCTCGTTCAGGCAAGGACGACGTTGCGGGAAGTGGCGGGCTGAGATACGCAGGCCCGCATGAGCGAAACCTATGATCCTCCCAAAACGCCGCTGGATGTGCTGTTTGAAGACACGCAATTGATCGTGGTGAACAAGCCCGCGGGCCTTTTGTCAGTGCCCGGGCGGGGGGCGCATCTGGCCGATTGCCTGCTGTCCCGCGTGCAGGCTGCGTTTCCGCAGGCACTGTTGGTGCATCGGTTGGATCGGGATACATCCGGTGTGATGGTATTTGCCCAGACGCCGCACGCGCAGCGGCATCTAGGGTTGCAATTCGAAAACAGACAGACTCGCAAGACCTATGTCGCGCGCGTTTGGGGGCGTGTCGAACAAAAAACGGGAACCGTCGATCTGCCGCTGATCGTCGACTGGCCCAACCGTCCGCGCCAGATGGTTTGCCACGAGACAGGAAAACCCGCTGTCACCGACTGGCGTGTCGTAAAACATGATGACGAAACAACACGGGTGCGCCTGTTTCCCAAAACCGGACGTTCGCATCAGCTGCGTGTACATATGCTTGCGCTGGGGCACCCGATTCTGGGCGATCCGTTTTATGCCGATGGTGCCGCGCGGGATTTCCCGCGGCTGATGCTGCATTCCGAGGAATTGCGGCTGAAGAACCCCGAAGGCGGTATTTCGATGAGGTTCCGCGCGCCAGCTGGGTTTTAAACTAGGCGTTGCTAGTCCACAGCATTTTCAGGTTGCCCAGAGAAATTCGTCTGGCCCGTTTGGCGGGGCGTACAGCGTGCCGCTCACGGGCCGCTGCGCGTTCACGCTCAATCTCGAAGCCGCGCAGAACGTGATCCTGGGACCAGCGATCCAGCTTCAATGTCATCATGACGTGATTGTCGAGATAAGGCATGGTCAATCTCCTGATTAGTGATTGACCAATCTTCGTCCAACGCTCCTGACACCACCTTGTCAGTGGGGTGTGCTAAGCTGTCAGCAGATCACAAGGAGACACGGATGCGCCGTTCGACCCGCCTGTTTGAAATCATTCAGATTCTGCGTGCTGCAGAGGCCCCCATGACGGCCGAAGCGCTGGCGACCAAGCTCGAAGTCTCGGTACGTACTGTCTATCGCGATATTGCTGCTTTGCAGGCCCAGCGTACGCCGATCGAAGGTGAGGCCGGTGTCGGGTATCTGATGCGGCGCGGGTATGATTTGCCGCCGCTGAACTTTGACGCTGAAGAGGTTGAGGCCCTGTGGGTTGGCCTTTCAATGCTGGCTCGTACTGGGGACCGTACTCTGCAGCAGGCGGCTGACCGCGTGTGCCGCAAGATTGAAGCTTTGCGTGCGCCTGCCAACTGGCTTCAGGTTGCACCCTGGGGCGCGCCATTGGACGACCCTGAGAAAGGGTGCATACCTGTGGTGAACTATCGCGAAGCGATCCGGGCCGAACAAAAAATACGCATCACTTACGTGAATTCGAATGACGAGCGTACCGAACGCACCGTGCGGCCCGTTGCCCTGATCTATCACATAGAATGCACTTTGCTTGCAGCATGGTGCGAGCTAAGGAATGGGTTTCGCCACTTTCGCACTGATCGGATATGGGCCTGTGAACTGACCGAGGATTCATTTTGCGGGCAGGGAGAGCCCTTGCGCGCAATCTGGCAAGAGCAGAATACTTGGGCTGACACGGCAGGGGCTGCCTGAGCGGCAGGTATTTGCCTATCTCACTCAATTGTTGCTTGAGGCTCTTTGTTCTCACCATGTTATACTGCACGGAACGAAGCAAGCCCGGCGAACGGGTACGTGAGCAGAAGGTGATTCCATGACGATTTCCAAATGTGTACTGACAGCCGGGTTGTGTTCGGCGCTGTTTCTGGGGGCGTGCACCGATCCCGGTACTCTCACCGTGCAGAACGACCCAAACCAGAATGCCAAGCAAGGCGCATTACTGGGTGGTTTGATCGGCGCTGGTGTGGGTGCAATCGCAAATGACTCGGATCCGTTGTTGGGTGCACTGGCCGGTGGCGCCATCGGTGCCGCGGGCGGTGGTGTGATCGGCAACCAACTTGATCGGCAAGCGGCAGAGCTGCGGCAACAGTTGGCCAATGACGGCATTACAATCGTCAACGCGGGTGATCGCCTGATCGTTACGGTCCCGAATGACATCACATTTGACACTGACAGTTCCACCGTACGTCCAGCCCTGCGTGCCGATCTGGTAAAAGTTGGGCAGAACCTGGTCAACTATCCGAACTCGAACGTCCAGATCATCGGCCATACGGACAGTGATGGAGAAGCGTCATACAACTTTGGCCTGTCTGAACGCCGGGCGAATTCCGTGGCCGATATTTTGCAGGCCAACGGCGTCAGCTATTCCCGTATCACCACGGTGGGGCAGGGTGAAAACAACCCGATCGCGTCGAACTTGACGCCAGAAGGCAAAGCCCAGAACCGGCGCGTTGAAATTGTGGTTATTCCCAGCGGCAACGCCTGACGACGCATTTCACGCACAGTGACTGCGCGTCACCTGGGCTTTGGTTCAGGGGTATCTCGGGCTAATTAAGGGAAACACCACAGCGGAGTTTCCCCATGTCCGAACCGATCCTTCTTGGTCTTTCTGGCTCGTTGCGAAAAGGTGCGACCAATCGCAAACTGCTACGTGAAGCCGCGCGTCTGTTCGAGCCGGGCACATTCATCGAGGCTGATCTGAATCTGCCGCTTTATGACGGTGATCACGAAGCTGACGTGGGTGTTCCCGAAATGGTTCAACTGTTGGCAGATCAGATCGCGCAGGCCCATGCTGTGGTTATTTCGACCCCGGAATACAACAAGGGGCCATCGGGCGTTTTGAAGAACGCATTAGACTGGGTCAGCCGGACCAGTGTTAAGCCGTGGATGGATAAACCCGTGGCGGTAATGTCTGCTGCTGCCGGGCGCGCTGGGGGTGAGCGGGCTCAGATGATCCTGCGTTCTTTCATGGTTCCGTTCCAGCCGCGCATTCTACAGGGGCCTGAAATTCATCTGGCGGACAGTTCGAATGAATTCGATGCCGACGGGCGGTTATCGAATGATCGTTATGAACACACGCTGAAGGCCCTGATGCAAAAATTGCGAACCGAAGCCGGGTTCTAATCTCCTGGCTACACACCATTTTGTTTGGAGTGTTCAAAGCCCGGATGGCCAATTTTGCGTTGACGCATTACAGCGAAGCCTTTGGGTGGAAATCCTCGGGGATCACGTCGCGCCCGTCGAGAACCAGATCGGCCATGACCTCGGCCACCTTCGGGGCCATACCGAACCCGATCTTGAAACCACCATTGGCGATGAACTGCCCTTTGTGCAACGGATGCGCGCCCAGCATTGGCGCACGGCTTTTACTGCGAGGGCGGATACCAGCCCAGCGTTCAATCACCTCGGCCCCGTGCAGTACCGGCACTGCCCGCATGGCCCGATCCAGCACATCGTCCAAAGCAGAATCTGTGCTGCTCGGATCGTCATACTCTCGTTCTGAGGTCGATCCGATAGCCAGCGTTCCGTCGGCATGAGGCACGATGTGGACGGCATCGGCAAACAGTTGTGGAACGGTGCCTGCATCAAAGCGCAGCAAGGCTGCCTGCCCTTTGACGCCATTTCCGACCGTCTTGCCAAACGCGGTGCTGAGCTCTTGCAGCCCCGCAAGCCCCGTGGCGTGAATGACCTGCCCTATATCGGGCGCATCGGTGGTAACCTCTATCCCCATCACTGCAAGTGCTGCCACCAATGCTGCACAGGCGCGCCGGGGATGCATGCGCGCACTCAGCGTATCGTGGATGACAAATCCCGTGGGGCTGGGCGGACACCATGCGCCAATCTGATCCACAGCCCTGACGATCCAATCAGCCTGTCCCTGCCAGAGAGTTGCCGCCGTCTGTTCCCGTGCTCGGGCCAGCTCCAGCCCTCGCGCGTCCGCAATGGGCTGCAAACGTCCAAGCCGCGCGTAGCCGGGTGATACACCGCCTGTCGCCTCGACCTGTGTCCAGAACGGTTTGGCCATGATCAGGCTTTCGAATTGAAACGCTTTTTTGGCATTCCAGTTTTCGGGCACGTGTGGGGCGAGCGCACCAACCAATCCACCGCTGGACCCCGCTCCGGGGCCGAAGGGATCGACGATCTGGACCTTTGCGCCGCGCCTTGCGCAGGTCCAGGCGATGGACAGGCCAAAAATCCCTGCGCCGCGCACCGTCACATCGACCATTGCCAATCCCCTTTTCCTTGTTCAGTGTCGCGCCGCTTAGCTACAGGATTCCCCGATGGCAGACCAGCGCGCCAAACTGACCTGGACGGATGATCATATTCCGGTCTCGGATCGATTTGATGATCCCTATTATTCGCTACAGAACGGGCTGGATGAAACACGGCATGTGTTTCTAGAAGGCAATGATCTGCCTGACCGTTTTGCGCCGGGATTTTGTATCGCCGAGTTGGGTTTTGGCACTGGTCTGAACCTGTTGACCGTCTGGTCAGAGTGGGAGACCTCGGGGCAGGCAACCCCGCTGCACTTCACCAGCTTCGAGGCCTATCCGATGGCTTCAGACGATATGGCGCGCGCTTTGGCGGCGTTCCCTGAACTGTCGCCATGGGCAGACCGCTTTCTGAGTGTCTGGGCTGGTCAGAAATGTTTGCTGGACACGTTGCATCTTGAGGTCATTACAGGTGATGCGCGTCAGACATTGCCTACATGGGATGGTGCAGCAGATGCATGGTTTCTGGATGGATTCTCGCCCGCAAAGAACCCCGAATTGTGGGGTTCGGACCTGATGCAGCACGTGGCAGATCACACGGTCAAAGGCGGCACTGCGGCGACGTATACCGCCGCCGGTTTCGTGCGTCGGGGGTTGTCCGATGCGGGGTTCAACGTGACCCGCAGCCCGGGCTTTGGCCGCAAGCGGCACATGACTCGGGCAGTGAAGCCATGAGCCAGAAGAACAACATCAATGCCGGTATCGCGCTGATGGTCGGAGCGACGATTGTGTTCGCATTGCAGGACGGAATCTCGCGCCATCTGGCGGGCACCTACAACACCTATATGGTTGTGATGATCCGGTACTGGTTCTTTGCCGTCTTCGTGATCGCCGTGGCAGCAAGATCACCGGGAGGGTTGCGGGTGGCGGCGCAGACCCGCCAGCTTGGGCTGCAGATCTTTCGCGGCCTTTTGCTGGCTGCTGAGATTTGTGTCGCTGTTTTCAGCTTCACCATCCTCGGGCTGATCGAAAGTCAGGCCGTGTTCATCTGCTACCCACTGCTGATCGCCGCCCTTAGCGGGCCGGTTCTGGGCGAGAAAGTCGGCTGGCGGCGTTGGGCGGCCATCGGTGTTGGCTGTATCGGCGTATTGATCATCCTTCAGCCTGGTGTGGGGGTGTTTAACCCATGGGCGGTTATCCCGCTGATCTCGGCGCTGATGTTCGCCGTCTACGGGTTGCTCACGCGATATGTCGCGCGGGAAGACAGCACTGCGACCAGTTTCTTCTGGACCGGCGTGGCGGGTGCGGTCGCGATGACGGCTGTTGGTGTATGGTTCTGGGAACCCATGATAAGCAGCGACTGGCTTTGGATGGGTCTGCTCTGCATCACCGGCGTGCTGGGGCACTGGCTGCTGATCAAGTGCTATGAGATGGCCGAGGCCAGCGCGGTGCAACCCTTTGCCTATTTCCACCTGATGTGGAGCGCAATTCTGGGCATCACCATCTTCGATGAGGCACTGCGCCCGGCGGTCGTTCTGGGCGTAGCTTTGGTGATTGCGGCGGGCCTGTTCACCTTATGGCGCGAACGACGCAAGGGTTGAGCCGACCAATTCTTGCGAGAAAGGCACCGGCAAAGCAGGCTGCCCCAACCGCGCGCGGTAGACCGGCAGGCTTTCGGCAACACGCATCACATAGTTGCGCGTTTCTTTGAAGGGGATGGTCTCAATCCAGTCGATCACATCCACCGCGCCTGTGCGTGGGTCGCCATAGCGTTCCATCCACGAGATCGGACGCCTGGGTCCGGCATTGTATCCGGCAGCCATCATCACAACGTTTCCGTTGAAATCCTCAGCCAGTGTCGCAAGATAGTTCGCCCCCAGTTTCGCGTTATACTGCCAGTCCGAGGTCAGTCGCGCGGTTTTGTGGCCACCCAAAATGCCCAGATCCGTCGCCACCAGCTTGGCGGTGGCTGGCATAACCTGCATCAATCCCCGTGCGCCTGCACCGCTGATGACGACTGGATCAAACTCACTTTCACGCCGGGCAATGGCCAGTGTCATCTCTTTGGCCATTGGCAAGCCAATGTCGGCAACCGGGTGGACAGGATAATAGGCGGCGGGCAGGACGGTGCCCGTTGTCGCCGCGCGTTTGGCGATCATCACCGCCAGATGCGGCTCATTGAGTTCAAGCGCCAGATCGCCCAGTTGTGCAGCTTGTGTCTGATCAAGGCTCTCGACCAGATGGGTCAGGAACCGTTCCGACAAGTTATCCTCACCCGCGCGCTGCAACAGCAATCCAGCCTCTAACACGCTGGAGTCAGCGAATTCAGCCTGTTTCCAATGGGGCGCACGACGCGGGTTGGCCAGCTCGCTGTCAAATGGGCGACCGATCTGCTCGGCTGCCAGCAACCCGTAGAACGAAGTTTGATGGTTCGCCCCTTCTGCATAGGCCTCATGCGCTTTGTCTGCGTCCCCTTGCGCTGCATAGGCGCGGCCCAGCCAATATCCGCCGCGCCCTTTCGAAATAGGTGATTGCACCGCGCCCGAGAAATTCTGGAAATGACGCACCGCGGTGTCCGGATCGTTCAACTTACGCAGGGCAAGAAACCCGGAAAGCCACTCCAGATCGGCATACCCATAGCCCATTTCAGGTGTCATGTGGTGATTGGCAGCGATCGCATAGGCACGTTCCGCATCGCCCATTCGCATCTCAAGCCGCGCCAGCCTGCGCCGTCCTTCTGCCCATTTGTCGGGTTCACCCAGCGACTTTGGCCCGGTCGAGCGTGCCAGCATCAGGTCGATTGCGCTGTCGTCCAGTTCCTTTCGATCACGCCAGACAAACCGATCAAAGGCCAGACCGGGGTCCTTTGCCTGTGATTCTGGCACGGCGGCAACCTTGCCATCCACACCGTCCTCGCGTTTTTGCAGGGCAATGCGTGCCTCGGCCAGCTTGCGATAGTCGGTATCGATCAGAGGGAGCATTCGACCCGCACTAACCAGATGCCCGTCCCACAGCATCCGGTCCAACCGCGCCGCGTGATGTGGTTTCAGCAGGCTTCCGAAATTCTCCAGGTAATCCTTTTGCAGGCCTGACCCCATTGGCATCGTTCGCCATGCGGCCACGATATCGGCTTCAGCATCACCGTTCCGACCATTGCTCTTTAAGGCTACGGCATAATTCAACGCACCTTCAGCTGTTTGCGGAGGCATCCCGGCATAGAATTTCAGAACTCGCTCAGGATCGGCCCCGGTAAAAGAGGGCTCGCTCTTGCGGCGCAACCAGGCCAATCCGGGCCAATCCGGACGGCGCTCCAGAAATACGAGCACATCCCCCGAACTGCCAAAGCCCTCACGCAGCCAGTGCCACACGATGATGTCTCGTGCCACTGAACCGCGCGTGCCGGCTACTTTCAGCGCTTGATTCCAGTCACCTTTGCGCATGGTATCAAGCCCGGCGCGCAGATTCCCGGTCGCATCCGCCCGCACAGGCTGAAGCGTAAGCGCCGAAATCACAATCACCGACATCAACAGGGTTAGAAAGCGTGTCATCCCTTGCATTTCCTGACCAACCAAGGATAGAGCCATTCAGGATAAGGCTTGCGCTGCCGGGATCAACTCACAAACCCACGATTGTCGGCGGCCGCGACGTAAAAACTGCAATCTGCACCTCGAAGGAGCGCACCCATGTTCACAGGGTCTATGCCGGCACTCGTTACCCCGTTCAGCAACGGCGAGTTGGACCTGGATACGCTCAAACATCTGGTGGAGTGGCAGATTCAGCAGGGCTCGACGGGGTTGGTCCCTGTTGGGACCACGGGTGAAAGCCCAACGCTTAGTCATGAAGAGCACGAGATCGTCGTGGAACAGGTCGTCAAGACATCCGCAGGGCGGGTTCCAGTCATTGCCGGTGCAGGATCCAACAACACGGTCGAGGCGATCCGGTTTGTGCGATTCGCTCAAAAGGTAGGTGCGGACGCGGCGCTTGTGGTGACGCCATACTACAACAAGCCATCCCAGAAAGGGCTGTTCTCGCATTTCCGCGCCCTACATGATTGTGCCGATATTCCGATCATCATCTACAATATCCCGGGGCGCTCGGTCGTAGACATGACACCCGCAACGATGGGTGAGCTGGCGAAGTTGCCGCGCATTATCGGTGTCAAAGACGCCACAGGTGATCTGGCGCGCGTTAGCCAGCAACGTGCAAGCTGTGGCACCGATTTCTGTCAGCTGTCCGGGGAAGACGCGACCGCGCTAGGCTTCAATGCGCATGGCGGTGTCGGCTGCATCTCGGTTACGGCGAATGTGGCTCCGAAACTTTGCGCGGAATTTCAGCAGGCAATGCTGGCTGGTGATTATGCGAAGGCGCTGGACTATCAGGATCGCTTGATGCCACTTCACGAAGCGATCTTTATTGAGCCCGGTTTGGTTGGCGCGAAATACGCCCTCAGCAAACTTGGCATGTGCAGCACTGAGGTGCGTTCACCCCTGACCGAGTTGGATGACAGCACCAAAGCTGCCATCGACTCAGCGATGGTACATGCTGGACTGATCTGAACCTGTTTCAATGAACTCAAAGAAAATGGGCGGCTTCGGAATTCGAACGCCGCCCTTTGAATTCTGGGACCCAAACTTCATCTGGCCTTAAATATCTCGGGGGAGTCGCGGCTTGCCGCGGCGGGGGCAGCGCCCCCTTTTCAGCGCTTGCCGTAGTATAACCCGACTACATGTTCGGCCTGTGCGAAGAACAACCAGCGCGACGTCGCTACACCGGCCAGATGCGACAGGACCGCCAGCAACGCAAAGAAATGGCTGAACGGGATCAGCAACAGGGCGATGGGCAGGAAAAAGGCCAGTACAAACGAAATCAACCGTAGCTTTTCGGCGTGCTTGCGCCCGACCACATGGACAAACTCGCGCAGCAGGTAGTTTGTTCCGGTATGTGGCGGCTCGAACGCACGCACGGTTCCGAGGTCACCAAGCCCCGTTGCGGTTCCCAGATCGGTGCCAGAGTCTGCAAACGCCTTGTCACCTTGCCGCCAATACAGAATTTGCACCAGCGCTGCGACCAACAGCAATGGCATCGCGATCCGGGTCTGACCCGCCAGCAATGCGCCACCCGCGAGGCTAAAGCTGAGGAACAGGATAGGCGTCAGTTTCATGTTCCAGCGTGGGATTGTCCTGAGTTGTGTGTAGATCATTGATGTCGTGAATACGGTTGCCAACGACAGAATTGATCCAAGGATGCCGAAGAAGCCCCAGCGCTGGCCCAGAAAGATAATGCCAATCGCATATAGCCCCATAGAAATTAGGGCAAGAACTGCGCAACAGCCCTCACGACTCAACCAGCTTGATCTCCATTGTGTGAACGCTTTCAACGCGCGTTCGGGGTGGCTGAGGTGGAAGGTCGAGGCCATCAACCCGCCAACCGACAGGCCAAACGCTATTGCGAAGAACACAAATGCAACCCAGCCCGAGACGTCAGGCACCCCGAGCCCCAAAAAGAACAATAGACCAAAGCCGAGGCCGGATAGGGTGGTGAAAACGATTACTGAAGGGGCTGGGTGCATCAGAGCTTCTCCAGTGTCTTGTCGAGCCAACCTAGAAAACTCTTAGGCTCTTCGGCGATGGGCGCCAAAAGTGGGGCCAGAATGTCGATCTGTTCCTCAATTTGGTCCTTGGGCCGGGGCGGCAGATATTTGTTCACGGGTTTTGTGCCCAGTTCAGGCATCAGGTCCATACCGCCGCGTTCAGCAACCAGTATGCTGACGTCGCTGGTAGGATCACCCAGGTCACCAAAGTGACGTGCGCCTGCAGGGCAGGTGCGAACGCAAGAGGGCACACGATCCACTTCAGGCAGGTTTTCATTATAGATGCGGTCCACGCACAGCGTGCATTTCTTCATTACGCCCTCGGTCGCGTCCATCTCGCGGGCGCCATAAGGGCAAGACCACGCGCAAAGTCCGCAGCCGATACAATCGCTTTCATTGACCAGAACGATCCCATCCTCGACCCGCTTGTAGCTGGCACCGGTCGGGCAGACGGTGACGCAGGGGGCATCCTCGCAATGCAGGCAGGATTTGGGGAAGTGGATCAGCTGGGCGTGCCCTTCGGCAGGCTGCACCTCGTAGGAATGTACACGGTTCAGGAAAGTGCCCGAGGGGTCGGCTCCATAGGCGTCCTGATCCGACAGCGGAGCACCGTAGTTTTCGGTGTTCCAGCCTTTGCACGAAATCACGCACGCGTGGCAGCCGACGCAAGTGTCAAGGTCAATGACCAGACCCATCTTGCGGTCGGTGGATTCGGGAAGTTGGGTCATGACTGCCTTGCCTTCGATTTCATGGTGAGGGCAGGAGCGAGGGGCCAGCCCCTCGCCCTCCCCGGGATATTTTTGGCCAAATGAAGCGCCGATCGGGTCATTTGCCCACCTTCCAAGCCAGATCTTTCGGACCTTTGCCAACAGGAGATTTGATCGCGGGGAACTCGGGCTGGCTTTCGCTATCGATCGGCGGTGCGGCCTTTTCGATCTTAACCTTCAGATCAAACCATGCGGCCTGACCGGTGATCGGATCAGAGTTGGCCCAACGCAGGCCGTCGCCTTTTGGAGGCAACAGCTCGTGGATAAGATGATTCAGCAGGAAGCCCTTGGTGGCTTCAGGTGCATCTTCCTGCAAGGCCCATGCGCCCTTGCGTTTGCCAATGGCGTTCCAGGTCCAGACCGTGTTGTCGTTCAGCGCGGCCATTTCCATGACGGGCACTGTGATCGCACCATGCGGAGAGCTGACTTTGGCCCAATCGCCATCTTCCAGCCCGTGTTCGCGCATCAGCTTGGTCGGGACATAAAGCGGATTGCGCCCGTGCAACTGGCGCAGCCAAGCGTTCTGAGTGCCCCAGCTGTGATACATCGCCATTGGGCGTTGGGTTAGTGCGTTGACGGTGAAGCCTTCGTTGCCGGTCTGGTCTGTGTCGTACCAGATCGGAAGCGGATCCATTGTATCTTTGATGCGCTGGCGCAGGTGTTCAGGTGGTTGCCGTTCACCATGCCCTTCGGCGGCCAGCTGGAATTTGCGCATCGGCTCGGAATAGAGCTGGAACAAATAGGGCTGCGGGCTGTCATAGATGCCCATGCCCACGGCCCAGTCCTGATAGGCGGTGTTCCAGGGTTTATAGTAGTCCGCACCCGACGGAATATGGGACACGTAGAAACCGCCGTTTTCGATGTAGCGGTTCAACTGATCGGGGTTGACCTCTCCACGGCCTACCTTGTCGCCGTTTTCGCCGCGGAACCCGGCGAGGGGGCCAATACCGGGTTTGCGTTCATGGTTGACGATGTAATCCGCATAGTCCTGCCACTTGGCGCTGCCGTCTTCCTTGGTGAACCCCGGCAAATCCAGACGGTTTGCCAGATCGATCAGGACGGATTGAAACCCGCGCACGTCGCGGTCGGGTTCGATCACCGGCCAGCGGATCGCATCTGCTGCCGCCTCGGCCTCGCAAATCGGGCGGTCCAGAAGCGAGATACAATCGTGGCGCTCCAGATATGTGGTATCAGGCAGGATCAGGTCGGCATAGGCCACCATTTCCGAGCTGTAGGCATCGGAATAGATGATGTGTGGAATGACGTATTCGCCGCTTTCATCCTTGTCCGTCAGCATCCCCATGACACCCTTGGTGTTCATGGACGAGTTCCATGACATGTTCGCCATGTACATGAACAGCGTGTCGATTTTGTAGGGATCACCCGCATGGGCGTTCGAGATCACCATATGCATCAGGCCGTGGCTGGACATAGGGTTGTCCCAAGTGAAGGCCTTGTCGATCCGGGCCGGGCTGCCGTCGTCTTTCAGCGCCAGATGCTCGGGGCCTTGAACAAAGCCAAGATGCGGCCCGTCCAGGGGTGAGTTAGGGGTGACCTTGCAGTGGGGGGTTGGGTGCGCTTCGACCGGTTTGGGATAGGGCGGCTTGAAGCGGAACCCACCGGGAACCTCGACCGTGCCGAGAATGATCTGCAGAACATGCAGCGCGCGGCAGGTCTGGAAACCGTTGGCATGGGCTGACACACCGCGCATCGAGTGCATCGCGACCGGGCGACCGATCATCTTGGTGTGTTTCTCACCGCGGAAGTCGGTCCATTCATGATCCAGTTCAAACGCTTCGTCAAAGGCCACGCGGGCCAGTTCGCCTGCGATGGCGCGGATGCGACTGGCGGGGATGCCGCATTGATCGGCAATGTTCTCTGGCGCGTAGTCTTCGCTGAGGTACTTCTCGGCCATCAGGTGGAACACCGGACGATGGGTAATGCCGTCCTTTTCATAAGTTGCCGACAGGTCAGGGCGAACGCCGGGCTTGTCAAATGCGGTCAACTTGCCGGTTTTACGATCGATGACCAGCGGCTTGCCGTCCGCATCCCGCAGGAACAGACCCTTACCGGGCCCTTCTGACGCATCCACCAGAACCGGAGCATTGGTGTACCGGCTGAGGTAGTCCAGGTCGATCTTGCCCGCCTTCATCAGGACGTGGATCATCGACAGGATGAACAACCCATCGGTGCCGGGCGTGATGCCGACCCAATCATCAGCGACCGCATTATAGCCCGAGCGAATGGGGTTCACGCCAATCACCCGCGCGCCGCGCGCCTTGATCTTGCCGATACCCATCTTGATCGGGTTGCTGTCGTGATCTTCGGCCACGCCGAACAGCATGAACAGTTTGGTATGATCCCAGTCGGGCTGGCCGAACTCCCAGAACGCGCCGCCCATCGTATAGATGCCGCCCGCCGCCATGTTGACCGAGCAGAACCCGCCATGGGCTGCGTAGTTGCAGGTGCCGAAGTTTTGCGCCCAGAAGCTGGTGAAGCTTTGGCTTTGGTCGCGTCCGGTGAAAAAAGCCAGTTTTTCGGGGTTGTCCTCGCGTATTGGCTTCAGCCAGCCAACGGCGATATCAAGTGCTTCGTCCCAGCTGATCTCTTCGAATTCGCCCGAACCACGTGGGCCGACCCGTTTCAGCGGTGCACGCAGCCGTGAAGGTGCATTCACCTGCATGATCCCCGCACTGCCCTTGGCGCAGAGAACACCTTTGTTCACCGGATGATCCCGATTGCCTTCGATATAGGCGACCTTTCCATCCTTCATGTGCACGTTGATACCGCAGCGGCAGGCACACATGTAGCAGGTGGTGCGGCGAATCTCGTCCGATACCGGTGGCGATAGGTTGAGGTCCGGTTGTTGGTTCACGCTTACTCTCCCTGTGGCGGTTCGCCTTGGTACTTGATCGTGTTGAGCACACTGGAGCGGAATGAGGCCGGGCTCAACCGTTCAAAGGAAGAGAGCGCAATCGCCCTTTTCCTTCAGTATTTGGGTGCGCGGACCGGCTAAACCCGGTCCGGCTTATGTTTTTGACAGCGATCAAACTTGCTGCGGACGCATGTCGCTTGCGTCGATACCGGCAACCTCAACCGGATTCTTCATCGCGTCGCGACGGAAGGGCTCACCCAGTTCCTGGTTGATCATTGCTTCGATCAGGGTGGTGATGCCGTTCTTCTGATCTTCGACCGCCTGGCTCAGCGCGGCGGTCAGTTCGTCCATGGTACGGGCCACGACGCCTTTCAGGCCGCAGGCCTCTGCGATACCTGCATAAGATACCTTGGTGTCCAGTTCGGTGCCGACGAAGTTGTCATCGAACCAGAGCGTCGAGTTGCGCTTTTCCGCACCCCACTGATAGTTGCGGAACACAACCTGAGTGACGGCGGGCCATTCTTCGCGACCGATCGCAGTCAGTTCAGTGACCGCGATGCCGAAGGCACCGTCGCCCGAGAAACCAACAACCGGAACATCCGGGCAGCCAATTTTGGCACCGATTACTGACGGCAGGCCATAGCCGCAGGGGCCAAACAGGCCGGGGGCCAGATACTTGCGGCCTTCTTCAAACGATGGATAGGCGTTACCAATGGCACAGTTGTTGCCGATATCGGACGAAATGATTGCCTCTTTCGGCAGGGCGGACTGGATCGCACGCCATGCTTTGCGCGGGCTCAACCAATCGGGCTTGTCAGCGCGGGCGCGTTCGTTCCAGGTGGTGCCCGGATCGTCTTGCTCGTGATCCATCGAAGTCAGCTCTTGCGCCCAGCGCGACTTGGTTTCAGCGATCTTCGCCTTGCGCGCATCACGACCTTCGTCACCAGCTGTATCAGACAGTTGGTTCAGGATGTTAGTAGCAACAGTTGCTGCATCACCCACGATACCAACCGAGACCTTCTTGGTCAGGCCGATACGGTCGGGGTTGATGTCGACCTGAATGATCTTCGCGTCTGCAGGCCAGTATTCCATTCCGTAGCCCGGCAGGGTCGAGAAGGGGTTCAGACGGGTACCGAGGCACAGAACCACGTCGGCTTCCTTGATCAACTGCATACCGGCTTTCGAGCCGTTGTAGCCAAGCGGGCCAGCGAACAGCGGGTGCGATCCGGGGAAGGCGTCGTTGTGCTGGTAGCCAACGCAAACCGGGGCATCCAGACGCTCGGCTAGTGCTTTCGAAGCTTCAATGCCGCCTTTCGACAAAACCGTACCAGCACCGTTCAGGATGACGGGGTTCTTTGCGTTCGACAGCAGTGCTGCAGCTTCGGATACTGCCGATGCGCCGCCCGAAGGCAGTTCGAATTCAACTACAGCAGGCAGTTCGATATCGACAACCTGAGTAAAGAAGTCACGCGGGACATTGATTTGCGCAGGTGCCGATGCGCGCTTGGCGTTCATGATCACGCGGCTCAGAACCTCGGCCATGCGGCTGGGGTCGCGCACTTCTTCCTGGTAGCAAACGCAGTCCGCGAACATGCGCATCTGCTCCATCTCCTGGAAACCGCCCTGACCCATGGTCTTGTTGGCGGCCTGCGGAGTGACCAGCAGCAGCGGAGTGTGGTTCCAGTAGGCAGTTTTAACAGCGGTGACAAAGTTGGTGATGCCGGGGCCGTTCTGAGCGATCATCATCGACATTTTTCCGGTCGCGCGGGTATAGCCATCGGCCATCATTCCGCCTGAACCTTCATGCGCGCAATCCCAAAAAGTGATACCAGCTTTCTCAAAAATGTCAGAAATGGGCATCATGGCCGAGCCGATGATACCGAACGCATGTTCGATCCCATGCATCTGCAAAGTTTTGACAAAGGCTTCTTCGGTGGTCATCTTCATCTGCGTATCTCCGATCATAGATGGCTGGCACGGGGTCTGGCGCCCCTGTTTCTGGTCGGTTTTGGCGCACAGGTGTCCGTGGCGTTAGGGCCAGAACGGGTGGCGGCTTAAGTCCAGAACAGTTCAGGATCTACGGATGGCCTCGGCTATTTGCTGGATGCCAGGCGCGATACGCTCTGACGAGATCGAAGAGTATCCCAGTCGGTAGTAGTTTTTCGGTCTGTTCTCGCCCGAGAAGAAAGGCTCGCCAGGTTCGATATGGACACTTTGGCGCTGTAGGTCTCTGGCCAGTTTTGCGGTGTCGACACGTGGCGGTGCCTGCATCCAGATCGATGATCCGCCCAGCATGCCCCGCCCCGCCACGGTCAGGCCATATTGCCCGATGGCCTCTTCAATGGTTTCGCGGCGGCGTTGCAGCGTTTTGGCCATACGCCGGATCTGCGCATCATAGTGGCCCAGCGACAGAAAATAGGCTGCGGTTCGCTGTATGTGACCGGGCGGGTGTCGTAGGACCAATGATCGCAATGCCCGGGCTTCGCGGATAAAAGGTTCGGACCCGACCATATAGCCCAGCCGCAGACCCGGAAATAACGACTTGGAAAAACTGCCTACATAGATGACCCGCCCGTCCCGATCCATTGATCGAAGCGCGGGTGATGGGGCCCCGAGGAATGACATTTCGAACTCATAGTCATCCTCGACGATCATGGCGTCCAATTCACGAGCACGACTCAGCAGCGCATGTCGGCGATCGACCGGCATGGTCGCAGTAGTCGGGCACTGATGGCTGGGGGTGGTAAAAATGACGTCGGTATCGTCAGGGATCGTTTCCGGAAGTAACCCGTCACGGTCGACCTGCAGGTAGGAAAGCTTGCACTCCGAATGATTCAGAAGATCGCGTAGGGCGTAGTAGCAAGGATTTTCGATGGCTGCCCTTCGGTTTTTGTTCAACAAGATGCGCGAGGCCAGCCAAAGAGCGTTCTGAGCGCCCAATGTGATCAGGATTTCCTCGGGCCTTGCTACGATCCCGCGACGGGGCAGTGTGTGGCGAGCGATGAACTCGATCAGCAAAGGGTCGTCCTGATCGACATGATCTCCGGTCAGAGAGTCGAAATCCTTGTGCCCAAGGGCCCGAACCGCGCAAAGACGCCAGTTTGCATGATCGAACAGTTTCCTGTCGACCTGACCATAGATGAATGGATAGCGATATTCGCGCCAGTTTTTGGGCTTTGCCAACACATCACCATCCGAGTATCTGCGCGCAAAGGTTCGATCCCAGTCGACGACCTCGGTATCACGCCGCACTGGCGTATAGGTCGGCGGCACGGGCGCATTTTCCGAAACATAATATCCCGACCGGCCCTTGGCAGTAAGGTAGTCATTTGCCAGCAATTCGGTATAGGCGAGGGTGACCGTTATCCGGCTGACACCCAGATGAGCAGCAAGTTTACGGGACGAGGGCAGCTTTTCACCAACATGAAACCGCCCTGACAGAATACCCTCGGCGATCAACTGCTGCAGCTGCGCTTGCAACGTGCCTTGCCCATTGCGTTCCAGAAAAAACGTGTCGACCGAGATACCCATTGCATCCTTATAGGTTGGACCTAAGGTCGTGGCAATCTGGACTTATCGCGCGACCGAACCTAATAGAGAATGCACCGGCAATCCTGCTGTTGACGTATAAAGGGAATCGATCTAAATAACTATAAATCTAGTTTAATGGAGATGGCAGATGTGGGAAGAAGCCGCTGCTGGCTTTTCGGCGATGGGGTCCGAAGCTCGGCTGAAGGTTCTGAAGACTTTGGTCCGCGCCGGGCAAACGGGGCTGACTGTCGGAGAAATCCAGTCTCGGACGGGCATTGCGCCCTCGACCCTGGCGCACCACCTTCGGTTTTTGGCCGCGGGTGGTGTTGTAGAGCAAGAGAAAGTCGGACGCAGTACGATCAATCGGGCGTGTTTTGATGAACTGAGAAATCTGGCGCAGTTCATCCTCAGTGAATGCTGCGTGGATGAGGTGGGAAAGGTCGCGAACGATGGCTGAACTGACACAGAACCCCAGGCCTTTGGCTAGGAATCTGATCGACATAGTCAAAACGCCGTGGGCTTTGATCGTGGTCATATTGGCGCTTGTGGCAATCTTTGACCCAGGTAACTGGACCGAAGTCGTGGCGTTTGCCGGAAAAGCGCTTGCGCATACCGGTCAATACATCCTGTTTGCCGTTCTGTTGCTGTCCTACCTCAAGGCAACCGGGGCCGAAGTTATGGTCGCCCGCGCGTTTGAAGGGCGCGAGACGCGGATGATCTTTCTGGCCGCGCTGTTCGGGGGACTGGCTCCGTTCTGTTCGTGTGAGGTGATTCCCTTTATCGCCGGGCTTCTGGCGCTGGGCGCGCCCTTGTCGGCGGTGATGGCCTTCTGGCTGAGTTCGCCTTTGATCGATCCACCAACACTGTTGATCACCGCAGGTGCGCTGGGCTGGCCTTTTGCCATTGGCAAGGCTGTTGCAGCGATTGCGCTAGGTCTTTTCGGGGGTTTTGCGGTTCGCACCCTGATGCGCAGCGGTGCCTTTGCCGAGCCTCTGCGGGAATACAAACCTGCGGGCTGCTGCGGCAGCGTGCCGAAGACAGACGACAAACCAGTTTGGAAGTTCTGGCAAGAACCTGAACGTCGGTCCAAGTTCCGCTCTGAGTTTGTTCAGAACGGCCTGTTCCTGCTGAAATGGCTGGCGCTGGCTTACGTGCTTGAGGCGCTGTTGGTTAGCTATGTCCCTGCAGACCTGATCGCTCGTGTCGTCGGGGGCGAGGGTGTGGCGCCCATCGTCATCGCCGCATTGGTCGGGATGCCCGCCTACTTGAACTCCTACGTCGCACCGCCGCTATTGGCCGGTCTGATGGAGCAGGGGATGACAGCGGGCGCTGCCATGGCGTTCATGGTTGCCGGGGCCGTCAGTTCAATTCCGGCGATGGCGGCGGTCTGGTCACTGGTCAAGCCGCGCGTCTTTGCCACCTATCTGGGGTTAGGCATCAGCGGGGCCATCGTTGCGGGTGTAGTGTTCCAGATGATTTGAACGAAAAAGCCGCCCGGCGATGTGACCGGGCGGTTTTACTTTTCAGCTAGCGGCGCAGTATCGCGGCAGCTTGAACCTATATCGGGGTTCACCGCTTTCAACGTAGACACGTTTCTCGATGCACGCGCTGGTCCCGACAGATTGCGCAACTGGCCGTTCCGTCGAGGTGATGGAAGTTGCCGAACCGTCCGGCAAGCGTACCGATGCAATCACGCCGTTCTTGATATCGCCATTGATTGGCGACGCAGAAAGAACCGTAACAGTCAGGAACGAGTGGTGTTCATGCGCGCCATCATCGTTCAGCAACAACAATCCTGCAACAATGGCAGTCATGGCGATGGCCCCGGTAATGGCCAGCCACCAGGTTTTCAGGAACACATAGACCGAAACGGCGCGATGCGGTCCGAGTATTGAGGACAAAATGCTCAGCATTGGGTTTCCCGAACAAATTGAGCCCTGACTAATTCAAGTCAGGGCTGACGCATCTCAGGGGCGCGGATCTTCGTCATCTTCTTCACTGCCACCATCTTTAGGCAGGTTGAAGAAGCTATCAGCGTCGACGATCACGTCATCGTCTTCTTTCTCTTCCGGTTCATTTGACAGCGAGAAGGTTTCCAGCCCCTCAATCGCAGTCGGTATCTTCGGCGCCGAGTCCATTTCCAGCGACTGCTCGGTCGATACTAGCTTGCGACGCTCGTCATCGCTCATCACACCGCCCTCAGCTGCTTTCTTAGCGGCAGCCTTTTGAACAATCGCATCAAGCTCGGACTGTTTGCACAGGCCCAGAGCAACCGGATCGATGGGTTGCATGTTCGAGATGTTCCAGTGCGTGCGCTCGCGGATCGACTGGATGGTCGGTTTGGTGGTGCCGACCAGCTTGGCGATCTGACCGTCGCTGAGTTCGGGGTGGAACTTGACCAGCCACAGGATCGAGTTCGGACGGTCCTGACGCTTGGACAGCGGGGTATAGCGTGGGCCGCGACGTTTTTCTT
This sequence comes from uncultured Ruegeria sp., assembly GCF_947500045.1. Classification (GTDB taxonomy): domain Bacteria; phylum Pseudomonadota; class Alphaproteobacteria; order Rhodobacterales; family Rhodobacteraceae; genus Ruegeria. The sequence goes on along the minus strand of NZ_CANMQQ010000006.1, from coordinate 119,237 downwards.
CGCCCGATGCAGCCGGGTTGAACTTGAGCTTCAGCTTGTAAAGCGGGTTGTTCTGCGCTGTATCGATCTCGTCCTGGGTCAGCTGGTTGTTGGCAATCGGGTCAAAGCCCTTCACACCAGCGGCCACATCGCCATCCGCGATGCCTTGAACTTCAAGCTCGTGCATGCCTACAAAATCCGCGATCTGCTTGAAGCTGATCGTGGTGTTGTCCACCAGCCATACGGCGGTTGCCTTGGCCATAAGCGGTTTTGCCATCAGCCCGTCTCCTATAAATACATCTATCCCGTCGCCGGAATTCGGCGGCCCCGTGGCTTCGGGGCAGGTTTCCGTTGTCGGGGAACTTGAGGCTTATATAGTCGCGTCAGATAAAGAAGGGAAGAGGCGAATGCGCCAGGGTATTTGGGGGCTGTTTTTGTGGGTGCTGAGCGCCGTGGCCGCACTGGCCGAAGGTGAAAAGGCAGGAGAGTTCGACTATTACGTCCTGTCGCTTAGCTGGTCGCCCAATTGGTGCGCCCGCGAAGGGGATGCGCGCGGATCGGACCAATGCGACGCGCGGCATGATCACGGGTGGATCCTGCACGGTCTTTGGCCGCAGTTCCATCAGGGCTGGCCTTCGTTTTGCCGCACGCCCGAGGCCGCGCCTACCCGCCGCATGACACGGGAAATGGAAGATATTCAGGGGTCTTCTGGGCTGGCCTGGCATCAGTGGAAAAAGCATGGAACCTGCTCGGGTCTCAACGCGCCTGACTATTTCGCCCTGTCGCGGCAGGCCTATTCAGGCGTCACACGCCCCGAGGTTTTCCGCAAACTGGATGCTTCGGTCAAGCTGCCGGCGTCGGTGGTAGAGAAGGCCTTTTTGAAGGCCAACCCCACGCTTGAGGCGGACATGATCACCATCACTTGCAAGCAGGGCTACATAGAAGAGGTCCGCCTGTGTCTGTCCCGCGATCTTGAACCTGTTCCCTGTGGTCGCGATGTCATCCGCGACTGCACCGCCAACGACGCGTTGTTCGATCCGATTCGTTAAAGCTTTTTGTTCTGACAGTCGCGGGCATATTCCAGCGCCTTGGCGGTACCTTTCAGGTCAATCGCCATGACAGCCTGACCTTCCGGGTTGTAAACGGTCATAGTCTTGTTCTGGGCAATCGAGGTGACGAAATTCCGGTCGGTGAAGAACACCGTCGCGCCCGGCACACGATCCTGCTTGAACCCGGTGGCGGTGGCATCAAAGCTTTTGCCGTCCAGATCAAATCGGATCGGATAGCTTTGCCCCGGTTTGATGTCGCCCCAGGCTTTGTTGTAAACGGTGAAATACCCACGATTGTCCAGCGCGTCATAGCCTAACCGCACAACGGAAAGGTCCTGATAGATGGTCTGTATCAGGCAACCATTGCCGAGGTTCGGGTCCATCATGATGTTCCAGCCTTCGACAAAGCCTTTGTCGATCAGTTCTTGGGATAGAGCGGCGGTTGCGGTTAAAGCGGCGAAGGTGAGGGCGAGAAGGCGGCTCATAGCATGGTATCCCAACATTATGTGGCGATTTTGATGCCTACTAACGTAGTAGGGACAATCAATATAATAGACGTGTTATGACACCTCATCGCTGAAAATAAGGTCGCTTTCAAACTACTGGCAGTAGTCTGAATTTAAAACGTCAAAATTGTTGCGAAGTACTTCGGCGATATCTTCGGCGTAACACGCCAACGACTTGTAATTTGTGCTCGCAAGAGCGTAGGCAATAATCCGGAATTCGGTGCCACTGGACCTCTTGGCCGATGTTTCGATTCTTACAGTATCTGGGCGGTTCTTTCCGAGATTCGCAAATAATGGGTCTAGGGGACCACCATTTGGAAGAATTTCAACGTCCGCCCAGTTGTCTAACAGAATGACAAGTATGTCAGTATCATCGATTCCAATTGGACGAGCAAAGGGGTCGACGACCGAGTTTTCTGCGGCAATTCTATTGTAGAACGCATCAAGTGTCTGATCGTCCATGTTTGAGATCACAGCTAGTCTGAGGTTTTCTGGATTCGCCACGCTTGCGAGACAGCACAACACCACAGCACCTAATGCCAAAATCTGCAAACGCACTGCTGGTTTGAGTTTCTGCATCTTAGTTGTCACAAATTCCATCCTTGAAGCAAAAAAGACTACAATTCCTTCCGCGCCCTAAGCGCAGCCGTAATCGTCCCATCATCCAGATAGTCCAGCTCACCCCCGATCGGCACACCCTGCGCCAGTGAGGTCAGGCGGACCTGCCCCTCCAACTGATCGGCAATGTATTGGGCGGTGGTCTGGCCATCGACGGTGGCGTTCAGGGCGAGGATGATCTCGGTGATCTCTTCGGCCACCACGCGATCTTTCAGTCGGGGAATGCGAAGGTCGTCCGGGCCGATCCCGTCCAGCGCGGACAGCGTGCCGCCTAGAACGTGATAGCGGCCTTTGAAAACGCCTGCGCGCTCCATCGCCCAAAGGTCGGCGACGTCCTCGACCACACAGAGTTCGCCGATCGCGCGGGCTTCATCGTCGCAGATGTCACAGATGTCGGTGGTACCCACATTGCCGCAATTCAGGCATTCGCGGGCAGTAATGGCGACCTGTTGCATCGTGTCTGACAAAGGCGTCAGTAGCAGGGTGCGTTTGCGGATCAGGTGCAGTACCGCGCGGCGGGCCGAGCGGGGGCCCAGCCCCGGCAACTTTGCCATCAGGTCGATCAGGTTGTCGATATCGCTATTCGAACTCACCGCGAAGGCTCCTGCAAATGGGCCGGATGAAGACACCCGGCCATTGATCCGTCAGGAGGGTGTATCAGAACGGCAGCTTGATGTCTTTTGGCAAACCCATGCCTTCGGTCAGTTTGCCCATCTCTTCTTCTGCGCGTTCGGCGGCTTTGGATTGGGCATCTTTGATGGCCGCCAGGATCAGGTCCTCGACCACTTCTTTGTCGTCGCCATTGAAGATCGAAGGATCGATATCCAGCCCTTTCAAGTCACCTTTTGCAGACGCCGTGGCCTTGACCAGCCCGGCACCGGATTCGCCGACAACCATGATGGTGTTCAGTTCTTCCTGCATGTCGGTCATTTTGGTCTGCAAATCCTGGGCGGATTTCATCATCTTGGCCATGTCACCCAGGCCGCCGAGTCCTTTAAGCATCGGTAATCTCCTGTTACTCGATTTGTTTCCTAAATACGAAGGGCAAACGCGCGGCACAAGAGGTCAGGTTGCCCCCGTCCGTTGTCAAGGTCTTCCCGCCTATTAGGCTCGACAGCACTTGATGGATCGACCCCAAGTCGCGCGGGTTAGTCTTCCTCAAACGGATCCCACTCGTCATCGACCTCGGGCAGGGCTTCGGTTTCGATCTGGGCTGCACGTTGTTCGGCTGTTTCGATGCTTTTGATCCGAGCGTTCGGGAATTGGCTCAGAACTGCTTGGACCAGTGGATGCGCCTCAGCCTCGGCCCTTAATGCCAAATCGGCAGCATCACGCAGTTCGGCAATTGTTGGGGCGTCGCCCTCTGAGACAATCGAAACCGCCCACCGGTTCCCCGTCCAGCGCTGCAGCGACGCCCCGAGTCTTTGGGACAGGTCGGTTGGGGCGTTGTCGGTGGGCGCAAACTCGATCCTGCCTGGTTGGTAGGACACAAGGCGCACGCCGTTTTCCACCTCGACCAACAATTTCACATCCCGGTTCACCCTGATCAGTTCCACCACATGTTCAAATGTTGGATAGCGCGCCAGCGCGGCCTGCACATCCTGGGCCAACGCGGCTGTTGGTCCGCCCGCACTTCCACCAATGGTAGAAGAGGCATAGGCCGGTCGGGCCGAAGCCTGCGGTGCAGGGCTTGATTGCGGCGAAACGCTGATCCGGCTACTCGGGCCGCCACCGTGTGGCGGAGGGGTGTCCTGCAGGCGCTTGATCAGCTCTTCCGGGCTCGGCAGGTCGGCCACATGGGTCAGGCGGATCACGGCCATTTCCGCAGCCATCATGGAATTTGGCGCGGCCGAGACCTCTTCGAGCGCTTTCAGCAGCATTTGCCACATGCGTGTCAGAACACGCATAGGCAACGCGTCGGCCATTTGTTGACCCCGGGCGCGTTCGTCGGGTGAAACGGTGGGATCTTCCGCAGCATCGGGGGTGATTTTAACCACCGAAACCCAATGGGTGATCTCAGCCAGATCGCGGAGGACTGCCAAAGGATCAGCGCCTTCTGCATATTGCCCGCTAAGCTCGGTCAAGGCACCGGCGGCATCACCGCGCAGGATCATCTCCATCAGATCCAACACCCGGCCCCGATCGGCCAATCCAAGCATCGCGCGCACCTGATCCGCGCTGGTTTCGCCCGCACCGTGCGAGATGGCTTGATCGAGCAGCGACGTCGCATCGCGCGCCGACCCCTCAGCGGCCCGAGTGATCAATGCGAGTGCATCATCGCCGATTTGTGCATTCTCAGCTTCGGCGATCTTGCGCAGCAGGCCGATCATGTCCTCAGGCTCGATCCGCCGCAAGTCGAAACGCTGGCAGCGGGACAGGACCGTCACCGGAACCTTGCGAATCTCGGTGGTCGCGAAGATGAACTTCACATGTTCGGGCGGTTCCTCAAGCGTCTTCAGCAGCGCATTGAAAGCGCTGGTCGACAACATATGGACCTCGTCGATGATATAGATCTTGTAGCGCGCACTGGCTGCGCGATAGCGGACGCTGTCGATGATCTCGCGGATGTCATTAACACCTGTCCGGCTCGCGGCGTCCATCTCCATCACATCGACATGACGACCTTCCATGATGGCCACGCAATGCTCGCACTGGCCGCAGGGCTCAGTGGTTGGTTTACCTTCGCCGTCTGGCCCGATGCAGTTCATCCCCTTGGCGATGATCCGGGCGGTGGTGGTTTTCCCGGTGCCACGGATACCGGTCATGATGAAAGCCTGCGCGATCCGATCCGCCGCGAACGCGTTTTTTAGGGTGCGCACCATCGCATCCTGACCCACAAGGTCAGCAAAGGTTTCGGGGCGGTATTTGCGGGCAAGAACCTGATAGGCGGGGCTGGGCGTGTCGGTCATGTCTGCTCTGTTGGATTCGAGTTGCCCGCAGCGTAGAGACCCCCGCCGCCCGCGTCCACAGCAAGGCGCGACGATTTTCATTTTGGAATGTTGGCCGACGCGGTTAGTATCGTACAGTCTAAGACCAGTATTAGATTTTCTGATTAGCGTTTCGGGGGGAGCGTAGAATGTCTGAGATTATTATCCATGCGCTACAGGTTGGTGGAGGAACGCTTGCGTTGACCTCAATGCCCGGACGGGGAGGAGATTATCTTGGTGATTTGGATGCTGTGGCCGATTGGAAACCCGGCCTAATTCTGTCAATGGCCACCGAGGTTGAGATGATCCTTGATGGCGCGCGGGATTTCGGGGCGGATGTGCGTAGCCGCGCTTGCCGCTGGGTTCACTTACCTGTGGAAGACTACGGCATTCCTGCGCGTGAGGTTAATGCGCTGTGGGACGAGGTCAGCGAGTCTGCCCGTCAGGCCCTGTCGGGCGGAGGGCGCGTGTTAATCCATTGCAAAGGCGGGTGCGGTCGGTCTGGTATGGCCGTATTGCGCCTGATGGTCGAGTGCGGAGAACACCCTGACACAGCCTTGGAAAGGCTGCGAGGGTTGCGCCCTTGTGCCGTTGAAACCGACGCGCAGATGCGTTGGGCTACTGCGCCTGCCAGTGTTTTAGCAGCCGACTAACGATCAGACCGACGGGCGGAACTCGGTCTGGGGCCGAGTACGCTTGCTCAGCGCCAACGCCTCAAGCATCGCGCATGGCGGGCGAGATAATGTGCCTGCAGGGATTGCGCAGGCGTCGGTGCCAAACAAAAGATCCGCATAGCCATCCAAATGTTCGATTTTGGCGTCCGAATCCACATCGCAATATACTCTGATTTCATCAGGTCGGGCGCGAAAACGAGCAGTGCAGCCATTGGGGCAATGGGTCAGATCGCAGCTTCCTTCAATCTCGAATCTTTCGGTGGTTTTGGGGTCAGCTTTTGCCATCGAACTGGCCAGTGCCCGTGCCATTCGGGCCAAGGCAGGGCAGTTTTTTCCGGTCCGTTGGCAAATTGTTGCCGAGAATTTGTGCGTATTGGTCTTCCAGATCATCTATGCGCCCTCCGCGCGCGGAATGGGGCATCAGTCAGGAGGGACGGCAAGTCTGCGGTCTAACCCTGCCCGGACACCCCGCCCAGGTTTCAGTTTCATCCTGATGGCAGGTCTCCTGACTTGCGGGTCATCGCTTTGCCGACCTTCCCAGCCATCAAGGCCAGTGGCATTTCGACATCGCTCTCCGCTTACAGTTGCGGGGGCAGTCTCGGACTGGGTTCTTTCCGGTATTACCCGGGCAGAACCGCACCGTGTTCCCTTTTCATCCCGGCCCGTTTGGGCACGAGAACCATCAGGTCATCGCTAGCGGTTCAGTCGCGCCTGAGTCAAGAAGATTGAATTTGGTAAGTGACGTGCGGTCCAGCCACGTCAACCTTGACTCGGGAAGGCGTGAGTGAACTGATTAGTTCAGGTGATTTCAGAGGGCACCATGTTGGACACACGCCAAGCAGTAATGACAGAGGATTTTCAATTTCCTTCCGGACCGGCAGTGCTGTCGGCGCGGCTTTACCGTCCGGCATTTGATCCGGACAAGGTTGCTGTGATCAACAGCGCGACCGGAGTGCCCAGGGATTATTACCAGCATTTCGCAAGGTGGCTTGCTGAAACGCAGGGGATGGCCTGCCTGACCTACGATTACAGAGATTTCGGCCATTCTCTGACGGGATCGCAGAAGCGGTCGAATGTCACCATGGCCGATTGGGCGTTGATCGATATCCCCGCCGCGCGGACCGAGATGCGGCAGAGGTTTCCGCAGGCAAAGCTTTGGAGCATTGGTCATTCGTTGGGCGGCATGTTTGGTCCGGTGCAATCGGACATTGATCAGATTGATCGGATGATCTGTGTCTGCTCGGGTTTGGTGACGCTGGCGGATCATCCTTGGCCATACCGGGCTCTGGCGGCGTTGTTCTGGTATGGGCATGCTCCGCTGGCTGTACACGCGCTTGGATATCTGCCGGGAAAGGCCTTAGGCTTTGGTACGAACCTGCCTGCCCAGGTTTATTGGCAATGGCGCAAGTGGTGCACTGCGCCGCAAAGCTATGTGCCCGATATCGGAGATACCCTGCCTGCTAACCATTGGGCCGAAACGGGCAAGCAGGTTGATCTGTTCGCCTTTGAGGATGATCAGGTTGTGCCCGCAAATGCGGTTTGGCGGCTTGCTGATCTCTATGGCCCGCGTGCGCGGCGTCATTTGCTATCAGCAAATGAATTTGGGTTATCCCAAATTGGCCATATCGGTGCGTTCGCCCGGCGAAACGCCGCTGTCTGGCCCCGGCTGATCGCCTGAGCGTATTGGGCACCGATGACCGGTGCCCAACTTGGTCACAGTCCCTTGCGGGACTTTTTCTCATGCATAACGCTGCGCACCATTTTACCGAATGCCTTGTCGCGTGCGCGGGCCTCGGCGACCGAAGCCGAATTGTGTTGATCTTCGCGTCGCAGCTTGCGCCAGCGGTCCAGTCGCGCCGGATCAAGTGCACCGGTGTCGATGGCGGCTTGTACTGCGCAGCCGGGTTCAGAATCGTGCTGACAATCCGAGAAGCGGCAGTTCAGGCTGAGTTCTGAGATGTCCGAGAACACCTCGTCCACGCCCTCTTGCGCGTCCAGCAGGCGCAACGCCCGCATTCCGGGCGTATCGATCAGCCAGCCGCCGTTGCTCATTCGATGCAAAGCGCGCGCTGTTGTCGTGTGCCTGCCACGAGCGTCATCTTCGCGAATGTCGGCGGTCGCCTGATCCTGCCCCGTCATCCCATTGGCAAGAGTTGTTTTCCCTACGCCAGACGATCCGACCAATGCGCTGGTTTGTCCCTTCGGGCACCATGACAGGACCTGTTCTATATCGGTGTGATCCAATGCGTTGACCGCCAGAACGGTCAGAAACGGGGCGAGTGACTGTGCCTTTCCGATATACGTGCTCGTGTCATCACATATGTCCGACTTCGTGAGGACGATCACTGGATAGCAGCCCGCTTGGTGGGCCAAAGCAAGATAACGCTCTAACCGAGGCAGGTTGAAATCAGCGTTGCAGGAACTGACGATGAACAGAACATCAACATTTGCCGCGATCAACTGCGCTGCTGCACCAGTGCCAGCAGCCCGGCGTTGCAGCAGACTGCGCCGGTCCAGTACACGACGTATACGTCTGTTTTCATCGACCAAGACCCAATCCCCGACAGCAAATGTGCCGGTCGATTGATCCGGGGTGAGTAACGCAGACTCGCCATCTGGACTAAGTCCGATCAACCTATCCCGGTGAACTGCCGCGACGCGAAAAGGTAAGAGTGACGGATCAGCCACATGCTGAGCCGCAAAGTGAGAGGACCATCCGAGGTCCGATAGTGAAAGAAACATTGGTCTGCCTGTGATCAGAAACAGCGATCCTGACAGATGGCAAACGCGCATCGGCAGGAAATGTGTTCAGGCAGTCAGTCGATCTGTAGGGATCAGAACCGGTCTGCCCGAGGGGTCATTGCTACAATCATAAACGCCCTCCTGTGGCTTGCGGCTTCAAAGTGAGAGGTTGGACATCGACCCAAGCGGGGCTCGTTGTGGCTGCTTCCTTCCGGATCTGACCAGGTTGGCGAGGCGCTCGCCCGCGCCAACCTCTCACCGCTGATATAGGCGCGACACACGAAAATGGCAAGCCATCAGAAAGACAGGTGAACGCGCAGGAACCCGTCCGCATCATGGGGCAGCATCCGTGGAGCGTAAACTGTCAGTTCATCCAGATATTTCTCTGCGCCGGGGCCTGTGGTCAGAATTGCGCCGCTGTTTTGGGTTGGCGCAAAGGAAAACGGCCGCGGGGCGTGTTCCAACGGATCCCTAGGCAGTGTGCCCGCTATGTAATTGCACAAAATATCGTGAATACGCAGCGTGGGCAGGTCGATCCGATTTGCCTGAAAATCGATCGGAAAATGGCCGCCACCACTGGCGCGATAGTTGTTGACTGCGACAACGAACCTTTGCTCGGGGGTGACCGGCTGCCCGTCGAAGGTAAGATCGCGAACACGGGAATTGCTGGAGTCATTTTCGCGCCCGGTTGCGTCGAACCGAGCAGGCTGTGACAGATCGAACCGGCAGGTTACGCCGTGCAGGACATCAAAGTTGTAGCCCGCTCGCACAGGATCAATCAGGTGTTCCGGATTAGCAGCCGAAAGCTGATTGAACAGCCCGGCAGACATCTCAAGCCAGTCCCGAACCTGCGCGCCGGTGATCTGAGCGGCACGCAACTCGTTTGGAAACACGCACAGATCGGCCACATTGCGCACCGATATGTTTCCGGCTGGAACATCAGTATAATAACGGATGCCTGCACGGCCTCCGAATTTGGTCGGGGCTGTGGCAGACAGGACGGGATAATCGGCCCATTCGGAATCTAGCAAATGCGGACGCAGTGCAGCGGCCTGCGCCGCAGCCACAAGCGCTAATCCGCGATCGGGGGCACAAAATGAAAAATAGCTGTGCAAAGAATGTGAAATAGTGCCGACCGGCCTTGCCACCCGGGCGCGCGTTGCGGTGTGACCCTCAGCGAAAAGGCGCGTCATTTCGGGGCAATCGGTCACCGACGGGTTCATTTGATTTACCGCGCGCGCTTCGACTTCGCATTCGACAATTTGCCAAGCTTTGTTGCCGTCTCGTTCCAACTTCAGGTCTATGACGCCGAGATGAGAGCCAGCCCACCCTGGCATGACAACGGGTTTGCCATGGACAAGGCCGCGATCACTGTCGACATACGCCAAACCGGCATGGGCGTTTCCGGGCAAGGTCAGATGGGTGTGACCAGCGACAATCGCATCTATCCCCGGTAAGGCTGCAAGCGGGATGATGGCATTTTCCATCTCGGGTTCTGCCTTTGCAATGCCCAGCCCAGTATGCGCCAGTGCCACGATCACATCGCATCCGGCCTGGCGCAGCGTGGTTACCGCATCTTGTGCCGCGTTCAGGATGTCGGTCATCTGGACCGCATCCTTTAGCATATGCGCCTCCCATCGGGCGGTCTGGGTGGGCAGAACGGAAAGAATACCAATGCGAATCGCAACATCTTCTTGGCCAGTCGTGACCGAGCGTTGCAAGATCGCATGTGAAACCCAGCCCTGATCCGGCGATTTGCTTTTCATGTTGCTACAGATAGCCGGGCAGGTCAGCTGGCGCGTGACGCGATTGATGAAATCCAATCCGAACCCGAAATCATGGTTGCCCAATCCGATTGCGTCATACCCCAGCGCGTTGAACGCCTTGGGTAAGGGGTGGACATTGGGAACCGTTTCGGCTGCCCAGTCGCCAATCGGCGTACCTTGCAAGCTATCGCCATTGTCGAACAACAGGACAAGTGACCTGTTGTGCTCTGCCTGTTCCCGGGCTGCACGAATCGCGTTGGCGGTGCGGGTGAAGCCAACATTCGGATCGGGGCAGTCGGCATAATAGTCGTATGATGTCAGGTGCATATGGAGGTCCGAGGTCGCAAGGATGCGAAGATGGGCGCGACGTTTGGAATCTCGGTCTTGGGGCGGTAACGCTTCGGTTTTCAATATTCGTACTTCTGGGTGTTTGGGTAACAGTTAATTCACTATGAGTTGTGCTTAGTGCAATTTCCGGGGCAATGCTGCGGTCATTCAACGGCGCAACGGATTTTATTCGATGAATATCCGTTGCGCCGATGGCCAAGACATGGCAGCCCTTTGCAAAAATACAGGAATGGCAGGCATGAAACGCGCAGAACAGGTGACTTTTGGTGGTTCGGGGCTGGACAGGGCGGGACTGCTGCGCGGGGATACGGACAAATTGGCGCAGGCCTATGCCGACTCGTCTGCAAAGTGTGTATTGCTGTGGCGCGGCAAGCTTTTGGTTCAAGGCGATGCGCTGGATCAACTGGCCTTGCTTCCTATGCGTCACACAATCTTTGAAAATGGTCCGAGCGGTGTCATTGAAGTGCCCGTTTTTCTTGGGCGCTCAGATGACGGATCGCCGCTTTTTGCAATGGATATCTCGGATTGGGCGGCTGAAGGGCTGGATCTGTCAGGTGTCGGCGATTTTGTGGATCGCAGCGAACAGCAGCATCCCGACTTGCCCGAGGGGTACGTGTTTGCCGAACTGCGCCGGATCATGGCACGCCTGAGCCCGCGTGATGCAGAGCTGGCTGCAGCGGCTAAGGCGGTGATCAGCTGGCACGAAACGCATCGGTTTTGCGCCCGTTGCGGTGCCCGCAGCGAGATCACTCAGGGTGGATGGCAGCGCAGTTGCCCTTCTTGCGGCGGGCAGCATTTTCCACGAACGGACCCAGTGGTCATCATGCTGATCACGCACAAAAATTCGGTGTTGATGGGCCGTTCCCCCGGTTGGCCCGAGGGCATGTATTCGCTTTTGGCAGGCTTCGTCGAGCCCGGAGAAACGCTAGAGGCAGCGGTGCGACGCGAAGTGTTGGAAGAGGCAGGCGTGCCCGTTGGCGCGGTCCAATACCTCGCCAGTCAGCCCTGGCCCTTTCCCGCATCACTGATGATTGGTTGCGCGGGTGTGGCGCTGTCGCGTGATATCCAGATCGACCCGATTGAGATCGAGGACGCGATGTGGGTGACCCGGACCGAGATGATGCAGGCCTTTGCCGGGGATCATCCCAAGCTTCTGCCGGCCCGAAAAGGCGCCATTGCGCATTTTTTATTGCAACACTGGCTTGCAGACACACTGGACTGACGAGAAACTGAACCCAATCAAGGGCAGAGAAAAGCGAAGATGCAGTTTTCAGCGCAGGAAGACATTGAGGTCCCGATCGACACGGTTTTTACCATGGTCTCGGATTTCGAACGCTTTGAACGCATGGCCTTGCGGCGTGGGATCGATGTAAGGCGCGTTTCGGGCTCTGCACTGCCGCAAGCCGGAACGACATGGGAGACCGAGTTCAAAATACGCGGCAAGCCCCGTCAGATCACGGTAGAGATGACGGAGTTTGAGCGACCATCTTTGATGCGGTTTCAATCCAGCAGCAAAGGCATGAACGGCGACACGGTCGTCGAGCTTTTGGCGCTGTCCCAGCGTCGGACCCGATTTCTTGTCGAAACGTCGATGGGAGCAAAAACACTACCCGCCCGACTTTTGCTTCAATCCCTGAAGCTGGGGCAGTCCCGATTTCGTCGGCAGTTCCAGACGCGTCTGAGCGAATTCGCGCGCGAGCTAGAGGAGCGGCACCTGCACGGGGTCTGAGGATGGCGATTTGAGGCACAATTTGGCAAAGCCGACCATACGGATAGCCACGGTCGCAGATGCGGTCGGCATTTCTGATGTGCTGGCGGCGCTGGTCGCCGCTGGAAAGCGGAAAAAACCCAGCGACACGGCATTTGCCCTGTCACATTACGTCAGCGATCCAGAACGTATCCGCTGCAGCGTTGCAGTGGCCTCAGACGGAGACATTCTGGGTTTCCAGTCATTGAAGCTTGCCACCGAAAATAACCCTTATGAGGTTGAGGTCGGATGGGGCGTCATCGGCACACACATAAAGCCGTCTGCTGCAAGGCGCGGCATAGGGCGGGCATTGTTCAAATCCACTCTGCAGGCCGCGCAGCAGAAAGGATTGCCTGCGATTGATGCGACGATAGGGGCCAATAATCCAGAGGGACTTGCCTATTACGAAGCCATGGGATTTCGGGAGTATCGGTGTATGGATGGGGCAGTATGCAAAGTCTTTCGTGTTTCCGAAGCATGAGCTGCTCAATGAGTCCCAAGGCAATCAGGTCTTCTTTCTGAATGTCACAGATCATCTTTCTCCATGGCGCGTCCAGCAGCGGCAAAACCACCTTGGCACGAACGCTTCAAAGAGAAGCAGAGGTACCGTTCTGGCACATTTCGATAGATCATCTGCGGGATTCTGGCGTGCTGCCAATGCAGCGTTTTCACGACAATGATTTCGATTGGTCCGAGGAACGGGCAAAACTTTTCGCGGGTTTTCACGCCTCTCTGGCCGCTTATGCAGATGCCGGAAACAACCTGATCATAGAACATATACTCGATACGCCTGAATGGGTTGAAACCCTAAAGCGAGGCCTGAAGAGCCACGATATCTTGTTCGTCGCCGTGCATTGCCCGACAGATATCCTTGTCGAAAGAGAAGCAGCGCGCGGCAACCGCCAGATCGGGAGCGCCACAAAGGATCAAGAGACCATTCACCAGGACAGGGTGTATGACTTGGAGGTCAACTCGCCAGATGGCGTGGAAGTTAACGCCACCCTCATTTTAGAGGCATTGCGCAACGGTCTGCGGCGGTCTGAATTTACGCTCCGGGGCTAACGAGTACCTTCATCACCCACGCGGCTGAGCGGCCGGGTAGACGCCCAGCACTTCGACGTTAGTCGTAAAATGCTGCAACTCGTCCATCGCCAGTTGCACATTCCGGTCTTCCGGGTGGCCAACGATATCGGCATAAAACTGTGTCGCGGTAAATGAGCCGTCAACCATATAGCTTTCCAGCTTGGTCATGTTGATCCCGTTGGTGGCAAAACCACCCATCGCCTTATACAGCGCGGCCGGAATGTTGCGCACCTGAAAGACGAAACTGGTGATCATTCCATGATCCCCGCGCCGCGAATCGTCGGCCTCTTGTGACATCACAAGAAAGCGGGTCGTATTGTCCCCCTGATCCTCGATATGGCGGGCCAACACCTTGAGGCCATAGATCTCACCCGCCAGTTCGCTGGCCAAAGCTGCGGAATGTTTGTCGCCGATCTCGGCCACTTCACGTGCGGCACGGGCATTGTCCGGGCTGACCCGACCGCGAATTCCGTGCTGTTTCAGAAATCCCGCGCATTGCGGCAACAATACAAGGTGGGAATGCGCCTCGGTGATGTCTTCCAGCTTGGCACCGGGCACGGCCAGCACGTTGATATGAACGCGCACAAACGCTTCGTCGATTATGTGCAGCCCACTATGGGGCAGCAGCCGGTGAATATCCGCGACGCGGCCATAGGTGGTGTTTTCAACCGGCAACATTGCCAGTTCAGCTTCGCCCGAGCGTACCGATTCGATCACATCTTCGAAAGTGCGGCAGGGCAGGGCGTCCATATCGGGGCGCGCGTTGCGGCAGGCCTCATGGCTATAGGCGCCGGGTTCTCCCTGAAATGCGATACGTTTGGTCATTTGGTCGATTCCGTGCAACAAGTTGTTGAATTGGGCGTTTAGTCGCGGTGTCTATACCTTGCCTCTTCTTAGGGGAAGCCTTAGACACCCCGCAGACAGCTGAAATGGACTCGCGATCAAAATGTTCGACACGATGACAGTTACCAAGGCCGCAGCCGGCCTGTTTGGCACCTTCCTGGTGCTGCTTCTGGCAAAATGGGGGGCTGATGTCCTTTATAGCTCGGATAGCCATCATGCCGAGGCTTCTTACATTATCGAAACCGAAAGCTCGGGTGAAAGCGCTGACGGAGAAGAAGTGGTCTTCGAAGAGATTCTGGCCGCTGCAGACCCTGAAAAGGGTGCGAAAGTGTTCCGCAAATGCACCGCTTGCCACAAGTTGGAAGATGGCGCGAATGGCACCGGCCCGTACTTGTATGCAATTGTTGATCGCCCTGTCGCGACCGCCAAGGGATTTACGGGCTATTCAGCCTCCATGCAGGCACATGGTGGCAACTGGACGCCCGAAGCGCTTGATGCGTTCCTGACCCGCCCCAGCAGCTATATCTCGGGCACCTCGATGAGCTTTGCTGGACTGAAAAAGCCGCAGGACCGCGCCGATCTGATTGCTTATCTGCAGACCATCGGCAACTGATCTGTTGATCAATCCGGACGAATTCAAAGCCGCTGCGTCAAGCAGCGGCTTTTTTTTATCCGAGAATAACTTCACAAAGCGTTCACGCATTCTAAACTTGCAACTGACGGTGCTGGACCTTTAGCTGGCGGGCACGACTATGAAGATGACAGAAATTCAGAGGACGAACCTATGAAACCCTTTCTGCCCGCGATGCGCTTTACCGGAATACCCTCTTGGGCGACGGCACTGGGGATTTCGGCGGCAATTGTTCTGGGGGCCAGCGATTGGGTCAGTGCCAATGAGGATGGCGTCACACGGAGCCACGGGTATTCATACTTCGGAAATCTGGATTACCCTGCAGATTACCCGCATTTGGACTATGTCAATCCCGATGCGCCAAAGGGCGGAGAGCTTTCTCTGGCAGGATCGGGTACTTTTGATTCCCTAAACCCCTACTCGCGGAAGGGGCGCGCGGGTGCATTGACAACGATTCAATATGATCCACTGATCGAAAGCACTTCGGACAGTGTGGGGCAATACTATGGTGTGGTTGCCGAAAGCATGGAGTATGACGAAGGCCGGAACTATGTGATTTTCCATCTGCGCCCAGAAGCGATGTTCTGGGATGGAACCCCGATTACCGCGGCAGATGTGGTCTATAGCCACCGGCTGTTCATCGAACAGGGCCTTCCGTCTTATGCGCAAGCCGTCGCGCGCATGGTCACTGGGGCTGAAGCCCTTGATGATCATACCGTCAAATTTACCTTCAGCCCCGATGTCACGCGGCGCGGATTGATCGAGACAGTTGGTTCGACCCCCGTATTTTCGAAAGCCTGGTTCGAGGCTGACGAAAGCCGCCGCCTTGATGAGCCCCGCCTAGAGGTTGCAGTGGGTTCTGGTCCTTACAAACTGGACAGCTATGACATCAACCGCCGGATCGTTTACAAGCGCAGAGATGACTATTGGGGCAAAGACCTGCCGATCAACGTAGGTCGCAACAATTACGATGCCATTCGAATCGAATATTTCGCTGATCAGACCGCCGCATTCGAGGGCTTCAAGGCGGGTGAGTACACCATGCGCATCGAAAGCGATCCAAAGCTGTGGGCCTCCAGCTACAATTTCCCCAAGCTCAGCGAAGGATATGTCGTGCAGGATGAGATTGCAGACGGTAGCCCACCGACACCGTCTGGTTTTGTTTTCAACCTGGGTAAACCGCAGTTTGCTGACAAGAATGTTCGCAAGGCTCTGGCACTTGCGTTCAATTTTGAATGGGCAAATGAATCGCTGATGTTCGGGCTGAATGCGCCGCGCAGTTCGTTCGTGCAAGGCACGCATCTTGAGGCGACTGGTGTACCAGAAAATGCAGAACTCGCGTTTCTCGAAGCCCTCGGAGATGTAGTCCCCGCTGACGTGTTCAGTGAACCTGCGCTTGTAGTGCACGAATCCAGCGCGGCCCGGTTGAACGACCGTCGCAATCTGCGAACGGCGTCAAAGCTGCTGGATGAGGCCGGATGGCCAGTAGGCGAAGGCAACCTGCGCCGCAACTCCGAAGGGCAGACGCTGAAGGTCAATATTCCCTACGCGTCCAGCATTCCAACCTCGACTGGGACGATGATCGAAACCTATGTGCAGAACCTGCAATCGCTTGGCGTAGACGCTTCGGCTGAGAAGGTGGATCCCTCTCAGTTCACTCTGCGGCGGCGGGAACGGGATTACGACATGGTGTATTCGAACCGGTATGGCTCGTTCCTGTCGACCGGTGGTGGTCTGAGCCAGATGTATGGATCAGAAGAGGCCGCATTTAGCCTGTTCAATCCGGCGGGTCTTGCCAGCCCCTTGGTGGATGCCGTGATTGAAGCGTCATTTGACACCACAAATCAGACCGAACAGGACGCAGCGCTGATGGCATTGGATCGCGTGCTGCGTTATGAGTTCTTCGTTATTCCCGATGGGTATGTGGCGGATTACTGGGCGGCTTACTACGACATGTATGAATATCCTGAAAATCTGCCTCCATTCTCGCTGGGATATCTCGATATGTGGTGGATCAACCCTGAGAAAGAAGCTGAACTGAAAGCGAGAGGCGCGCTGCGATAACATGGGCGCCTATATCCTAAGACGCCTGTTGCTGGTCATCCCGACCCTTCTGGGCATCATGATCGTCAATTTCACGTTGGTACAGTTTGTACCCGGCGGCCCGATCGAGCAGATCATCGCGCAGATCGACGGGCAGGGCGATGTCTTCGCTGGTTTCGCGGGCGGCGATGCCGGGGCGGGGGCCGAGCCCGCAGGCGGGGGCTTTGATGACAAATATGTAGGCGCACGTGGCTTGCCGCCCGAATTCATTGCTGAGCTGGAGAAAGAGTTTGGTTTCGATAAACCGCCGCTCGAACGCTTTCTGGGCATGCTGGGCAACTATTTGACGCTGGATTTTGGTGAAAGCTATTTCCGATCGATTAGCGTGATCGATCTGGTGCTTGAGAAGATGCCTGTGTCGATCTCGCTCGGCCTGTGGTCGACCCTGATCGCGTATCTGGTTTCGATCCCGCTGGGAATTCGAAAGGCGATCAAAGACGGGTCGAGTTTCGATACTTGGACCAGTGGGGCCATCATCGTCGCCTATGCAATACCGGGCTTTCTGTTTGCCATCCTGTTGCTGGTACTGTTCGCGGGTGGTTCTTATTGGCAGATATTCCCGCTGCGCGGTCTAACATCGGACAACTGGGACAGCCTTAGCCTTGTCGGCAAGATCTTGGATTATTTCTGGCACATCGCTCTGCCGATCATCGCGCTTACGATCTCGGCCTTTGCAACGCTGACGCTGCTGACTAAGAACTCGTTTCTGGATGAGATCAAGAAGCAATATGTCATGACGGCCCGCGCAAAGGGTCTGAGCGAGCGTAAGGTTCTCTACGGCCATGTCTTTCGCAACGCGATGCTGATTGTGATAGCGGGCTTTCCGGCGGTGTTCATCGGTGTGTTCTTCGGGGGCTCGATCATTATCGAGACGATCTTCTCGCTGGATGGTCTGGGCAGATTGGGCTTCGAGGCTGCCGTAGCACGCGACTATCCGGTGATCTTTGGCACGCTGTTCATCTTTGGCCTGATGGGGCTGGTCGTCGGCATCATCAGTGACCTGATGTATGTGCTGGTCGACCCGCGCATCGATTTCGAAAAGCGGGAGGGATAAATGGCACTTTCCCCTCTCAACCAGCGCCGTTGGCGCAATTTCCGGCGAAATGGTCGGGCGTTCTGGTCGCTGATCCTCTTCTCGGTGCTGTTTGGCCTGTCGCTGTTCGCTGAATTTATAGCCAACGACAAGCCGATCCTGGTGAAATACCGGGGTGAGTTCTACACACCGGTTTTCAATTTCTACGCCGAGACCGACTTTGGCGGCGATTTCCAGACCGAGGCAATCTATCGTGACCCAGAGGTCATGTGCCTGATCGATAGCGGTGGTCTGGAAGAGTGTTTCGACGACCCCGAAGGCATCATCGATGAGATCAGGGCGGGCACTTTCGAGGCCGAAGGCTTTGAACGAGGCTGGGCTGTCTGGCCTCTGATCCCATATTCCTTCAATACCAGCGTGGATAGGCCCGGTGCGGCGCCCCTGCCGCCCAATGGCCAGAACCTGCTCGGTACTGATGACACCAAGCGCGATGTGTTGGCTCGGGTGATTTATGGGTTCCGATTATCGATCCTGTTCACCTTGATCGTCACCGGGGCCGCCAGCCTGATCGGTATTTTTGCCGGGGCTATTCAGGGGTTTTTCGGCGGCTGGATCGATCTGATTTTTCAACGCATTATTGAGATCTGGTCATCTACCCCTTCGCTTTACGTGATTATCATCATGTTCGCCATTCTGGGTCGAAGTTTCTGGCTTCTGGTTATCCTGATGATCCTGTTCAGTTGGACTGGGCTGGTGGGCGTCGTGCGTGCTGAATTCCTGCGGGCACGCAATCTGGAATATGTCCGTGCTGCGCGCGCTCTGGGCGTTGGCAACATGACGATCATGTTCCGCCACATGCTGCCCAATGCGATGGTCGCCACGCTGACCTTCATGCCGTTCATCGTGACCGGCACCATTGGCGGGTTGGCGTCGCTGGATTTCCTTGGCTTCGGTCTTCCGTCCTCGGCCCCATCGCTGGGGGAACTTACACTGCAGGCAAAACAGAACCTGCAGGCACCCTGGTTGGCCTTCACCGCCTTTTTCACCTTTGCCATCATGCTGTCGCTGCTGGTCTTCATTTTTGAAGGCGTGCGGGATGCGTTTGATCCCAGAAAGACCTTCTCATGAGCTTGCTGGATGTGAACAACCTCAAGGTCTCGTTTCGGCAGGACGGACAAGTATCGGCGGCGGTCAAAGGCGTGTCCTTTACCGTGGATCGAGGTGAAACGGTGGCGCTGGTTGGAGAATCCGGTTCAGGCAAATCCGTAACCGCGCTCAGCACCGTGTCGCTGCTGGGCGACAGCGCAATAGTCGAGGGCTCGGTCACCTATGACGGGCAAGAGATGATCGACGCGTCCGAAGACAGGTTGATGGATGTGCGCGGCAACGATATCAGCTTTATCTTTCAGGAGCCAATGACCTCACTCAACCCGTTGCACACGATCCAGAAGCAGATGGCAGAATCGCTGGCGCTGCATCAGGGCGTGAGTGGCGATGCGGCGCGCGGTCGAATTGTCGAATTGCTGACCAAGGTCGGCATTCGGGACCCCGAGGAACGTCTCGATAGCTATCCGCACCAGTTGTCGGGAGGGCAGCGGCAGCGCGTGATGATTGCCATGGCGCTGGCGAATAAGCCGGACATCCTGATCGCAGATGAACCCACGACCGCGCTGGACGTGACCATTCAGGCTCAGATTCTGGAACTGCTGGCTGAGTTGCAGAAAGCTGAGAACATGGGGATGCTGTTCATCACTCATGACCTTGGAATTGTGCGACGCATAGCTGATCGGGTTTGCGTGATGAAGGATGGTGAGATCGTCGAAACCGGAGTGACAACCGAGATATTCGACAACCCGCAGCACCCCTATACGCGCAAGCTGTTGGCGGCTGAGCCGTCCGGGCAACCTGATCCGGTGGCCGCGGACGCCGAAGAGGTGGCACGCACTGATCACCTGAAGGTCTGGTTCCCAATCCAACGTGGTTTTCTCAAACGGACCGTTGGATATGTGAAAGCGGTCAACGATGCCACGCTCAGCGTTCGCGCGGGTGAAACGCTTGGGATCGTCGGCGAGAGTGGCTCGGGCAAAACGACGCTGGCGCTGGCCATCATGCGGCTGATCGCGTCCGAGGGTGGAATCACTTTTCGGGATCAGGACGTACGACGCTGGTCCACGCGCGAATTGCGGCGTCTGCGTAAGGACATGCAAATCGTGTTTCAGGACCCGTTCGGCAGCCTCAGCCCGCGTTTGACCTGTATGCAGATCATCGCCGAAGGGTTAGCAATTCACAATGTGGATCCGCATCGCGCCCCGCGCGAGTTGGTGGCTGAAGTAATGGCCGAGGTCGGGTTGGACCCAGCCGCAATGGACCGCTATCCGCATGAGTTTTCAGGCGGTCAACGCCAGCGTATCGCTATAGCGCGCGCCATGGTCTTGCGGCCCAAGCTGCTGGTGCTGGATGAACCCACAAGCGCGCTGGATATGACAGTACAGGTGCAGATCGTCGATTTGTTGCGCGATCTTCAGCGGAAATATGGACTGGCCTATCTGTTCATCAGTCACGACCTGAAGGTCGTGCGCGCGATGTCCCACAACGTCATCGTTATGCGCAACGGCGATGTGATCGAAATGGGCGCCGCTGAGGATTTATTCGAAAACGCCCAAACCGAATATACACGTGAACTGATTGCGGCGGCGGGCTGACAGGCAGCCCGCATCCTTGGCGTTAGGCCATCTCCTTGTTCTTAGCCGAATTGGGAACAGGGCCACGTAGCTCTTCATAATGATCGAATTGGAGCTTGACCCAACCGGTGCCTCGCGTGGCGCTGGCGAGTGTCCGGTGCAGCTCGTCCTCGGCCACGGCGGGAAGTTGGGCGTTGAAGATCTCCCAACCCGACGCATTCGGATTGCCCTCAAACCCCAGAACCTGGCCCTGCAGTGAACTGATCGTCGGGACCAGATCGCCGACAAAGGTCGACGGCAGGTGAATCTCGGCGTTCAGGATCGGTTGCAGGACAACCGGTTTCGCCTCGGGCAGCGCTTCGCGCACGGCGTTCTTGCCTGCCATGCGGAAGGCATAGTCGGAGCTGTCCACATTATGGTGCTTGCCATCGCTGAGCGTGACCTTGACATCGACTACGGGGAAACCTTCGGGGCCTTCGACTAAGGCGTCCTTGGCCCCATGTTCCACCGAAGGGATATAGTTGCGGGGCACAGCGCCGCCTTTGACCACCTCTTCAAACTGGAACCCCGAGCCGCGTGGCAATGGCGCAATGGATATGACCACATCGGCAAACTGTCCCGCGCCGCCGGATTGCTTGCGGTGGCGGTGGCGATGTTCGACCTTTGTGCGGACGGTTTCGCGATAAGCGGTTCCTGCGGCTTCAGCTTCGATCTCGATCCCGAAGTCTTCGGCAAGTTTGGCGCTCACGCGCCGCATGTGCTGCGGGCCTTGCGATCCAAGAATGGAGTGACCGCTCAGTTCATCCTGTTCCATATGCAGGCCAGGATCGATCTCGACCAGCCGGGTCAGCGCGTTCGACAGGCGCACATCGTCGCGCTCATGCGCAGGTGAGACGACCTGGCGATGCGCCGCAGGATGTGACGAGGCCCATTCCGGCAATAGCGTAGCAGCAGTGCTGTCATAGATGAAACCGGGATTGAGATGGTCTGATTTGACGGCCAGACCGATCTGTCCGGCCTCCAGCACACCGATCTGGGTCTTGGCATCCAAAGTGGTCAGGTTTCCAACGGTTTCTCCGCCAAGAGGTTCATGCGCTTGCACCCCGTCGCCCAAGCCACGCAACACGGTGATTTTGCCAATATGCTTTTTCACATCAGCAAAGCCAGCAATGGCGCGCGCAGATTCTTCGGCCTCATCCCGGTCTGCCGCAATGTTGAATTCCGGTGCCTCATGGCGCAATGCCTTCATCAGCCGGGTTAGACCATTGCCACTGCTGGCGGCACCCAGACAGGCGGGGATCAGTTGGTGGTTCTGCAATACCTGCGCGGCCAGTTCATAGACCTCCTTGCTGGGGGGCTGTTTGTCTTCGATCAGCTGTTCCAGCAGGTGGTCATCGAAATCTGAGAGGGTCTCGAGCAACTCGGTGCGCGCTTCCTGTTCGCGGTCTTCTGCCGACTGTGGCAACTCGATCAGGGCCGAGGGCTGGCCCTCTTGATATTTCCATGCCCGTTCCGAGATCAGATCGACAGCACCAATGATGGTCTCTCCCTCGCGGATCGGAACTTGACGCAGGGTAATGTGATGGGTGCAATAGGTCTGTAGCGCAGCAACGATGTCGCGGATCCGGCCATTGGGGCTGTCCATACGGTTGATGAAGAGGAAACAGGGTATGCCAGCTTCTTCGACAAGGCGCAGATATGGGGCGCAAAGAACGGCAGCATCCGGATCGGGCGGCACCACGATAACCGCAGCGTCCGAGATTGCCATTGCGGGGCCGACATAGGCCAACGCATCGCCGCCCCCGTCCACGTCAACGGCGCACCAAGGCTCGTCCAAGTAAGAAAAACCGTGCAAGTGCACGGTTCCGGAAACATCGAATGTGGTTGGTCGCCCGTCGAGGCGGCTGATGGCCTCGACCAAGGTGGATTTGCCCGATTGGCTGGGGCCGAGGACGGTGAAAACGCGCATAGGTGCTGTCCCTCTTTCAGGTTGCAGAATGGCTGCACGAAAAGGGCTGTCGAACGCATGCGCGTCGGCAAAATCTGTCTGCGTCTGCCTGCCTCAGGCCGTGAAGAGGTGGGCCTCTCCACCCCTAGAGTGTGGAGAAAACCGAACGCCTGCGTCAAGCCCCCGTGCTGGTTTGGAAGGGCAGGTCGCGAAAAACGACCTACCGAATGGAATTCAGATCGCGGAACTATGCCCGGCTTTGCTTAGGTCATAGGCATCAAAGCCGCGCGCGATCATGCGGGTTAGGGCGCGCGCGTCGGGTGGTATGTACAAGCCGTTTTCATCTACGCGCAACAATCCGTCGAAAGCAGAGTTTGCCTTGGCGTACATCTGCTGCAGTTCGGCAGCAGAGATGTCATAGTCACGCAAGATTTCGTTCGAATTGATCTGGAAGTCGCACATTAACGCCTCGATCAGACGAGATCGCAAGACATCCTGACCCTTGAACAAATGCCCACGGGAGGTTGAAAATCGCCCTTCTCGAATGGCCTTGGTATGGGCTGAGGTCGCAGGGGCATTTTGCGCGTAGCCTTGTGGGAATCGTGAGATGGAGCTGGCACCCAAACCAATCAGGATTGGGGCCTGATCGTCGGTGTAGCCCTGGAAGTTCCGTTTCAGATGACCGGCGCGCAATGCGTGGGTCAGTCCGTCGTCCTGAGTCGCGAAGTGATCAATCCCGATTTCGGCGTAGTTGTCCCATAGGAACAGACGCCGGGCGGTTTCAAAAAGCTCCAACCGTTGTTCCGGTGTGGGAAGCGCGTCTGACGGGATCAGTTGCTGGCGCTTGGCCATCCAAGGCACATGTGCGTAGCCATAGAGCGCCACCCGATCAGGGTTTAAAGAAAGCAGCTTTTGTACGCTTTCAGTCATGCGGGCCTTGGTCTGATGGGGCAGGCCATAAAGGATATCCGCGTTCAGGCTGGAGATACCGCGCGCGCGGATCATCTCGGCCGCTTTGCGGGTGACATCATAGCTCTGGATGCGGCCGATGGTTTTCTGGATTTCATCGTCGAAATCCTGAACCCCGATCGACGCGCGGTTCATCCCGGCCTCGGCCAGTGCATCCAACCGCGCCTCGTCAATCTCATTCGGGTCGATCTCGACCGAAAACTCGGCATCCGGCCCCAGCGGAACAATCTGGAGAATCCGCCCGGCCAGTTCACGCATCAGATCTGCATTCAGCAGAGTCGGAGTGCCGCCACCCCAGTGCAGACGTGATAGCGTAACACCTTCGGGCAGGCGTGCGGCCAAAAGGTCCAGTTCGGCCTTCAGGACGTCGACATAGGCAATGACCGGGTTATCTGTTTGTGTGCCTTGTGTCCGGCACGCACAGAACCAGCACAGCCTGCGGCAGAACGGTACATGGATGTAAAGCGAGATCGAACTGCCGGGGGCGATTCCGGAAACCCAGTCGCCAAACAGGTCTGCCCCCACATCATTGCTGAAATGAGGGGCGGTGGGATAGCTCGTGTAACGCGGTACTTTCGCGTCAAAAAGTCCAAGCCGTGCTAGTTGAGGTTTCAGTGTCATAAAGATATGACTAAAGCGGGAGGGCCCAGGGTACTTTGACCGAAATCAAATGGAAACGCGAATGACACTCAAGGCCCAATTCGACCATACCAATTGCAGTGAATGTCCGATCCGGCATCGCGCTGTGTGCGCGCATTGTGAAAGAGACGAGCTGGAAGAACTTGAAAGCATCAAGTACTATCGCAGCTTCGAAGCTGGGCAGACGATTATCTGGTCCGGCGACCCGATGAATTTTGTTGGTTCGGTTGTGTCCGGAATTGCCTCTTTGACCCAGACGATGGAAGACGGGCGTACCCAGATGGTAGGTCTGTTGTTACCCAGTGATTTTGTCGGCCGACCCGGGCGTGAAAATGCGCCATATGACGTGGTTGCAACGACCGATTTGGTGATGTGCTGCTTCCGCAAAAAACCGTTCGAGGACATGATGGTAACGACGCCGCATATCGCGCAGCGCCTGTTACAGATGACCTTGGACGAGTTGGATGCCGCGCGTGAGTGGATGCTGGTGCTTGGGCGCAAAACCGCGCGGGAAAAGATCGCCAGCCTTCTCTCGATCATTGCGCGCAGGGATGCCTCGCTTCATCAATCCGGCCAGACCGGTTCGATCATTTTCGACTTGCCGCTGACGCGTGAGGCGATGGCTGACTATCTTGGTTTGACGCTGGAAACTGTCAGCAGGCAAATATCGGCCTTAAAGAAAGACAAAGTCATAACGCTGGAAAGCAAACGCCACATAACCATTCCCGACATGAGGCGCCTGATGGAAGAGGCGGGCGACGATACGGATGGCGGATTTCTGGTCTGACGTCTGACTGTTCTGACGCCGACCTCACAACTATTAGGAGTTCAACATGGAATTCAGCGGTGTATTGGCCATGGTGTTTATCGGCGCGATTGCTGGGTGGCTGTCCGGAAAAATCATGGAAGGACGCGGCTTTGGCCTGATTGGAAATATCATCGTCGGAATCGTTGGTGCGTTTCTGGCGGGCACGATATTTCCGGCCCTGGGCTTTGCCGTTGGCGGTGGGCTCTTGTCCTCGATCTTCTTTGCGACAATTGGAGCGGTGATCCTATTGTTCCTGATCGGTTTGATCCGTAAGGCCTGAGAAAAGCCGCCGCGATTGGGAAGCGGTCCTGCTGGTCTCATCAATGAGCCAAGAAAACCGGTACTTCGGATTGTTCCAGCATATTGCGGGTTGCGCCGCCTAAGATGGCTTCGCGAAAGCGCGAATGCCCGTAGGCACCCATGACGATCATATCGGCCTCGGTATCAGCGGCATGGCGGTTCAGGATATCCGACACGCGTGTCATCGTCTTGCTAAGCACGTCGATTTCGCATTTTACGCCATGCCGCGCCAACATCTGAGATAACAGCCCTCCGGGGTCCGAACGATCGGGCCCATGGCGCGGCGGATCAATGACGACGATTCGGGCAAGCTCTGCCTGCTTCAGAAATGGCAGGGCACGGCGGATGGCCCGCATGGCTTCGATGCTTTCGTTCCAGCCCACCATAACGGTTTTAGGCGAGGATATCGGTTCAACATCATCTGGCACCAGCAAGACCGGGGCATGGCCCTCAAACATGGCGGCCTCGACGATGGGCTCGGATTCGGCGTTGCGGTCTTTACCATAGGGGCGCGGTAATATCACCAGATCCGAAAACCGTGCGCGACGCGCAACATGTCGACCGAGATCGGCGATCTGGGCCACCCCGTTTTCGGCTGACCAGCGTATTCCTGACTTGCCGAGGAAATCCTGGGCATATGCGAGAATTTCATCGGCCTCGGCATTGGCGCGACTCAGTGTTTCTTGTAAGATCAAAGCATTGGCACCAGCGTAGTAGTACCCGGTCTGGCTGCGATCGACACCAAGACACAGGGCTTCGGCATGGGCGCCTTGCCCTTCTGCCAAAGCCACCATCTGTGCCAGAGCCGTTTGAGAATGCTTGGTTTCTGTCATGACCGTAAGCAAGGATTTGTATGCCATATCGACCTCATGTTTCCGGCGCTGCATCATGTGGATTGCGTGCTTGTTTCAGGAAAATACCTGTCACAGAAAACAGGGGCTTGTCTTGACACAGATCAAAGCAGCAGAATTGACACCACTGCATTACGGCATGCAGTCAAAAGGGTTCCGTGTGGCATAAAGAATCGCGCGGAGCATGGCAAAGGGACGCAATATGTCAAATTACATCAAGCTGATCGTGCTTGGGCTGGTGGTGCTGTTTGCAGCCATCGGGTCCAACTATGCACGGGATTTGGCGTATCAGGTGCATGCAATTCTGGTGATGATTATCGCTGGTGGCTTGTTTATCTGGACGCTTAAAAACACCGATGAGCCAGATATTCTTGTAGATCGCTCGGCGGAATACATGGATGACGTGATCCGTTACGGCGTCATCGCAACCGCCTTTTGGGGTGTGGTCGGGTTTTTGGCAGGAACTTTTATTGCGTTCCAGCTGGCCTTTCCCGCGCTGAACTTTGAGTGGGCACAAGGTTACATGAACTTTGGACGTTTGCGGCCGCTGCACACATCTGCGGTCATCTTTGCTTTTGGTGGGAACGCGCTGATCGCAACCTCGTTTTATGTGGTCCAGCGTACAAGCGCGGCGCGTCTTTGGGGCGGTAATCTGGCATGGTTTGTGTTCTGGGGCTATCAGCTGTTCATCGTTCTGGCCGCAACCGGTTATCTGCTGGGCGGAACCCAGTCGAAAGAATATGCCGAGCCTGAATGGTATGTTGACCTCTGGCTAACAGTGGTCTGGGTGGCCTATCTGACGGTCTTTCTGGGTACGATCGTGAAACGGAAAGAACCGCACATCTATGTGGCGAACTGGTTCTATCTGGCCTTCATCGTTACCGTTGCCATGCTGCATCTGGTCAACAACATGACCATCCCGGTCAGCATCTGGGGTTCGAAATCGGTCATCGTCTGGTCTGGCGTGCAAGACGCCATGATTCAGTGGTGGTATGGCCACAACGCAGTGGGCTTCTTCCTGACGGCTGGTTTCTTGGGCATGATGTACTACTTCATTCCGAAACAGGCCGAGCGTCCGGTCTTTAGCTACAAGCTATCGATCATTCACTTCTGGGCGATTATCTTCCTGTACATCTGGGCTGGCCCGCACCACCTGCACTATACGGCGTTGCCAGACTGGGCTTCGACGCTGGGCATGGTGTTCTCGATCGTGCTGTGGATGCCGTCCTGGGGTGGCATGATCAATGGCCTGATGACCTTGTCGGGCGCATGGGACAAACTGCGCACAGACCCGGTTATCCGCATGATGGTGATCGCAGTCGGCTTCTACGGCATGTCGACCTTTGAGGGTCCGATGATGTCGATCCGCGCGGTAAACAGCCTGTCCCACTACACTGACTGGACCATCGGCCACGTGCACTCGGGCGCGCTGGGCTGGAACGGTATGATCACCTTTGGTGCGCTGTACTTCCTGGTGCCTGTCCTGTGGAAGCGTGAGCGTCTGTATTCGCTGCAGATGGTCAGCTGGCACTTCTGGCTCGCCACGATCGGCATCGTTTTGTATGCCGCGTCGATGTGGGTCACGGGCATCATGGAAGGCCTGATGTGGCGTGAAGTGGATGCCAACGGCTTCCTTGTGAACTCGTTCGCCGACACCGTTGCTGCCAAGTTCCCGATGTATGTGGTGCGCGGTCTGGGAGGGGTCATGTTCCTCGCTGGCGCCGTGATCATGTGCTACAATCTATGGATGACTGTACGGAAAGCGCCGGCCAAAGAGGCCAGTCTGACCGTCGCAGTCCCGGCTGAATAGAGGGAGGGCCGGAGCAATGGCAATTCTCGACAAACATAAGATCCTCGAGACCAACGCGACCCTCCTGCTGATCTTCAGCTTTCTGGTCGTGACCATCGGTGGCCTGGTGCAGATCACCCCGCTGTTTTACCTCGAGAACACCATCGAAAAGGTGGAAGGCATGCGCCCTTACACCCCATTGGAGATGGCAGGGCGTGACATCTACATTCGTGAAGGGTGCTACACCTGTCACAGCCAGATGATCCGCCCGATGCGGGACGAAGTCGAACGCTATGGCCATTACTCGCTGGCGGCTGAATCGATGTATGACCACCCCCACCAATGGGGCTCCAAGCGTACCGGGCCCGATCTGGCCCGCGTGGGCGGTCGCTATTCGGATCAGTGGCAAGTGGACCACCTGCGTGACCCGCAGTCGGTTGTGCCGGAATCGGTGATGCCGAAATATGGCTTCCTTGAGCACCGTAAGATTGACGGCAAATACATCGGTGATGTTATGGCCGCCAATGCGCTGGTCGGTACACCATATACCGACGAGATGCTGGAGAACGCGCAAGCCGACTTCCGCGCTCAGGCAGATCCCGACAGTGACTACGACGGTCTGTTGGAACGCTACGGTGACAAGGTGAACGTGCGCAACTTTGACGGCCAGCCAGAGCTGACCGAGGCGGACGCGTTGGTCGCTTATCTGCAGATGCTGGGCACGCTGGTCGATTTCTCGACCTTCACCCCGGACGCAAGCCGCTAAGGAGGGTTGTGATGGAAGAATACACACTCCTAAGACAGTTCGCGGATAGCTGGATGTTGCTGCTGTTGTTCGCCTTCTTCGTTGGCATCGTGATCTGGGTGTTCCGCCCAGGCGCCAGCAAGGAATACAAAGACACCGCCAATATCCCCTTCCGGCATCAAGACAAACCCGCCGAATCCAAGGAGGCGAGGAAATGAGCAAGACACCTGATAAACAGCCGGGTGATCCGAATACAACGGGTCACAGCTGGGACGGTATCGAAGAATTCGACAACCCAATGCCGCGCTGGTGGCTGTGGACTTTCTACGCCACCATCATCTGGGCCGTGATCTATACAATCCTGTACCCGGCATGGCCGCTGGTTCACTCGGCAACGGCGGGTGTGTTGGGATGGTCATCGCGTGAGCTGGTTCAGCAGGACATGATCGCCTTTGAAGAGGCGAACGCGCCCTGGAACGTCAAGTTGGTGGAAACTCCGCTGGATGATGTCGCCAAGGATGCGGAGCTGCAGCAATACGCCGTCAACGCAGGTGGCGCTGTGTTCAGGACTTGGTGCGCGCAGTGCCATGGCTCGGGTGCGCAGGGCGCACCGGGCTTCCCGAACCTGCTGGATGACGCTTGGCTTTGGGGCGGTACGCTTGAGGACATTGAGACCACCGTTGCCTACGGTATCCGCAACGAAGAAAGCGACGATGCGCGCTATTCCGAGATGCCGGCCTTTGGTGAAATTCTCGAACATGACGAGATCACTCAGGTCGTCCAATATGTCATGTCACTGACAAATGCGCAGACCGACGATGCGGCGGCGCAGGCGGGTAAGGTCGTGTTCGAGGATAATTGCGCCTCGTGCCACGGCGAAGATGGCAAAGGTGATGTCACACAAGGCGCGCCAAACCTGACCGATGCGATTTGGCTTTTTGGTGGTAGCGAAGAGGCGTTGACTGAAACAGTCACCAACAGCCGCTTTGGCGTCATGCCCGCTTGGGAAAACCGCCTGACTGACGCACAGGTCCGCGCCGTGTCAGCCTATGTCCACCAGTTGGGTGGCGGTCAGTAAGGATCAAAGAACACCTCCGGGCGGGTAACCGCCCGAAGGCTGAGGCACCGGCTGTTCGATCTGTTCGCGCGTTTCCAGAACAGCCGGTGCCGATTTCCTGAACAATAGGGCCGCGTTGGACTGCGGTCCAGTAGCGGGTTGCAGCCCCTCATCCGAGATTATTCAATTCACTCGGTGCGCGGGCTTTCCCTCCACCAATGGTTTTCAGGCAACCAACGGCGATTGTGGCGGCGCGGCTTGGGCGTTTCACGAATGTGATGGGCGTCGGTGCGGGTTGCGGTCATGAAAGATCGGGCAAAAACGGTCAGCATTGCTTGTCTCCTGCGTGGGATGGTTTCTGCGTTAAAGATTGACCTTTGGCGCCCAAAATGCGACTCAATTACCATTCCTTCGTGTAAGTGTGGATTACATATGGATTGGCTTAAACTTCCTCCGCTCGCCGCGCTTCGTGCCTTTGCTGCATTTTCTGAAAAGCGCAATGTCGTCGAAGCCGGGGCCGCGTTGAATGTCAGTCATGCAGCCATTAGCCAACAGTTGCGTGTGCTGGAAAAGCATCTCGGTGCAGCATTGCTGGATCGCAGCGGCAAAGCATTGGCGTTGACGGCGGACGGAGAGCATCTGGCGCGCGCTCTGCAGCTTGGGTTCGGTGCGATCGGGGCAGCCGTCGGTGATCTGGCCAGATCCGGCCTGGATCGACCGGTGCATGTGTCGCTGACGTCTTCCTTCGCGGCCTCGTGGCTGATGCCGCGCCTTCCGGCTTTTCGCAATTCCCACCCGGAGGTGAACCTGATCCTCGACCCATCCGCTGATGTGGTCGAACTGCGACCGGGGGGGATCGACATTGCAATTCGATATGGTCCGGGCGGCTGGGCTGGTGTGCAGTCAGAAATGTTGCTGCAGTCACCTGTGGTCATAGTTGCTGCGCCGAAACTTCTAGGGGGAAAGACGTCATTGACCCCGGCAGAGCTGGCCCAGTTGCCCTGGCTGGAAGAGATCGGCACCACAGAAGCAACGACTTGGCTTGCCCAACACGGTGCGGGTCCGGAACGTGGCGCAGGTCGTACCGAATTACCAGGCAATCTGGTGTTGGATGGGCTGCGCGCGGGTCAGGGGGTTACTGTCACTGTGCGACATTTCGTCGAGCAGGATATCAAAGCGGGCCGCATTGTAGAACTCTATGCGGAACCCGATGCCCGCGGATACCATATTGTTACGGCAAATTCGGCACTTAGGCCTGCCGTCAAAACTTTTGCCGCGTGGCTAAGACGGCAGGCGCGGGAAACGTGATAAAAGGTGTCTGTACGATGCGCGTTTTGACCCATGTCAAAGTTCCTATGCTTGTGATCTGGAAGAACGCATACTCAGAAGAGCCAGTCCCCGGAGCCAGCCTGTGAGCGATTCCAACCCGACCCCCAGCCTTTACGCCGCCAGAGAGCCGATTTTCCCAAGGCGGGTATCCGGTCCGTTTCGGAACCTTAAGTGGATCATCATGGCGGTTACGCTGGGCATCTACTATGTGACGCCGTGGATAAGATGGGATCGGGGGCCAAGCCTTCCGGATCAGGCCGTTCTACTGGATTTGGCGAACCGGCGCTTTTATTTCTTCTGGATCGAAATCTGGCCGCACGAATTCTATTTTGTCGCCGGGCTTTTGATCATGGCGGGATTGGGCCTGTTCCTGTTCACTTCGGCGTTGGGCCGGGTCTGGTGCGGTTACGCATGTCCTCAGACCGTGTGGACTGACCTCTATATCCTCGTTGAGCGCTGGATTGAGGGCGACCGCAACGCGCGTTTGCGCCTGCATCACCAGAAAAAGCTGGATTTCCGCAAAGTGCGCCTGCGGCTGACCAAATGGGTTGTCTGGTTCTTTATCGGACTGGCAACCGGCGGCGCGTGGGTCTTCTATTTTGCGGATGCGCCAACGCTGGCGCGTGACCTTGTCACCGGCAATGCGCATCCGGCCGCTTACACAACGATGCTGATCCTAACAGCGACCACATTCTTCTTTGGCGGCTTCGCGCGCGAACAGATTTGTATCTATGCCTGCCCTTGGCCGCGCATTCAGGCCGCGATGATGGACGAAGACACGCTGGTTGTTGGCTACCGCGAATGGCGGGGTGAACCGCGTGGCAAAGGCAAGCGCACGGCTGATACCGAACTCGGCGACTGCATCGACTGTATGGCCTGCGTGAATGTCTGCCCGGTGGGGATCGACATCCGTGATGGGCAGCAGTTGGAGTGCATCACCTGTGCGCTTTGCATTGACGCCTGTGATGACATGATGGCCAAGATCGGTAAACCACGCGGTCTGATCGACTATATGGCGCTGATCGATGAGACGCGCGAACGCGAAGGTCACCCGCCCAAAAATATTTGGAAACACATCCTGCGACCGCGCACGATTCTGTATACCTCATTGTGGTCGCTGGTCGGATTTGCCCTTCTCTTTGCCCTGTTCATCCGCTCGGATATCGACCTGACTGTGGCTCCGGTGCGGAACCCGACCTTTGTGACCCTTTCAGATGGCACGATCCGTAATACCTATGACGTGCGCTTGCGTAATAAACACGGCGAGGAACGACCCTATAAGTTGTCTCTTGCAGGGAATCCGTCGTTGCAGGTCGAAATCGAAGGGGTGGAGGGCGATTCTGTAAATGTGGCTGCAGATACGGCACAATTAACCCGGGTATATATCACGGCTTTGAAAGACACCGGTCCTGCGGCGGCTGACAGCACGTCAGTTCGCATCTGGGTCGAGGATCTGGAAAGCGGTGAGCGTGCATATAAAGACACCACGTTCAACGGACGAGGAAACTGAGAATGGCTGAGCGTCAATTCACCGGCAAACACGCGCTGGCGGTATTTGTTGTCGCCTTTGGGGTGATCATCACCGTGAACCTCGTCCTGGCTTATAGCGCGGTCAAGACGTTCCCGGGACTGGAAGTTAAGAACTCGTATGTCGCCAGTCAGGAGTTCAACGAGCGCTTGCAAGAGCATCAGGCGCTGGGTTGGGAGATTGAGGCAGAGCTGACCGGGGGGCTTTTGGTGTTGCACATCACTGATCAAACCGGTTCCCCCGTTGAGGTGGCCGAATTGCAGGCCGTCGTCGGGCGTGCCACGCATGTGAAGGATGACTTTTCACCGGAGTTCACTTTTGACGGCATCGCCTATGCGGCCCCTGCTGCGCTGGGCAAAGGCAACTGGAACATTCGCCTTGTGGCCAAAGCCAAAGATGGTGCCGAATTTACGCAGCGCGTGCCACTTTACGTGAAAGGTTAGTGAGAGATGACTGCGCAAGCCACTCCAGCCAGAGCGGCCTGTCCCGGATGCGTTGCAGCCCCAGTGGAATCGACGAGCCCTGTTCCAGAGGATGTGCAGATCGCGCTGTCGCTGCCCGGTATTCATTGTTCGGCCTGCATCGCGACTGTCGAACGCGAGTTGAACGCCCATCCCGGTGTCGAGGCTGCGCGCGTCAATCTCACCCTGAAGCGCGCGCTGGTCAAAGCAACACCTGATATTCGTGCAGCCGAGCTGATCCCGGTGCTGGAACGTGCTGGCTTTGAAGCACATGAGCTGGATCCGGGTGCGCTTTCGGCTACACAAACCGACAAGGCTGGTCGTGATTTGCTGATGCGGCTTGCGGTGGCAGGTTTTGCCTCGATGAACGTGATGCTGTTGTCGGTGTCGGTCTGGTCCGGTGCTACTGACGCGACGCGCGACATGTTCCACTGGATATCAGCAGCGATTGCACTGCCTGCAATTGCGTTTTCAGCCCAACCCTTCTTTACCATTGCCTGGAGCGCCTTGCGCGTGCGGCGGTTGAATATGGATGTGCCGATTGTTTTGGCGATTCTGTTGGCGTTGCTCACTTCGATTTGGGAAACGGCCCTCAGCGGTGAACATGCTTATTTTGATGCCGCGCTGACACTGACGTTCTTCCTGCTTGCAGGTCGGTATCTGGATTATCGCACGCGCGCTGCCGCGCGATCGGCCGCTGAAGAGCTTACGGCGCTCGAAGTCCCTCGGGCTATCCAAATTGTGGACGGAACCGAAGAAGAGGTTGCTGTCGCCAGCCTGAACGTAGGCGATCTGGTATTGGTGCGCCCCGGAGGGCGTATGCCAGTGGATGGCGAAATTGTTTCGGGCCAGTCCGAGTTGGACCGGTCACTGCTGACCGGTGAAACCCTACCTGTCTTTGCCGAAGTTGGGCTGAGGGTTAGTGCGGGTGAGGTCAACCTGACCGGCCCGCTGACCATCCGCGCGACCGCCGTGGGTGAAGATACCTCGCTGCACCGCATGGCCGATCTGGTGGCCATCGCTGAATCGGGCCGATCACGCTATACCTCGCTAGCTGACAAGGCGGCCAAACTTTATGCGCCGGGGGTACATATCCTCTCAGCGCTCAGCTTTCTGGGGTGGTATATTTATTCCGGCGATATTCGCACTGCGCTGAACATTGCCGCCGCTGTGTTGATTATTACCTGCCCCTGTGCATTGGGGCTAGCAGTGCCTGCAGTGACCACAGCGGCCTCGGGCCGGTTGTTCCGCAACGGGATGCTGATCAAACACGCCACCGCGCTTGAACGTCTGGCTGAGGTGGACACTGTCGTGTTCGACAAGACCGGCACCCTTACTTCGGGCGTGCCCGAGCTGACCGATCTGGGTGATCATTCCCGAAGTGATCTGGAAATTGCGCTGGCATTGGCCGAGGCCTCTTCTCATCCCCTGTCGCTTGCCCTTGCAAAGGCTGCACGCGAGGCCGGGATTACGCCCGCAATCCTGCGCGACGTTGTCGAGGTGCCGGGTTATGGCACTGAAGGGTGCTATCGGGATCAGCGTGTCCGCCTGGGACGCGCGGCATGGGTCGGAGGCGAAGATGGTGAGCAAACCGCTGCATGGCTTGCGAGTGGATCGCACCCCCCATTGCGCTTTACTTTTACGGACAGCCTGCGCTCGGGTGCAGCCGAAGCCATCGCAGCGTTCCGCGCAGCGGGCAAAGACGTCATCCTGATATCCGGTGATGCGCAAGGCGCGGTTCAAGCCTTGGCCGGCAAGCTTGGTATTGAGAACTGGATCGCCAAAGCCTTACCGCAGGACAAAGCCACCAAAGTGCAGGAACTCAGCGATCAGGGACGACACGTTCTGATGGTCGGCGACGGGTTGAACGATACGGCCGCACTTGCTGCGGCGCATGTGTCGATCTCTCCGGCCTCGGCACTGGATGCGGCGCGGGTTGCGTCGGATATCGTGCTGTTGGGCAATGATCTGTCACCAATTGCCGAAGCCTGCGATACAGCCCGCAAGGCGACGCGCCGGATTCGCGAAAACTTCCGCATTGCCACCGTTTATAACGTCATCGCGGTACCGCTGGCTGTTGCCGGGTTGGCAACGCCTCTGATTGCGGCCTTGGCGATGTCGACATCGTCGATTACGGTATCGCTGAATGCCCTGCGGCTGAGGTAACCCCGATGGAAGTGCTTGCCTACCTGATCCCGATTTCCCTGCTGTTGGGCGGTGTTGGCCTTGTTGCATTCGTCTACACCGTGCGCTCGAATCAATATGACGACCCTGAGGGCGACGCGCGCCGCATCCTAAACGATGAATGGGACGATAAGCCCAGACCCTGACCGCCCTTGAAATTGCCGCATTGCCCGGTTATGTCCGGCCCATCCGCTAGCAGAGAGATACGCCTCATGGCCACCACAAACCCGATCCAGTTCATTCAGCAGGTCCGATCCGAAGTCGCGAAGGTCGTCTGGCCAACCCGGCGTGAAGTGCTGTTGACCACGGTCATGGTGTTCATCATGGCGGCGTTGACTGCTGTGTTCTTTGCTCTGGTTGATTTGGGCATTCGCGGTGGCCTGCAGCTGGTGCTGGGCGCCTTCAACTAAGGCAGATTGGGGCGGCGTTCGCGCCATTGCCCCCTTGCACAGCGCGCCGTGTCAGAGTAGTTGACACGGAACTATTCGGAATGGGCGTGCGGCGATTCGAGCTGCGCGCCGCTTTTTATTCCGGGTGACGCGATAGATTTTCAATTCCGGTGCTTCGCTCAGTTCGAACGCACCAAAGGCAAACAAGGACGACAGGTTCATGGCGAAACGGTGGTACT
This sequence comes from uncultured Ruegeria sp., assembly GCF_947500045.1. Taxonomy (GTDB): domain Bacteria; phylum Pseudomonadota; class Alphaproteobacteria; order Rhodobacterales; family Rhodobacteraceae; genus Ruegeria. The sequence goes on along the minus strand of NZ_CANMQQ010000006.1, from coordinate 83,271 downwards.
CGGTCAGCGTTCTTTCGAATTTCGAAAAGAAGATCGCAGAGCAGATCCGCACGTCGGTGGCTGAACAGGGCCTTGAGGACGATATCGACGAAGTTCTGGTGCCCACCGAAGAGGTGATCGAAGTGCGCCGAGGCAAGAAAGTCACGACCGAGCGCCGCTTCATGCCGGGTTACGTGCTGGTGCATATGGAAATGTCGGATCAGGGCTACCACCTGGTGAACTCGATCAACCGCGTCACCGGTTTCCTTGGTCCGCAAGGCCGTCCGATGCCGATGCGCGATGCCGAGGTCAACCAGATCCTCAACCGCGTTCAGGAAGGTGAAGAAGCGCCCAAGCTGATGATCAGCTTCGAGATCGGCGAGAAGGTCAAGGTCAACGACGGCCCGTTCGAGGATTTCGACGGCATGGTCGAAGGCGTGGACGACGACGCGCAGAAACTGAAAGTTTCGGTCTCGATCTTCGGTCGCGAAACGCCTGTGGAACTGGACTTCACGCAGGTCACCAAACAGAGCTGATAAGGCTTTCGCAGAGTATTGTTGCGCCGTGATGTTGCAGACATCACGGCGTTTTCTATTGCAGCCAATCTTGCGAACGCTGCATTCGCCGGATTTAGTTCCGAATTTGGCAAGCTCGTTCAGTGCGGAGCAACTTCTTTCGATGCTTAAGCTACTCTCGGGTTTGAATTCGGAGTGGTCTTTGCCCAAGCATGCGTGAGCGTCAGTGTGCAGGCCGTTTGCAGGGGTGAGATTTCCCTACCACCGCCAGATCCGGCAAAGCCATTGCTTGCATTGACACAGGTGTTTTCGAAGGATTGACTGGTCTCGACGACAAGTTGGCGGGATCGGAATGAAACAATGAAAATATTGTGTGTTGGCGATTCCCACAGCCGTTTACTGGGAGCTGAAAGCAGCGAGCGAAACTTTCGATACGGTCGCGTTTGCCCGGTTGAAATATCTGGATTTGAAGAGGCGCACGTACTAGCGATCAAAGGGGCGACTGCCGCAGGGTTTAGACCCACAACAAAGAAAAATTCTTCGTTCGACGCCGCAAAGAATGCGATTGAAAGTCTGGATCCCGATTTAGTGTCGTTTGGTTTTGGACAGGTAGACGCCGAGTTGAGTTGCTACTTCGTAGCTATCCGCGATCAGGTCGACCTGGATACGGCCATTCAATCCAGAATTGATCAACTCAGCCATTATCTGCTGTTTTGCCAACAAGCAGCGCCCAATCGTCGAGTTTTGGTAAAAGGCCTCAATACCTCAACTCTGCATAGAAAGTACCAATTGCACAATATGTTGCTCGAGACCTTGCCTAACCAACTGGGTCTAACCCAAGACGCGTTTGTCGACTGGCTGAGGCAAAACCAAATCAATATTAAACGTCACCGGGAAATTAACGAAAGAATTGCCGGAGAACTTCAAAAACAAGCCGAAGCAGCGGGTATTTCCTATTTTGATATCCGAAACCATACCGGCCTAGCGGACCAACCAGGACTCACCAATCCAGAGTTTTGTGGCCGAAAACGAGATGTCCATTTAAAAAGGTCGTTGGAGATAGAGGCGTGCTTCTCCGAGTTGCTTACTCGACTTGCGCGGGAAACCGCAGACGTTTCAATGCTTGGAAGGTATGCATGAATCGCATCTTCCTTCAGCATCCTGCCGGCAGCGCGTCTACTTCGCGATCAGGCTTTGAGTGGATGAGCGCAAATTGCGAACAGGGGTAGCTCCTTGCCAACCCGAAACCAACCGGCTGATCAGGACACAAAGGTGTCGCTTTGAATAGTGACTTCCGCTACTTGCCAACCCAGTCATTCCGATATAAATGCCGCCCTATCGTCTTCGGGCGAGATTCTCTCGTGGGAGGTTGCTGGGATCGCGATCCCGGATCGGACCACGCAACATTGTCTGGGTGGAACGCGTTTCACCTGAGTTGAAAGGAAAACCAAATGGCCAAGAAGCTTGCTGGTACAATGAAACTGCAGGTTCCTGCAGGTCAGGCGAACCCGTCGCCGCCAGTTGGTCCGGCGCTGGGTCAGCGCGGTATCAACATCATGGAATTCTGCAAGGCGTTCAACGCCAAGACCGCAGACATGGAACAGGGCGCGCCTTGCCCGACCGTGATCACCTATTATCAGGACAAGTCCTTCACCATGGACATCAAGACGCCGCCCGCGTCTTACTACCTGAAAAAAGCAGCTGGTCTGAAGCCGGTTGGCAAGCGGAACCGCCCCCGTGGCGCGGAAAACCCAGGTCGTGAGACCGTGGCAACCGTGACCAGCAAACAAGTTCGCGAAATCGCCGAAGCCAAAATGAAAGATCTCAACGCCAACGACGTCGAAGGCGCAATGCAGATCATCCTGGGCTCGGCCCGCTCTATGGGCATCGAGGTGAAGTAAGATGGCAAAACTCGGTAAACGTACCCGCGCTGCGCGCGAAGCTGTCGCTGGCAAGGTAAACCTGTCGGTCGAAGAAGCTGTTTCCCTAGTCAAAGGCAACGCAACCTCGAAATTCGATGAAACCATCGAGATCGCACTGAACCTGGGCGTTGACACCCGTCACGCGGACCAGATGGTTCGTGGCGTTGTCGGCCTGCCCAATGGCACCGGTAAAACGATGCGCGTTGCTGTTTTTGCTCGTGGCCCCAAGGCCGACGAAGCGAAAGAAGCTGGCGCGGATATCATTGGCGCAGAAGACCTGATGGAAACTATTCAGGGCGGCACCATCGAATTCGATCGTTGCATTGCCACCCCGGACATGATGCCGATCGTTGGCCGTCTGGGTAAAGTTCTGGGCCCCCGCAACCTGATGCCGAACCCCAAAGTTGGCACCGTGACCATGGACGTGAAAGCGGCCGTGGAAGCAGCCAAAGGTGGTGAAGTCCAGTTTAAGGCGGAAAAAGGTGGCGTTGTTCACGCCGGTGTTGGCAAAGCGTCGTTCGACGAAGCCAAGCTGGTTGAAAACGTCCGCGCCTTCATCTCGGCCGTGGCCAAGGCCAAGCCGACTGGTGCCAAAGGTACCTACATGAAGAAAATCGCGCTGAGCTCGACCATGGGCCCCGGCGTGACGCTGGATGTGGCAGCTGCTGCCGGCGAATAAGCCTTAGTACAGATCTGACAAGAATTGATCCCGGGTGGCGAAAACTACCCGGGATTTTCGTTTGTGCCACCATTCACAAAGAACCGATTGCAGTCGCCTTGGGCGTCTGGCAAAGTTTTGCTAATAACGTCCTGCAGCCGCGCGAAAGAACCCTCACAAATGACCTCAAAAGTGCCTGAAGTTGCGCAGCCGCGAGGTCGGCGCGATTTTTGGAATGATTTCTACGCCAATTCCGCTACTTTCTGGGAAATATCTCTGCCGTCTCAATTTGCCGCGTTTGTGGCCAATGAAATTGATAGGCAAGCGCATGTAATTGATATCGGATGCGGAAATGCACGCGATAGTTTCTTCTTCTCGCGCCATGGGTTCAAAGTTACCGGACTGGATGCATCCGAGGCAGCCATCGCGTCTGCAAAGGAACACACGCAGGTTCAGGGCGGCGATGATCTGGAGTTTTTCAGAACAAACCTCGCAGATGGTCAGGTGCAGCAGGTGTTGTCTGAAAGAAGAGCCGATACAGTCTGCGTTTATGCGCGTTTCTTTTTGCACGCAATTACCGATGAGGAAGAAGATCTGTTGATTGCAGCCCTACATGAAGCTTGCAGACCTGGAGACATAGCGGCGTTCGAATTCCGAACTCTTGCGGATCGGGATCTGGTGAAAGTGGCGGCACCGCATTTCCGCCGTTACATGTGCCCATCGCAGTTGGATGCTAAGATGGAACGGCACCTCTTCTCAAAGAGCTATGGGGTCGAAGGCATAGGATATGCAAAATACAAATCAGAAGATGCGATCGTCGCGAGGGCGATCTATGAAAGAAAACCGTGACTGAGGCAGAGATTGCACAACAGCTCGTGTCACTGCGCGATCATGTGTTTGCGCATGCCACGGCCCAGATTGCGTTGCCTCGCCCGCGGAAGACGCGTTTGGCAGTGGATGCTCTGCAGCCATTAATACGACAATTGAATAGTCCTGCCTTGTTCGACGATTGGGAAGAGCTCTACGTTCTGCTGTGCTGCCATCGACGCTTTAGGCCTGCTCGAACGCACGGCAGGCTCAAAAGGATGGAGAGGCGCTATGCCAAGAAGGGCCAGGAAGCCCGGTTCGCGACCTTTTTTGAGTGCGTAAAGCAGACCTTGCACCCGGACTTCATTACGCCGCATGGCTACAATCGGACATTTTCAGAGATGGCCAGTGACGAAATACTTTCGAAGCTGGATTCTGAATTAAAGCCAGTGATCCAGCTTGGGAAACCGATCATGCTGTATGCTGGTGCCTTGTTGGGGCATGTCAGAGATGGCCGGTTAATCGATCATGACGATGATGTCGACTTTGCTGTGTATCTCGGCGAGTCTACGCTTGATGACATACCGAAGGAATGGGCGCTCTTTCAGCAAGACCTGATTGCCAACAATTGTCTTGACCCGGAATCCCTGACGCGAAACTCGCCGACATTCAAGGTCAGGAACAGCTTGGGGATCGATATCGATCTGTTCCCGGCGTGGTCAGACGGCGGACGCTTTAGCGTTTACCCGTACTCTCTCAATGATTTGCCGGACGATGCTATCTTTCCATTGAAACCCCTGAACGGAGGCACGATCGGATTGCCGCAAGACGAACCGGCGTTGCTTGCTCAGAGTTATGGCGAAAACTGGCGAATTCCTGACCCACTGTTTCATTTCGATTGGCCAAGCGCCCGCCGCAGGTTCGCCTCACTGCGCCAGTATGATTATAGCGTCACGGGATGAGAAAGTTTCTGTCACATCTTTGCACGGCACACCCTTTTCTCTGAAATCGTGATACGGCTTCGTCATCAGTGGCTGGGTATTCTCAAGTTCATATCTGTCGATATCGATGCGGGCAATAAATGATAGGAGCTTTGATTTCGTTCAACGATCACAAAAACCATGACAGACACGGGTCAATTGCCTAGAAATGTTAATTAAGTTCACGATTGAGGCCTGGTGACCCTAGTGGAGCAATTGGCATTTACTTACGAAATGGCCGTGGTGTCCGGGCTTTTGGCGTTCACTGTTTTCTTGTTTGTGTCCGAAATCGTCAGGATCGATCTCTCTGCCATTCTCGTTTTAGTCATTGTCGGCTTGTTGAGCTATGCGCCCGGGCTTGAGAATTTGGCCGACGTGCCGCATCTGTTTGATGGTTTTGCATCAAACGCGGTCATTTCCATTATTGCGGTGATGATCGTTGGCGCGGGCTTGGACAAGACGGGGCTGATGAACAAAGTTGCCTCGGTAATTCTGAAATATGGCGGCAAATCAGAAGGCCGGGTATTGCCCATCATTTCAGGCACTGTTGGGGTTATCTCGTCATTTATGCAGAATGTCGGCGCTGCTGCTCTGTTCCTGCCAGTGGTCAGCCGCATCTCGTCGAGATCGGGAATTCCTTTGTCGCGTTTGCTCATGCCGATGGGTTTCTGTGCAATCTTGGGCGGGACGATGACGATGGTTGGGTCGTCGCCACTGATCCTACTGAATGATCTGATCCAGACAGCTAACGAAGGTTTACCCGAAGCACAGCAGATGGAGCCTTTCGGGCTCTTCTCGGTGACGCCCATTGGTGCGGTGCTTATTTTGACAGGTATTGCGTATTTCCTGTTGCTGGGCCGTTGGGTGCTGCCAAGTGCTGCTGGCTCGGACAGTACCGGGACCGGTCGAGGAACACAGGAATATCTTCAGCGAGTTTACGGGCTGAAAGCTGATGTTTTTGAAGTTGTGGTTCCGGCAGACAGCCCGTTGGTCGGGAAAATTTTGGCCGATATCAACTTTGAAAATCATCTCTATATCATTTCAACATTTTATCGGGGCAAGACCTCGATGGTGCAGGTTTTGACGGCCGAGATCGCCGCGCCTTGCCGACTGGCAATTGTCGGACGGCGATGGGTTGTTGAGGAATTTGCCGAAAAATACGGGCTGACCGTTCTGCCTGATCTGGATGTTTTTGTTGAAGAATTTGCGCCGACAAATGCCGGGATAGCCGAAGTAGTCGTGACACCCGATAGCAAATTGATCGGGAAGTGCCCTCGTGAACTGCTGTTTCGCAAAACCTATGGAATGTCTCTGCTTGCCATCCACAGGGGAGAGGAAACGCTGAGCCATGTAGAGACCGAGACGCATGAATCCACGCAAATAGGCCTCGAAGAATTCAAGGCTGGTGACATGTTGGTTGCCCATACCCGCTGGGATAACCTTATGCGGATCAAGCGTGACCCGGATTTTGTAGTTGTCACGTCAGACTTCCCACAGGATGAACTGCGCCCACAAAAGGTTGGCTGGGCTCTTGGCTTTTTCGTGATCTCATTGTCGCTGATCCTGTTCACGGATGTGCGGTTGTCGCTTTGTCTGCTGACCGGTGCTGCGGGTATGATGCTGTCCCGTGTGCTAAGCGTGGATGAGGCGTACCGGGCGGTCGGATGGAACACGGTCTTTCTGCTGGCGTGTCTGATCCCCCTAGGTCAGGCGGTGCAGAATACAGGAACTGCAGCATGGATTGCGCAGCAGATCATGATCATCCTAGATGGATGGCCGATCTGGGCACTTCAGGCCGGGGTTGCAATTCTGGCGACAGCGTTTTCTCTGGTTATGTCAAACGTGGGGGCCACCGTGCTTTTGGTGCCGCTTGCGGTTTCAATCGCGGTTGCCGCGGGTGCCAATCCTGCGGTCTTTGCGTTGACCGTTGCGATCTCGACCTCGAACAGCTTCATTATTCCCACCCATCAGGTCAACGCGCTGATCATGGGGCCAGCGGGGTATAAGGTGATGGATTTCGTCCGTTCAGGTGGGATCATGACGATCATTTTTCTGATCGTCTCGCTGTTGATGCTCAACGTGATATTCTGACTTTATCGTCTATCCAATCAGGCTAATCGTTCGGCCATGTTCGGCCGCTTGTTGCGCGGCGAGCCCGATGCGGACAGCCCATATCCCATCCCGCAGAGTGACTTCGGGCACCGCGCGTTCCCCCCTGACCAGTTCCAGAAAGCCTTTGTGCTGGTAATAGGTCGAACCGTTGTGGTCGCCTGCAGCCAGCAATTCCGGTTCAACCGGGATGTCTTGTTTGACAGGGCCTTTCGGTGAGCGTGGGCTAGTGATCAGCTGTGGCACAGGCGCGTCACCCAGATGCCCCGGCCAAAACCGACCAGGGCCAGGCACCAGCGCTTCGATTTTGGCTTTGGGCCCGATAGCCGAGATCTCCTCCTGATAGCGTGCGCCTTCAGCAAACATGCAAAGCTCCAACATGGCGCGTGCACCTGAGGCGAAATCGACGATGACATAGCCGTGGTCCAGTATGTCCGGAGTCTCGCCGCCATACTCCTCGTCCAAGTGATTGACGGCTTGTCCGCCGCTTGCTGAAACCCGCACAGGGTCGGATTGCAGGATCAGGCGCATGAGGTCAAAGAAATGGCAGCATTTCTCGACGAAAGTCCCACCGGTGTTGCGACTAAATCGGTTCCAGTCGCCGACTTTTTCCAGGAACGGGAAGCGATGTTCGCGGATCGAAAGCATTTTGACCCCACCGCTGGTGGTTTCAGCTTTGTCGATCAGCGCGGCGATGGGTGGCATATAGCGATATTCCATCGCAACCCAAATCGGGTGAGGATAGCTGCGTTCCAACTCCTCAAGCCGGTCAAGATCGGCGGGATCGGTGAACAGAGGTTTCTCGATCAGCAGGGGCAGGGGGCGGGTCTTAGCAATCTCGGCCAGCTGTTCGACATGCAAGTGGTTGGGGCTGGCAATCACAAGACAATCCAGATCACTGATCGCCAGAAGATCTTGAATGGACGAAACCATCTGCGCCTCGGGCGCGATGGCCTTCGCCGTTTGTGCCATCTCCGCGTCAGGCTCCCGTATTGCGGCAACACGTGTGCCCTTTAGCAGAGCGATATTGTGCAGGTGTTCCTGCCCCATCATACCACATCCGATCAGCCCGTAATTGATGGTCCGGGTCATGCGCAGTTCCTTTTACTTCAGGCGTTGGACGTATGTGGCCCGATCCGGGTCGAACCATGTTTTTGAAAACTCGACGGGTTCAGCATTCTCAGACCAACTGAATCGTTCGATGAACCCAGCCGTCTGGCCCGCGGGTTTGGTGAAGCCGCTGGGCGTCCAGTCGGGCAATGCGCCTACCGAAACGCGGTCCTCGGCCCGTGTGATCCAGAAGCCGAGCTGTTGCTGATAATAGCGATACAATGAGTCAGACAGCAGGCTCTGATCGATGGTTCCGGCTGATTCGTCCAACCAGATTTCTTCGACAGCGATGATTGTGTCATTCAGATAGCGCATCCGACGCACCCGCGATGCGTATTTCGACTGGCCAAATTCTGGCAGATCTGAGGGTTTTTCCAGGTGTTCAACCGACAAGACATCGGCGCGCGGCAAACCTCCGCCTTCAGGCAGTTCCAGCCGGAACATGGCGTAGACACTGTTCTGGGTTCCGGTTTCGCGGATGTAATTGCCCGAACCCTGAATGCGCTCCAACATGCCTTTTTTCTCAAGCTCGGCGAGCGATTTTCGCAACGTGCCTACTGAGACCTTCAGATTGATTGCCATATCCCGCTCGGGTGGCAGACGCTCGCCATCGATCAGACGACCTGCCGCGATATCACGGATCAGCAGCTCTGAGATCTGGACATAGATCGGCAGGGCATTGGGGTTGCGGCTGTTGGAGGTCATCGAGGGCGCTTCATTCGGTCGCGGGAAAAATTGATACACTATTGATCTACATCAATGTGATTGCTACGCAAGAGAAAAGTAAAAGATGCACGGAGCGCGAATCAAATGACCATCGTCCCCATCACATCCCCCGATCTGGATGCGGCCGAGGTTTCGTGGTTTGCTGCGCTCTGCTCGGATGATTATCAGTTCCTCGGGCTGCCCGATGGCGATCTGCGGTCAAGTTGGGACCATTGTTCCAGCATCGTGAAAGAGGCCGAGGCGCAAGGGTTCCGCAACATCCTGTGCCCGTCGTCTTATCAGGTCGGTCAGGACACGCTGAGCTTTGTCGCAGGTTGCGCGCCGATCACCGAAAAGATCAACCTGCTGGCCGCCGTGCGTTGTGGTGAGATGCAGCCCATCATGCTGGCCCGCACCATCGCAACGCTCGATCACATGCTGAAAGGGCGGCTGACGGTCAACATCATCTCGTCCGATTTCCCTGGCGAGAAAGCTGACAGCGCCTACCGATATCAACGGTCGCGCGAAGTGGTCGAGATTCTGAAACAGGCCTGGACACAGGACGAGATCAACCATGCGGGCGAGGTCTACAACTTCTCGGGCCTGACCGCTGATCCGGCCCGGCCTTTTCAGACCGGTGGTCCGCTGCTCTATTTTGGTGGCTACTCACCATCTGCTCTGGATCTGTGCGGCGAGCATTGTGACGTTTATCTGATGTGGCCGGAAACCAAGGATCAATTGGCCGAGCGGATGAAAGCAGTTCACACTGTCGCTGAAAACTACAACCGGACGTTGGATTACGGCTTGCGCGTACACATGATCGTTCGGGATACCGAGGCCGAAGCACAGGAATACGCGGACCACATCGTCTCGAAACTGGATGACGACTATGGCCGCGCCATCCGCGAACGGGCGCTGGATGCGACCTCGTTGGGCGTGGCGCATCAGTCCAAGAACCGCGATCTGGCAGATGAATATGGCTATGTCGAACCCGGCCTGTGGACGGGTGTGGGGCGCGCGCGGTCTGGCTGTGGTGCGGCGCTGGTCGGATCGACCGATCAGGTTATGTCTAAGATCGAAGAGTACCAGAAGATGGGCATCCGTGCCTTCATCTTCTCGGGCTATCCGCACATGGACGAAGCCAAACATTTTGGTGCCCGCGTGATGCCCAACCTGAAAACCTGCTCGCTTCCCGAAGCCTACGGGCGCGTGCCTGCAACCACCCCGGCGACCCCGCTGGGAAATGGAGTTCGTCGCTGATGCAACGTGTGAAACTATCTGACACGCTGGAAATGAGCCGCCTTGTCTATGGCATGTGGCGCTTGGGTGATGACAGCGATACGTCGACCGCGCATGTGGAGGCCAAGATTCAGGCTTGTCTGGATCAGGGTATCACCACCTTCGATCAGGCCGACATCTACGGCGGATACGCGGCTGAGGCCGTTTTAGGCAACGCCTTGCGCGCCAATCCCAGGCTGCGCCAGAAGATGGAGATCGTCACCAAGTGTGACATCGTCGCGCCAATGGGGCGATATGCGGATGCCAAGGTTAAATACTACGACACCTCGCGGGCGCATATTCTGAAATCGGTTGATACGTCATTGTCGGAAATGGCAATCGACCATATCGACCTGCTGCTTATCCACCGCCCTGATCCGCTCATGGATCACCATGAAACCGGCGCGGCACTGGATGAAGTTGTTGCCAGCGGCAAGGTCGGCGCAGTTGGCGTGTCCAACTTCCGTCCATGGGACTGGTCTTTGCTGCAATCGGCGATGAAAACGCAGTTGGTCACCAATCAGATTGAAATTTCTCTCGGTGAGATTAGCCCGTTTACCAATGGCGATCTGGTATTCCATCAGCAGCATGGTCATCCACTGATGGCGTGGTCCCCGCTGGGTGGGGGGCTCCTGATGGCCGGCAACCCTCCGGTTGGTGTCGTAGCAGATGAGATAGCTGCGGAATTCGGAGTGGATCGCGCTGCCGTTGCGGTTGCCTTCTTACTCGCGCATCCGGCGATCATCCTGCCGGTTTTGGGGACAAATAACTTGGACCGCATCAGGCGCGCCTCAGACGCATTGAAAGTCAAACTAGACCGCGAAAGCTGGTTCCGCCTGTATGAGGCAGCGCTAGGGCATGAGGTTCCATGATGAACGCAATCTCACGTGACATGACCAACACATTCATCCCGCATAAGGGCGACACAAGAACCCTGCGTGACGCTTTTGGTCGCTTTGCCACGGGTGTTACGGTGGTGACCTGCGACAGCGAAGATGGCCCGATCTGCATTACGGCCAACAGCTTTTCGTCCCTGTCGCTGGATCCACCGCTGGTTATGTGGGCAGGCGATCGCTATTCGCGCCGGTTCCGGTATTTTCATGGGGCGCGCCATTTCAGTGTGCATGTTTTGTCTGCCGAACAGGCCGAGCTTTGCTTTGGCTGTTCAAAAGACGCCCATGCGCTACGCGATATCGAACATGATCGTTGTGAAAACGGCACCCCTTTATTGCCGGGTAGTCTTGCCCGGTTCGAATGCGAGCAGCACGCTTATCACGATGCAGGCGATCACGTGATCGTGGTGGGTAAAGTCCTGAAGGTCAGCATGGCGGATGGAGACGCGCTGACCTTCTTTGCCGGAAAACTCGGCCAATTCGCGAAAACCTAAGCGCGATATGACGACCGCGGGGCAAACTCGCGGCTGACAGTGGGAGGATCCGCATGGGCGGACTGGCATCGGCGCTGGCGCCGATTGCATTCGTGAACGAAACCGCGCTGCGTCTGGGCCGCGCGGTTGGTGTTGTTGCGATTGCATTCATGGTCATCGCAATCCTGATCCAGGTGTTTTTTCGATACGTCCTGGGGAACGCCCTGCCTTGGCCAGATGAGGCCGCGCGGTTCTGTATGTTGTGGATGACTGGCCTGATGGCCCCCACCGCGTTCCGCCGCGGGGGCTTTGTCGCCATCGATATGTTGCAGCGTTTCCTGCCACGCGTGCTTGGCCTATCGCTCAATCTGTTTCTGCTGCTGATCTCGCTGGTGGTCCTGCTGGTCGCAGTCAATATTGGCTGGTCCGAGGTCACTGGCTTTGGCGGCCGGTTCGCCACGGCGGCTCTCTATCTTCCCACCTCTTTTGGGTTCGATGAATGGTACCGCATTCCGCGTAGCTGGATGATGGCATCGCTGCTGGTAGGGATCATCCTTCTGATCTTGGTCAATATCGAACTGGTCCTGCGGTCTGTCGTCACCTTACTTGGTGGCGAGCATCTGCTGCCTGAAATTCCCGAAGCTGCAGTGGGGGCCGAATAAATGCTGATCTGGTTCCTACCCACATTCCTGATCTTCCTGCTAATCGGTCTACCGGTCTTCTTCGCGCTTCTGGCCGCTCCGGGCATATTACTGTGGCTCAGCGGTCAGACCAACGACATCACGTTGCTTTACCGCAATGTCTATAACGGCATGGACAGCTTTCCGTTGATGGCGATCCCGTTTTTCATGCTGGCCGGAGAGTTGATGAACCGAGGCGGTATCACCATCCGCCTCGTGGAGTTTAGCCAGGCCCTGATGGGCCACCTGCGGGGCGGCCTTGCGCATGTGAATGTACTCAGCTCGATCCTTTTTGCCGGCCTGTCTGGATCTGCCGTAGCCGACACTTCGGCGCTTGGATCAATGCTGATCCCGGCGATGGAGAAACAGGGCTATACCCGCAAATTCGCGGCTGCGATCACTGCGGCCAGTTCGGTGATCGGACCGATCATCCCACCCTCGGGCATCATGATCATCTATGCCTATGTTATGGGCGAAAGCGTGGCCGCGCTATTCCTTGCGGGCATCGTGCCGGGGGTGATGGTTGGCGTTGGCCTGATGCTGATGATCAAGGTTATGGCCGATCGCTACGATTTCCCCGTTGCCAGTCGCAAATACACATGGGGTGAGCGTCGTCAGGCCAGTCTCAAGGCCTTCTTTCCACTGCTGACGCCTGTGATCATTCTGGGCGGCATTTTGGGTGGCATCTTCACCCCGACCGAGGCTGCAGCGGTGGCCGTGGGCTACGCGTTCATCATCGGGTTCTTTGTCCTGCGCACCCTGACATTGAAAGAGGTGCCTGAGATTCTCAGCAACGCGGGCATGACCTCGGCGGTCGTCCTGCTGCTGGTTGGTGCTGCGATGGCGTTCAAGACCGTGGTCAGCCTCAGCCATGCGCCAGAACAGCTGGCCTCGCTTATCCTCAGCCTGTCGGAAAATCCACTGATCCTGCTGTTCTTGATCAACCTACTGTTGTTCGTTGTTGGCATGTTCCTGGATGCAGGCCCCGCGATTATCATCCTTGGCCCGATCCTTGGTCCCATCTTCACCAGCCTCGGTGTGGACCCGATCCATTTTGCGATCATCATGAGCGTCAACCTGACCGTTGGTCTGGCCACGCCGCCCATGGGGCTCGTGCTGTTCGTTGCTGCCGCCGTGTCGCGGGAACGGGTTGAAACCATCGCCAAGGCGATCCTGCCGTTTCTGGCAGTCGAAATCATAGTGATCTTCCTGATCACTTACATCCCGGCACTATCCATGACGATCCCGAGAATAACGGGATTTGCAAACTAACTGAGTACCACAGGGAGGAAACGCATGCTCAGAAGATTTATCAAAACCGCAGCGGTGGCCACATCGCTGGTGGCTGCATCCGCCATGGCGGCAGCAGCTGCTGATTATACGTTGCGCGCTACTGCCAACTCGAACGAAAACGACGAGGATTATGACGGCCTGGTCGTCTTCAAAAACTACGTCGAGGCCGCTTCGAACGGTGCAATCGAAGTCGAACTGTTCATCGGCACGCAGCTGTGTTCGAACGGGGCAGAATGCCTGCAGGGCGTGGCGGATGGGACCATCGACATCTACATCTCAACTTCGGGCGGCGCTTCTGGCATCTTCCCCTATGTTCAGGTGTTGGACCTACCCTATCTGATGGCCGACGACCGGATAGCCGAGCATGTTCTGTCAGGTGATTTCACCAGGCAGATGCGTGACATGGCACTGGAGGATTCCGGCGGTGCGATACGTCTGATGACCATCGGCAATACCGGCGGCTGGCGCAACTTTGCCAACACGCAGCGCCGTGTTGCTGAGCCTGCCGATATGGAAGGCCTGAAAATCCGCACCGTGGTCGCTGACCTGCCGCAGGAGTTGGTGAAAGCTCTCGGTGCCTCGCCGACCCCGATCCCGTGGCCTGAACTGTTCACCAGCTTCCAGACCGGTGTTGTCGAGGGGTCCAAGAATGGGATTACCGACATCATGGGCATGAAGTTCCCCGATGCGGGTCTTCAATACGTCACGCTGGATGGTCACGCCTATATGGGCGCGCTGTGGTGGATGAACAACGCCAAATTCCAAGAGATGCCCGAGGACATGCGCCGTGTTGTTGTCGATGGTTTCTATGCTCTGCAGCAGGCAACTTTTGCCTCGCCCAAACGCAAGTCGATCCAGGCCTACGAGGATTTCGTTGCAGGTGGCGGTGACCTTTACGTGCCAACACCTGATCAGAAAGCCGCGTTCAAAGACGCCGCAACCCCGGTTTACGAGTGGTTCCAGACCAATGTTGCCCGTGGTGATGAGGTGTTCACTGCACTGACCGAAGCAGTTGCAGCGGCTGAGGCAGATGTGAATTCTTCGCGCGATGCGGATCTGAACTAAATCGATGGGTCGGGCTTTACGGCCCGACCCTTACCGAAACGGGTACATCCACCCTTTGTAGTCGTTGACCAGAACATGCGCCTTTTCGATCTGCTCCGGCGACATCTTCTTGACCACTTCCTCAAGGCTGATCGCTGCATCGGGATCGCCGCCAATAGCGCTGAGCGTGTACCACATATACGCCCGCACCAGATCAGGCGCGGGCAGGCCCAGACCCAGCTCGTAATACCAGCCAATCCCCGACTGCGCGCCGGGATGGCCTTTCAGCGAGGCGCGCAGGTACCATTCGAACGCCCGCTCATAGTCTTGGTCAACCCCAAGACCCAGCCCATACATTACGCCGATCAGTTCTTCGGCTTCGGCATTGCCAGAGCTGGCGGCTGGCAGAAGCTCTTCGCGGGCGGCCTCAAATTCTCCGGCTTCCATCAGATCGCGCGCTTGTTCCAGTTCGGCCAGCGCAGGTGTCGCGAGACAGAAAAGTGCAAATACAATCTGGCGCATGGGGCTGCCTTCCTGTTGGCCGGGGCCGCTACGGCACAAGACCTGCCGCGCCCGCTGACTGATGATGATTTCATCCCCTTTGATATGGAACAGGCCGCCATTGGTCATCAACTGTTTTACGATCCGATCCTGTCTGGCAACCAGAACATCGCCTGCGCCCATTGCCATCACCCGGATTTTGGCACCTCGGACGGACTGTCGCTGGGCATTGGCGAGGGCGGGCACGGGCTTGGGCCGGATCGAACCCCCGGAAGCGGCGCGGACAAGATTCGCAAACGTATCCCGCGCAATTCGCCCGGGCTGTGGAACCTGGGCGCAAAGGACATCCATACGGTTTTCCATGACGGACGCCTCAGCATCTCTGATGTGTATGGCAATGGCTTCAATTCTCCGGCGCAGGAATGGCTGCCCAACGGGTTGAACTCGATACTGGCCGCGCAGGCGCTGTTCCCGCTGACCTCGCAATTCGAGATGGCCGGGAATGTGGCCGAGAATCAGGTCACAGGCGCGGTGCACGATCGGATCGACAAGGGCTGGCCGATCCTAGCCAAACGCGTACGGATCGATCCGAGGTATGGTGCCGCCTTCGTGGCTGCGTTCGATGAGGTTGAAACGACCGAGGATATCACGATCACCCAGATCGCGAACGTTCTTGCTGCTTTCATGGCTGTGGAATGGCGCAGTACCGACAGCCCATTCGATCAGTATCTGGCCGGAGACAGCTCGGCCCTGACGCCGCAGCAACAAGAGGGAATGAACCTGTTCTTTGGTGATGCAGAGTGTGCCTCTTGCCACTCTGGCCCGCTGCTTTCGGATCAGAAATTCCATGCGCTGGGGCTGCCCCCGTTTGGTCCGGGCAAGACCCGGCAGTGGGATCCCTATGCGCGCGATGTGGGTCGGGTGGGGGAAAGCAACCGGTTGGAAGACGCCTATCGGTTCCGCACGCCCATGCTGCGGAATGTCTCCAAAACCGCCCCCTATGGTCACAACGGTGCTTTCCCCGATCTTGAGGGGATCATCCGCCATCACCTGAACCCTCGGGAAAGCCTTGCTGCCTGGACCCCGGATATGGCGGCTCTACCCAAGGTGCCTTGGTTGGAGAAGGTCGATTTCATCGTCTGGGAGGACAGTCGGGAGATGGATCGACAGCGCCATAAAATCGATATTGCGCAGCAAGAATTGACGGACGAGCAGATCGCTGATCTTGTCGCGTTCCTGGATGCGTTGACGGGAACAACGCTTGATCGGCCAATATTCGGTGTGCCTGCTGGTTTTCAGCCCTAGAAAACCCTGTGAATGTCATTGGATGTTTAACTGAAATCTCATAATGGTCGGTGCAAAACAGCCGCTGAGAGGCGCTATGCAATACCACAACAAGCCATATGATCAGTTACAGGTTGGCGATACTGCTGAACTGACACGGATTTGCACCGAAGATGATTTCTTTGTTTTTGCCTCAAACTCGGGCAACCACAATCCCTTACACCTGTCCACCGAAGACGGCGATGGCGATCAGTTGAACGAGGCCATCGCCCCGGCCATGTTCGTTGGTGCGCTGATCTCGGCGGTTCTGGGAAATGTCCTGCCGGGGGCAGGTACGCTATATAAGTCGCAGAGTTTCGAATTCAGTATGCATGCCTTAGCAGGGGACGAGCTGACTGCGCGCGTCAAGGTTCTTGAAAAGCGCGGGAACCGCGAGGTCGTGATGGAAACCATCGTTGTCCGGCTCAGCGATGGGGCGCTGATTGTCTCAGGTACGGCGGTCGTCGTCGCGCCTGAAAAAGAGATGTCATTCAATGAGATCGAGGTGCCCGGTCTGGTCTTGCAGAGACATCGCCATTTTGACGCGCTGCTTGATCGTTCGCGCCCGCTGCCACCGATCCGCACCGCCGTTGTTGCCCCGGAAGAGCCCAACGCGCTGGGCGGTGCTTTGCTGGCTGCCCGCGAAACCATCATCAAGCCGATCCTGATCGGAGATCCTGATAAGATTGCTGCCGCGGCGCGCGAGATCGAATTGCCGCTGGGTGACACCGAGATAATACCAGTCCGAAATCATTTGGATGCTGCCAATAGGGCGGTTGATCTGGTTGCGGATGGGCAGGCCCAAGCCTTGATGAAGGGGCACTTGCACACTGATGAACTGCTGCGGGCGGCACTTCGGCGCGAGCGTGGCCTTCGTATGGGGCGTCGCTTTACCCATGTCTTTGTCATGGATGTTCCCGGTCAGCCGCACCCTTTATTAGTGACAGATGCAGCGATCAATATCGAACCCGACCTGGAGACTAAAATCGATATCACGCAAAACGCGATTGATCTGGCGATCTCGATCGGGATAGGGGCGCCGAAAGTCGGTGTCTTGTCAGCGGTCGAGACGGTAACCCCGGCAATCCGATCTTCCATTGATGCAGCGCTGCTGTCGAAGATGGCCGACCGGGGGCAGATCAGGGGCGGTCTGGTCGACGGGCCGCTTGCCATGGACAATGCGGTCAGCATTGCGGCTGCACGGACCAAGGGTATCGTGTCCGAGGTGGCTGGTCGTGCGGATGTTCTGGTTGTGCCCAATCTGGATGCGGGCAACATGCTGGCCAAGCAGCTGACCTATATTGCCCACGCCGAAGCGGCCGGAGTCGTTCTTGGCGCTCGGGTACCGATTATCCTAAACAGCCGCGCGGATGATGAAAAGGCGCGGTTGGCTTCCTGTGCTGTGGCAGCCCTGCACGCAGCACGAATGTCGGACGGGATCTGATGGAATATATAATCACGCTGAATTCGGGGTCATCATCGCTGAAGTTCGGATTGTTCACGTCTGGTGACGCCGACCCGATTTTGATCTGCTCGGGTGAGGTTGAACGCATCGGCAGTCCGGCGGCCAGCATCAGTGCAAGTGCCGTCGATGGTCGGGTAATTGCGGATACCACGTCTGAGGCCCTGCGCGATCAAGCCAGCGCGTTGGACTATATTCTGGATCTGCTGGAGCAGCAGTTCCCTTCGGCACGAGTGGTGGCAGTAGGGCATCGCATTGTGCATGGTGGGCCAGACAACGACAGGCCCATACTACTGACCCCCGACAGTTTGCGAATGCTGGAAAAGCTTGAGCCTTTTGCGCCCCTGCATCAACCCTACAATCTGCATGGCGCTCGTACCGCTATGGACAGGTTCCCGGACGCAAAGCAGGTTGCCTGTTTTGATACGGCCTTTCACCGTCATCACCCGTGGGTCAATGACACCTTCGCATTGCCGACCGAGTATTATGACATGGGCGTTCGGCGCTATGGTTTCCACGGGCTGAGTTATGATTACATTTCGGATCATCTGGCCAAGACAGCTCCGCTGATACACGGTGGGCGGGTGGTCGTAGCTCATCTTGGGAACGGAGCATCGATGTGTGCCATGATCGGCGGCCGCTCGGTTGGGTCAAGCATGGGGTTCTCGGCCATGGATGGTTTGCCGATGGGAACGCGCTGCGGCCAGCTGGATCCGGGCGTTGTTCTGTATCTCATGGATCAGAGGGGCATGAGTGCGGATGAAATTTCTGATCTTCTTTATCGCAAATCCGGGCTGTTGGGTCTTTCGGGGATGACGAATGATATGCGTACCCTCGAATCCTCGGATACACCGGGCGCACGCAACGCCATCAACTATTATACGTTTCGTATCCGCCGTGAGTTGGGGGCACTTGCCGCTGTTCTGGGTGGTTTGGATGCCGTCGTGTTTACCGGCGGGATCGGCGAGAACTCGACCTATATCCGCGACCGTATCTGTACCGACATGGGATGGCTGGGGATTGAGCTGGACCATGATGCTAACGCTGATAACTGGCGAGTTATTTCGACTGATCTGTCCCGTGTGAAATTGATGGTCATTCCTACAAACGAAGAGTTGGTAATCGCGCGGGCAGCGGCTGCACAGGCCGTATAAAACTCGGCTATCGGGACTTGTGCGCGCGGAAATTTGCCGAATTTCGGAGAAAAAATTGCGGCACTACGGGAATCCCCCAATTTCGCGTATCGCGCGGGTGCGTTAACTTCTTATTAACTACCGGGCCAGCGTGCCCAACCACTTTCACTAAATTCCCCCGATGAGGGGCTGGCTTCTTACCCCCTTGGCCGGCCCCTCAATTTTTTCAGGCCTATGCCTGCAAAGCTGCGTCCTGCAAGATATGCCGAACAAGCACGGGTAATTTGGCGCTATTGTCATAGCTGAATGTGTGCGGCAGGTCCGCGACTGGTGATTTGCGATACCCCTTTTCAAACAGTAAAAACGGCACCTTCGCACGTTGGGCTGTTTCGGCATCCACCTCACTATCACCGACGAAAATCTGCGGTCCAACGACTGGCAATGCCTTGAAGCTGGCGTACAGATGCGCCGGATCTGGCTTACGAGTGTCCAATGTATCGCCGCCGTACACGGTATCGAAATAAGGCAATAGTTTCAGTTCGCCCAGCACATGCCGGGCCGGAGCCTCGGGTTTGTTGGTGCAGACGCCAAGCGCACAACCCATTCCTTGAAGTTCATCCAACGCCTCGAGCACTCCAGGATAAACTGTCGTCTGATCACACGCGCCTGCATTGTAATGTGTCAATGTAAGCTGTGTTAGTTCCGCGTGGCGCACCGTGTCCATTCCGCAATGGATCATCACGCGCTCGACCAGTTTGGGCAGGCCGTTTCCCACGAATCCGCCGATTGTCTCTTTGGGCAGGGTGGGATGGCCTTGGTCGCACAACATGCGGTTCGCTGCAGCTGCGATGTCGGCGAGGCTGTCCACCAGAGTGCCATCCAGATCAAAAACTACAACTGCCGTCATCTGCGATTCTGCCTTTATTGTCTGTATTCAATGCCTAATTCGCGGCGCGCGGTCGCGCAATAGTGATACCAGAAGATGATTGCAAAACCGAAGCTTGACAAACCTTACTATTTTAATCAGATTAAGTTTGTGAACAGATAGCCAACCCAAATGTGGGTCAGCCAGATCAAGCGAAACAAACGCAGATAAGGCCATGTGCCAAAGACGCTCTGGAGATGTCCCGATGAACATGCAAACCCCTTCCTCGACCCAAAGCTATGCTGTTTCGATGCTTCCGGCTCACAAGGCCGAAGACCTCACTAATGGCGGTAATCTGGCCCATATCGAGCTGGGCGATCAGCTGTATACGTTGCGCATCACCCGCGCAGGCAAACTGATCCTGACAAAATGAACACACCTTCATCGCGTGGCGGGGCCGCCGTTGGCCGCCTGTCTGACATGAGCCCCATTGAGGCCGGTGCAGTGATGTATCTGCGTCTTTGGGGTGACGGGGCCGAGGGCCGCACCAATGCAGCAAGTGATTTCAATATTGCGCTGGGTGCAGATCAAGGGCGCGCCACGATGCTGGCGCTGGATCGGCTCTGCTCACTTTGTGCGCATCATGGCCGTCGGCCTCTGGTGCGTCACGGGCTAGGATGTGTGTGTCTGGGGGCGGATGAGAACTGTTTTGCCCAGATGATTGCAGCCGCTTCCGAAGGTGCGCGCGAAGACGCAATGATGATGGCCTCACTGATCGTACGGCCCGATTTTGCACCAGCTCTGGCCTCATTGTCCGAAGAACTGGGTCTGGCACTGCGCCGCATGACCGCAGCCATACCGATGCCGACGACCGGGCACCAACCCCCAATTTCGGTGCTCCACTGATCGGTGGTAGCAAGACCCCGGCAATTTCGCCGGGGTTTTGTTTTTTTAGCAGCAGCCGCAGCCCGCATGATGGTGATCATGGTCACACGCGGGGGGTGGTTTATAGCCTCCAACCTCTTCAAGCACATCGCGCAGCGTCCAAAGGATCATATCTACGTCGTCCGCGTCGATCGTCAGCGGTGGTCGGATTTTCAGGATATTGTCTTTCGGTCCCTCGCTGCCGATCAGGATGCGGTGATCACGCATCCGGTTTTTGACGTAGCTGCAAATCTCACTGCTTTCCGATCCGTCCGGGTTAATCAGCTCTACGCCGAGAAATAGGCCCATACCGCGCACATCGCCAACGCAGGCGAAGCCGGCTTCGATCTGTCTAAGCCCATCCATCAAGCGCCCCCCCATGGAACGGGCGTTCTCTTGCAGGCCTTCGTCATCGACAATGTCCAGCACCTCTTTCCCTAGCCGACAGGACAAGGTGGAGCCGCCGAAGGTCGAAAAAAACTCGATCCCGTTATCGAAGCTTTCAGCAATCGCCTTGGTTGTCACAAGCACGCCCAGCGGATGACCGTTGCCAATGGGTTTCCCCATAACCACGATATCGGGCAGCGCGCCCTGATGTTCGAAGCCGAAGTAATAGTCGCCCAGACGCCCAAGGCCGGTCTGAACTTCATCGGCAATGCAGACCCCACCGGCGGCACGAATTTTTTCATAGACCGCAGGCAGATAATCTTGTGGTGGGATAATTTGCCCTCCGACCGAAGGGAAGGTTTCCGCGATAAAGCCCGCAAGCCCGTGGCCTTTCGCCTGCAACGCCGCAATTGCCGGATCAACCAGATCTGCAAATTTCTGGGCTCGGTCTGGATCGTCGCGCCGAAACGAACCACGATAATCATCTGCGACTTCAACCAGTTCCACCCAATCGGCCTGTCCGACCCCGCCGGGTTTGTTGAACTTGTAGGCTGAGATCGCGACCGCTGCATTGGTGTTGCCGTGATAACCGTGATCCGGCGTCACAATCCCATTCGCGCCGGTATGGGCGCGCGCCAGACGCAGGGCCAACTCATTGGCTTCGGTCCCCGAGTTGACGAAGAAACAAACCTCAAGATGATCCGGTAGTTTCGATAAGATCTTATCGGCAAAGGCGGTCTGTGCGGGATGCAGGTACCGCGTATTCGAATTCATCCGCTTCAGTTGATCCGCTGCAACCGCCTGAATACGCGGGTGTGCATGGCCCACATGCGGTACGTTATTATACGCATCCAGATAGGGCCGCCCCCACTCGTCGAACAGGTGATGTTTCCATCCGCGCATCAGCATGACCGGGTCGTCATAGGTCAGGCTGAGATTGCCGCCAAAGTGATCGTGGCGCCCATTCAGGATCGCCTGCTTGTCAGTCGGTTGGTAAAAAACCTTTTCATCCGGCAAGTTTAACAAAGCTGCAGGGTTGGGGCAGACTGCATGCCACAGCTCCAACTCATCTGGATCTGCAACACCGGGCCAGTCGGCCTGCATCCCGTCGGTTGTCATCGCCAGTTGGAAATGCACATGCGGCGCCCAGCCGCCGTTCTGACTGGCGTCTCCCAATCGGGCAAAGGCAGCCCCCTGTGCCACTGGATCACCGGGTTTCAAACGTTCGCTGACCTCGGGGTCCAGATGGCCATAGAGCGTATAGAATGCGTCACCTTCGGGCGTTTCGTGATGCAGGATCACAACCCCGCCGTAATCGAGGTGATCATCTCTGTTCTCAACCGCTTCGACCCGTCCGCTAAGTGGCGCGTGCAGCACCGTCCCGGCGGGGGCAAATACATCCACAGCCAGATGCACCGTACGCCGGTCGGACGCTTTCCAGGGGCCCTTGCGAAACCCTGACTCGGCATAGATCAGACGGGGTTCGCTGTAATAACCAAGCCAGAGTCCTTCTCCGAATTCCTCACCCACCCGTGCGGCCTCATCAAGCGGCATGTGGAACGGGTTCTGTGGCCAGGTTGAGTTTTCCACCGATAGTGAACCCATCGGAACGTCGCGCAGATCCTGTTCAAACATTGGAGCAAAATGCCCACGATGATTGGACAGATAAGCGTGGATACGCTCGGCACCGTCCACCACAGGCAGGCCACAGGCTGCGCGCAGACGGGCGGGCATAAGCGCGCCATTGATCGACCCGTCCTCCAATAATCGCCACGCCGGGGCCTGACTGATCGTGACATATGGATCGTCCGGGTTTTCTGCTGCCATCAACGTCGAGTTCACAACCGATACCGCCAGCCGCATTTGTAGCAGGGGCCAAATCAGGTCGATCTCATCCGGGCGCAAACGGTTGGCAGCATGATACCCGCGCACCAACGCAGCCAATGCGCGCTCAGGTTTGGGATGATCCAGAACGACATAGGCACCGGCAATTGCCAAATCGCACACACGGGGTGCGGCGCACATGTCACCAAGATCGATCAGGCCCGAGATGCTGCGGCGTTCGCCTAACGTGCCTTCGACAAGGATATTGTAGTCATTGGCATCATTGTGGATGGCCTGCTTCGGCAGGGTATTCAGCTGATCGTGAATGACTTCGAATTCTGATGCTACCTGCTGCAGTCGTGCACGCCGTTCTGGATCGGAAATTGCCCCCAGTTGATCGACGATCCACCCGGCCTGTGTCAGGTCCCATTTGAATTCTGCGCGATGCAGACCCTCATGAGTGAAGCCCTCAAACGCCCGGCCCGTCGCGCCAAGTACGCGACCCAGCTTCAGGATCAGATCTTCCGTCTTGGGCGCGCTGTGGGCATAACATTTCCCGGGTAGCCGTTCTAGCAGCCAAACCAGCCGCGACTGCCCCTGCGTGTCGATGATCTCCGGCAGCAGACCTCCGTTCATATCAGGAAGAACGGCGGGAAAGGGCAAGCCCGGTGCCGCTGAGTTAAGATGCTCCAGCGCCTTGATCTGCATATCGACCAATCCCGCATCGCACCCTGGCCGCATCACCTTGAGCACATAATCCTGCCCGTTGGTGGCCTCCACCAGAAAGTTGAGGTCATATTCACCATCCAGCCGCGTCAGACGGGCCTCCAGTCCCCAATGTTCACGCAGGCGACCCGCCCAGAAAGCGTTTATTTCTCCCATGCGATGCCTCTTGCAATTGCCACGGTGATCCTCTTCATCTGGCCCAAAATACCTTCGGGGGGAATCGCGCTTTGGCGCGATGGGGGGCAGACAGCCCCCTTTTCGTCAGTCTAATGCCCGCAGCCGTTTGAACAGCGAAGAGGTATCCCACCGACCTCCACCCAGTTTCTGCACATCCTTGTAGAACTGATCGACCAAGGCGGTAATCGGCAGCGAGGCTCCGGTCTCATTGGCGGTGTCCAGACAGATACCCAAATCCTTGCGCATCCAGTCAACGGCGAAGCCGTGTTCGAAATGGTCGTCCAGCATGGTCTCATACCGGTTTGCCATCTGCCAGCTGCCCGCTGCACCCTGGCTGATTACCTCGACGACCGCGCGGCCATCCAGCCCGGCTTTTTCGGCAAAGTGCAGCGCTTCGCTGAGGCCCTGCACCAGCCCGGCGATGGCAATCTGGTTGCACATTTTGGTCATTTGACCCGCACCGCTTTCACCAATGCGGCGACAGATCTTCGAATAGACCTGCATCACCGGTTCGGTCGCATCATAAGCCGCTTGGTCGCCGCCGCACATGATTGATAACACACCATTTTCCGCACCGGCCTGACCGCCCGAGATCGGGGCATCCACAAAAGCGATACCCTGCGCCTTGCCGGCCTCGTACAACTCGCGGGTTACCTTGGCAGATACGGTGGTGTGGTCCACAAAGACCGTGTTCTTGGCCATTCCTTGAAAGGCCCCATCCTCGCCCGTGCATACCATACGCAGATCGTCGTCATTGCCGACACAAGCCATCACGAAATCTGCCCCTTCCGCGGCTTCGCGCGGCGTGAGCGCCATGGCTCCGCCATGTTGGGCAACCCATGCCTCGGCCTTGGATGCAGTGCGGTTGTAGACGGTGACGTCGTGGCCTGCAGCTTGAAGGTGCCCTGCCATCGGGTAACCCATAACGCCAAGGCCAAGGAATGCAACTTTTGCCATGTGATGATCCTCTCTGTTATCCGTCCTTGGCCTCAGCGGCGCAGCAGGTCGTGATGTTTAGCAGAGACAAAGCAAAGCTTGGGCCAAAGGGCAACCCTGCGTTAGGGTTTGCCGCCAAGGTCTTTGAGGATCGGGCAATCCGGGCGGTCATCTCCGGCACAAGCCTCGACCAGATGGCTGAGTGTGTCACGCATGCCTCGGAGGTCAGCGATCTTGGCATCGATCTGCACCAAATGGTCCCGCGCGACGCGTTTTACATCAGAGCTGGCGCGCGTCTCATCCTCGTATAGGGCCAGCAGTGTGCGGCAATCCTCGATGGTGAACCCCAATGCGCGGGCGCGCCCCAAAAATTTCAGCTTGTGAATGTCCTGATCCCGAAACCGGCGATATCCGTTATCATCACGCAGCGGTTTGATCAGGTCGATATCTTCGTAGTAGCGGATGGTTTTGACGGGCAGACCCGTATGGGTTGAGACCTCACCAATATTCATGCGATGGCCTCCTTATGGGGTGGTTTTCGACCAATCTCAGGCAAGTTGGTCCGGATGCGCCGAAGCCTCAGGGCGTTCGAGACGACAAAGACACTGGACAGGGCCATGGCTCCGGCCGCCAGCGCGGGTGAAAGCAAATGACCGCCCAAGGGGTACAACACCCCGGCTGCAACTGGGATTAGAAGCGTGTTGTACCCAAAGGCCCAGCCAAGATTCTGCCGGATGTTGCGCATTGTGCGTCGGCTGATTTCGACCGCATTCGCAACCCCGCGCAGATCGCCCGACATCAAAACCACATCTGCCGTTTCGATGGCCACATCCGTACCGGTTCCAATCGCCACACTTATATCTGCCGTCGCCAGCGCAGGCGCATCGTTGATACCATCACCGACAAAAGCAAGCGTTCCAAACTGGTGCTGCAACCCTTCGATTGCATCAACCTTGCCATCTGGCAGCACCTCGGCAGTGACGTGATCAATGCCCAGCTTGTCAGCCAATGCTTGTGCTGTTTGTGCGTTGTCGCCCGTGATCATGGCCAGAGTCAGACCCATCTGGTGCAGACGTGCCAACGCTTCGGGCGTGCCCGGCTTGATTGGGTCCGAAACCGTCAAGGCCGCAGCGGCTTGCCCGTCAATCGCCACATAAATCGGCGTTGCGCCTTCTGCGGCACGTTTCTGAGCCTCAAGCCGCAGGTCGCCGAGGTCAAGGTTGTGTTGCTCCATCAGCCGGTCAGCACCAATCAGTACCGAACAGCCTTCGATTTGTGCACGCAGGCCAAGCCCTGTCAGAGATTCAAATTCTTCCACATCGGGCAAATTATCGGGCCCTGCGCGTGTGATTGCTGTGGCGATAGGGTGTTCCGAGCGTGCCTCGGCAGCGGCAGCCAAGCGCAGAACTTCTGCGCGACCAAAGCCATTTGTTGTTATGACGTTTTCCAGTTCCGGGCGGCCAAGGGTCAGTGTGCCTGTCTTATCCAACGCGACCACTTGTGCCTGCTGCAAAAGCTGCAGCGCATCCCCTTTACGGAACAACACGCCAAGCTCGGCCGCGCGACCCGTCCCCACCATGATCGAAGTTGGCGTGGCCAAACCCATCGCACAGGGGCAGGCGATGATCAGCACCGATACCCCGGCCACCAGCGCCAGCGGCAATGCCGGAGCCGGGCCAAAGATCAGCCACGCGGCGACCGTCAGCAACGCCACTCCAATAACGGCGGGCACAAAATAGTAGGTGATCCGATCCACCAAACCCTGGATGGGTAGCTTTGCGCCCTGCGCCTGTTCGACCATTCCGATGACCTGCGCCAACACAGTATCGGCACCCACATGGGTTGCGCGAATGCGCAGCGCTCCGGTGCCATTTACCGTTCCGCCAACAACCGGATCGCCCTTTGCTTTGCCAACGGGTACGGGCTCACCCGTGATCATGCTTTCGTCGATATACGAGGTTCCATCCAAAACCGCGCCGTCCACGGGCACACGTTCACCCGGACGGATTTGTACGATATCCCCAACCACGATCTCAGCGATGGGCCGGTCAAGAGTGGCCCCACCCCGCTCGACCCGCGCGGTTTTGGGCTGCAGCCCAACCAGTTTGCGGATCGCGGCCCCGGTTCGTCCCTTAGCACGGGATTCCATCAGGCGGCCCAGCAAGATCAGCACAACGATGACCGCTGCAGCCTCGAAATAGACATTTGCAGTGCCTTGCGGCAGCACCTGCGGCGCAAAAGTTGCGAGGACCGAATACAGATACGCCGCGCCTGTTCCTAATGCGACCAGTGCATTCATATCGGGCGCACCACGCAACAGCGATGGAATGCCCTTGGCATAGAACACGCGTCCCGGGCCGAGAAGCAACGCAGAGGTTAGGGCGAACTGGATCAGATGGCTTGTATGCAAGCCAATGGTCGCATGCACCCAATGGTGAAATGCTGGGATCATGTGCCCGCCCATTTCTAGTACGAAAACCGGCAAGGCCAGTGCGGCAGCGGTCATAGTTGTGCGGCGCAAACCAGCAAGTTCTTTGGCCTTGTCATCGCGATCCGCCGTGCCGGTATCCGTCGGGCGCGTCGGATACCCCGCTTCAGTTAGTGTTTTGGCCAACGTTGCCGGTTCGGTTGCGCTGTCGGCATAGGTTACAGTGGCGTTGTTGGTGGCAAGATTGACCGCTGCGTCAACCACACCCGGTGCGGCCCTCAGGGCGCGTTCAATCCGGGATACGCACGAGGCGCAGCTCATACCGTCGATGTCTAGACGGGTCTGTTGTGTTGCTGCCGGATATCCTGCTGTTTTGAGCGCATCCAGAACTTCGGAAATCGATTTGTCATAGGTGACATCTGCGGTTTCGGTCGCGAAGTTGACCACGGCAGCACGCACGCCCGGTGCGGCCCGCAATGCGCCTTCAACCCGGCCAACGCACGAGGCGCAGCTCATACCTGTTATCTTGATCTGTGAGTGCAGTGAATCGGCCATCCGAGGCGCCCTGACAATGATGTTCGCCTTAGATATAAAGGTTCCAGTGACAGGAGGGTCAAGGTGCAGCTGACACCTGCGCGCGCCCGTCGCACCCAAACTTGCAGCTTTTCTATCTGCCTGAAGCTTTGAGTTCGGTCAATTCACGTTGCAGCCGCTGGTTTTCTGCCTGTAGCACCGCCAGTTGCTGGCCCAGATCGTTCAGGTGCGGCCGAAGCTCGGCTTCGGTAAAGCGTGGCGTAATGTGGCGCGGGCAGTTCCAGTCGAGCGCTTCAACCTTGATGATCGCTGCGCGCTCGGCTTCGGTCTCGGCGCCTTCAACATAGAGATCAGCCGCCGCCTCGGGACCTTCCGAAAATTCCATACGCCCAAGGATCTTAAGGCGGCGCTGGTTCGCATAATCCATCAGGATCAAGGCCACGCGGTCATTCCCATCCAGATTCCCGCGCGAAATATACTGCTTGTTTCCCGATAAATCCGCATAACCGATTGTTTGCGAATCCAGCACTTTCAAAAATCCGATTGGCCCGCCACGGAACTGCACATAGGGCCAGCCCGTTTCAGACACCGTAGCTTGATAGAACCCGTCACGGGCCTGAATGAACGCCTCTTCTGTCGGGCCTATTTGGTGGCCTTGCTGTGGTCCGGAGTTGAGAAATTTCGCATAAGTAGCGGCAGATCCCATCCGTTCCTGATGGGCGCGAACTGTAGGCGTAAATGTCAGTTCAGAAAAGGCGCGGGGCATTGTGCTGTCTCCTGGGGCTGTCGGGGCTTGCCCAATATGGCCAACTATTGTGCGGTCTGTCAGGCGTGGGAACGCAGATGTGATCACGAGCGGCTTTTGCGCCAAAGACGTTGCGTAGCGTTCTTGCTGGACGCAACGTCACACGGATTGGAAGGAATCACACACCCGAGTAGCCTTGGGCAAACACTTGATCTGGAGAGCCTATTGATGTCGCTTTTTACCAGCACCGCCGCTTGGGTCACTGACGAACACCGGATGTTTGCCGAAATGGCGGGCCGGTTCCTGGATGATGCGTTGGTGCCCAACACGGAAAAATGGGCCGAGAATGGGGCAGTTGATCGCGCGTTCTGGCTGCAGGCGGGCCAGACGGGTCTGATGGCTGGTTCCATTGCCGAGGAATATGGCGGCGTAGGCGGTGGGATGGGGTTTGATTCCGTCACCTTGTATGAGCAGACCGCCCGCGGTGATGCAGGCTGGGGCTATGGAATCCAGTCGATCGTGACCCACTATATAAACACCTATGGCAGCGAGGATCAGAAACAGAAATGGCTGCCGAAACTGGCCTCGGGTGAAATGATCAGTGCGCTGGCCATGACCGAGCCGGGCACCGGATCGGATGTGCAGGCGGTGAAAACGACGGCTGAGAAGGACGGGAATTCCTATCGGCTCAATGGTTCCAAGATATTTATCACCAACGGGCAATCCGCCGATCTGGTCATTGTTGCGGCCAAAACCGACAAGTCCCTGGGTGCGAAGGGCGTTTCTTTGATCGCTATTGAAACTGAAGGGGCCGAGGGATTTCGGAGAGGACGGAACCTCAAGAAACTTGGGATGAAGGGGAACGATACGGCTGAATTGTTCTTTGAGGACGTCAAGGTGCCGATGACCAATCTGTTGGGCTCGGAAGAGGGGCAGGGGTTCTATCAATTGATGAAGCAGCTGCCGTGGGAACGTTTAACCATTGGGATCATGGCGCTGGGCGCGATTGATTTCGCCATTTCCGAAACGGTGAAATATGTGCAAGAGCGCAAAGCCTTCGGTCAGCGGGTGATGGATTTTCAGAATACGCGTTTCAAACTGGCCGAGTGCAAGACCAAGGCCGAGGTGCTGCGCAGTTTCGTCAATGACTGCATCGGCAAGCTGGAAGCCGGTGAGCTGGATGCGGCGACCGCCTCGATGGTCAAGTACTGGGGATCAGAAGTGCAGAACGAAGTCATGCACGAATGTCTGCAGCTTTTTGGTGGATATGGGTTCATGACGGAGTACCCAATTGCGCGGCTCTATGCGGACGCACGGGTTCAGATGATCTATGGCGGGACCAATGAGGTTATGAAGGAACTCATCGCCCGCTCGTTGGACGTCTGACACCAAGCACTCCCGCCCGTCGTCGACATTCCTGACCCTCCTCGCTGTCCGCAGGACGCAAGGCCGTAGGCCGCGCAGGAATTGTCACAGACCGGCATTGATGCGGTACCTTTTGCCTGCCACTGTGATCACCGGGAATATCAGACCGGGAGGAAACCCAGCATGGATACGTCCAACAAGGATCGCATATGTGCGTTGCTCAAAAGTATTGAGACTGGCGATCCGGGCCCAGTATCGGTTGTGAACGAAGCTCGGTACATTCAACATAATCCGCAAACCCACGAAGGCAGCGATGGGCTTGCGGCTTTGTTCAAGCGGCTGTCCGAGACCTCGCCGCGTGTAAACATCGTACGCGCGTTTGAGGATGGTGCATTCGTA
The DNA here is from genome assembly GCF_947500045.1 of uncultured Ruegeria sp. Classification (GTDB taxonomy): domain Bacteria; phylum Pseudomonadota; class Alphaproteobacteria; order Rhodobacterales; family Rhodobacteraceae; genus Ruegeria. Next base: position 53,096 of record NZ_CANMQQ010000006.1, on the reverse strand, counting down.
TTTGCCCACACGGAGTATGATTTCGCGCGCCGCAATATCGGCTTTGAAGTATTCCGGTTCGAAGACGGTCAGGCGGTCGAGCATTGGGACAATATTCAAAAACGTCTGGGGCCGAATGGCTCAGGGCATAGCATGGTGGACGGCACTGCAGGGGTTCGGGATGTTGAGAAGACCGAAGAAAACCGGGTTTTCGTCCGTGCGTTCGTCGAAACAGCGTTGATTGCCGGGGACCAAAGTCAGATTGATGCCTGTATAGATCCAGCCGCCTTTGTAGAGCATAGCCCACGTTTCTCTGACGACCTCACAGAGTTGCGGGCCGCGATATCCGATGCAGGCGATGTGAATTATCAGCGTCTCCATCGTGTCTTGGCGGAAGGCGATTTTGTTTTGACGGTTTGCGAAGGCGAGCTTGAGGGGAACCACACCTCTTTCTATGACTTGTTCCGAGTGTCTGATGGCAAGATCGTCGAACATTGGGACACGATTGAGTCCATCGCGCCGCGCAGTGAATGGAAAAATGACAACGGAAAGTTCTGAGGTGGCGCTAAAGGCTAGCTCCCGTCTTTAACTGGCTATCGATCCAACTCCGGAAGGATCGCAGCGGTTCGGGCGTGGTACGGTCATTCGGCCAGACTAGATAATAGCTGCCAAGACTCACGCCTGGCCCGTGCCATGCCTGAACAAGCCGCCCGGCGCGCAGATCGTCCTGCACCAGATATGACGGCAGCAAAGCCACACCCAACCCGTGAATCGTGGCCTGAATCATGGTCGAGAATTGGTCGAATAGCATCCCCTGCAGGCCCGTAACCCTTTGACCCTGCATCTCAAACCAGCGCTCCCAGGCATCTGGCCTGGAATCCAGATGCAAAAGCGGCGCGGAGTGCAGGGTATCCAAACTACCAAAATTGGCGGCGGTAGACACCGGGGCGCAGACGGGCAAGACCTCTTCCCGCATTATGGGCAAATAGTGAACACCAGCCCAGTCTTGCTGCCCGAAATGAATGGCGGCATCAAATGGCTCGGACGCGAAATCAAACGGTTTAAGTCGGGTGCCCAGATTGACCGTGACCTCTGGATGACGTCGGGCAAAATCTTGCAGTCGGGGTGCGAGCCAGTGCATTCCGAATGCGGGTAGGATCGACAGGTTAAGCGATCCGCCCGCCGGGTTTGCTTTGAGTTTCAATGCTGCCTGTGCGAGCTCTTGCACTGCAGACCTTGCGGTTTGCACATAGTCTTTAGCGGCAGGTGTCAGGTGCAACCGCATCTGGCTGCGTTCGATAAGTTGAACCCCCAGTTGGTCTTCCATCGTCTTCAACTGGCGACTGATCGCGCTTTGCGTCAAGGATAGTTCAGCGGCCGCGGCCGAGGCGCTACCCAGCCGGTCCACAGCTTCAAGCGCAAGCAGAGAGGAGATGGAAGGTAAAAATCGTCGGGGCGCAATCATATGACTTATCCTCATACCTTATCAACGCAATAGCACTGGTTTTTTCCTATCGCCAGAGCGATGACTGCAAGAACACACTAACACTATCCGTGACCTTGAAATTCACACAGGAGCGCGGGACAAATCAGCAAGCGGGCAGCGCCCGCGCCGCGGTCGGCCAAGACCGATGACACAGACCAGACAAAAGCGAGAGCCATGGACCGCGCCCAGATCGTACATGAGAATTTTCTGACCCGTGTCGCAGATCGCGATTATCCCGACGGCGCGCCGCCGTGTGAAGGGTTGAGTGACACGGATGCCGTTTCGTTGTTTCGATCACAGGTTCTCAGCCGAGCGCTGGATCGAACCAGCCGGGCGATGCAGAAGGCTGGGCAGGGGTTCTACACCATCGGCTCGTCCGGGCATGAAGGGATGGCTGCCGTCGCACATGCGCTGCGGCCAACCGATATTGCGTTCCTCCATTATCGGGACGCGGCCTTTCAGATCTCGCGGTCTGAACAGGTGCCAGGGCAGCAGATCGCTTGGGACATGCTGCTTAGTTTCGCGTGTTCGCGTGAGGACCCCACTTCGGGCGGGCGGCATAAGGTGTTGGGATCAAAGGCGCTGATGATCCCACCTCAAACCTCAACCATTGCAAGCCATTTGCCGAAAGCGGTCGGTGCAGCCTATGCGCTTGGTGCTGCGCGTCGACATGCGCCCGAGCATTGTGTGTTACCGGAAGACGGGATTGCGATGTGCTCGTTTGGGGATGCGTCGGCCAATCACTCCACGGCTCAGGGTGCGATCAACACGGCTGGTTGGACCAGCGTGCAGTCGACGCCGTTGCCGCTGTTGTTCGTGTGTGAAGACAATGGAATTGGTATTTCGGTCAAAACACCCAAGGGCTGGATCCAGGCGTCGATGGAGCATCGTCCGGGGATCAAGTATTTTCAGGCCAATGGGCTGGACGTTTATGAGACTTATGCGGTTGCTAGTGAGGCCGCCGACTATGTCCGCAGGCGCCGGAAACCGGCCTTCCTGCACCTAAAAACCGTTCGTCTTTATGGCCATGCCGGAGCGGATGTGCCGACTACCTATCTGCCGAAATCCGAAGTCGAGGCAGATGAAGCCAACGATCCGTTGCTGCATACTGTGCGCTTGCTTGACCAGGCCGGTGTGCTGTTGCCGGATCAGGCGCTGGATATCTATCGCGACACCTGCGCCAGAACGGATCGCGTAGCCACAGAGGCCGCCAGCCGTCCGCATTTGGTCGATGCGTCCGAGGTTATGGCGAGCCTGATCCCACCAAAGCGCCCCTGCAAGCCGACCAATGGCCCAAGCGCCGAGGTGCGCGCGAAAGCCTTTGGCGGGGATATGCGCGCGATGGTTGAACGACAACCCATGAGCCGCCTGATCAACTGGGCGCTGACCGATCTGATGCTGGAGCATAGCGAAGTCATCTGCATGGGTGAGGACGTGGGCCGCAAGGGCGGTGTTTATGGCGTGACGCAGAAGCTGCAGCAGCGCTTTGGCCCGGACAGGGTGATCGACACCTTGCTGGATGAGCAATCCATTCTGGGTCTTGCCATCGGCATGGGCCATAACGGGTTCGTCCCGATCCCCGAAATCCAGTTTCTGGCCTATCTGCACAATGCCGAGGACCAGATAAGGGGCGAGGCTGCCACGTTGCCGTTCTTTTCAAACGGGCAGTTCACCAACCCAATGGTGCTGCGGATCGCTGGTTTGGGATATCAGAAAGGGTTTGGTGGACATTTCCACAATGACAACTCTTTAGCTGTTTTGCGGGATATTCCGGGTGTGATCATCGCGTGCCCCTCGACCGGGGCGGACGCGGCGCAGATGCTACGTGAATGCGTGCGACTGGCGCGAGAGGAGCAGCGCGTGGTTGTATTTCTCGAACCGATCGCGCTCTACCCGATGCGTGATTTGCATGGGGCGCAGGATGGGGAATGGATGACCACTTATCCGTCTCCCGATCAGAAGATCGCGCTGGGCGAAATTGGCATACATGGTCGGGGAACTGATCTGGCAATTGTGACCTATGGCAACGGGCACTACCTATCACGACAGGCCTTGCCGGAACTTGAAGCGGCAGGTTTGAAAACCCGGATCATCGACATTCGCTGGTTGGCGCCGTTACCGACCGATGCGCTGCGCGAGGCCACCAAAATGTGCAAACACATTTTGATCGTTGATGAATGTCGACGTACCGGCAGCCAATCTGAGGCGCTGATGACTTTCTTCGTCGAAGAAAGTCCCTCTATCCCAACCGCTCGTGTTGTGGCCGAGGATTGCTTTATTGCGACCGGCCCGGCCTATGCGGCCTCTCTTCCTACCAAGGACGGAATTGTCTCCGCCGCATTGGCTTTGACCGGAGGTAAATCATGACCCGCACGGCTGTTGTCATCTGTCCAGGTAGGGGCACCTACAACAAGCCTGAGTTGGGCTATCTGCATCGGCACCACCCTGATCGAATGGATCTGTTCCACCGTTTTGACGCTATCCGAGCAGAAACGGGACAAGAGACGCTTACAGCGCTGGATGGGGCCGGTCGCTATAGCGTTGGGAAATATTCGGGCGGCGACGTGGCTTCACCCCTTATATATGCGGCGTCATTGGCAGATGCACAGGCGCTGGCCGGGGATATCGAGGTGGTCGCGGTCACCGGAAACTCGATGGGGTGGTATATCGCATTGGCGGTTGCCGGGGCGTTGACCCCTGAGAACGGCTTTCGCGTGGTCAACACGATGGGCACCCTGATGCAAGAGCATCTGATTGGCGGGCAACTGGTATATCCTTTCGTTGACGAAGATTGGGCGAACGATCCGGCGCGCAAGTCTGTGTTGCTGAACGATGTGACGCGGATCAACGCAATGAAAGGACATACTCTTTCACTGTCGATCGATCTGGGCGGGATGCTGGTGCTTGCTGGTAATGAGGCCGGGTTAAAGGCGTTTGAATCCAACCATCCCGCTCTGCAGGATCGGTTCCCGTTGCGGCTCGCCAATCACGCTGCGTTTCACACCGCGTTGCAGGCCCCAGTAGCAGCGGAGGGCCGGGAGCAACTCGGGCCTGATCTCTTTGAACAGCCCAGGCAGCCGATGATTGACGGGCGTGGCAAGATCTGGTGGCCCGGGGCCACGGATACGAGGGCACTGTGGGCGTATACACTTGGACATCAGGTGACCGAGACCTATGATTTCACATACGCCATCCAAACGGCTGCACGTGAATTTGCGCCCGACCTGTTCATCGTTACCGGCCCAGGTGCAACGCTGGGAGGCGCGGTGGCGCAATCGCTGACATTGGGGAACTGGCGGGGCATGGCGAACAAGGCTTCGTTCCAGACCTTGCAAGACACGGATGCGTTCTTGATCGCAATGGGGCGGGCCGACCAGCGCGCTCTTGCAACCGGCTAGGTCCGGCCCGATGATCGGCAATATTCTGACGAGGGTTGGGCATGCGCGACTATGATCAATCGTTATGGCGGCAAACCTGTCGCGAACGGGTCGACACGCAAAGGCTTTCCGGTGACATAGCCGTTGATCTTGCGGTGATCGGTGGCGGATATACCGGGTGTTCCGCTGCTTTGATGGCCGCAAAATCAGGCGCTTCGGTTTGCTTGCTCGAAGCGCATCAGATCGGTCACGGCGGATCGGGGCGGAATGTCGGACTGGTCAATGCAGGGCTTTGGTTGCCACCCGATCAAATCCGGGCGCATCTTGGGCAAGTGGCAGGTGATCGGTTGATCGATCTGCTGGCCATCGCCCCTTCAGAGGTCTTTGACCTGATCGATACGCATAAGATTGACTGCGAGCCCGTGAGGCATGGCACCTTGCATTGTGCCCATTCGGCCAAGGGCTTTGGTGACCTGCGTACACGTCATACACAGCTCAGCACCTCCGGCGTGCCGGTCAAACTGCTTGACGCTGATACGTCGCGCCAGCGCACCGGCAGTCTCGCCATCCATGGCGCTTTGTTTGATCCCCGCGCGGGCACGATCCAGCCACAGGCCTATGCGGTGGGCCTGGCTCGCGCGGCCCAAGATGCAGGTGCGCAGATATACACTCAGAGCCCGATTGAATCCCTGCAGCAAGAAGCGGAAATGTGGGTTTTGCGTGGAAATGGTGCAACCGTGCGCGCGAAATCGGTCATTCAGGCAACCAACGCCTATCATCAGGGCATGGCAGACACTGTGCCCGACTACGTTCCAGTCTACTATTTTCAATACGCTACTGCGCCGTTGTCGCATAACCTGCGGGCCAGCATATTACCCAAAGGCGAGGGGTGCTGGGATACGGGCCTGATCATGACGTCCTTCAGGTTGGATGAGGCCGGGCGGTTCATTATCGGCGGAATGGGCGATCTGAGTAGTGCTGGAAGCTTCGCCCACAAAGCTTGGGTCAGACGGAAACTGGCAGCGCTTTATCCGCAACTGGCAGATCAGCCTTTGACCCAGGGTTGGCACGGGCGGATAGCCATGACCTCGGACCACATTCCAAAGATCACTCAGATTGGCCCGAATGCGCTGGCCGCGCATGGGTTCTCGGGGCGTGGGATCGGGCCGGGTACCGTATTCGGACGCTTGATGGCCGAAAGCCTGCTGAATGACGATCCGTCCCTGCTGCCGGTACCGCCAGTGTCGGAGTATAGTGAAAACTGGACCGGCCTGCGCCGCGCATTCTTTGAAACCGGCGCGGCGCTGACGCATTTTGTTAAGGCACGCTTCTGACCTTAGACAGAACGTGTGATGCCACCATCGACACGGATGTTCTGCCCGGTGATATATCCGCCACCCTCTGAGGCGAGCATTGCCACGACCGAGGCGATTTCATCATAGCTGCGCCCATAACGGCCTAGCGGGATGCGCGCGCGAAACTCTTCCTTTTCAGGCAGGCTGTCGATGAAGCCGGGCAAGACGTTGTTCATGCGAATGTTCTCGGCGGCGTATTTGTCCGAGTAAAGCTTGGTGAACGCCGCAAGCCCGGCGCGGAATACGCCCGAAGTCGGAAAAACCGGATCAGGCTCGAACGCCGCAAAGGTCGAGATATTAATGATCGACCCGCCGCCTTGTTCCTGCATGATCGGCGTCACCAGTCGGGTGGGGCGTACGGCATTCATGAAATAAACATCCATGCCGGTGTGCCAATCCTCATCGCTCAGATCCAGCACGTCAGCGCGGGGGCCATGGCCTGCGGAATTGACCAGCACGTCAACGCGACCCCAATGATTCATGGCCGCATCGATCAGCTTTTGCAGATCGTCGGTGGACTGGTTTGATCCGGTCACGCCCACACCACCGAATTCTTTAGCTAGTGCCTCACCCTTGCCGGACGAGGACAGGATGCCAACCTTGAACCCATCTGCTGCCAGCCTGCGGGCCGAATCCGCGCCCATACCGCTGCCGCCTGCGGTGATCAAAGCTACTTTTTCCATCTTCACGCTCCTTTGCGTTGTACTGCTTGAAGATGGAGGAACAATGCCAGTTTGACTAATCAGTTCTGTTGCACAATGGCAGTAGAAAATCTACAGTCAGGGGATGTCTGCTCTTCCACCTCTCAACGCGATGCGCGCCTTCGAAGCCTCGGCGCGTCACTTGAACTTTCGTCTGGCCGCCGAAGAAATTGGCGTCACTCAGGGGGCGGTTGCACAACAGGTGCGCGGGCTTGAGGCGCGACTGGGGATTGCACTGTTCGAACGGCTTCCGCGTGGGTTGCGCTTGACCGAAGCCGGACGCCGGTTCCACGCGCCTCTGCGCCGGGCGTTTCATTTGATCGAGGAAGCCGTCGATGAACTGTCCGATCAGCGGCAGATCACGATCTCGGTCACGCCCAGCTTTGCCTCAAAATGGCTAGTGCCCCGCCTGAACGATTTTGTGTCCCGCTTTCCCGATATCTCGGTTCAGGTCGACGCGCGTGAACGACTGGCTGATTTCCAGTCGGACGGGATCGACATCGCAGTGCGTCAAACCCGGTCACCAGTTGCACGGGGATTAAAAGCCACACCACTTTTCTCGACCGAGTTCGTTGTTGTTGGCAGCCCGGAACTGGCATCGCAAATCTCTGGTCCTGACGATTTGATGCAGCACGTTCTACTTAGCGATTCACACGGGCTGTGGCCTCTGTTTCTGGAACGCGTCGGGGTCCAGGGACGGCCACGGATGATGAGTTTCAGTCAGACCAGTCTGGCGATTGACGCCGCTATTTCGGGGCAGGGTTTTGCGCTGGCCAATGCGCCGCTTGTGTCGGCTGAACTGGCCTCGGGCCGGTTGATGCAGCCGCTATCTGAGGTGCTGGTTGATGATCTCAGTTTTTTCATCGTCACCCCACAGAAGCCACGCCAACCCGAGCTGGTGCAACAGATGCGCGATTGGCTGCTGTCTCAGTTCTGAAGCGTTGCGGCAATGGCCTCGATCCGATCTCGCAACCAACGATGTGCTGGATCGTTGGCTGATCGTTGATGCCAGACCATGTAGATCGACACCGGCTCGCATTTGAACGGCAGCGGCGCGCAGTCCAGCGCGGCCAGCGGTCCGCGTTTCATCAATTCCGTATCGGTCGAGATCAAGTCGCTGCCTTTCACAAAGGGCGGGATGGCGTTGAAATGGGGCAGGGTAACGACGGGCGGTCTGATCTGGCTTTGGTCCACGCCCCGCATCACGGCACGCGCGTTGCGCCCATCGGCAAAGCGCACCTCGACATGGTCGCAGTTGCAATAGGTCTGCCAGTCCTTGGGTGGATCGCGATGCGTGGCATCGTAGAACACCATCAGAGGGCTGGTGATCAGGCGTTTCTGAAAGATATCCGGTCCATCCGGAGGCAACGGAGTTAGCATCAACTGACATCGACCGCTGCGCAGCAAGTCCGGGTCGGGAACGCCGGAAGGAATGAATTCAAGCTGCAATCGGACGCCCTCGTTGCGCGTCGTCCGCAGAAGAAAGGGAAATATTAGCTCACGCGGCATGTCGTTGGTGGCGATCTGGATGTCCATTTGTTCGGACAGTGGGTTAAACGGGCGGCCCTCGGTCAGGGCGCGCATGTTATCCAACACCTGTTGTACAGGCTCTTTCAGTGACAGCGCGCGCTCAGTCGGGGTCAGTCCCTGACCGGATCGGACAAACAGCGGATCACCCAGCACCTGCCGCAACTTGCCCAGCGTATGGCTGATGGCCGATTGCGTAACCCCCAGACGGTCGGCGGCTTTCGAGACCGAGCTTTCCTCGAGTATCGTCAAGAATACCCGTAGAACCTTGCCATCCAGTTCGGTGAAATCGATTTTACTCATACTATCTATGATTATTCATGAATGGTTTTGGTGTCCATGCCAGAGTAGGGGGAATACAGCAAGCAAGAGGTGCGCGATGGGGATCCGCTTTTTCTCGGACAAGAGCCGACCGGTTCACATGGGGTCGTACCCGCTGGAGCGGCTGGCGCGGCAGGATCGGACCCCCGATCTGGCGCAGGTCACGCCGATGCGTGCACTCAGCTTCCACCGGTCGGAGCATCCTGAAAGCATCGTGAATGCGATGGGTGAGTTTCAAGCGATGTTGGATGCGATCCGGGATGGGTTTGTGAACCCGGTCCTCTCGGAGATTCCTGCCGACCCCGTGGATCGCGCCAACCATCTGAAAGCGTTCGGCTATTTCAACGACGCATCAATGATGGGCTGCGGGCCGCTGCCATCGGATGCGATGCTGGCGGAGCCTCGGCGGAACCCGGATATCGACCGGCTCGCAAATGCGCTCAGGACGCGGCAAACCAAGACGCTGGCCTCGGGCATCGATGTTATCATGGCGGACCTGAAAGAAAGCATGGAAGCCGCGCCCAGGCCTATTGGCAGCCATCGCCACGCGATTGTGTTCCTTTACGAGTTCAACCGCGATCCGAACCCGTCAGAGCCGGGAGCGGATTGGATCATGGATGCGCAGGATCACCGGGCCTGCCTGCTGGCCACCGAGAATGCGGTGGTGATCGCAAACTATATCCGCCTTTTGGGCTTCGACGCGCGTGCACACACGGCGATGTCGTCCGAGGTTGATCTGGGCAAGCTCGCGGTCGCGGCGGGTCTGGCCTCAGTCGAGGACGGTGCAGTTGTGGTGCCTTGGCTGGGTAAGCGGTTTGGCCTGGCTGCGGTAACCACCGAGATGGAAATCGCGCATGACAGACCCTTGCGGCCCATCGCCGAACAGCCGTGGTTACGCACCCAAGGCCCCGCATGGTGGCTGGGGGCTGGCTTTGCCAAGAACGCGTTGAACCGGGATGCCTATGCCAAGCGACGCTATGTCGACGGGGCGCATCCGTTCGAGAAGCTTAAACGGGTCGACAGCCCGACCACCTATATCGACGAGGATAATGTCGCCCGCGTGCCCAAACGTGCGGACATGTTTGCGCGGGCCCAGTTTGGCGACATGGGAAAATCGCTGCAGGATGCGACCAAAGGCGGGCACTACGTGCGCAAATCCGCCCCAAGCTTTGCCCAACGCCGCGCGCTGGGTGCCTTCGTTTTGCTACAGGACGGCGATAGCGCCGAGGTCGAGCGGCCCTCGGATGCCGATCGGAATGCCGCGAATATTAAGGCCGCCACTTACTTCCTTGGGGCCGACGCCGTTGGCCTTAGTCGATGCCCGGAATGGAGTTGGTATTCTCACGACGCCACCGGGGAAGAGATTGTGCCGCCTCATGATCAGGCCATCAGTATGATCATCGATCAGGGCTATGAAACGATGGAAGGGTCCAGTGGCGATGACTGGATCGCGGTTAGCCAATCCATGCGCGCCTACCTGAGGTTCTCGCTACTGGGTGGCGTGATCGCACAGCAAATCCGCAATCTCGGCTACAAGGCCAAAGCGCATACGGTGATGGACGGCGAGGTGCTGCAACCGCCGCTTCTGCTGCTTTCGGGATTAGGAGAGGTCAGCCGGATCGGAGAGGTCATCCTGAACCCCTATCTCGGCCCGCGCCTGAAATCGGGCGCGGTGACCACCGATATGCCTATGGCGCATGACAAGCCCATTGATTTCGGCCTGCAGACCTTCTGCGGGTCGTGCAACAAATGTGCCCGCGAATGTCCCTCAGGCGCGATCACCGCCGGACCGAAGCTGATGTTCAACGGTTATGAGATATGGAAATCCGACAGCCAGAAATGCGCCACCTACCGTATCACCACGCCCGGTGGCGCGATGTGTGGACGATGCATGAAGACCTGCCCCTGGAATCTGGAAGGTCTTTTCAAGGAACGCCCCTTCCGCTGGGCTGCGATGAATATTCCCCAAGCCGCGCCGGCCTTGGCGAAGCTGGATGATGTCGTGGGTAATGGCGGTCTGAATGACACCAAGAAATGGTGGTGGGATATCGAGCTGGAGCCCGACGGGGCCTATCGCCCGTCGCAGCATCCATTGAACCGGCGGGATCTGCAAAAAGACCTCGATCTAAAATACGAGGATCAGACGCTCGCCGTTTATCCCGCCCCGCTTGCCCCGCATCCGTGGCCTTATCCGTTCATTATGGACCGCGAAGCTGGAATTGCCGCCTATGAGGCGATGGTCACAGCCGAAGATTACAAGACGCGTAAGGCGGCGGGCGACATGTCGGTCATTCACCGCTATCAGGTTGCCGGGGACGCCCCGGTGATGCGGGTGGAACTGACCAAGGTCGACCAGATGACCACGGATGTCACCAAGTATGAATTCTCGACCCTCGACGGCGCACCGCTGCCCGAATGGACGGCCGGGGCGCATCTGGACGTTTTGGTTTCGCCCGAATTCCTGCGGCAGTACTCGATGTCAGGTGATCCGTCTGACCGGGGCACTTATCAGATCGGTGTTTTGCGCGAGGATGAGGGGCGCGGTGGTTCAGCCTTGTTGCATCGCATCTTCAACGAAGGGCGCAAGGTTTTTATCTCGAAGCCGATCAACCATTTCGAACTGGATGAGACCGCGACTAAAACCTTCCTGATGGGCGGCGGTATCGGCATCACGCCGATGATCGCCTTTGCCCACCGGCTGCATGGCTTGGGCAAGCCGTTCGAACTGCATTATTCTGCCAGCACGCGTGCCGGGGCCGGATACTTGGACGATCTCGCCGCCATGCCTTGGGCCGATCACGTGCATTATCATTTCTCCGATGAAGGCACGCGGGCCGATCTAGCAGTGGTTCTGGGCGGATATCAGGATGGTTGGCACGTCTACACCTGCGGCCCCGACCGTTTTATGGATGGCGTCATACAGGCGGCTGAGCAGCAGGGTTTCCCGGAAGAGGCGCGGCATCTGGAATATTTCTCGGTCCCCGAACAACCAGAATACGAAAACCACCCGTTCACTCTGAAGCTGACGAAATCAGGCCGTGACCTGATTGTTCCCGCAGACAAGGATGCCGCGCAGGTGTTGAACGAGGCGGGCTTTCATGTGGATGTGAAATGCTCGGACGGGATTTGCGGGGTTTGCAAGTGCGGGGTGATTTCCGGTGAGATCGAACATCGCGATTTCGTGCTGTCCAACAAACAACGCGAAGGTGCGATCATCCTCTGCCAAAGCCGCGCGGCAGAGCCAGACGGGGTGATCGAGATCGATCTGTGATCCATCACGAAAAAACGACATTTTGAATCACAAAAATTGGTCGTTCCAGCCATGGACGCCACCGATTTGCTGCACTAACGTCCCCGGCGAACCCCAGTCTACCCTGATCAACAGGTGCGAGGTATTTTCATGGACTATCACAGCCCCGCCAGTTTTGCCGAGGCGTCGGCTCTGGCCGCAAATGCGACGGGCATCACCCGGTTTCTGGCAGGCGGCACCGATGTGCTGGTGCAACTGCGCTCGGATCTGGTGACGCCCGATACGCTGATCGACGTTAAAAAGATCGGCGGTGTCAGCGACATCGCCCGTAATGCCGATGGCAGCTGGACGCTGGGCGTCGCTACCACCGGTGCCGAGATGAGCGAACACCCGGAGCTTGGCCGCGACTGGCCCGGCGTGGTCGAAGCGATGGACCTGATCGGATCGACTCAGGTGCAGGGACGCGCGACACTGACCGGCAATCTGTGCAACGGCTCTCCGGCGGCGGATTCGGTGCCTGCGATGGTTGCGGCGGGGGTCACGGTCACCGTGACCGGGCCGGATGGGGACCGTGAGGTGGCGGTTGAAGACATCCCGACTGGCCCCGGTAGAACTTCGCTGGCCAAAGGTGATCTTATCTCGGCCGTCAATATCCCTGCGCGCGGAGACAACGGCGGTGACGCTTACCTGCGTTTTATTCCACGGACCGAGATGGATATCGCAGTAGTCGGTGTCGGCGTGAACCTGCGGCTGGATGGCGATACCATCGCCGAGGCTCGCGTCTCGCTGGGTGCCGTAGCCCCGACCGTCCTGCTGGTTGAAGACTGTGCCCACGCGATTATCGGCACCACGCTGGATGACGCCGCGCTTGACGCACTTGCCGCTGCTGCCTCTGCTGCCTGCAACCCGATCGATGACAAACGCGGCACCATCGCGTTCCGCACCGAGGTCGCTGGCGTATTAGCCAAGCGCGCCGCGAAAATCGCCTATGCCCGCGCGAAGGGAGAAGATCTATGAGTAAGCTCCACGTATCTACCACCGTGAACGGAGACGCGGTTGAATACCTTTGTGACCCACGCGAAACCCTGTTGGATTGTCTGCGCGACAAGTTGAATCTGACCGGTTCGAAAGAGGGCTGCGGCACCGGCGATTGCGGTGCGTGCTCGGTCAGCGTCGACGGTCGCCTGGTGTGTTCGTGCCTCATGCTGGGTGTCGAGGCCGAGGGAAAGCAGATCGAAACCGTCGAAGGCATTGCGAATGGCGACGTTCTGCACCCGCTGCAGAAGAAGATGATCGAATATGCCGCCCTGCAATGCGGTATCTGCACTCCGGGCATTCTGGTTGCGGCCAAGTCGCTGCTGGAAAAGAATCCCGATCCCACGGAAGAAGAGACCCGGTATTGGCTGGCAGGCAACCTTTGCCGCTGCACCGGTTATGACAAGATCATTCGCGCCGTATTGGATACTGCGGCTGAAATGCGGGAGGCTTCGTAATGGCTCTGGACGATCGCAAATCTGACTTCACATTCGTCGGCACGCGCCCAGATCGCCCCGACGGTCTGGACAAGGTCACAGGTCGCGCCAAGTTTGGCGCGGATGTTTCGGCCCCCGGTATGTTGTACGGCGCGATTCTGCGTTCGCCTCACGCGCATGCGCGGATCGTCAGGATCGATGCCTCGAAGGCTGAGGCGTTGAAGGACGTCAAAGCCATTGTCACGCGTGCTGATTTCGCCGATGTCCCGTTCAAACCGGGGCTTGAAGGCGAATTCTGGAACGTGCTGGAAAACGTCATGGCGGGCGAAAAGGCTCTCTATGACGGGCATGCGATTGCTGCTGTGGCGGCCACATCAGCCTTGGCAGCACGCGATGCGCTCAAGCTGATCGAGATCGAATACGAGGTTTTGCCCCACGTCACCGATGTGGACAAAGCGATGGCTTCTGACGCACCCGTCATCCGTGAAGGTGCTGCGGATTATTCTGTGCCCGAAGGGATGCACCCCAACGTGGTGCGCTATCACGAAAGCGGCCATGGAGATGTTGAGGCCGGATTTGCTGAGGCCGATCTGGTCATCGAAGACAGCTTTGTGACTGAGGCGACCCATCAGGGCTATATCGAACCTCATGCCTGTCTTGCTTCGCTTGGTATGGATGGCAAGGGAGAGCTTTGGTGCACAACTCAGGGTCATTGGTACGCTCAGAAATACTGTGCCACTTTGCTGGGTATCGAAACTGCGCAATTGCGCGTGACCGCTTCTGAAATAGGTGGGGGTTTTGGCGGCAAGACCACTGTGTTCATTGAGCCGGTGGCGCTGGCGCTTAGCCGCAAGGCCAATCGCCCGGTCAAGCTGGTGATGGCCCGGTCCGAGGTATTCCGGTCAACCGGGCCAACCTCTTCCGCGTCGATGGACATCAAGATCGGGATGAAGAAAGACGGCACCATTACCGCCGCCGAAGGGATCTTTCGCCTGCAAGGTGGTGCGTTCCCCGGCGCGCCCGGCGATCTGACGGCCATGTGCGCCTTTGCGCCCTATGATCTGACCAATGTGCGGCAGGTGGGGTACGACGTGATGGCCAATCGTCCCAAGCAAGCCGCCTATCGCGCGCCCGGCGCTCCGATGGGGGCATTTGCAGTTGAATCTGTTTTGGACGAGCTGTGCAACCAACTGGGTCTTGACCCTGTTGATGTGCGCCTGAAGAACGCGGCGGCTGAGGGCTCCAAAGCGAGCTATGGCCCGACCTATGAGCGTATCGGCCTTGTCGAAACCCTTGAGGCTGCCAAGGCGCATCCGCATTATTCGACCCCGCTGAAGCCGGGGCAGGGGCGCGGGATTTCCTGCGGTTTCTGGTTCAACCATGGGGGCGAGACGTCTGTATCGCTGGCCTTGTCCGAGGACGGCTCGGCACAGGTTATGGTTGGCACGCCGGATATCGGTGGCTCACGCGCGTCAATGGCTCTGATGGCAGCCGAAGTGCTGGGGATTCCCTACGAGAACATCCGCGTCACCGTCGCCGACACGGCAACGCTGGGGTACAACGACGTAAGCCATGGTAGCCGTGTCACGTATGCCTCGGGTCTTGCGACGATCAAGGCGGCAAATCATGCGGTTGAGCGCCTGTGCGAACGTGCGGCGGCCAAGTGGGGTATTCCGGTCGATGCGGTGAAATGGGAAAACGGCTGTGCTGTGCCTTCGGGCCCCAATGCGGGCGATTTCGATCCGCTGGCTCTGGCCGATATCACTGCCGATATGGGTGCAACCGGTGGTCCGATCTCGGGCCATTTCGAAGCGACACCCGAGGGTGCGGGCGTATCCTTTGGTACCCATATCGTCGATGCCGAGGTTGATCCGGAAACCGGCAAAACCAGCATCATGCGCTATACCGTTATTCAGGACGCGGGAAAGGCCATCCATCCGGCCTATGTGGAAGGCCAGTTTCAAGGTGGTGCTGCACAAGGCATCGGCTGGGCACTGAACGAGGAATACATATATGGCGAAGATGGCCGTTTGCAGAATTCGATCTTCCTCGATTACCGCATTCCGGTCGCCAGCGACCTACCAATGATCGACACGGTGATCGTCGAAGTGCCCAACCCCGGCCACCCGTTTGGTGTACGCGGTGTCGGTGAAACAGGCATCGTGCCGCCCCTTGCAGCCATTGCAAACGCGGTGTCCAACGCCGCGGGCGTACGCTTGCGGCAACTGCCGATGTCACCACCCCGTATTCTGGCAGCGCTGAAGGACAAATGATCGAGGTTCACCTTTGGTCCAGCCTCCGGTCGTTGACCGGAGGCCTACAGGTGATCGAAGTCGACGCCGCGACAACCGGGGAGCTGTTGAAAGAGCTGGTGCGCCTTCATCCCCGGTTGCAGGCCCCAATTGACGCTGGCGTGTCGGTCGCCGTAGACGGGCGCATCATTGCGACCGGGTTATCCGAGCCGATCCCTGAAGGCGCCGAGGTCTATCTGATGCAACGCCTCAGGGGTGGCTGAGTTTAGAAAGCCGTAATGCTAGCTGAAATCGCACGACAGAATAAAGTCGCTGCATTGTTCGGTCAGATCTTGAAACTGTGAACGGTCACGGACATACAAATAGACCTGCCTTTTGTCGTGCAGGTCCGCGATTGGGCGGAATGAGACAGCCTCCGGCAAGAACTCAGCCACTGTTTGCGGCAGTACGGTGATCCAATCACCAGTGCGCACCAGATTGATCAGAGAGTGCGTGTTGTGAATTGTGATCTCAGCACTTTTGACCGCAGTCAGGAAAGCCGCTGTCCGGATCAGGTCGCAAAGCGTATTTCGAACAAAGGGCGCCGTCGGCACGTCAGCGATGGTCAGAGGTTCTGTCCGGGTGATCAGGGGATGATCCGATGCAGCGACCAGACCAAACGAATCCTCAAGCAGAGGAATGGCGCGGACACCATTTAACGGATGATACCCTGATGCGATGCCGATATCAGCCTGGTCCTGGGCGAGGGCATCGAGCACCTGTTGTGTATCGGTGTCGCGCAGCTCGATCTTCAAGCCTGGGAACTCACGCGTCATGTGAGCCAGCAGCGGGGGAAAGAGCAACGCACCCACCGAAGGGACCGAGACGATTCGGATCAGCCCCTGTTCGGCCTGTGCCGCAGCTTCAATATTCAGAACTGTCTGATCGTATTGCCGCACTTGCCTAAGGCCGATGTCGAACACCTGCTCGCCCAATGGCGAAAGCCGGTTCTTGCGCTCGCCTTCGAACAGCTTCTTGCCCAAATGGTCTTCGAGCTGTTTCAGCGTCATCGAGACGGCGGATTGCGTACGACCCAGTCGGTCGGCAGCTTCGATCAGATTACCGGTCTGCGCCACCGTGCAAAAGCAGCGCAGCATTTCGATCTTGATAGCCAAACTTCAATATCCTTGAAATTTATTTAAGTTATTTGAGTTTGACTGATGCGATCCAAAAAATCCATCCTGTGACAAACGAATTCTGACTCTGGGGCGCATTGTGACCAAACTGAACCTGATCGCTGGCGAATGGCTGGCAGGCGAAAGCGAAACTGAAAACCGCAATCCTTCGGATCTGAGCGATCTGGTTGGCATGTTCGCGCAAGCCAGCACTGATCAGCTTGAGGCGACGCTGGATCAGGCGCGTGTGGCGCAATCGGAGTGGGCCGCCTACGGGTTAGAGCGCAAGCAGAACGTGCTGAACGCCATCGGCAATGAGTTGATGGCCCGCGCAGAAGAGTTGGGCACACTTCTCAGCCGGGAAGAGGGCAAGCCATTGGCCGAAGGCAAGGGCGAAGTTTACCGCGCCGGTCAGTTCTTTACCTACTACGCGGCTGAATGCCTGCGCCAGATCGGCGAGAATGCCGATTCCGTGCGCCCCGATGTCGAGGTGGACGTCCGCCGTGAGGCCGTAGGTGTGGTTGCCATCATCAGTCCGTGGAATTTCCCGACTGCGACAGCGTCGTGGAAGATCGCGCCAGCGCTGTGCTATGGCAATGCCGTAGTTTGGAAACCCGCCAACATCACCCCGGCCTCTGCCGTGGCTCTGACAGAAATTATCGAACGTCAGGACATTCCCAAGGGTCTGTTCAGCCTTGTCATGGGTTCTGGCCGGTCCATCGGTCAACGCCTGGTCGAAAGCCCCAAAGTCAACGCGATCTCTTTCACCGGCTCGGTTCCCGTTGGCAAGGGTATCGCGTCTGCGGCCATCCAAAACCTGACCAAAGTGCAGATGGAGATGGGGTCAAAAAACGCGTTGGCCGTGATGGACGATGCTGATCTCGATCTTGCGGTTTCGCTTGCTTTGGGCGGCGCGTTTGGCGGAACTGGCCAGAAGTGTACCGCTTCGTCTCGGCTCGTGGTTCATGCGGGCATCCACGATGCATTTGTCGAGAAACTGGTGGCAGGCGCACAGGCAATGAAGGTCGGCCATGCGCTGGAAGCAGGCGTTCAAATGGGCCCTGTGGTCAGCCAACAGCAGCTGAGCGAGAACCTCGCCTATGTCGATCTGGGTAAATCCGAAGGCGCAGAACTGGCCTGTGGTGGCCAGCGTCTCGATATGCCGCATGATGGCTTCTACATGTCGCCGGGTGTGTTCCTGAACACTAAAAATGACATGGCGATCAACCGCGAGGAAATGTTTGCCCCGCTGACCAGTGTCATAAAGGTCGGCAGCTATGACGAGGCGCTGAGCGTCGTCAATGACACCAATTTTGGCCTGACCTCGGGGATTGTCACCAAATCGCTGGCTCGTGCCACGCATTTCCGCCGCAATGCGCGTACGGGTGTTGTGACAGTCAACCTGCCCACCGCTGGCACGGATTACCATGTGCCCTTCGGCGGGCGGGGTGATAGTTCCTACGGGCCACGAGAACAGGGTAAGGCGGCAGCCGAATTCTATACCACCGTCAAGACGGCCTATATCAGCGCAGGCCCGGTCTGATGCTGATTGATGGCCTGCAATATGCCAACTGGTCAGAAAAGATTTTCCGACAACTGCGCGAGGGCGGCGTGGACGCGATCCACGTCACCATCGCCTATCATGAGACTTTCCGCGAAACTGTTCTGAACTTCGAGAAATGGAACCGCTGGTTCGAGCAGTACCCGGACCTCATCATGAAAGGCCGATGGGCCAGCGATATCGACATTGCTCGTGATACCGGGCGGACGGCTGTGTTCTTTGGGTTTCAGAACCCATCCCCCATCGAAGATGATATCGGGTTGGTTGAAATCCTACACGATCTGGGCGCGCGGTTTATGCAGCTGACCTATAACAACCAGTCGCTGCTTGCGACGGGGTGTTACGAGGCTGAAGACACTGGCATCACCCGCATGGGCAAGCAAGTCATCAAGGAAATGAACCGTGTAGGGCTTGTCGTCGACATGAGCCATTCGGCCGACCGCTCGACCATCGAGGCCGCTGAATTGTCCGAGCGTCCCATCGCCATCACTCATGCCAACCCGCATGAATGGTCGCCTGCGTTGCGCAACAAGCGGGATGAGGTGATCAAAGCGGTGACCGAGAAAGGTGGAATGCTGGGCTTTTCAGTCTATCCTCATCACTTGAAGGACAAGTCCGAATGCACCCTGGACAGCTTCTGCGAGATGATCGCGCGCACTGCCGACAAATATGGGGTGCAGAACCTGGGGATTGGCACTGATCTGTGCCAGGATCAACCCGACAGCGTGGTTGAATGGATGCGCGTCGGGCGCTGGACGAAAGAGATCGACTATGGCGAAGGTTCAGCCTCGGCTGCAGGATTTCCGCTAATGCCGCACTGGTTCCGCGACAATCGGGATTTTGGCAATATCGAGCAAGGATTGCGCGCTGTTGGCATGAATGCTGAGGAAGTCGCAGGAATCATGGGGCGCAACTGGTATCGTTTCTTTGCCGATAGTTTTGGACCTCAACAGCCATGAACAGCGCGCATCCAGTCATCGAACGCCGCGATCCCGCGACAGTGATGCGCCTGTCGCGATTGGGATCGCTGCACCAATGTCGCCTAAGCTTTATGCGCCAGCTCACGCGCCGAATGGCCTCGGAGCAATGGGTCTTTTCCCGTCCGGTTTTTGACATTGATGATAAGGGCGTGGGTCACGCGGTCTATTCTGCGAAAGGACCCGACCGCACTTATTCTCTGATTGCATTTGCCCATGATCTGCCACCCGAGCAGCGCTCGGACCGGGTGATCGCCGAGGCCTGGGATGCCACATTCACATTGTTCGATGGTGTTCCGACCGCAGAAGACATCCAACGCTTGTCACAGAACGTACCGCTGCAAGAGGCTGGGCGGATTAGCGAAAGCGAACTGTCACTGTCGCGTGCCAACCGCTCGGTCCGGTTGTGGAATCATGTCGTCGACCGGCTGGCCGCTGGTCAGCAGCCTGATCTCGAACAGATTTATCAGGTTGGGTATTTGATGCGGACGACCGCAGTCTACGGATCGGGCAAGTTCGGTGCGGCGGACCGCGAGAAGATCGCCGACCGACCCGAGGTGAGTGGCCCGTTTCAGGCCGAGATGTTGTCGGTTTACCTGACCCGGAATTTTGTACGCGATCTCGTTCAACACATGGCAACATCCAAAGGCAGAGAACAGACCGCGCGGTTGGATCCGCAGATTGCGCGCTGGCTAGGGATTGGTAATTCGACCGGGTTGGGAATGGCGCCGTTCATCGTCAATCATCCCGTTCTGTTCAACAACTGGATCATGGTGCGTGAAGAAGCGATCGCGCGGGTCCGATCGATTGAAACTGCTACTGAGGCGGAAATCGCGCATTTCCATTCGGTGTTTGAACGCAGCAGATTGTCGATCTCTTGGTGGCAATCTGCGCATCCGATCCAGATTGAAAAGCTTGCAGCGCTGAACGCCGACCTGAATGCGATCTCAGAACATCTTGATCATGCCGATTTGGGGGGAAATCAGCCTTGGAACCAATTGGTCCTTTGGTCTCAGACCGCGCTTAGCGAAGAGGGACAGGAACTATTGGCATCGCTGATCCTGGAACCCTATGGCGCACTGGTGGATGGGCTGGTCAGTTGTATGGCTGATGGCAATAGCCAAGCCTTCACGATCGATGGTGCAATGTCGGTCGAAAATGTGCGTGACTTGATCCGCACAGGCTTTGACTGGGCGTTCGATCTTGAGTGGGCCTCGCCCGAGCATTGCGCGCGCGTTTGGTATGTATCGGAAGAAAAGCTTGAGCCCCGGCTGGGCGAACGATTTGACGAGCCGGTCGCGGACTATGAGCAGCCGCTTGCCCCAGCGCGTGATGCAGCGCTGGCTTTCAAGGCGCTTTCGGATTGGCCGGATGATACGTCCGTCGCCGAATTCCTGCAGCGTTATCCGGAACATCGCCATACAGTGCGCCGCGCACAGATGAGCCGTCACGCACCTTATGGCGAAATCCGTGACAATACGATTGGTGCCGACGTCCTGCCCATCGATATGCTGCGTGCCAAGCTTTCGTTCTTTGGGGCGACGCATTTTGATCCCCGCTCGGACCGCTGGGTGCGTATTTGTATGTATGCAGGTGCCCCCTATCCGGAAGAGCTGAGTTCAGAAAACGCTGATCTGTGGGTGTACCCGGAGATGGCGCAATGAGTTTCTCTCTTAATGAGGTTGAAGCCACCGCCAAACGCGCAGCGCGTGGCGCAGGCTATACTTGGGGAGTTGCAGAAGACACCGCGAAGGCGACGCGCTGGCTTTGTACCCAGGGTCTTGATGGCGCGGTGGTCCTGTCACGTGTGCTGGAGCATGGGTTTGCGGCTTCAATGGAAGATCACCTACCAGCGGGATTGCAAAGCGATTGGACCGGCAACAAAGACCTGTGCCCGTTGATGGCCGGGGCGATGCTTTCGGATTGTTCCGACTTTCTGCGATCCGGTCCAATTCGCATCAGAGAGGTTGCCGTGCCAATGCTGCTGCTGCCATTCGCCGCCAACGCCGCGCGCAGTCTGCAAGCGGTCATCACCGTCACATCCGGAGATTTTTCCGCTGCGACTGATGGGGTGCGGCTGGCACTGAGAAATGAATGTCCGGCTTTTGCGGACCATGTCGAGGTCGCGTTGGGCGATGGCCTGACTGATCCGTGTTCGCTGCAAACCCGTGCAACGCCTGATCCGGCTGCGTGGAAGATACTCAACCAATTTGCCCATCGTACCTACGCCCCCGCGACAGAAGCATCCCGCTTGCTTGGCGCAGGGGCCGGGCTTTCCGACAATGACTGAAAGAAGACCAATATGATCGAAACCCGTACCCTCTCGCTTGCTGAAATCGAAGACCTGTCCTTTCGGGCGCTGGTGGCCGCAGGCACACGCGAAGAAAACGCGCGTCCCTTGGCGATCGCGACAGCGGCGACCGAGGCCGATGGAGTTGCCAGCCATGGCCTGGCCTATATCCCGATCTATTGCGAGCATGTCCAATGCGGCAAAGTGGACGGGCAAGCAAAGCCGGTTCTGGCGCAACCGCGCCCCGGCGTCGTGACTGTCGACGCGGCCACAGGTTTTGCGCATGCGGCGATAGATGCCGGGTTCGAGGCTTTGATACCTGCCGCCCGCGCGCAGGGGATCGCCGCACTGGCGATCCGGAACAGCTATAACTGTGGTGTTCTTGGTTACCATACTTATCGACTGGCACAGGCCGGGCTGGTTGGTCTGGGCTTTACCAATGCTCCGGCCTCGATTGCACCTTCTGGTGGTTCCAAGCCGGTTGTGGGAACCAATCCGTTCTCAATCGCTGCTCCGGGTACAGATGGGCAGCCCGCCCTTCTAATTGATCAAAGCGCCAGCACCATCGCGAAAAGCGAGGTTATGAAACACGCGCGCGAGGGTAAGCCGATCCCGGTTGGCTGGGCGCTGGACGCGGAAGGAAATCCAACAACCGATCCGAATGTCGGGCTGAAGGGCTCGATGGCACCATCAGGTGGCTACAAGGGCGTAGGTGTGGCATTGCTGACCGAAGTTCTGGCCGCCGCGCTGACCGGCGCGACGCTGGGGATTCACGCGTCACCTTTTTCCGGCACGGCGGGCGGCCCTCCGAAAACAGGCCAATTTTTTATCGCGATCGATGCTTCGGCAACGTCTGATGACGCGTTTTCGACGGGAATCGTCGATCTCGTCGAAGCGATCCGGGTTCAGGAGGGCACACACTTACCCGGTGACGGTCGCCGGGCAAAGCGATTGGCTGCAAATTCTGAAGGCGTCGCCGTGAACGTGGCGACGCTGACCAAGATCGAGGCCCTGATAACTTAGGGCCTTGTGGCGCAATTCCGGGGCGCAAGAAAATAATGCCTGGAAATCGGGACACGTGCGAACAGGGAGGAAACACATGTCTATGAAGGATCCTTTTACCGATCTGGAGATCAAGCGATCTACGGGTGGGTTCTATGAAGGTCACAGCGTCGAGATTGCCTTGCTCAGCAAGTCAATCATGGTTGCACTTGTGATATGGGCACTGGTCTGGCCAGCAAACGCTAACGGTGTTTTGGGAAGCCTGAACTCGCGTCTGCTGGAAGACTTCAACGCCTTCTACATCATCATCGTCGGCTTCTTTGCCTTCTTCCTGTTTGTTGTGGCCGCGCTGCCGCAAACTGGTAAACGTCTTATGGGCACAGAAGGGGAAAAGCCCGAGTTCTCAGACTTTTCTTGGTTTTCGATGATGTTCGGCGCCGGTTTGGGCGTTGGGTTGATGGTATTTGCCACCGCCGAGCCTCTGGGTTTGTGGGGGTCAAATCCGGTCGTGATTGCGGGTGAGGTCATTGGCAATACCGAAGACGCGTTGCAATCAGGGTATCGCTATACGTTCCTGCACTATGGTTTCCATGCCTGGGCGATCTATGTGGTGACCGGTTTGTCGCTGGCTTACTACGCCTACACGCGTAACATGCCGCTGACGATCCGTACTGCGCTGACACCGTTGTTTGGCAAGCTGATGAATGGCTTTCTTGGTCATGTCGTCGACGTTCTGGGTGTTGTTGCGACAATTCTGGGCGTATCGGTGACAATCGGCTTTGGTATATCGCAGTTCATCGACGGTCTTTATGCCATCACTGGCATGCAGTGGATCATGGACCTAAGTGGTGATGTCCCAACCCCCAGCACCGTTGGATTGCTGGCAGGTCTGATTGTCATCATGGGATTGTCGATCGTTTCGGCTGTCTCGGGTGTTGGTCGTGGTGTTAAGTATCTGTCGAACTTGAACCTGGTGCTATCGCTGGTCCTGTTGCTGGTCTTCGTCGTCTTTGGGTCATTCCTGTTTGCGATGACCACCTATGCAACGGCGTTTGTTGACTACATCTTGCACTTCGTCTCGCTCAGCTTTGGTGCATTCAACCCGCAATCAGCAGCAGCGTTTGACGCGGCCCTGCCAAGTGAAGCCGCGCCGTTCGCCGACGCTCTTTACGCCGGTGCGACCAACCCATGGGGTTCGTTCGACGGGTTCAGATCAGGGCTGGAAGGCGACGCAGCAGCATTGCCGGAAAGCGTTCTTGCCTCGGCATACGCTGCAGGTGATCCGGGTCGCCAGTTTGGCTGGCAAGCAGGGTGGACCACGTTCTACTGGGCCTGGTGGATCGCGTTCTCTCCCTTCGTGGGCCTGTTTCTGGCGCGCATCTCAAAGGGGCGCTCGGTCCGTGAGTTCATCATCGGTTGCGTATTCGCACCGGCGTTGGTCTGCTTTGCCTGGATGACCATTCTGGGTGGCACCGCGATTGACCTTGAACTGAACGGAACTGCCGAAGGTGCCATCGTTGGCGCATCGAATACCGCCAAGTTATTCGTTACTCTGCAAGAGATGATCTCGGGCGGCCTGCTGTCTGGTATCACCGTGATGTGTGTGGTGCTGATCATGACATTTCTGGTCACATCGGCAGACTCGGGCATTCTGGTGATGAATACCATCATGTCGGGCGGTGATCAGAACATCGGCAACAAGCACAAGATCATCTGGGGTATGATCCTTACAGCTGTAATCGGGGCCTTGATCCTCGCGGCAGGTGAGAACAACCCGATGGATGCGTTGCGAAATGCGATGATCATCGGTGCGTTGCCCTTTACGGTGGTCATGGGCCTGATGTGCGTGGCGCTTGCCAAAGCACTGTATCGCGACGGTTTGCGGCAAAAGCACGCTGCACCGGCCGAGTAAACAAGCATTTTCCGGGCGGTTGCAATGCGGCCGCCCGGCATCCTTTCAAGCCGCGATACCGGTCTAGTGAAGCACGGTGAAGGTATCGGTCGAGCACGAATATCAAGCATAATCAATCTTGTACATGGCACTCTGCCAATGGGGTAAGGAATCCCCACCTTGCCGTCAGCTGATAACACACTTATCTCCGAGTGCATATTTTGGATCGGAGTAAGCACTTGAGCAATACCATCCAGGTCTCAATACGCGGTACGGGTCATTATCTTCCGGGTGCGCCGGTGGCCTCAGAATCCCTTGATGACAGAGAGGGTCTGGAGCGCGGGTATCTTGCACATGAGACCGGCGTTGAATTTCGCCACTTTGCTCAGGGCATGGATCAGATCGAAATGGCGGTCGGTGCTGCGAGGCGTGCACTGGATCAGGCCGGATTGACAGGGGATGATATCGACCTTGTTATTTCCGCCAGCGGGGTTCCTTTCCAAACACTGCCCTCTACTGCACCGCTTGTGATGCGAGAGCTTGGGATAGCTGATGGCAAGGCTGCGGCCTTTGATGTTAACAGCACCTGCACCAGTTTCATCAGCGCATTCGAGGTTGCCAGCAGGCAGGTCGCCGCGGGCGTTTGCCGCCATGCTTTGATCGTATCGTCCGAGATCGCGTCACGTGGCCTGCCCTGGGAAAAGCAGCCCGAAGTCGCCGCGTTGTTTGGAGACGGAGCCGCCGCTGCAATTATCGGAGGCGCAAGCGGACACGAGGAAGGTATCCAAGCGTGCCTGATGCGCAGTTATCCATCCAAATACGAAGCATGCCAGATCGCAGCTGGAGGGACGCGGTTTGACTATCATGAAAATCCTGATGAGTTCGCCCGCAACACCTTGTTTCAGATGAATGGTGCTGATCTGTTCAAGCTGACAATAAAGCATTTCCCTGATTTCGTGGATGAGTTGTTGGAGAAGGCGGGTTGGAGAAAGGATGATGTTGATCTTGTCGTCCCCCATCAGGCCAGCCCGCATGCTCTGACACATATGGTGCGTCAAACCGGGTTTGGTGCCGGAAAGATCGTTAATCTGGTGGCAAATATTGGTAATCAGATTGCAGCTTCGATTCCGACAGCGCTGGACCACGCGCGTCGAGAGGGGCGGGCAGAACCGGGAACCCGCTTGCTGATGCTGGGGACCTCAGCGGGTGTTTCATTCTCGGGTCTGGCCTTGCGGATGTGAACGCCGTGCGGGTGCTGGTAACTGGGGCAACTGGATTTCTGGGTGGCAAGGTGTGCTGCGTTCTGCGGGACCGGGGGTTTGCTGTAGTTGCCACCGGTCGCTCGGTGCATCGTTGTGCGGAATTGGCTGAGCAGGGGTTCGAGGTTCGGCCTGCCGATCTGTCTACACCTTTGGAACCCTCGCTGTTTGGCGCGCTAGACGCTGTTGTTCATGCCGCGGCTCTCTCTGCACCTTCGGGTCCGCTGCTAGCGTTCCGCTCAGCGAATGTGGACGCCACTCGCAACATCGTGGCACTTGCCCGACGGGTGCGGGTGCGTCGTTTCGTGAATATCTCCTCGCCCTCGGTCTATTTCGCACCACAAGATCAGTTGGATGTCAGGGAAAGTTGCCAATTGCCTGTGCCGTTCAATAACTATGCGCGCACCAAGGCAGAGGCCGAGCGTATCGTGCTGAATGAGCCATCGATTGGTCCCATCAGCCTGCGCCCTCGCGGGATTTACGGCCCCGGCGATACGGCTTTGTTGCCCAGACTTTTGAAAGCGGCGCAGGCGCATCCTCTGCCTTTGTTTCGGGGTGGGCGGGCCAAAATCGACCTGACGCATGTTTCTGATGTCTGTGAGGCTGTGTTTGCGGCCTTGATTGCGGGTCCTGAGGCGGAAGGTGAGGTGTTTAATATTTCCGGTGGTGAAGTTTTGCCCATCAGACAGATCATAGAATTAGCGTGCACGCGTGCGGGCATTCAGCCAAGATGGCGGCCACTGCCAATCAAACCCGCGCTTGCATCTGCGCGACTACTTGAACGACTAAACACCCTGCTTCCTGATACAGGTGAGCCAAAGATAACGGCCTATGCGCTTGCGCTTTTGGCATTTGAACAAAGCCTCAATATCGAAAAAGCCGCCAGAGTTTTGCAATGGCAGCCGAAAATTCTTTTTGATGAAGGGCTTGAGGATGTGTTTAGAACTAGCGCTGAGGGTATGATGTGAAACTGCACTTTGCCAACAGCGCGTTTATCTCTGCGCCCGAGCGTGCCGTGCAGCCTGACGGGCGCTGGCGCACTACGCTTGGGCTGCGGGTGCGATATGGCATATTGGTGCACCCCCAGCATGGCCCGGTTCTGATTGATACGGGCTATAGCAAGGATATCTTCGAAGGGACGCGCAGCTTTGGTTTGCGCGCTTATGCTGCCGCCTTCGGTCCCGTGCTTGCGCAGGATGGTCAGACTGAGGTTGCCTTGAACCAGCTCGGTTTTGCGACCTCGGATGTAAGCAAGATTATTATCACCCACTTCCATGCTGATCATGTTTCGGCTTTGCGCCGCTTTCCGCAGGCAGAGATTATCACGGACCTTTCTACTCTGACGACCATCCTTAACAGGGGCGGATTTACAAACCTGCGTCACGGCATCTTTCCCGAACTTCTGCCACATGATCTGTTGCATCGAGTAGTTGATATCGCTGGGTCGCCCATTGCGCGGGCACCTTTGACGTTGGGCATCGGGCGCGATCTGTTTGAGGACGGATCGGTTATCGCAGTCGATCTGCCTGGCCATGCCGAAGGGCATTTTGGGCTTTGTTTCCCGCAGCTTGATCCTGTTCTGCTTTACGCCTGCGATGTCCAGTGGGTACAGGCGGCTTTGGCAATGCCTCGACAGCTCCCACTATTAGGGCGGATCGTCTCAAAGAATAAGCGCGATGCTTTGCGCTCCAGCCGCAAAGTGGCAGAATTCCAGCGCGCTGGCGGTATGGCTTTGCTTTGCCACGATCCCGCGCTGACACCCTTTGATCTTGAGCAACTGTCCAATGACTGACCTGTGGCATATTGCGCGGTCATTTGCTGCCACGCGGTACCACACACGCAAAGGCCTTTCGCGTGCGGCTTTCATGCGCTGGCAGGATAAAGCTGTTCAACGCTGGCTGGAACATGACGTGCCAAAGGTACGTTACTATGCCTCTGCCGAAGCAAGGCTTGAAGCCCTGCCAATCATCGACAAGACAATTCAGATGGCTGATTTTGGCGCGTTCAATCTGGGCGATGTTTCCGCTTCAACCGGCTGGCGGTGTTTTGAAACGACCCAAGCCCACGGCGAGATCAGTGTTGGCGCCAGCACAGGCACCAGCGGCAACCGCGCGCTATATATGATCACCCCGCAGGAAAGGCTGCGCTGGCTGGGAACCATACTGGCCAAGGCGCTGCCCCGGTTTCCGTTTCAGGCCGAGCGCGTGGCGGTGATCCTTCCGCAGTCATCCGCGCTCTATGATACGGCGGCGCGCGCCAATCGATTGAAATTGACCTTTTTTGATCTGACTGAGGGAATGGAACACTGGTCCAAGCGGCTTGCCGCGTTTGATCCGACCTGTCTGGTTGGCCCACCGCGCGTTCTGCGCGCCTTGGCCGAGGCGGATATCGGGATTAGACCCCGGATCGTATACGCGGGTGCAGAAACGCTTGATCCGGGGGACCGTCACGTGATTGAGGCAAAATTTGCGGTTCAACTTGGGCAGATTTACATGGCCACCGAGGGGCTGTTTGGTGTCAGCTGCTCACATGGGAACATTCATCTAGCTGAAGACGCTGTAAAATTTGAATTCGAACCTGCCGGAGATGGGTTGGTGAACCCAATCGTGTCCTGCTTTCAGCGTCGATATCAGATCATGGCACGTTATCGGATGAATGATCTGTTGCGCCTTAGGCCTGGGCCTTGCCCATGCGGTTCTCCCTTGCAGGCGGTCACTGAAATCGTAGGTCGGATGGATGATGTTTTTATTTTCAATACGGGCGGAGAGCCGATCTATTTCACCCCCGATGTCCTGCGGAACGCAGTTTTGGATGCTGATCGGAGTATCGATGATTTCCGAATTCTGCGTGTCGCAGAAAACCGGATCGAACTTATCCTGCCCGACCACTTTGAGCCCGAGATAGTGCAAAAACCTAAAGCGGCATTGGAGCGAGTGCTCCACGCGCGATGCGAAGGCATTGTGGTATCGGCGAGAGTCGCCCAGCTAAGCCCCGACCCACATCGCAAGCTTCGGCGGGTAGAAAACAAATGGCGGCCAGAATCTTGATGAACGGAGCGTTCCTAATCAATGCCTCGCGCAGCGGTTCGACCATGATGTCCACCATATTGCGCCAGCATCCGGATGTGCTCAGCCTGTCCGAACTTATTGCGACTCAAGGCGCGCGCGCGTTGCTGCCGGGCGGGATCAGCGGGCAGGCCTTTTGGAAGCAGCTTTCCGAACCCACGGCACTTATGCGTCAATTGGCCAACCCGAAGACGGCCCCGGGTGAGTTTCTTTATCATACGGTAGATGAGCGCCGATTTGACCCGTTCAACTGCCCACCTATCCTTGCAGTCACACTGCCACATCTCTTTGAGGATCCGGATGCGGTTTTTGATGATCTGGCCGACATAGTTCCTGATTTGCCAAGGCAGAATCGGGCTGATCACATGAGGGCCGTAATCAACAATCTTGGCGAAAAAACGGGTCGAAAATTCTGGGTTGAACGGTCCGGAGGCACATTGCTTGCAACTTCTGCGCTCGCCCATGCGTTTCCTGAGGCAAGATTTGTCGTCCTCTTGCGTGACGGGCGCGATGTCAGCCTGTCGATGCAGAACTACAAACCGGCCCGGTTTGTGATCTGGTTCTGGAAACTCGCATCCCGCTTTGGCATCGATGTATTCAAACCCGGCACACAAATCGGCAGCGCCGGGTGGATCGCCATGGCGGAAAAACTCTCGGGGAGGGCATTGCCGATGGCACGCATCCTCAACACCAAGCCCTCTATCGCAGACGCCGCCGCCTGCTGGTCAGCCCTGACCAAAAGTGGCCTTGAACAGTTCAGGGATATCCCGAACGAACGCAGGTTGGTCATGCGCTATGAAGCGGTCGTGGCCGACCCAAAGACTGAACTGTCCCGCCTGTCGCGCTTTCTTGCGTTGCCGAAGAACTCAAATTGGCTCGAATTTGGCGCGGGTGTCCCTCGGGCATTCCCACCGCGCCATACCGCATTACCCATGTCGGAACAGCGTGCCCTTGCCAATTTGACCGAGGCTGCGCGGGCAGAGTCCGATCAGCTTGTGTGATCCTAAAGCATCCGGCATACAGCACCGATTAGCTTTAAGTAGGAATTACATATGTTTGGATGGTGCTGCTGGAGAGAATTGAACTCTCGACCTCTCCCTTACCAAGGGAGTGCTCTACCTCTGAGCTACAGCAGCGCTGTGGGCGGGTGATTAGACCCAAACGAAACGCGGCGCAAGGGTGTCTGGACGGTTTTTTTCCACTGCTGTAGAGAAAGACAATGGCAGATAAAAATTCACCAAAAAAACACGGCAAATCCGGGGAAACGCGAGAAGATCGCTTGAAAGCGGCCTTAAAAGCGAACATGGCGCGGCGTAAGGCGCAGGCCAAAGCACGAGCGACATCCGGGGGCAAGGCCGGCAAGGACGAGGGATAAGAGCAGATGGATTCGATTCTGGTGACGGGCAATGGCCCGCTAAGTGGGCAGATTCCGATTGCGGGGGCTAAAAATGCATGCCTGACGCTGATGCCTGCGACCTTGCTCAGCGAAGAACCGCTGACACTGACCAATGCGCCACGGCTGAGCGACATCAAGACAATGACAGCTCTGCTGCAATCGCTTGGGGCCGAAGTGTCGGCGTTGCAGGATGGACAAGTGATCGCGATGTCCAGTCATAACCTGACCAGCCATGTCGCGGATTATGATATTGTGCGCAAGATGCGCGCCTCAAACCTTGTGCTAGGGCCCTTGTTGGCACGGTTTGGGCAGGCGGTCGTCTCGCTGCCCGGCGGCTGCGCCATTGGCGCGCGCCCGATGGATCTGCACGTTGAGGGGTTGGAAGCGCTGGGCGCCGAGATCGAGCTGAAGGATGGGTACCTGCACGCCAAGACTTCGGGCGGCCTGAAAGGTGCGGTGCATGAGATGCGCTTTGCATCGGTTGGTGCGACCGAAAACATCGTCATGGCCGCCACGCTGGCCAAGGGCACGACTGTGCTGAAGAACGCCGCGCGCGAACCCGAGATTGTCGATCTGGTCGAGTGCCTGCGCAAGATGGGAGCACAGATCTCGGGCGAAGGCAGTTCAACCATTGAAATTCAGGGTGTCGACCGACTGCACGGCGCGACCCATCAGGTTGTCACCGATCGGATCGAACTTGGCACCTATATGCTGGCCCCGGCCATTTGCGGGGGTGAGGTCGAGTTGCTGGGAGGCCGGATGCGGCTGGTCGAAAGCTTCGCAGCCAAGTTGGATGCTGCGGGTATCAGTGTCACGGAGACTGACAAGGGGCTGAAGGTGGCCCGCAAGAACGGGCGCGTGACCTCGGTGGATGTGGTCACTGAACCTTTTCCCGGTTTCCCGACAGATCTGCAGGCGCAGATGATGGCGCTGATGTGCACCGTTGAAGGTGTGTCCGTTCTTGAAGAGCGTATTTTCGAGAATCGCTTTATGCACGCACCCGAACTGGTGCGCATGGGGGCGAATATCGAGGTGCATGGCGGCACGGCCACGGTTACCGGGGTCGAGCGGCTGAAAGGCGCACGTGTGATGGCGACGGATTTGCGGGCCTCAGTCTCGCTGATCCTTGCGGGATTGGCGGCGGAAGGTGAAACGACGGTCAGCCGGGTCTATCATCTTGACCGCGGATATGAGCATGTGGTGCGTAAGCTGGAAGGCGTGGGTGCAAAGATCGAACGGATTAAGAGCGAATGACGGACGCAAGTTTCAAAGATGGCCGCGAGGCACCGCTGAACCTGGGGGCTGAGGATGTGGATGACCTGCAGGTCATCGCGACCTTGACGCAGGATGCGATTTTCCCGGTCACCGAGATGACATGGCAGCCCGGTCAACGCCGCTTTGCGCTGCTGCTGAATCGCTTTCGCTGGGAAGACAAAGATGCTGCCGCCCGGCGTGGCCGCGCATTTGAGCGGGTGCAGGCTGTTTTGATGTTCGGCTCGGTTCTGTCTGTGGCCAGTCAGGGCATCGACCGTAGTGACAAGGATATGATCTTGTCCTTGTTGGCTGTCGAATTCGAACCGGCTGAGGATGGTGCGGGTCAGATCTTGCTGACGTTGGCAGGGGACGGTGCGATCCGCCTGACGGTCGAGGCCATCGATGCCACGCTCAAAGACGTGACGCGCCCCTACAAGGCGCCATCTGGCCACGCACCGCACCACCCCGAGTGAACAACAAACGCGGCATCGCACAGGCGTTCTCAAAACCGTCCGAAGGCTTGGATATTCGCCCTGCGACGGTGTTTGACGTGTTTGGCATGAGCCGCACTCTGACCCGTTCCATCCGCGATTTATGTCGGGCGGATCATCTGGACGACTCTGAAAGGCTTGCCCTGTGGACCGCTAACAAGGACCCGGCTGCAATCCGTGGCTGGATCGACTCCGGTGCGGCCCTTTGGGTCGCCACACAAGGCGATGAGGTTGCAGCCGTTGGGGGCCTGCGTTCAGAGGGTGAAATCTCATTGCTCTATGTCGACCCCGATCATGCCGCGCAGTGCGTTGGTTCTGCCCTGTTGTGCCGGTTAGAGGATGAATTGCGCAGGCTAGAATGTCCCGAAGCCTATTTGCTAGCGACCAGAACCGCACATGGTTTCTATTCCGCTCAGGGCTGGCTGGATGATGGTGATCCAACCGAATGGCATGGCATCCCGCAATTCCCGATGCGCAAATCGCTGCACCTCTTGGGCTAAGGGTTGAGACTGACGGGCCCCGGCGATAAGACCCGTTGCAACGCTTCCGGAGTCCCTTATATGCCCGTTTTCCTCGACACGACCTCCGCTGATTTCGAACCTGCGTTTCAGACGCTGCTGTCCGCCAAGCGCGAAGACAGCCCAGATGTGGATGCGGTCGTGGTGCAGATCATCGACGATGTGCGCACCCGTGGCGATGCGGCGGTGATTGAGCTGACCGCCAAGTTCGACCGGCTGGAGTTGACGCCCGAGACCATGGCTTTCACTGCCGAAGAAATCGCCGAGGCCGTCGCGCGGGTTACGCCCGACGATCGCGCTGCGCTGGAACTGGCGGCCGCGCGCATCCGCGCCTATCACGAAAAGCAGATGCCCAATGATCATCAGTGGACCGATGAGGCCGGGGCCACATTGGGCTGGCGCTGGTCGGCGGTCTCGGCTGCAGGGCTTTATGTACCGGGCGGCTTGGCCTCTTACCCGTCTTCGGTACTGATGAACGCGATCCCGGCCAAGGTGGCCGGAGTGGAACGGTTGGCCATCGCCGTACCGACACCGGAGGGTGAGGTGAACCCGCTGGTCCTGTTGGCAGCGTGGCTCTCTGGAGTGGATGAGGTCTACCGCGTTGGCGGCGCACAGGCCATCGCCGCGCTGGCCTATGGAACTAAGACAATCGCACCGGTCGACAAGATCACCGGGCCGGGCAATGCATTCGTCGCCGCCGCTAAACGTCGCGTCTTTGGCAAGGTCGGTATTGACATGATTGCAGGTCCTTCAGAGATTCTGGTGATTGCTGACAAGGACAATGAACCGGACTGGATCGCATTAGACCTACTCAGCCAGGCCGAGCATGACGAAAGCGCGCAGTCGATTTTGATCACTGATGATGCTGAATTTGGCCAGTTGGTTACGCAAGCCGTAGATAAGCGCCTTGAGACACTCGAACGCCGCGCGATTGCCGGAACCAGCTGGCGCGACTTCGGCGCGGTGATTGTCGTGCGCAATCTGGACGAAGCCGCCGCCCTGTCGAACCGCATCGCCCCTGAACATCTCGAACTTTGCGTTGCTGATCCGATGGGGCTCAGCCAGAAAACCATCCACGCGGGTGCCATCTTCCTTGGTCAATACACGCCCGAAGCCATCGGCGATTATGTCGGTGGCCCCAACCACGTGCTGCCCACCGCGCGTTCGGCCAGGTTCTCATCAGGCCTCAGCGTGATGGACTTTCTCAAACGCACAACGCTTAGCCAGATGTCACCCGAAGCTCTGCGCGCCATTGGCCCTGCCGCGGAAATGCTTGCGCAATCCGAAAGCCTTGAAGCGCATGGATTGTCCGTCACGGCGCGTTTGAAGCGGTTGAACGGCTGATGCGACACAAAGGCCAGCTGCATATGGCATTTCTGTGCGTTGCCCATTGAAATCTGTTGTTATAGGTCTGTGCAGACGTGAAGGAATGTGACCATTAAGATGACCCGTATCTCGCATATCGAACTGGACGACCGAAACCTGCCCCCGCCGACCCCAGAGATCGAGCAGGAGCGCAAGGTCGCCATCTATGATCTGCTCGAGGAAAATTCGTTCACGCTGCCTGTGCGTGACGATCGGGCCACCTTGGATGGTCCGTACCATGTGCAGTTGTCGATCCGTGAGAAGCGGCTAGTTTTTGATATCGAAACTGAAGCCAGCGAGAAAGCGGCGGAATTTCACTTGTCGCTTGGTCCCTTCAGGCAGGTTGTCAAAGACTACTTCCAGATTTGCGAGAGCTATTTCAACGCGGTGAAAAACCTGCCGCCCAGCCAAATCGAAACCATCGACATGGCGCGGCGCGGCATTCACAACGAAGGCAGCCGCGTGTTGCAGGAACGGCTGGAGGGTAAGGCCGAGATTGATACTGACACCGCGCGCCGCCTGTTCACGCTGATTTGCGTGCTGCATTTCGGAGGCTGACGGGTGAAGCCTCTGCCGCAGTCCATCCTGTTCTGTTGCGACCACAACTCGGTTCGGTCCCCAATGGCCGAAGGCATCATGAAGAAATTCTATGGCACTGGTACCTACGTGCAGTCTGCCGGTGTGCATAATGATCTTGAGATTGATGGTTTCTGCATCGCCGCCTGTCAGGAAATCAACGTCGAACTGTCCCGCCACCGCTCGCGTTCGTTTGACGAGATGCAAGAATGGGGCGATGACCTAAGTTCTTTCGACCTGATCGTAGCCCTGTCACCTGCCAGTCAAAGAAAGGCGCTGGAACTGACGCGGTTTTTTCACCTTGATGTCGATTATTGGCCAATTATGGACCCTACCGGATTAGGCGAGACCCGCGAGGAAAAGCTACGTCACTACCGACAAACCCGCGATCAGATCATCTCGCATCTGAAAGACCGCTGGGGTGAACCGAGGGAGTGACCATGAACCCGACCGTGAAAACTTATTTCGATGCCTTCAACGCTGGCGATGTGGATGGCATGCTGGCCTGCCTGTCCGACGACGTGGCCCATCACGTAAACGAAGGCCAGATCCGCGTAGGCAAAGAGAAATTCGCCGCCTTCTGCACCCACATGAACCGGTGTTACCGTGAGATTCTAACCGATATCGTGATCTTCGAGGCCGAAGGCGGTACCCGCGCCGCGGCTGAGTTTATCGTCAACGGTACCTATCTGGAAACCGACGAGGGCCTTCCGCAAGCCCACGGCCAGACTTATCGCCTGCCTGCTGGTTCATTCTTCGATCTCAAGGACGGCAAGATCACCCGCGTGACCACATTCTACAACCTTGCCGATTGGACCAAACAGGTCTCGAATGGCTGAGATCACAGATGTCCGCCCCCTGACCGGAGCGGCGCTTGGGGCTGCTTTGGACGATGTGGCGCGCCTGCGGATCGAAGTGTTTCGCGTCTGGCCCTATCTCTACGATGGCGATCTGGATTACGAACGGGCATACCTGCAAACCTATCGCGACAGCGGCAAGGCCATCGTCGTCGGCGCCTTTGATGGCGACAGGCTGGTCGGCGCCTCAACCGGCGCCCCCTTGATCGATCATGCCGACGATTTTGCCGCGGCCTTCGAAGGAGCGGGCTTGGAGCTTTCCGACATATTCTACTGCGCTGAATCCGTCCTGCTGCCGCAGTACCGCGGGCAGGGGGCGGGCCACAGGTTCTTCGACCACCGTGAGGCACATGCCCGTAAACTGGGCTTTACCAAATGCGCCTTCTGTAGCGTTCAGCGTCCAACCGATCATCCGATGCGCCCCGACGATTACCGCCCGCTGGATGCGTTTTGGCACGCACGAGGTTATGCGCCTCTGCCCGGGGCCGTCGCGCAGTTCTCCTGGAAGGATGTGGGACAGGAAGCTGAAAGCCTGAAACAACTGCAGTTCTGGATCCGGGACCTATAAGTTGCAGGGGATGCAGGCCGCACACTTGCCCTGATCCTCAGTGCCCCATACCATCCCCCCATGTGTGGTAAGTTTGCAGCCGGTCACCTGACACAGCGCGAGATGTTGGCGATCCTCGAACATTTTCTCTACGGAAAAGTCTCGCCCCATCTGCCGGAGTCGTTGCCGTCGAGCGGCTACAACATCTCACCCACCAACCGCGTGGGCATGGTCCGCTGGGATGGTGAGGCCGCCGAGCTCACCACTGCGCGTTGGCAACTCCAAGATCCGCGCAGCACGAAACCCGTGATCAATTCCAAGATTGAAAATGTCGGGTTCTGGCAGGAGTATTGGGACCGCGGTCGTTGCCTTGTTCCTGCGGTTGGATATTATGAATGGCCCAAAGATCAGGGTCATGATTGCCCGGTCTATATCTCGGTCAAGCACAATGCTCCGGCGATGTTTTTTGCCGGGTTTTATCGCACCCATGACGGCAATCACTCCTGTACGATCCTGACGCGCAAACCAAGCCCACAGATCGCTCATATCCATAACCGCATGCCTGTTATTCTGACTCCGGACGAAATCGAAAACTGGCTGTCAGGGGTTACGACCGTTCAGGATGCCCAGCAGACAATGGGGACGGGTTATGAGGGGCGCTTCGATTACCATACGGTAAAGCCGATCAAGCGCGGGGCGGACGGAGAGTCTTTGATCGAGCCCTATACACCCCCTGTTCAAACCGGGTTTGATTTCTGATTGCGTTGAACCACATTCGGCCCTGTGAGACTGGTTCCTACGCCCTTTATATGCCCAGCAAAATCAGAGCGAGCACGGCCCGAGTTCTTCGTATCGGGCACAATCTACTGGCATTGCTGTTTCAGGTCAGACCAGTTGCTTCAGAACGGCAGGTCATGATCACTACTTTCAGGTCTGGGAAGCCCAGCGACTTGTATGAATAGTAAGCAAATTGGAACTTACTTGAAGCTTCGGCTGTCCTTGATCTGATCCCAGGCCCAGACGACCTCTTGCAGTTGCTCTTCCTGGGACCGATCACCGCCATTCATATCCGGGTGCAGCACCTTGATCAGCTTCTTATAGGCCTTGCGAATCTCGGCCTTGGACCAGCTGTCCTGCGCCTCAAGAATTTCGATCGCGCGACGTTCGGTGGGGGGCAGGCGGCGTCCACCAGAATTGGCGCGGCCGGGGTTTTTGGTGGCGTTCTCACCCAGAACCTGATGGGGGTCTTCAATGCCCAGACGGGCCCAGGCGCGGGCCTCGGGATCGCCCATGGGTTTTGTCTCACGCTCCCAGACCTTGTCCTTGGAGCGTTGCGCGTTCAACTCGGCCTCGGTGGTGCCGTCGAAGAAGTTCCATTTCTGGTTATATTCGCGTACATGCTGTTGACAGAACCAGAAGAAATCATCCAGCACATCCGGCGCTTTGGGTGCGCGGAACTTACCTGCCTCTTCGCAACCCTCATGGTCGCAGATGCGCACCGAGGTCTCGGATGCACCCGACATGCCCCGGCGCCCACGCGGCTTCTTCCGCTTGGCGCTGGACACGGACATATCGAATCCGAAGGGGTCTGACTTTACCATCTGCTGAACCTCACGAACGCATCTTTTCGACTCGGAGGCAGCAGTTTAATCTAAGTAGCGAAAAGTAGAAGAGGGGGGCGGCAATTTATTTGCCGATCAGCATAAAAGTGAACATAACCGACGAAATCCGTAACTGCCTGCAATCGGCATTTGATCCCCGCGAGCTGGAAGTGGTCGATGACAGTGAAAGCCATCGGGGGCATGCCGGATACCGCGAAGGTGGAGAGAGCCATTTCAATGTCCGTATACGGGCAACAGCTTTCGAAGGGCAGTCCCGAATAGCGCGGCATCGCGCTGTTCATGCTGCATTGGGTGACATCGTGCCGCGAATCCATGCGCTGGCGATGGATATCGACGCCTAAACCTGTACGCCGCAACTGCCACCGAGAAATGTGACAACGATAGCGCCGGTGTCTGCCGGGGTCGCGCTGACCCCGGTTCCACATCAAATAAGCCTGTCGCGGATACCAACTTCAATGTCGTGATGGCACTGCGCGCAGGATTGCATCGCACCGAACAGAGGGCCGCGCCATTGCAGCACCGCGCGTGCTGGCAGGGATTCCGCACTGTTTGCAAGCAGTGTGAATTTGGAATGCCGAATCTGGTATACTTTGGGAACTAAGAACCAATGTCTGCGCGACCGGTGGTTAACTCAAATCTCTGAACATATAGGTTGTGGGCTCCAACCGGTCCTCGAACGGATTGCGGCAAAAGTTTGGGACTTCGCCTGCTATTTTGAATCCTATCGACTGGTACAGAATGCGCGACGGGTCAGTGCTCCGGGTATCAAGAACCAGTAGGGTTTTCCCCAAATCTAATGCCCGCGCTTCGAGTGCGGACATCAGGGCGCGGCCCAGCCCGCGACGGCGTGCCTTGGGGTGGATCAACAACTTGGCGACATCAGCGCGATGCTGTTGGTTTGGCATCGCAGCCGGAATTAGCTGAACCGTACCCTGAATGCGCCCCTCGCCATATACAACGAACAAATCCAGAGTTCCCTCGTGCAGCCCGGGTCGCACCTGATCTCGCCAATATGCGCGGGCGTCGTCACGTGAAAAGGGAAGGATGAAACCGATACTGGCACCAGTGTGGACGCAGCCGTGCATAATATCGGTAAGATCCTCCAGCGCGTCATCGAAGTAATTCTCGGACAGACGTGTGATCATATAAGCACCAGCAGGTAGCGCGCGCCGCGTTTTGGCCCCGTCTCGAACCGAGTGGGCCCTGATAAGTGATAGCGCAGGCAGTCGCCGCCGCTTAGTGCGTGATCTGTCCCGTCCACCGTCAGTGTCAGCCCACCGTCCAAGACGATCAAATGATGTTCTTGCCCGGGTTTGGGCGGGGTATCATAGGTGATGGTTGTTCCGGGCGGCAAATGACCTTCCATCACTTCTCCGCTGAGCCCCGTGGCCGGAGGAGAGACCGACCGGCGCGTAAATCCGTTTTCGGGATCGTGCCATTCGGGCTGCTTTTCGAACGGAACCTTGGGATCGAAGCTCTCTTCGACCATCATCAACAGGCGCGACATGGGCAAACTGTAGGCTGCGCATAGGCGGCCCAGAGTTTCAGCGGTTGGGCTGACATCACCGTTTTCCATGCGCGACAGCGTGGCGCGGCTAATGCCACTTTGGTCAGCCAGCTGTTCCAGCGACCAGCTGCGTCCCTGACGCAGTTCGTTCAGACGTTTGGCGAGGCGGTTTGAAAGGGTATCGAACATAGGCCACATATGAGAATCAGTTTCGTATATGAGATTATTTATCTAAAATAATAAATGTGCAAAAAAAAAGGACGCAGATAAATCTACGTCCCTTCGCTGCTCAGATTTTTGACTGACTTATTTCCAGCCAACCTCGTTAAAGACCTTCTGCGCTTCGGGGATGTTCTTGGCGACCTCTGACAGGTTCACCGCGTCTGCTTTGAACTCACCTAAGGCTGCCACGTTTTCGGCCAGCGCTACACCCTCGACAGCAGGGAATTCATCGTTCCCGTTCGAGAAATAGACCTGCGCCTGATCGCTCGCGAGATACTCAAGGAACTTGATGGCGTTCTCTTTGTTTGGCGCGTTGGCCGCGACACCAGCGCCTGAAAGGTTCATGTGCGCGCCTTCAGCGTCCTGAGCTGGGAACTGCACACCGATCATGTCGATTTCTGCACTCAGGCCTTTGACGTCTTTGCGCATGGCGCGGGCAAAGTAGTAAGAGTTCGAAACAGCGATCTCGCACTCACCCGACACGATGCCGCGCAGTTGGTCGGTGTCGCCGCCTTGCGGTTCACGCGCCATGTTGGCGACCATGCCTTCAGCCCAGGTCTTGGCGGTTTCCGCGCCGTGGTTGGTGATGATCGAGGCCAGCAGGGTCTGGTTATAGGTGTTGCTGGACGAACGGATGCAGACCAGACCTTTATACTCTGGCTTGGCCAGATCCAGATAAGATGCGGGCGGATTGGTCACATCGGCCTTGTCAAAGAAGATGATCCGTGCGCGCTGTGAAAAGCCATACCACTGGTTGTCTTCGTCCTGCAGGTTGGCTGGGATACGTTCTTCCAGAACCGCGCTTTCGACCGTTTGCAGGATACCCGCGTTTTTGGCGCGAGCCAGACGTGAGGTATCAACGGTCAGCAAGATATCCGCGGGCGAGTTCGCGCCTTCGGCTTCCATCCGGGCAATCAACTCGTCGGCTTTGCCTTCGATGCGGTTGATGGAGATGCCGGTGGCGTCTTCGAAATCAGAATACAGGCGCTCATCTGTGTCATAGTGGCGCGAAGAATAGAGGTTCAGTTCACCCTCGGCAGCGGCAGAGGTCGCGATCAAAGCCGTCAGGGCGGCGGCAACGCAGGTAGAAGATTTCAGCATCATGTGTCCCAACATTGAAAATCGGTGCGGGCAATAACCCGACTGAAATGGTCAATTAAACGATTCTCGGAGGGATGCAAGGAATTCCGACAAAATTAGTAGGTCAAATTGTCGCCAACATGTCGCCGACCCCGACCACGCCGTCACTAACTGACCTGGTCGTGTTGACTTAAGAACTGAAGGGTTGAGAGATGCTGCTCAGCGCTTTCGCAGTTTTTTTCCAGTGTCAGTTGGAGACGGGTCCGGGACAGGTGTGGGGGCCGGCTCAGGGTCTGGGTCGTCGGTCAACACCGGTTCTTTGGTCAGCATGACCTGTGTGACAGCTTCCATGTATTTCTGCAGCAAGA
Organism: uncultured Ruegeria sp.; assembly: GCF_947500045.1. GTDB lineage: Bacteria > Pseudomonadota > Alphaproteobacteria > Rhodobacterales > Rhodobacteraceae > Ruegeria. Next base: position 12,374 of record NZ_CANMQQ010000006.1, on the reverse strand, counting down.
CCGGAGGATCAGCCGGGGCCAGTTTGATGGTCAGCCTGCTTGCACCTTCCTGGCTGTACGCATAGCGCGAAGAATAGCTGGCATTGACCTGCGCCGCGACCGGGCCCCAACCTCCTTTGACCGAAGCGCTGCCCGCTGTTTCTTTTTGTTTGGTCATTGAGATCGCCATTTTGACCTCAATCTCGGCCTCCTGCACCGCATAGAATGCAGGCAGAAAGCCCATGGAGACCAGACTGAATTCCTTTGGTGGGCCCTCGGGATTGGACAGGTCCGGAAGCTGGATCTTTTGATCCGCCATGTATTTGGCAACATCTGTGGAATGCCGATCCAACTCGGTCTGCGACTCGGCAACGGAAAGCGCAAGCTTTTGCACCATTTCCGCAAACGGGACGTTTAGCAGTTCCTGCCCAATACTCATTTCCAAACTCCTCTGTTAATTCAGTCTTTCTCAATAATTTGCGTGGCGGTCCGCCTCCTGACGGAGAAAGTGACCTTGGATGCGTTCTGGCTGATCGCCTGTTTTCGGGCATTTGTCGCGATCTGGGCTTTGGTGCCGTCCTGGCCCAACCCGACAACCGCTTCGACCTTGACATTGTCGATGGTGAAATCACTGTTGCCATCGGACCCGGCGAGGATCTGTTCACCCAAGGCTTGCGAGAATTCCTGCGCGTTGACGACCTGTGTGTCAGGATCGTCCGGTTCCATTGTCGCGCGGCCCTCGGCCATCGGGTTCATCACAGGGTTACCCGCGCCCATCAACATGCCGCCGCCGCCTTCTTCCAGATCGTCGATCCGCTCTCGCAGGTCGTTGATCGTTTCCAGCAGCGCGACTTCGCGTGCCTCCATTGCCGTCATGCGGTTTTCAAGCGACTGAATCAGGGTGGTGAATGCCTCGGGCATCTCGGTGACGCGCACATCTATCGGCGCTCTTTTGGCGGCTTTGACTTTCTTAGTTGCCATCATTGCCATCCAAAGATCTGCTTTCATCTACCGGCCCCGGCGCAAAACGCATCCTCATCGTGGACGCACTTTTGGAATCGAGCGTGTCTGTCTGCGTCAGTTTTGGGCCAAAAATAAAGGTGGCAATCCTGCTGCGTTGACCTTCTTCGGTGGAACTGCTCATCTCCATGACGACCTTCAGTTCCACGTCGACATCCTGCATGTGGTAAAAGACCGGAGGGATGCCCAGATCGCGCAGTTCCTGGGGGTAGTTCTTCAGTGCTTTCAGCTGATCCATGCTAAGCTGCTCGGCGGCCTGGGCAACGCTTTTGCCGATATCCGCAACCATATCTGTCAGAGTTGTACCGAGTAACGTGTTCTGATCGCCGTTGGCCAAGTTGACCTCCCGTCATCGAAAATCCGGAGAACGTTAACACGAGAACGTTCTATCACAACGCGAATTATCAAAATCAGACTTTCTCAGCCCTGCGCAAAGGTAAGCACAGGCAAAAACTGTACAATCGGACAACAAAAAAACCGCACCCAAAGGGCGCGGCTTTTTTTATCAGCTATGTTCAGTTCTTAGCCCTGGCGAGCTTTGAACCGACGCTGCGTCTTGTTGATCACGTAGACGCGGCCTTTGCGACGCACAACCCGGCAATCGCGGTGCCGGTTCTTGAGCGAGCGGAGCGAGTTCTTGACCTTCATGGGTCTGTCTCCTGTTTGCGGCGCCTTCATCAAGGACGTGGCCAGCGCCTGGGTTAATCGGGTGCCCCGGAAGACCGGAACAGTGAAATCATGGTGGGCGGTACAAGGATCGAACTTGTGACCCCTTCGATGTCAACGAAGTGCTCTACCGCTGAGCTAACCGCCCATGAAACCGTCGCGTGGCCTATACCCCATAACGAAATGGGGCGCGGAACCCCGCGCCGGTAGCGGGGTCTATAAAAGGAGTCGTTGGGGGGATCAAGGGGTTTGGCAGAACTATTTTCCAGTCTATGTTCAATGCGAACAACGGAGAAACCATGCCCAACGCCGGACCCAATACAGCCTATGTTCTGGATATGCCCGCAGACCGCACGTCCTGCGTGGTATTTGCCTCGCCGCACAGTGGCCGAACCTATCCGGCGTCCCTGTTGAAGCGGTCCGTGCTGAACCGCAAGATGATTCGGTCGTCCGAAGATGCCTATGTCGATCAGCTTTTCGATGCGGCCCCGGAATTTGGGGCGCCATTGCTTGCTGCGGCCATGCCGCGCGCCTATCTGGATCTCAATCGCAGTTCGGATGAACTGGACCCGGCTTTGATTCAGGGCGCGCGCCGTCACGGTCACAATCCGCGTGTCGTTTCGGGGCTGGGCGTGATTCCCCGTGTCGTCGCCAATGGGCGCGCGATCTACAATGGAAAGCTGACGATGGACGAGGCGCGTTTGCGGATCGACACCTATTGGCGGCCTTATCACCAGCGGCTGAAATCCCTGCTGACCGAATCGCACGAGATGTTTGGGCAGGCGATCCTGATCGACTGCCACTCGATGCCGCACGAGGCGGTCGCGATGGCCGGAGGGTCCGGCACTACGCGCCCTGAAATTGTTCTGGGTGACCGTTTCGGTGCCGCTGCTTCAGGCGTGATCGTCGATCAGGTCGAAGCGGCCTTTACAGATGCGGGTTTGAACGTGGCCCGCAATGCGCCTTTCGCCGGGGCCTATGTCGCCCAGACCTATGGCCGGCCCACCCGACATCAACACGCGATCCAGATTGAGATCGATCGGTCCCTCTATATGGATGAGGATACGATCCAGCCGAACGGGAATTTTGAGGCATTTCGGGACGTCTTGCGGCAGGTTACCGCCAAGATTACTGCCGTCGGGTCCGAGCCGGTGTCGCTGGCCGCCGAATAGCCCTAGCGCAACGCCCGTCCTTTCACGATTGCATCAGCGCCAAAGCGGCGGCGGATATCATCTGTGGCCCGCTCGGCCTGTGAACGGCGCGTGGCACCGGGGTCCAGCAGGTCGCCTGATATATCGGCCTGATCTTCTGCGCACAGATCGGACAGCCCGCACCCGAGCAGGCGATACGGACCCTGGTCCCCGACCTGATCAAACAGACCGCGTGCGGTGCGATAGATTCTGTCTGCGATTTGCGTCGCGTCGTGCAAAGACACGCGCCGGGTGATGATCTTGTGATTGGCCTGTTTCAGTTTCAGTGTCACAACCCGACCTGCCAACCCCCTGGCCTTGGCGCGATCGGCCACCTTTTCGGACATGCGCCAGATGTGCCCGTCCAGAATGTCGATGCTGGCGGTATCTTCGAAGAATGTGGTTTCGTTGCTGATCGACTTCATCGGTGCGTTGGCCGACACGCGCCGTTTATCCTGTCCTCGGGCCAGATGCCACAAACGGTAGCCCATTGATCCGAACCGCGCTGTCAGCGCCTCCTGATCCCAGCGCAAGAGGTCGGAAAAGGTGCGAATCCCCGCGCGATCCAGCGAGTCTTGAGCCGCCGGGCCGATCCCCCAGATCAGCCTCACGGGTTGATCATGCAGAAACTCTGCGGTCTCGGCTTTGCCAATCACCGAAAATCCACGCGGTTTGTCGAGATCAGAAGCCACTTTGGCCAGAAACTTATTATGGCTCAGCCCGATCGAGCCTGTCAGGCCCAATTCATCCTTCATTCGCTTGATCAGCCGCGCGAGCATTATTGCAGGCGGGGCACCATGCAGCCGTTCCGTGCCTGACAGGTCCATGAAGGCCTCGTCTAGCGACAAGGGTTCTACATCTGGCGTCAGTTCGTCCATCATAGCCCGAATTTCACGCGACACGCTGGCATAGACCGACATGCGCGGCTTGATCACAACTGCCTCCGGGCATAGCTGAAGCGCCTTGAACATCGGCATCGCCGAACGCACACCGCGAATGCGGGCGACGTAACAGGCGGTTGATACGACACCGCGTTTTCCGCCTCCGATAATCACCGGTTTGTCCGCCAGTTGAGGATTGTCGCGCTTTTCCACCGAGGCGTAGAAAGCATCGCAATCCATGTGGGCGATGGTCAATTCAAACAGCTCCGCGTGTGATTTCACACGCGGACTGCCGCAATATGTGCAGCGCTTGTTACGCTTTACTTGTTTCAGGCAGTCGCGACAGATGGCAGGCATTACAGGTTCTTTCGGGCAAGATGCGACTTGGCGAAGCCTCCGTATCCGTTAGAATCTATCCCGGATGGGCCGGAATAAAAAGGGGACCAATGGATTTCACCGGAGCCAAGACTGCCTTGTTTCTGGGGGACGAGCTGCTTGTAATACTACGCGACGAAAAGGTCGATATCCCGTTTCCAGGGCATTTCGACTTCCCCGGAGGAGGCCGAGAGAAGGGCGAGACCCCGATTGACTGTGCGTTGCGCGAAACGGTCGAGGAAGTGGGGTTGAACCTGTCTAAAACCGATCTTGTATGGTCACGTCAGTATGACCAAAGCTGGTTCTTTGTTGCACAGCGTCCGGCACAGGATGTTCAACTGATCCGCTTTGGTGATGAGGGGCAGGGGTGGTGTTTGATGCATCCCCGAGATTACCTGGCCAACCCGCTTGCCATTCCCAATTTTGTGGCTCGCCTGAAGGACTATCTTTCCGAGACAGAAATTGCATGATGCAATAGTTGCTCAAAAAAGAAAGCCCCCCGCACATGCGGGGGGAGGAAACGGGCCTCAGGAAGAGATGGCCCGTTGGGGAGTGTCTTGGATACAGAATCGCGCAAATCAGCCCATTTCGATAGCCACAAGCCGAGTGTGCGGAAACTGATGTTTTTCATGTGTGTTTTCGGGCACAGGGGCGATTTGGCACGGGTGCGCCAAAAATTGACCTAAGGTCAACCGGTTGCGGGCCGTTCCTGTTGCCGTATCAGGATGATTCCGGGCAAGCGGCTAACGTCGTGTCAAAGAAATTAACTCGTTCAATACCGCCTCTGCGGCCGCTCTTGGATTGTCCGCTTGATAGATCGGACGGCCGACAACAATATGATCAGCACCGTCTGCGATCGCGCTGGCAGGCGTGGCGACTCGCTTCTGGTCGCCCAGTGCAGATCCGGTTGGGCGCACGCCCGGGGTGACAATCAATTTACCTTCGGCCTGAGGCAAGGAGCGGATCAGTGCAGCCTCTTGCGGGCTGGCGATGACGCCGTCGGCCCCGGCTTCTAGTGCGATGGCTGCGCGTTCAACCACGAGCTCCTGAATGTCACCTTCCTTCAGCAAGCTGGCATCCAGATCATCTCGGTTCAATGATGTCAGGATGGTCACCGCCAGAATTTTAAGGCCCTTACCAGCAGTGCCTTCTTTGGCAGCCCGTACAACGTGCGGATCGCCATGCACGGTCAGGAAATCCAGATCGAACTGCGCCAGCCCGCGCACGGCGTTCTCAACCGTATTGCCGATATCGAACAGCTTCATGTCCAGAAAAATGCGCTTGCCGTGTTCCTGCTTCAGCTCATTCGCCAATGCCAAGCCGCCGCCAGTCAACATGCCCAGCCCGATCTTGTAGAACGACACTGCTTCCCCCAACTCTTCGGCCATGGCCAGCCCCTGCAGGGCGTTGGGAACATCAAGGGCAACGATCAGGCGGTCATCGGACATAGGGCGCTCCTTTGTTTTGGCAAACGTCTGCGTCCTAACCGGTTCAGGGGGGGCTGTCCATGTGAGATGCCCAAGTGATGCAGTTCACGCATCCATTTCACTGTTGTGTTAAGCTGCAGCAATTCAAAACAAGGGACAGGACGATGAAAAAGATTATGGCGATTGGAGCAGCGCTGGTGCTGGTCGGGTGCGAGGATGCCTCACAAAGCAACCCACCCGCATCCGGAGCGGCACCGGAACCCACCAATGATGATCTTCGGCTGGTGGGGGGGTACCGATCAACGGATGATGATTGCCAACTGACCGGAGAAACCGCTTTTACCATCGATTTCTTGGATCACACCGCAGATCTCGTGTCTTGTCCAACAGGTGGCGGCGCTGAGCAATCTCTGATCGAGATGTATGATGCCCGAAAGGTGGCGGAAACCGGGGGCTATTCGGTTTATTCCATTCCGCGTGGCTGATGATGTCGTGATGCGAAAATCGCATTGAGTGCGATCAGGGCGATGCCCGTCAATTCCAGCAGCCAATTGACGCGGATGAACAGGAATTCCGCATTGAGCATCGCGTCGAATCTGTGAAAGCCGGCGGCACGAATAAGTACGAAACAGATCAGGAGGACGAAACCGAACAAGGCCATTCCGATGTGCCTCAGATGTTTGCGCAGCAGCCAAAAGCTGACAAGTGCGATCCAAATGCCACTGAACGCCACGACAAGGATGAAGCCGATTTGCACGGATCGACGATCTTCGTACCAGCCTTGCATTTGCGACAAACAGCGGGCGGTCGCGGTCAGCGCCGATTGTAGGTCCAATTGCTTATTGATCATCAACGCCAACAACAGCAGCGCCAACGCCAACCAGAACAGCTTTACTACACGGCTTTCAGGTACGTGCGCTGACCTGAAACACAATATGGCCGTGGCCCCGTAGGCGGCAACGGTGGCCCATCCCATCGGGCTTGGGTCGCCGATCGTGGGTGACCACTGGTCGGTGACGCAGGTGTGTAAGTCTTGTAGTGCGATCATCGCTGGGTAGGACCTGAAAACAGTTTCGGTATCATTGGTTTGTGGCAATTTCTCACGATAATTCAAGGGATGAATATGTCCGTGATTTTGTACACCGCAGACTTGAATATGAACGAATATTACCCAAATTGAATGTGAGGCCCAAACCGACGTGTGCCGCCAAGCGGGCGCGTCACAATAGGGCGCTTAAGAAAAGGAGAATGCAATGGACTTGAACAAGTTCACCGAGCGGGCACGGGGTTTCGTGCAGGCGGCACAGACAATTGCTCTGCGCGAGGGGCACCAGAGGTTGGAGCCCACACATATACTCAAAGCATTGATGGATGACGATCAGGGGCTGGCGAGCAATCTGATCACACGTGCCGGTGGCGCGCCAAACCGCGTGGTTGAAGCACTGGACGCCGCGATGGGGAAAATCCCTAAAGTTAGTGGTGACGCGAGCCAGATTTACATGGACGGCCAGACCGCCAAGGTTCTGGACGAGGCCACCAAGATTGCGACCAAAGCAGGCGACAGCTTTGTGCCGGTCGAACGCGTGCTGATGGCGCTGTGCATGGTGAAATCCAAAGCCAAGGACGCATTGGATGCCGGAGCTGTATCCGCCCAGAAGCTGAACGAAGCGATCAATGACATTCGCAAGGGTCGCACCGCCGACACCGCGTCAGCGGAAGAAGGCTATGACGCGCTCAAGAAATACGCGCGCGATCTGACCGAGGCTGCGGCTGAGGGCAAGATCGATCCGATCATCGGGCGGGATGAAGAAATCCGCCGCTCGATGCAGGTTCTGTCTCGCCGCACCAAGAACAACCCGGTTCTGATCGGGGAACCCGGCGTGGGTAAAACCGCGATTGCCGAGGGCATGGCCCTGCGCATCATCAACGGCGACGTGCCGGAATCCCTGAAGGACAAGAAGCTGCTTGCGCTCGACATGGGGGCGCTGATCGCTGGTGCGAAATACCGAGGTGAATTCGAAGAACGCCTCAAGGCCGTTCTAACCGAGGTGACCGAAGCCGCCGGTGAAATCATCCTGTTCATTGATGAGATGCACACGCTGGTCGGTGCCGGTAAATCCGACGGTGCGATGGATGCCGCCAACCTGATCAAGCCCGCGCTTGCCCGGGGTGAGTTGCATTGTATCGGTGCGACCACGCTGGATGAGTATCGCAAATACGTCGAAAAAGACGCGGCCCTTGCGCGCCGTTTCCAGCCTGTTCTCGTGGCTGAGCCGACCGTAGAGGACACGATCAGCATCCTGCGCGGCATCAAAGAAAAGTACGAGTTGCATCACGGTGTGCGCATCTCAGACTCGGCGCTGGTGTCGGCGGCGACCCTGTCGCATCGCTATATCACCGACCGGTTCCTGCCCGACAAAGCCATCGATCTGGTCGATGAGGCAGCGTCGCGTCTGCGGATGGAAGTGGACTCCAAGCCCGAAGAGCTCGATCAGTTGGATCGTCAGATCCTGCAAATGCAGATCGAGGAAGAGGCGCTGAAGCTTGAGGACGACGCCGCCTCCAAAGATCGTTTGGAAACCTTGCAAAAGGATCTGGCCGACCTGCAGGAGCAATCCGCCGAAATGACAGCCCAGTGGCAGGCCGAACGCGACAAGCTTGCGGGTGCCCGCGATCTGAAAGAACAACTCGACAAAGCGCGCGCTGATCTTGAGATCGCCAAACGCGAAGGCAACCTCGCCAAGGCGGGTGAGCTGTCCTATGGCGTCATTCCTGAGCTTGAGAAAAAGCTGACCGAGGCCGAAAATGCCGAAAGCAGCCAGATGATGGCCGAGGAAACGGTGCGCCCGGAACAGATCGCCAGCGTCGTCGAGCGCTGGACGGGTATCCCGACCTCAAAAATGCTGGAAGGTGAGCGTGAGAAACTGCTGCGGATGGAAGACGATCTGCATTCCCGCGTCATTGGTCAGGATGCAGCGGTGACCGCCGTGTCCAACGCCGTGCGCCGTGCACGTGCGGGCCTGAATGACGAAGGCCGCCCGCTGGGTTCGTTCCTGTTCCTTGGGCCCACCGGCGTGGGTAAGACCGAACTGACCAAGGCCGTGGCGAATTTCCTGTTCGACGACGACAACGCGATGGTGCGAATCGACATGTCCGAGTTCATGGAGAAACACGCGGTCGCCCGTCTGATCGGTGCCCCTCCGGGCTATGTCGGCTATGACGAAGGTGGTGTGCTGACCGAAGCCGTGCGGCGCAGGCCCTATCAGGTGGTGCTGTTCGACGAGGTCGAAAAGGCGCACCCGGATGTGTTCAACGTGCTGTTACAGGTTCTGGACGATGGCGTTCTGACTGATGGTCAGGGCCGCACCGTGGACTTCAAGCAGACGCTGATCATCCTGACGTCGAACCTTGGGTCTCAGGCGCTCAGCCAGTTGCCCGAAGGCGCGGACAGCGCGCAGGCGCGGCGCGACGTGATGGATGCGGTCCGGGCGCATTTCCGGCCCGAGTTCCTGAACCGTCTGGACGAGACGATCATCTTCGACCGCCTCAAGCGCGAGGACATGGATGGCATCGTCGATATCCAGATGGCGCGTTTGCAGAAACGTCTGGCCGCCCGCAAGATCGAGCTGGTTCTGGACGATGGCGCCAAGGAATGGCTGGCCAACGAAGGATACGACCCGGTCTTCGGTGCCCGCCCGCTGAAACGCGTGATCCAACGCGCGCTTCAGAACCCGCTGGCCGAGGCGCTGCTGGCGGGTGAGATCAAGGATGGTGAGACCATTCCGGTAACCGCCGGTGCTGAAGGTTTGATCATCGGGGATCGGCTGGGCACATCCGAGCGTCCACGTCCGGATGATGCGGTCGTGCACTAAGGCCATAATAAAGAAGAGCCCCGCCAAAGTGGTGGGGCTCTTCTGTGATCGTGTGAAATAGGCTTTTGAACTGTCAGGCCTGTCCGGTCAGATCTTGTGCCAGCATCAGCGCATTGCCGTCCAGGTCGTAAAACGTGGCGGTGCTGACCATCCCTTCGACTGTCTCAGTCGGGCCATCGAACCGAACACCAGCGCCCTCAAGCGCGCCGCGTGCGTTCGCAATGTCAGAGACACCAAAGACTGGGACGGTATTTCCCGGTGCAGGCTTTGCCTGTTCGCCTAAGCCAAGGGTCACGCCCTCGGTTTTGGTGAGCATCTCGCTCCACCCAGCTTCGTCGATGTGATGGATCAATTCAAACCCGAGCTTGTCGGTATACCAGCGCGCGCTGGCGTGGCGATCTTTGACCGAAATGGCAAGAGTGATGGTGTTTTCTAAGGAAACGAGGGCCATGGAACTTTCCTTTTGTCCTAAAATAAAGTAACTATACTTTATGGACATTGAATTACTTGTCAAGCTTACCTCTCGGGCCTGGTCGCTGAACATTCTTGCGCTGCTGCACCAGGGGGTTCCGGGCAGGCAGGCACCATTGCTCGCCGCGACGGGGGCAAGCCGGACGGCATTTGCGGCAAGTCTTGAGCATCTGGTCAGCCTTGGCTTGCTTGAACGGAACCCGGGCCACGGCCACCCTCTGCGACCTGAATTCCGTTTGACCAAAGTCGGAGTTCAGGCGGCAGCTGTAGCGGCAGAAATCGTGGCTATGGTGCCGGATGATACCGAATTGAAGCTACTGCGCCGTAGCTGGACGGTTCCTATTCTGGCGTTGACCCGCCAGCCTCGGCGCTTTTCAGGGCTTAGGTCGGACCTCCGGGTGATCACTGATCGCGCGTTGTCGTCCTCACTTAAGAAATTAGAGGCGCAGGACTGGGTTCGGCGCGATATCGAAATTTCGGCCCGGCTACCTTTTCCGACCTATCAAGCGGTCAATCTGGGTTGCGAAATAAACCGTGTAGTCGGCCTGACAATCGGTTGAACGCTTGTCCTTTGCCAACGCAAGCTCGGTTTACGTTACAATCCGTTCGCTCAATCGTGACGCCTGTTTCCTTGGCTCTGTGCTATCAGCACATTAACTCAGTTCCGAGATTGACGATTAACGGAGAACCACATGGCGCATCGCTGGACCAACAAACTGACGCAGGCGGACGTTACACCTAAGGCGGCGTTTCTGAATCGGCGGCAGGTTATGGCCGGTCTGGCGGGTGTCGGACTTGCGGGAATGGCCCGGCCGGCAAGTGCGCAGGAAGGTCTTGAACAGAATACCTGGGAAGAAATCACGTCCTACAACAACTACTACGAATTCGGCACGCGCAAGGATGACCCGGCAAAATACGCGGGCACGTTGGTAACCGAGCCTTGGAGCGTCAAGATAGACGGGCTGGTGGATCGGCCGGGTGACTATGATTTCAGCGATATCCTCTCTGAGATGACGATCGAGGAACGTATCTATCGTTTCCGCTGTGTTGAAGCATGGTCGATGGTGATTCCGTGGAACGGATTCGAGCTGGCTGATCTCCTCAATATGGCGGGGGTTCAGGGCGAAGCGAAATATGTGGCCTTTGAGACGGCCTATCGCCCCGATGAGATGCCGGGTGTTGCATATCCGGTGCTTGATTGGCCCTACCGCGAGGGGTTGCGATTAGATGAAGCAATGCATCCGCTTACCATCATGGCCACAGGTATTTATGGCAAGGCGATCCCGAACCAGAATGGTGCGCCTTTGCGTCTGGTCGTGCCGTGGAAATATGGTTTCAAGTCCATCAAGTCGATCGTACGCATCACATTGACTGACACGCAGCCGCCAACCAGCTGGAACATGGCGGGTCCGCGAGAGTACGGTTTCTACAGCAACGTGAACCCCAACGTTGATCACCCTCGCTGGTCACAGGCTTCTGAACGACGGATCGGAGGCGGCCTGTTTGCCAAACGCGAACCCACGCTGATGTTCAACGGCTACGAGAAGGAGGTCACCAGCATTTACGAAGGCATGGATTTGACCAAAAACTACTGAAGACATGCAGCAGCTGAACCAAATTCTACGCCGCATTCCTGTGTGGGCTATTTATTCGCTGGGTGCCTTGCCTGCGCCGTGGCTATTTTATTTGGGCATAACTGGCGGCCTCGGAGTGGAACCGATTGAGGCGCTAGAACATGAATTTGGTGAGCTGGCCCTGCAGCTTTTGATTCTGGGCCTGGCGGTATCTCCTTTGCGGCGCTTTGTCGGTATCAACCTGATGAAGTTCCGCCGGGCAATTGGGGTGCTGACATTTTCATATGTAGCGCTGCATCTGTTGATATGGTTGGTGCTGGATGTCCAGATACCCAGCGAGATATGGGCAGATATCGTCAAGCGACCCTATATTACAGTTGGTATGGCCGCATTCCTGTTGCTGCTACCGCTTGCGGTAACATCCAATAACTGGTCGGTTCGTCGCTGGGGCCCACGCTGGCGCAAACTTCATAAGCTGGTCTATCCTGCAGCGCTTTTGGGCGCGTTACATTATGTGATGCTGGCCAAAGGCTTTCAGATTGAACCGCTGATCTATTTGTCGATCATCTTGGGTTTACTCGCCACGCGCCTGCGGCTTCCGAGTCTTCTGGCGCGCGCGCGGCAGGCAGATTCCACCTGACCCAGGCCCGAGTCTGTGGGTAACCGTGTGAACAAGTGTCTCCAAACCCCTTGCTTTGGTGGTCTATGTGCTCCGCGAAGGTTATTTGTCTCCTGTGACATATAGTAAGATGTTGAAAAATAACAATATATGAGGGAAATGAGATTTTTCTCGTATTTCTTGAATTTTCTGCTTGCGCGTTTGTTGTGTTAGGCCTAGAACGCCCTTCACCGGCGCTGGTGAGGTGCTGGAGACGGGCCGGAGAGACGGTTGAGACGCATCGGAGAGACGGTGGGCATC